>JBEBSS010000024.1:0-39995 GCA_040394175.1 Leucobacter soli | reverse complement strand
ACGCCGATGCCGCAGCCGAAGTCGATGTACTCGTTGCCGTCGAGGTCGGTGAGGATCGAGCCTTCCGCCCGATCGATGTAGACGGGCATGTAGGAAGCGACGGATGCCGAAACGTACTGCTGGCGACGCTCGTGCGCCTCGGTGGACCGGGGGCCGGGGACCGCGGTGCGAACGCGCTGCGGGAAGTGGGTGGTTGACATGGTGAATCTCCTGTAGTTCTGCGTCTCGTAGGGTGAATTGGTGAGCTGGCAGGGCGGCCCCGAACGATGCTCGGTGCAGCCCGGTCGCCTAGACGGTCTCGCGACGTGCGATGTTGTAGAAGCGGATCTCCTGGTACTCCTCGAGACCCTCATGGCTGCCTTCGCGTCCGAGCCCCGACTGCTTCATGCCCCCGAACGGCGCAGCCACATTCGACGGGACACCGTTGTTGATCCCGACGAGGCCGGTCTCGAGCGCGTCGGCCACGTTGAGGGCGCGGTCCAGGTTTTCGGTGAACACATAGCCTGAGAGTCCGAACGGAGTGTCGTTGGCGATCTGCAGCGCTTCGGCCTGCGTCGAGAACCGGCTGATGGCGGCTACCGGACCGAACACCTCGGTGCACGCGATCTCGGTATCGGCCGACACACGGTCGAGCACGGTCGGTTCGAAGAAGTAGCCGGGCGCATCCGGCGCACTCCCGCCGGCGCGAAGCTCAGCACCGTGAGCGGTTGCGTTCTCGACGAGCGCCGAGAGGCGTTCGACCGCACGGCGGTCGATGACGGGTCCGAGATCAGCGCCTTCGGCGATCGCTGCGCCGAGCTTGACCGATGCCATCTTCTCTGCGAAGGCCTCGACGAACGCGTCCGCGATGCCGTCCTGCACGTAGATCCGGTTCGCGGCGACGCACGACTGGCCTCCGTTGCGCATCTTCGCGAGGAAGACGCCCTCGACGGCACGCTCCAGATCGGCGTCGTCGAAGACGAGGACGGGTGCATTCCCGCCGAGCTCCATCGAACTCTTCACAATGTTCTTCGCCGCCAACCCCATCAGCGTCGATCCGACCTCGGTCGAGCCGGTGAACGAGATCTTGCGGATGCGCGGATCGTTGAGCACGGCCTCGCTGAAGGCGCCCGACTGAGTGGTGGTCACGACGCGCATGAGTTCGCGAGGGACGCCCGCTTCGGCCATCAGCTCGACCGTGAGCAGGGTGGTCAACGGAGTGAGGCCCGCAGGCTTGATCACCGATCCGCAGCCCGCGGCGAGCGCCGGGGCGATCTTGCGGGTGATCATGGCCATCGGGAAGTTCCACGGCGCAATCAGCAGGGCGGTTCCGACCGGAGCGCGCTTCGTCAGGATGGTGGAACCGCCGACAGGGTTTTCGCGGTAGCCACCTGCAGGGCGAAGCAGTTCGTCGGCGTTCCAGCGCACGTAGTCGGCCGCATACTGCACCTCGCCCAGCGCCTCGGCGAGGGTCTTGCCCATCTCGCGGCTGATCACGTAGGCGAGACGCTCGCGATTCGCGATCAGGTGTGCGTACACATTGTGCATCACGTCTGAGCGGTGGCGAGGCGTGGTGGCTGCCCAGGCCCGGCCGGCCTCGTCTGCGATCGTGACCTGCTCGATCGCGTACGCTGTCGAGTAGCTTGGCAATGTTGCGATGCGCTGTTCGGTAGAGGGGTCGAGCACCGCGAACTCGTTCGCGCCCGGCTCGTGGTTTGCGAAATTCGGCAGACTCGCGAGTGCAGCATCCGAGGCGGCGAGACGCTCCGCGGAAGGGCTGAGCAAGGTCATGGGGTGACTCCTTTATCTTGGGTTTTCTGCCATGCAGCGAAAGAACTGAAAGGCTGAGTGAGTTCGCTTTGGTCAGGGATCTTCAAGTAACGATTTGCCATCAGCAACATGACCAAGTTAGCGAACTCTCGTGAAACTGTATTACAGTATAGCTCTGTAGTCGAGGACGCCGCGAGTTCGCAGCACTCCCGCACTACACGCGGTCGACCGTCGACCGAACAGACCAATGGAGGTTTCCCACATGTTCACACGCAAGGGCGCAGTCGCGCTCGGGATCGTCGCCGCGCTCAGCCTCACGGCGTGCGCGGCTGGTGGCGATAGCGGCTCCGGCAAGGCCGAGGGCTCCAGCTACACCATCAAGTTCGGCAATGTGATCTCGGCCGGCGATACGCAGAACCAGGCGTACGACTACTTCGCCGAGCTCGTCAGCGAGCGCTCAGACGGCCGCATCACCGTCGAGGTCTACCCGGACAGCCAGCTCGGTGGCGAACGCGAGATGGTCGAAGCAGTGCAGGCAGGCAACCTCGAGATGACCGCTCCCTCGGTGGGCGTGCTCGCGAACTTCGACGACTCGCTCCAGGTCTTCGACTTCCCCTTCATCTTCGAGGACGCCGATACCGCCTACGAGGTGCTCGACAGCGAGATCGGCGACAGCATGCTCGAAGGCATCGAGGAGAGCGGCCTGACCGCGCTCGGATGGGGCGAGAACGGATTCCGCAACCTCGCAATGACGAAGCAGACCATCACCTCGCCTGACGAGATGAAGGGCCAGAAGCTGCGCACCATGCAGGTACCGATGCATATCGCCTACTGGGAGAGCATCGGGGCCGCTCCCACCCCGATGGCGTTCCCCGAGGTCTTCACCGCCCTGCAGCAGGGCGTGGTCGACGGCGTGGAGAACCCGTTCGAGCTCATGTACTCCGCGAAGTTCACCGAGCCCGCAAGCAAGACCACCGAGCTGCGCTGGATCTACGACCCCGAGGTCATCCTCATCAGCTCGAGCTTCTTCTCGGGTCTGCCCGCTGAGGACCAGGAGATCATCACTACCGCTGCAGACGACATGATCGTGAAGCTCCGCGAGCTCAAGGCGGGCGTCAACGACAAGGTCCGCGGCGAGATCGAGGCCTCGGGCGGTACGGTCGCAGAACTGACCCCGGCCGAGCGCCAGGCCTGGATCGACGCAACGGTTCCGTTCTACGAGCAGAACTCCTCGAAGGTCGACACCGAGAAGCTCAAGGCGATCCTCGAAGCCGCCGGAAACACCACCTTCCTGGACGCCATCAACTAGGCACTCCACCTCGGGTTCCGCGCCGACTCCGGCGCGGAACCCGATCCCTTTGTTTTCATCAAAGAAAGCCCTCACATGCTGAAACGCATTCTCCGACACCTCGACGAATACGTCGAGGTGTACCTGGCCTCCGCGGCCTTGGTGATCTTCTCGGTGCTCGTCGTCGCTCAGGTCATCATGCGCTACTTCCTCGGCGCACCCCTCGT
This sequence comes from Leucobacter soli, assembly GCA_040394175.1. Classification (GTDB taxonomy): domain Bacteria; phylum Actinomycetota; class Actinomycetes; order Actinomycetales; family Microbacteriaceae; genus Leucobacter; species Leucobacter soli_A. The sequence goes on along the minus strand of JBEBSS010000024.1, from coordinate 36,731 downwards.
CTGGTCTGAGGAAATCGCGCGCTACGCGCTCGTCTGGTTCGTCTGGATCGCAGGCAGCTACGCAGTGAAGTACCTGCGTCACGTCAAGTTCAACGTGCTCGTCGATCTCATCGGCAGCAAGGTGCCCGTCGCCCAGCGGGTCATCCGCATCGTCGTCTTCCTGCTCTGGCTCGCATTCCTGCTCCTCATGCTCGTGCTGTCGTGGCAGCAGGTCATGCAGCAGGTCGCCAGCGGTCAGGTCTCCGCCGCCGCGCGCATTCCGATGTCGTTCGTCTACTTCGGCCTCACCCTCGGTATGTTCCTGATGTCGTTCCGAGTCGCGCAGCACACCGTGCTGGCGTTCGTCGACATCGTGAAGCAGCCGAACGCCCCCATTCCCAAATCCCAGGTGGAGGTCGACTGATCATGGGTCTCGCAATTCTCTTCATCGCGTTCGCAATTCTGCTGCTCATCGGCATGCCGATCGCGTTCGCCCTCGGCATCTCCTCGGTGCTCGCCGTGCTCGCCACCAGCGTGATTCCCGTCAGCTACCTCACGCAGACGATGTTCGGTGCCGTCGACTCGTATCCGCTGCTCGCGGTCCCCCTGTTCGTGCTCTCCGGTGTGATCATGGAGTACGGCGGTCTCTCCCGCCGATTGATCGAGGTCGCGAAAGCATTCGTCGGCCACATGACGGGCGGCCTCGCCGCGGTGGCGCTGCTCGCCACCACCGTCTTCGCCATGCTGAGCGGCTCGGGCCCTGCCACCGTCGCGGCGATCGGCGGCATCATGATCCCGTCGATGATCCGAGAGGGGTACAGCAAGGGGTACAGCGCGGGTGTGCTCGCGACCGCCGGCGGTGTCGGCATCGTGATCCCTCCGAGCATCCCACTCGTGATCTACGGCATCACCACGAACACCTCCATCGGCGACCTGTTCATGGCGGGCTTCATCCCCGGCCTCATCATCGTCGTCGTGCTGTACTTCGTCAGCCGCTATTACGCCAAGAAGGGCGGCTTCGGCAGCGGCGTTCCCAAGGCGACCTGGAAGGAGCGCGGTACCGCGGTCTGGAAGGCGAAGTGGACGCTGCTCATGCCCGTCGTCGTGCTCGGCGGTATCTACGGAGGCGTCTTCACGCCGACCGAGGCGGCGGGTATCGCCGTCGCGTACAGCGTGGTGCTGACCCTGGTGTACCGGGAGGCCAAGCGCTCGGACATTCCGCAGATGTTCAAGTCGACCCTGCTCATCTCGGGCATGATCCTCGTGATCATCGCGACCGCCTCGACCTATGCACGCATCCTGACCGTCGAGCGGGTGCCCGACCTGGTCTCGGGATGGCTCGGCTCGCTGGCGGTGCCGTTCTGGGTGATTCTGCTCGTGATCCTCGCGCTGCTCCTCTTCATGGGAATGTTCATGGAGACGCTCGCGGGCATCATCCTGCTGGCTCCGATCCTCGTACCGGTCGTCACTGGCTTCGGCATGGACCCGGTGCACTTCGGCATCGTGATGATCATGGCCTCGATGATCGGCTTCGCCACCCCGCCGGTGGGAGACAACCTCAATGTCGCCTCCGCGATCAGCGGACTGTCGATCGAGAAGGTCAGTCTCGCGGCGCTGCCGTATGTGATCGCGCTCATCGGCGTGCTGGTGGTCATCACCTTCGTGCCGCAGATCAGCACCTTCCTGCCGCAGCTCATGAAGTAGCTCACGAAGGAGCTGTTCGCAGCGAAGGCGCCCTCGCACCGTTCTCCGGTGCGAGGGCGCCTTCGCGTTCCCCGGCATGAGCACCTCTCGCGCCGCCGTGAACGAACTCCTCGCCTACACCAGGCAGGCCCCGCGCGGCCGTGCGTCGCCGAGACGGAGGCTCGGGCATCGTCCCCTCAGCCGGATCTGCGCCGGCGTCTGCAGGGTCGCACCACACTGCACGACACGGCATGACGGCACGGCGGCACGGCACGGGGGCGCAGCACCTCGCACGGCACGATCACGTGGCGCCGTCGCACGGGACCGTCACCGGCACCGACCGAGCACGTCAGGAGCGCGTCCGCGCAGGCCTCACCAGGAAGAGCGCGGCGACCGCCACCGCGGTCACGGAGCCGGCCATGACGGCGAGTCTCGCGGTATCCGCCGAGTCGGCATCGCTGAAGCTCAGTTCTGCGACCAGCATCGCCACGGTGAAACCGACGCCGGCGAGCGCGCCGACGCCGATGAGCTCCCGGAGCTTCACCTGCGGGTCGAGCTCGGCGCGCGTCCATCGGGTGAGGGCGAGCGTGGTCAGGACGATGCCGATGGGTTTGCCGAGGACCAGGCCGAGCATGATGCCGAGTGCGATCGGATCCGCGAAGAATCCCGAGGAGCCCGTGATCGCGACTCCCGCGGCGAAGAAGGCGAAGACGGGGACCGCGATGCCCGTGGAGATCGGGCCGAAGCGGTAGCCGAAGTGCTCAGCCAGATAGTGCGGTCTGGTGGTCGCATCGTTGGGGTCGTGCTCGTCGACGCCCCGCGGCATCATGGCGACGGGCACGGTGAAGGCGAGCAGCACTCCTGCGATCGTCGCGTGCACGCCCGATGCGTGCACCAGGGCCCAGACCACGACCCCGATCGGCAGCAGGGTGAGCCAGGCCGCCCAGGCGCGCGAGTGGTACCAGCCGGCGAATCGCCGGGTGAGCAGCGCGTAGACCCCCGCGAGCAGGAGCGCACCGAGCAGGGGGAGCAGCGTGATTCCGCTGCTGTAGAAGAATGCGATGATTCCGATGGCGATGAAGTCGTCGACGACCGCGAGCGTGAGCAGGAAGATGCGCAGCGCGAGTGGGATGCGCGGTGCGATGAGCCCCAGCACTGCGACCGCGAAGGCGATGTCGGTCGCGGTCGGGATCGCCCAGCCGTGCGCACTCGGCTGTCCGGCATTCACTGCGAGATAGATGAGCGCGGGGACAGCCACGCCACCGGCGGCGGCGATGACCGGAACGATCGCGGAGGAGAAGCGACTGAGCGCCCCTTCGACGAACTCTCGCTTCAGTTCGAGCCCGACCAGGAAGAAGAAGACCGCGAGCAGGCCGTCCGAGGCCCATTGGCCCAGTGTGAGGTTCAGGTGGAGCGACTCGGGCCCGATCCTCGTATCTCTGAGCGCGAAGTACCACTCGCTGACCGGGCTGTTCGCGAGCGAGAACCCGATCAGGGCAGCGGCCATGACGAGCACCCCGCCGACCATCTCGACACGCAGCAAGCGCTTGAGTCGCAGCGTCTCCCGTTTGCTCACGTAGAGCATGATCCGACTCGTGCGAGGCGAGGCGGAGGGGGTCTTGGGGCTCGATGCGGCAGTGGGGTTCATGCTTCGACTTCCTTGGCGGGCGCTGGCGCGGCTGGGGATCTGTGCGGCCTATTTGGCCAGGTACCCGCCGTCCACCGGAATCGACACGCCCGTCAGGTACGCCGCTCCGTCGCTGGCGAGGAACGCGACCGTCGCGGCGACGTCCCCGGGCACGGCGATGCGGCCGAGCGGGATCGCCGAGGCGACGCGCTCGGACTCGGCGGCGGGATCTGCGAGGCCCGCGAGCCACTCTTCATAGAGGGGTGTGCGGGTCATGCCCGGTGCGACGGCGTTCACGCGGATCCCGTACTGCGCGAGATCGATGGCCGCGGCCTTGGTGAAGGCGAGCATCGCGCCCTTGCTCGCGCTGTAGATGCCCATGGTCGGCACGCCGATGCTCGCGAGGCGGGAGGTCACGTTGACGATGGATCCGCCCGCTCCCTGTGCGCGCATCGCACGCGCGGCGGCAATCAGCAGGTTCATCGGTACGAATGTGTTTGCCTCGAACGTCTCGCGGATCTCTCGCTCGCCCACGTCCAGCAGGTCGTTCGTGTGGTCGATCGCGGCGTTGTTCACGAGCACGTCGACGCGGCCGAACGCCTGCACCGTCGCCTCGACGAGCGCCGCCGGAGCGCCGGGTTCGAGCAGGTCCGCCTGCAGGAATCGCGCTCGCCCGTCGAGTTGAGCGACCACTCGCTCACCTCGCTCGGCCGAGCGCCCGCTGACCGCCACGTGGAAGCCGTCGTTCGCAAGCTGTCTTGCGATCTCGACTCCGATGCCCGAGGTGGCGCCCGTCACCAGCGCGACGCGAACGTTCTCCTGCGTGCTCATTCTGCCCATCTCTCTGCCGATCGCTGCGCGCGGATGGTTCTCTCCGCGCGTACTGTATAACAGTATGGCACCAAGTGGGATTTGGGGGAAACTCACGCCCGATCGGAGAGATGCCCCACCAGGAAGTCGCGCGACTCGTCGAGATGGTAGCTCCAGGCCCGCTCGAGCTGCTTCATCGTGGCGTCACCCTGGAGCACCAGGAAGAGCTCCTCGTGCTCCTCGTACGGGGACTCCCCTCGCCCGAAGTGGGTCTCGGGAAGGGCCAGCAGCAGACGAATCTCATTGGTGATGCCCTCGAAGTACGAGCGCAGGCGCTCGGATCCGCCGACCTCGACGACCGCCTGGTGGAACGCGGCATCGGCCTCGGCCACTCGGGACCATGCAGGCGCCTCCCCGAGGTCTGCGAAGCGGCCCATCGCATCCTTCACTCGATCGAGAGCGACTCCGCGCGACTTGGCCTCTCGAACCGCGTCGAGCTCGATGAGCTTGCGCACCCGGAAGATGTCGCGCACCTGATCGGGATCGAAGGTGCGCACGCGTGCGCTGTATCCGGGGTCGCGCACCAGCATTCCCTCGTTGATCAGCTGCTGCACGGCGATACGCGCAGTGGGACGAGCGATGCCGTACTCTTCCGCGACCTGGGTGTCCTTGATCTCCTCGCCGGCCTTGTAGGTGCCGGCGAAGAGGCTTTCACGGAGCCGCGTGGTTGCCGCCTCGGCAACCGAGATCGTCTGCAGGGGTTGTCTCGCTGCCACTATTCCTCCTAGGAAGGGTTCGACTCAGACTATCAAGGCTGTGTCAGCTTGTATTACAGTGAGCCATTTTAGGACTTCCCAGGCAGTCGTCCAAGCCTCGTGCGGCGCTCTCCAGGTCGGTCGCCGGCATGGCCCACGCACCCCAATCCGCCCCGATCCGCACCCGGGAGGTGCCGCGAGGCTAGTCGCCCTGCCCTTCGATCCTCCACGAGCCGTCCAGGGCGATCGCCAGGTGCTCGCTCGCCCGCAGCGGTTCGATCTGAGATACCTGCATGGCGCAGCTGAAGCCGTCCGTGAGAATCAGCGCGTCCTCACGGCTCGAAGCGATCGCCGGAATGATGGAGTGCTCCGCGACCTTCATCGAGGTGTCGAAGTGTTCGGCTTCGAAACCGAAGTTGCCCGCCACACCGCAGCACGATGAGGATTCGGCGACCTTCCCGACACCCCAGGCGCGCAGCACGCGCCGCTGTGCGGCGGGGCCGAATGCCGCGTGCTCGTGGCAGTGCGTCTGCAGCACCGCCTCCGCGGGAGCGGGGGTGCTCGGCCGCCACCCGCGTCCGATGGCTTCGTCGACCGCAACGGCGAAGCTGCGCACTCGTGCGGCCACGCGCTTCGAAGCCTCACCGGGAACCAGTTTGGGGGCGTCATCGCGGATCGTCGCCGCGCAGCTCGGTTCGAGCACCACGATGTCTCGATCAGTGCCGTCGTCGAGCTTGCGCACGAGGTTCGCGAGGCGCTTCGCGGCGCCGTCGCGCTGACCGGTCGATACCCAGGTGAGGCCGCAGCACGCATCGGGGGTGCACCCGACATCGGCGCCCGAGTCGCGGAGCACGCGAGCCGCCGCCGGCACCACCTCGGGCCGGAACGCCTTGGTGAAGCTGTCGACGAAGAGGAGCGTGTCGCCCTGCTCCGAGAACTGCGCCTCTCGCACCCGCTCGACGTAGTGGCGATGCGGCCGGAAGGCGGGGAGCTTGCGACGCGCGCTGATTCCCAGCTTCTCGGCCAGCCACCTGAACGGGCCGAGCTTCGTTCCCCAGTTGGCCATCGCACTCACTCGCGTGAGCAGCGGGAGCCACCGCGGCAGCCAGCCGATCGAGTAGTGCGTGAATGGGCGCAGCTTGCCGCGATAGTGGTCGTTGATCAGCTCCGACTTCGCCTCTGCCATGTCGACACCCGTCGGGCAGTCGGTGGAGCAGGCCTTGCACGAGAGGCACAGATCGAGCGCTTCGCGAACCTCCGGAACGGCCCAGCCCCCTGCGACGGTTCCGTTGCCGCGCGCGAGCTCCTGCAGCACCCTCGCCCGTCCGCGCGTCGAATCCTTCTCGTCCTGCGTCGCGCGGTAGCTCGGGCACATGAATCCGCCCGAGGTGGCCCGGCAGCGCCCGACGCCGATGCACGCATGCGAATTGCCGACGAACGCGCCGAGTTCGCCGCTCCCGTGGGCACCGGTCGCCTCGGTGACGACCACGGGGTCTGGCAGCCCGACGAGCGCAAGCGATTCGGTGAATGGCGGAGCGTCGATGATGATGCCAGGGTTCAGGAGTCCCCGCGGATCCCAGAGACGCTTGAACTCGCGGAACATGCCCATCATCTCCGGCGAGTACATGGTTTCGAGCAGGGATCCTCGCGCCCGGCCGTCTCCGTGCTCGCCCGAGAGCGAGCCGCCGTGCCTGACGACGATCTCCGCTGCGCGCTGCATGAACGAGGCGAAGTTCGCCCGGCCGTCGTCGCTTCGAAGCTCGAAGTCCAGCCGCATGTGCACGCATCCCGCGCCGAAGTGGCCGTACATGGAGGCCGTATAGCCGTGCTCGTCGATGACGGGAAGCAATTCGGCGAGATAGTCGGCGAGGCGCTCGGGCGACACCGCTGAGTCTTCCCAGCCCGGCCAGGTCTGCACGCCGTCCAGTCGCTTCGAGGAGAGTCCCGCGCCGTCCTCTCGGATGCGCCAGAGCTTCGCGCGATCCTCGGCGGATGTGGCGATGACGTAGTCGCGCAGGCGTCCCGCCTCGCGCAAGCGGGTGACGAGCTCGTCGCAGCGCTGCGCCGCAGCATCGATGGTGTCGGCCGAGAACTCGACCATCACATAGGCGACGCCCTCCGGAAGCCCGGCGACGCTCTCGGGTCCGCGGCGATGCCGCATGATGTCCACGATCGACGCGTTCAAGCCCTCGATCGCGCTCGGCCGCAGTTCGAGCATCGTCATCACGTCGCGCGCGGAGTCGACCGTGGAGTCGTATCCGACGCAGAGCAGCGCGGTCGGGCCGGGTTTCGGGACGAGCCCGACGCGCGCACGGAGGATCAGCGCGCAGGTGCCCTCGCTGCCCGCGAGCGCGCGCGCGATGTGGAATCCATTCTCGGGAAGGAGATTCGCGAGGTGGTATCCGGAGACCTGCCGGGGGATCGTGCCCAGCTCGGTGCGGAGCGCCGCGAGATGCGTGCCCCGCAGCAGCCCCATGGACTCGTTCAGCCGCTCGGCGCGGTCGAGCGCGTCGGTGTCGTGCGGGTCGAACGCGCGCACCCCGCCCTTCGCAGCGATGAGGTGCGTGCCGTCGGCGGTGAGCAACTCGATCTCGTGTACGTGGTGCGACATGCGCCCGTATTCGACCGAGTGGTTGCCGCAGGCGTCGTTGCCGATCGAGCCGCCGATCGTGGCACGAGACATGGAGGAAGGGTCCGGTGCGAACGTCAGCTCGCCGTCGGTGAGGCGCTCGACCGTGCTGCGCAGTTCGCTCATCACGACGCCGGCATCGACCCACACGGTTCGCGACTCTCGGTCGATCTCGCCGATCGCCCGCAGTCGGCGCGAGAGATCGAGGATCACTCCCTCGCCGACGGCGTTGCCTGCCATGGAGGTGCCGCCGCCTCGGAACGTCACCGGCGTATCGGTCTCGCGGGCGGCGCGCAGCACCTCGCGGCAGTCCTCCACCGTCCTCGGGAAGACGACTGCGCCCGGGCGCAGCCGGTAGTTCGAGGCGTCGTAGGAGTACTCCATGAGCCGGCGCGAAGATGCGTCGATCTCCACACCACTGGTCCGCAGCTTCTCGATCAGCTCTGGGGACTGCATGAACGCCTCCTCGTCGGTGGTGGGGCGCACAGGGCCGCGTGCACACGCCACTGATTAACTGTATAACAATATTTTGCGGTACTGCCACCGCCCGAACAGCCCGAGGATCCCCGTCGCGCACGATCCTCGCACCGGACCACCGCCCTCCCCGCAGCCCCTCGCCCCCGCCTACGGGTTTCCATAATCCACCTTCGGGATGAGCGGAAATGGTACCTGGGGATGATGTGGCGCACTCGCGGCTTCGCCAAACTGGAAACATCGGCCGCACAGCGGCACGACTCAGGCATTGCTGCCGCTCCCTGCTCACCAGGGCCGGCACCCCGCCGCCTGCCACACGCCACGGAAGGTCCCATGACGTCTCTCACCCGCGCCAGCCTCAAGAACCGACTCATCGTCGGGCTGGTCACCGCAGCGATCGCCCTCTTCGGTCTGTTCTCGATGAGCGCGCTCAAACAAGAGCTGATGCCCTCGATGCAGGTGCCGATGGCGTTCATCATGATCGACTCGCAGGGCCTCGCACCAGAAGAGATGTCGCGCACGGTCACCGAACCGGCGGAGCAATCCCTCATGGCCGTGCCCGGCGTGAAACGCGTCACCTCGACCACCTCCTCCGGGTCGTCGCAGCTGCAGGTCGAATGGGAGTTCGGCAAGGACGACGACGAGACGCTCCGTGCGATCAAGAGCGCGATCGACGGATTGAAGCCAGTGCTCCCCGCCGATGCGCAGAGCCAGGTCTTCTCGGGCGGCACCGACGGCATTCCCGCCATGATGATCAGCGCGGGCAGCTCGAAGAGCGACACCGACTTCGGCGAGCAGGTCGCGCAAACCGTCGTCCCGGCGCTGCAGAGCGTCAACGGCGTGCAGCGGGTAGAACTCGCCGGCCGCGAAGCGCAGCGGATCATGATCGACCTTCGCCCCGCCGACGTGGAGCGCTTGAAGATCGAGCCGTCGGCGATCCCCCCACTGCTGCAGGCCTACGGTGCGGCGATGCCCGCCGGAGAAGCCCCCGGAGCCGACGGAAAAGTCGCGGTCACCGTCGGCCAGGCGATCACCTCGATCGAGGATCTCCAGGCCCTTCCCGTGACCAACACCGAGGGGAACGTCGTTCGCATCTCGGACTTCGCCGACGTGCACCTGGAGGCCGTGCCGCAGGGCAGCATCGCACGCGTGAACGGGAAGGCGGCACTCACGCTGCAGGTGATGCCCGCGCAGGGCGCCAATGTCGTCGACATCTCACACGGGGTCAACGCCGAACTCGACCGGCTCGCGCCCACGCTGCACGCCGACTTCGTGACGGTGTTCGATCAGGCCCCGTTCATCGAACAGTCGATCCACGATCTCTCCGTCGAGGGTGGGCTCGGCCTGCTGTTCGCCGTACTCGTGATCCTCGCCTTCCTCGGTTCGTGGCGGTCGACCATCATCGCCGCCGTGTCGATTCCGCTCTCGCTGCTGATCACCCTGATCGGCCTGCTCTGGAGCGGCAACACGCTGAACATCCTGACGCTCGGCGCACTGACGATCGCGATCGGCCGCGTGGTGGACGACTCGATCGTGGTGATCGAGAACATCAGCCGGCGAAGAGGCGACGGGCCACTCACGATCGAGAGCGTCGTCGCATCGGTGCGCCAGGTGGCCGGAGCCATCACGGCATCGACGCTCACCACGGTTGCGGTATTCGCGCCGATCGCGCTCGTCTCGGGCATGGCCGGACAGCTGTTCCGCCCGTTCGCGGTCACGGTGACGATCGCGCTGCTCGCCTCACTCGTCGTGGCGCTGACCGTGGTCCCCGTCATGGCGTACTGGTTCATGCGCAACCGCCCGTCGAAATCCCACGGCGCACCACAGGCAGTCGCGACCGCGGCAACCGCCTCCGACCCCGAGACCGGCGGAGCAACGGAATCCGCCGAAGCGGCGACGGCGGCGCTTCCCGCCCAGACCGCGCAGCACGCTCCTGCCTCGGAGCACGCTGATGATCTCGCCGAGATCCACACCGCGCCCGACCGCCTGCAGCGCGCGATCATGCCGGCGCTCTCCGCGACCAGACGCCATCCCGTCATCACGATCATGGTCTCCGTCGTGCTGCTCATCGCGACGCTCGGAATGAGCTCGTTCATCCGCACCGACTTCCTCGGCTCCTCGGGCGCCGAGAGCCTGCAGCTCGTCCAGACCCCACCGAAGGGCGCCGACAACGACCTCGTCGAGGTGGCAAAGCCCGTCGAGCGTGCGCTCAGCGACGTCGAAGGCGTGCGCGACGTCCTCACCAACATTCCGCTCAGCAGCGCCGGAACCGTTCCCGAGATCACCTACGACGTGATGCTCGAGAAGGACGCCGACGCAGGGCAGACCGGCGAACGCATCGAAAAGGCCATGGAGCGCGTGCGCGACATCGGCGAAGTACAGCTGCTCACACAGGACTCGTTCGTGGGAGCCGCGGGCGACGGCATCAGCCTCCAGATCCGCGGCAACGACCCCGTCGCGCTGCGCAAGGCCAGCGAAATGCTCGAGAAGCAGCTCAAGGGCGCGAAGGGCGTCCAGTCCGTGCGCAGCGAACTCGCAGGCGAACAGCCGGTGGTGCGGGTGAAGCTCAACGAGGTGAATGCCGCAAAGATCGGCTACGACCCGACCACCGTCGCACAGGCCATCCGCAACGCGCTCGAAGGGCAGTCGGTCGGCAAGCTCATGCTCGACGGCAGCGACCGCTCGATCCTGGTGCGCACCCCCGGCACCGGCAAGACCGCGGAGGAGCTCGGCGCGCTCATGCTGCCAGTCACGCCGCAGCAAACCGCGGAAGCGCGAAAGCTCGCAACGGACAAACTCACGCAAGAGGCGGAAGCCGCGGGCGAGCGAGCACGGGCCGAGGCAAGCGCCGAACTCAACTCGCAGATCAATGAGGCGAACTCCCAGCGCCGCGAACTGCTGGCGCAGATCAATGAGCTGAACGCCCAGCTGCAGGCGCTGCGCGCCGCCCCGATCGCTCCGATCGACCCGGCAACGCCCGAAGAGGCCGGTGCGCAGGAACGTGCCGAGCAGATCGCCGCACTCGAGTCGGCACTCATGGGCGCTCAGTCGGGAATCTCCGGCATCGACCAGCAGATCTCGGCACTCCGCTCCGCGCAGAGCGACGCCGCGAACGCGCTCGCCGAACAGCAGAAGGCCGAGGCCGAGCAGAAGGCCGCCCTGGAGGTCAACGGCACCGCGATCGCGCTCTCGGCGATCGCGGAGGTGACGGAAGAGCTCACCGCACCGGTCATCACTCGCGCCGACGGCGACCGCCAGGTCGCTCTGAGCGTCACTCCGAAGAAGGGCCAGCTCGATCGTGCGAACCTGTCGGTGCAGCACGCGATCGACACGGTCGAGCTTCCGGCGGGTGTCACCTTCGAACTGGGCGGCGTGAGCGCCGAACAGGACGAAGCGTTCGGTCAGCTGGGCGCTGCGATGCTCGCGGCGATCCTGCTCGTGCTGCTCGTCATGGTAGCGACGTTCCGCAGCTTCCGCGGCCCCTTCGTGCTGCTCGTGTCGATCCCGTTCGCCGCGACCGGTGCGCTGCTCGGACTGCTGCTCACGAACACGGCGCTCGGCCTGCCCGCGATGATCGGCCTGCTCATGCTGATCGGCATCGTGGTCACGAACGCGATCGTGCTCATGGACCTGATCAACCGCCTGCGCGAAGCGGGTGCACCGCTCGAAGAGGCGGTGGAGCACGGCACCCGGCTGAGGCTCCGGCCCATCCTGATGACCGCCGCAGCCACGATCTTCGCGCTCGTGCCGATGTCGCTCGGTCTGACCGGAGGTGGCGTGTTCATCTCGAAGCCGCTCGCGATCGTCGTGATCGGCGGTCTGATCTCCTCGACGCTGCTGACGCTGATCCTCGTCCCCATCCTCTACACCCTGGTCGAGCGCCGGTACACGCGCAAGACGCAGAAGCGCGAGGATCGTCGGGCGCGCAGGGCCGAGAAGCGAGCGCAGAGGCAGGCGCAGAAAGCCGGAATCGCGCCGGCAGAGAGCGACGATGCCTACGAGACCCTCCGTCTCGGAACGCCGCAGAACGAGTAGCCCGCAAAGGGCGCCGCCAAGCGCCGCCGCGCGACAAGGGTGCGAGGATCACCCGTCGTGCGGCGGCGCTTCCCGTATGGGAGCGCTTCTCGTGCGGCGGTCTGCGGCGATTCGCCCACGCGACCGCGTGCCGAGCGCTATCGCGGCGGCGACTTGAGCCCGGACCCCGTAAGTACGACCACGGTCGTCTCGTTCGCATCGATGGTGCCGGAGCCGAGCAGCGTGTCGAGGGCCGCCGCAGCGGTCGCACTCGTCGGCTCGGCGAAGAGGCCGAGCCGGGAGAGCCGGGCGCTCGCCCCGGCGATCCCCGCCTCCGGCACCGCGACGGTGCCCCCGTCCGAGACCCGAAGCGCCGCAAGCATCTCCGGCAACCGGAGCGGCGAGCGGATCGCGGTGCCCTCCGCGATCGTCGGCAGGACCGCGCGCGACTCGGGCGGTTCACCGCGGAAAGCCGCGTCGACAGGCGAGCAGTGCAGCGGTTGAGCCGCGAACAGGCGAGGCAGTCGATCGATCTGCCCGGCGCCCAGCAGCTCGCCGAACCCGAGCGCGAGACCGAGCAGCGAGCTGCCGGCGCCGACCGGCACGATGACGTTGTCCGGAGCCCGAAAGCCGAGGTCCTCCCACAGTTCGTAGGCGAGCGTCTTGGTGCCCTCGAGGAAGAACGCCTGCCAGTTGTGGCTTGCGTAGAACACACTCCGAGGATCCCCGGCTCCGGTCGCGGACGGTTCCGCCGCGGCGGCGATCGCCGCCTGTTGCGACGCCTCGCGCGGGCCGGGAACCAGTTCGACCCTCGCCCCGTATGCACGCGCCTGCACGAGTTTCGCGGGGCTCGTGCGCTCGGGAGCGAACACGGTCGCATCCAGGCCGCCCGCAGCAGCATAGGCAGCAACCGCGGCACCCCCGTTGCCCGAGCTGTCCTCCAGCACCGCACGAATCCCCTGCTGGCGCAGCGCGGAGAGCATCACGCTCGCCCCGCGATCCTTGAAGCTTCCAGTCGGCGAGAACCATTCGAGCTTGAACAGCGGCGAAGCCCCGCCCCACACCCCCGCACGGAGCGGAGTGCACCCCTCCCCGAGCGTGATGGGCGAGACGATGTCGAGAGCGAGAGCGCGGCGATATCGCCAGAGGCTGCGCTCACCCTGTTCGATGTCGGCGGGGCCGAGACCCCGTCCCGGGGTGATCAGGAGCGGGCGCCCCGAGTCGGCGCGCCAGCGCGCCACATCGAGATCGTGCTGCTCGCCGGAGAGCGGGTCAACGTATCGCGCGCCACCCGGAGGCGATCCCGCGCCGCTGAACAGCTGACCGAGCACTCGGCTATCCCTCTCCCCTGCATCGGCTGCAGATCCCGAACAGGTCGACGACGTGGTCGATGTCGGTGAAACCGTGTTCTGCGCCGACCTGGCGCGCCCAGTCCTCGACCACGCTCGCCTCCAGCTCCCGGGTGTCGCCGCAGCTGCGGCAGATCAGATGGTGGTGGTGACCCGTCGAACACGACCGGAAGAGGTTCTCGCCGTCGGGAGATTGCAGCGAGTCCGCCTCGCCCGACTCGGCCAGTTGGGCGAGGTTGCGGTAGACGGTGGCGAGCCCGATCGTCGAGCCCTCATCGCGCAGCACCGCATACAACTGCTGCGCGCTCACGAAGCCCTGCGCCTCAGCCAGTCTCGCGCGAACCGCCTCGCGCTGCCAGGTGTTTCGTCTGGGTGCGGCCATGTGCGAGCACCTCCTTCGCGGGTATCCTTGCAACTCTCCGCCAGAGCAGGGCGGCCATGAACACCAGCGTAGTCGCAAGCCCGATCGCGCCTCCCGCCGCCAGGTCGAACTGACGCGATGCCCACAGCCCGGCGAGACCCGAGGCGACGCCGAGAACCGCAGCGAGCGGGGGTATCCACTCGATCCGCGGGGCGAGGAGCCGGGCCGCGGCAGCCGGTGCGATGAGGATCGCGACTCCGAGGATCGCGCCGACGGCAGGCATCGCGACGACCACTGCGGCAGCGATGACCCCGGTCGCCGCGAGTTCGACCGGCCAGGCGCTGAATCCTGCCGCCGCGAAACCGACCGGGTCGAAGGTGTGGAAGAGCATCCTGCGGCCGAAGCCGAGCGCGAGGAGCAGCGATGCCGTCAGCACCGCAGCGGTCACCACGATGTCGGAGGTGCGCACCGAGAGCGGCGATCCCACGAGCAGCGCCTCGACGGGCACCCCGAGGCCGGGATTGATGCTCGTGAGCAGCGTGCCGAGCGCGAAGCCGAGCGCGAGGACCACGCCGCTCGCGACCTGCCTGCCCTGCCCCGGCACCCGTGAGAGCGCCGTCATGACGAGGACGAGCAGCACCGCGAAGAGCGCCTGGCCGAGCAGCAGGTTGTACCCGAGCACGGCGAACACGACTCCACCGGGAAACGTCGCGTGGCTCAGCGCGACCGCGAAGAACGAGCGGCGGCGCAGCACGATGAGCGTGCCCGCGATGCCGCTGAGCAGGCCGAGCAGCGCAATCTCCACCGAAGCGAGGAAGAAGTAGTTCATGCGGGAACCGCCGATCCTCGACGCCGGAGGACGACGCGAAGCACGACTGCGAGCAGGTACGCGGCGACGAGCAGCAGCACGACGAGCGCGCCGGGCGACACCGCCAGGTCATGCTCGACCGACCAGACGAAGGACCACCAGAGTCCGAGCACGCCGCACAGAAGCGGTACCGCGATCGCGACCGGGACGAGCCAGGCGAGCCGACGCGTGAGCAGCCTCGCCACCGCCATCGGGACGGTCAGCATCGCGACCACCATGAGCACGCCGAGCGCCTGCACGCCCGCGACGACCAGCATCGCGGTGGCGGCCGAAAGCGCGAGATCGGTGCGCAGCACGCTGAAGCCCGCCGCCCGGAAGCCCTCCGGGTCGAAGGCTCGGAACAGTTGCGCCCGGCCGGTGAGCAGCATGACGATGACGGCGAGGATCGCGACGACGATGATCTGCCACAACTGCGCCTCCGTCACGGTGAGCAGGTGGCCGAAGAGCAGATCCTGGAGCTGCGCGACGTACCCGCGCTGCTTCGAAACCAGCACGACGCCGAGGCTGAACAGTCCGGTGAGCCCGACCGCGATCGCGGCGTCGCTCCCGGCACCGCCTCGGCGGTCGAGCAGGGTGAAGAGCACCGCTGCGGCGAGCGCGGCTACCACTGCCCCGGGCAGCAGCCCGGCGGTCCCGCCCAGTGCTGCACCGACGACAAGACCCGGGAACACCGCGTGCACCATTCCGTCGCTCACGAACTCCATCTCGCGGAAGCTGATGCCGAGGCCCACGATGCCCGCGGCCACCGACAGCACGGCGAGGGTCGCGAGGGCGCGCGCCATGAAGGGCAGTTGCAGCGCTTCGAGGAGGCCGAGGTCCATGCCTAGTCGGCTTTCCGACGCCGACGCGACGCGGTTCCCGCGGAGCGATCTGCAGGCTCGTTGCGCGTGTCGGTGTGATCGTGCGACGGGGCGGTGAGAGTGTGCCCGTCGATCTCCACCGTGGCATCGTGAAACGCATGCTCGACGGCTTCCAGGGTGAGCGCTTCGCGCACTCGCCCGAAGCTCGCGGGATGGCCGGGCTCGTCGGCGGTGTGTCCGGATGCCAGGAGGAGCGCATGGGTGCATGCCTGCTGCGCGATCTCCAGATCATGGGTGCTCACGATCACGGTTCGGCCTTCGGCCCGCAACTCGCGCACCAGAGAGAGCAGGGTGTCGCGGTTCTCGCGGTCGAGGCCGTTGAAGGGTTCGTCGAGGAGCAGGAGTCTCGGATCGGAGACGAGCGCCCTCGCGAGGATCCCGCGCTGCTGCTGCCCTCCGGAGAGCTCGCCGAAGAGACGATTCGAGAAGGCGGACAGACCGACCCGATCGAGTGCCGCATCGACGGTGCGGTGCCCGGATCGGCCGAGCGGGCGAAGCGGGCCGAGCGCGCGGTACATGCCCATGGCGACCACCTGGCGCAGACTGACCGGCAGTTCTGCGTTGCGAGAGTCGGCTTGGGGCAGAGACCCGATCTGCTTCCGGGCCGCTGCGGGGGTGGTGCCGAGCACTTTCATGGTGCCCTCGGTGAGTTCTGCGAGGCCGAGGATCCCCTGCAGCAGCGTCGACTTGCCCGATCCATTCGGGCCGATCAGCGCGACGGCGCTGCCCGCCTCGATGTCGAGATCGAGGCGGGCGACACGGCTGCGGCCGGCATAGCCGAAGGCTGCCCCGCGAAGCTCGACGACCGTGCTATCGGTCGTCTTGCGAGATTCGGTCACTCCCCACCCAGCTCACTCGGCAGGGGGTCGGGGGTGATGCCCCACGCTTCGAGGATCACTCTCGTGTTGTGGAGGGTGGCATCGATGTAGGTTTCGGCGCCGCTGTCGGCCGGACCGAGGGAGTCGACGAAAAGCGAGTCCGCGTCCACGACGGTGACGCCAGCCTCTTGGCCTACGGTCTGCGCGAGCTTGGGGCTGAGCGACGATTCCACGAAGATGGCCTTCACGCCGCTCGCCTTGATCGCTGCGACGAGCGCGTCGATCTCGGCAGCGCTCGGCTCGGCGTTGTCCTCGAAGCTCGGCAGCAGCGATCCCGCGTAGGCGATGCCGTAGTCGTGCAGGTAGTAGCGCAGGGAGTCGTGGCCGGTCACGAGGACCCGATCCTCGGCGGGAACGCGGGCGAACTGGCCCGCGATCCATTCGTCGAGGGTCACGAGCTTGGCATTGTAGGCGCCGGCGCGCTCGAAGTAGGCGTCGCCGTGCGCGGGATCGATCTTGCCCAGCTCTGCGGCGATCTGCGAGACCATGCCCTGCGCGAAGCGGAGCGAGGTCCACAGGTGCGGGTTCAGGTCGCCGTGGTCGTGGTCGTGGTCGTGCTCGTGCTCGCCCTCTTCCCCGTGGGCGGACTCGGGCTCGGCGGCCTCGCCGTGCGCGTGCCCGTGCGTGTCGATGTACTCGTGCTCGCCCTCGTGGTTCTGGCCTTCGAGCGCCTCGGCGGTGATGGTCCGCGCGGTATCGAGGTCGAGTCCGGAGCTGGCATCGATGATGGTGCCCGAGAACCCGGAGGCGTCGATGGAGCTGTCAATGAACTCGTCGAGTCCGGCGCCGTTGATGATGAGCACATCTGCCTCGCCAAGGCTCTTCAGGTCCCCCGGGGTCGGGTCGAAGTGGTGCGCCGAAGCGCCCGGGGTGAGCAGGCTCGTGAGTTCGATGTCTCCGCCACCGACTTCCGCGGTGAAGTCGGCGAGCTGCGTCGTCGTGACGACCACTTTGAGGTGGTCACCCTGAGGCTGTCCGGTCTCGGCGCCCCCGGCGCAGGAGGAGAGGGCGAGCACGGCAGCGGCGCTGAGGGCGAGTGCGGATATGAATCCTGGAGTCTTCACGGGTGATCTTTCTAATTCGGTCGACGTCGAGGGTCCACCAAAGGCGGTCTTAATGAGAACGAGAATCACTATATCCCTTCTTGCGAACCGTTCGCAAGAAGGGGGCTCGGGTTTCACCTCCGCTGCCCCCCAACCGACCGCCCCAACCGACCGCCCCGGCACCCTTCCCGCGCCCAGCTCCCACCCCAGACCACCCCAGACCACCACAACAACCACACACCACGGAAGACGCACGAAACTGCGGAAGAAGCACGCTCATGGATCCGCCGTTTCGTGCGTCTTCCGCAATTTCGTGCGCGCGGAGTCGCCGCCTGCCGCATCGAGCACTCCGGTCAGGGCAAGGCCCCGCGGCACTGCGTAGAGTTGAGGAATGACCGAGCGAACCGCCCTCGAACTGCGCGACGGCCTACGACGGGGCGACTGGAGCGCGCGCGAACTCGTGCAGTCCTCGTTGGAGCGGATCGAACGGCTGCGCCCGCTCGGCGCGTTCACCGATGTGCGCCCCGAGCTCGCGCTCCACGAAGCCGATGCCGCCGATCGCCTGTTCGCCGGCACTCCCCGCGCCGAGCGCGCCGAGCTACCGCCGCTGCTCGGCCTCCCGACCGCGCACAAGGACCTCGTGAGCGTGCGCGGCTTCAGGACCACGCACGGCTCCGCGGCAGTGCCCCATCCGATCGCCGAACGCGACGATCCGATCGCACGGGCGGTGCGGGATGCGGGAGCCGTGTGCGTCGGCAAGACCCAGGTGCCGGAATTCGGCATCGCGGGATACAGCGAGAGCCTGATCGCCCCGCCGGCGCGCAATCCTCTCGACCCGAATCTCACCGCCGGCGGCTCGAGCGGCGGGACCGGGGCGGCGATCGCCGCAGCGATGATCCCCGCAGCGATCGGCAGCGACGCCGGAGGCTCGATTCGCATCCCCTCGGGTGCGTGCGGAATCATCGGGCTGAAGCCCGGGCGCGGCGCAGTTCCCGCGGATGCCCTGACTGGCACGCACGACGACATCGGTGCTCCCCGCATGGCGGTCTCCGGACCCATGGCGCGCTCGGCGGCCGATGCCGCGCTCTTCTTCGACGCTCTCCGAGGCACTTCCGGCGAGCCCTCGCTGCGAGCGCTGGAGGGCGCCCACGAGGTGTCCGGCCTGCGCATCGGCGTCAGTCTCGATTCCCCCTTCGAAGCGCTCCTGCCGGTCCACTTCGATGAGTTCGCGACCGCCGCGCTCGACGTCGCCGTCCGCCGTTTGGAGGGGGCGGGCCATCATGCCGAACACGCCTCGATCAACTATGGAGTGTCCTACCCAGAGGCCTTCACGACGGTCTGGACGCATGCGCTGACGAGGATCCCGCTCGATCCGGCGGTGGAGGGCGAGCTCGGCGAGTTGGCGGCGTGGTTCCTGGCTCGCGCGCGGGCCACGGATCCGCAGCACCTGGCCGACAGCGTCGAGGTGCTGCTCGACTTCGCGCGGAATGCGTCGGCGCAGTGGGGAGCATACGACATCGTCCTCACTCCGACGCTCGCATTCGCTCCGCCCGAGATCGGGGCATTCCGAGCGCTCGGACCGGAGGGCGACTACCGTTTGCAGTGCGAGTGGGCACCGCAGACTTCGATGGTGAATGTCGCGGGGATGCCCGCGATCACCGTGCCGGTCGCCACCGATGCAGGCGGGCTTCCGAGAGCGGTGCAGCTCATCGGGCGCGCGGGCAGCGAGACGCTGCTGCTGCAGTTGGCGACCCAGCTGATCGACGGGTGACTACCGCGCGAGCACCTCGCGGTAGACGGCGAGGAGCTTGCGTGTAGACGCGGCCCAGCTGTGCTGCAGCGCGTGTGCGCGCGCCGCCTCTCCCATGCGCGCCGCTCGCTCGGGGTCTGCGAGGAGCCGTTCGATCTCCGCCGCCCATGCTTCCGGATCGTCGGTCTCAAGCAGCACGCCGGTCTCGCCGTCGATGACGGCTTCGCGGAGCCCACCCGTCGCCGCAGCGATGACGGGCACCCCCGAGGCTGCGGCTTCGAGTGCCACGAGTCCGTAGGTCTCGGAGTGCGACGGCACCAGCACCAGCGAGGCGAGACGCAGTCGCTCGGCCAGTACCGAGCGTCGCAGCGCACCGTCGAACGAGGTCGTCGCGAGCATGCTGGCGTCGGCGACCGCCTCGTGCAGCGACCGGGCATATGCCTCGCCATCCGGCGGGGGCGCTCCGACGATGCGCAGTTCGGGTCGACGTTCCGGGTGGATCGCGGCGACCGCGGCGACCGCGAGGTCGAAGCGCTTCAGCGGGTCGAGCCGGCCGGCGACCAGCACCTCGGGGCGTCCGCCGTGCTGGAGCCAGGAGGCGCGCTCCCGGCATTCCGGGCCGCTGCACGGGCGGAACAGCCTGGTATCCACACCCGGCCAGACCACGCGGACCCGCTCGGGGGTACCGGCGAGCCGCTGGAGCACGGTGTGCTTCTCGGCCTCGCTCACGGTGACGATCATGTCGGCGTCGCGAGCGAGCGAGCGTTCGCCCGCGAGCCGGCCCGGCGCCTCGGGGCGCTCCCCTTCGCCGAGCGGGGTGTCCTCGGCCGCGGCGATGGAGTGGTAGCTCTGCACGAGCGGAATGCCGAGTTCCCGGGCCGAGGGGAGTGCGGCGAGGCCCGAGTACCAGTGCTCGGCGTGCAGCAGGTCAGTGCGGTGGTGCGCGAGGTGGGCCCGCAATGCGTCGGCGAACGGCCCGATGAGCGCCTCGTGCTCGCCTTTGGCGAGCAGGCGTGCGGGCCCAGCATCGAGGTGGTGCACGACGAGTCCGGTCTCGATCTCGACTTCGTCGGGTTGCGCGGGATCGCTTCTGCGCGTGATCACTCGCACGCGGTGTCCGAGCCGGGCGAGCTCTGCTGCCTGCGCGAGCACGACGACGTTCATGCCCCCTGCGTCTTTGGTGCCGGGCTCGTCGAGGGGAGAGGTGTGCAGCACCACGAAGGCGATGTCGAGTCGAGTCGGATCCACGCTTCGACGCTACCCCACCCGGGGTCACGATTCTGTCAGGAGCATCGCGCAAGTGGCGGGAATACTCCGCACGGGTATAGAGTTGCACCGAGACGAGATACCCCATAGGGGTATAAGTCAACGAGCAAAGGATCCTCATGAGCACCTCTACCTTCACCGTTACGGGAATGACCTGCGGAAACTGCGAGAACCACATTCGCCAAGAAGTCCAGCAGGTCCCCGGCGTCACGGGTATCGAGGTGAGTCGCGAGACCGGCAAACTCTCGGTCACCACCGAAGGCCCAGCCGTCGACGACGCCTCGATCCTCGCTGCAGTGGATGAAGCCGGCTATCGAGCGGTCCGCGACGCATGAGCGCCACCAGCATCGACCTCGAGATCGGCGGCATGACCTGCGCCTCGTGCGCGAACCGAATCGAGAAACGACTCAACGCACTCGACGGAGTCGAGGCCACCGTGAACTACGCCACGGAAAAGGCGCGCGTCCATGTTCCCGAGCACTTCGATTCCCAACTGCTCATCGACGAGGTCGAGAAGACCGGCTATACGGCACAGCTTCCGGCGCCGACTCTCGACCCCCGCGCCGATGGGCGCGGGGCCGACCATCTCGAACACGCCGCGAAGTCACCTGAAACATCCGACCTCACCGCGCTGCGCCAGCGACTGATCGGCTCGATCTGGCTCTCCGTCCCGGTCATCGCAATGGCGATGATCCCTGCGCTGCAGTTCCAGTACTGGCAGTGGTTGTCGCTCACGCTTACCGCTCCGGTGATCGTCTGGGCGGGGTGGCCCTTCCACCGAGCGGCCTGGACCAACCTCAAGCACGGCGCCGCCACCATGGACACGCTCGTCTCGGTCGGCACGATCGCTGCGTTCCTTTGGTCCCTCTACGCACTGTTCCTCGGACACGCGGGCATGCCCGGCATGACCCACGGCTTCGAGTTCGGCATGCAGCGCAGCGACGGCGCCTACAACATCTACCTGGAGACCGCCGCCGGCGTGACCATGTTCCTGCTTGCGGGTCGCTACTTCGAGAAGCGATCCAAGCGTCAGGCCGGTGCCGCGCTTCGCGCCCTGCTCGAAATGGGCGCCAAGGATGTCGCGATCCTCGTGCACCCGCGGGACGCATCCCACGCACCGATCGAGCAGCGCATCCCGATCGAACAGCTGCAGGTCGGCGACGAGTTCGTCGTGCGCCCGGGAGAGAAGATCGCCACCGACGGAGTGATCGTCTCCGGCCACAGTGCGATCGACGCCTCGATGCTCACGGGTGAGTCCGGCCCCGTCGAGGCCGGACCCGAAGACCCCGTCACCGGCGGCACCGTCTCCACGAGCGGGCGCCTGATCGTCCGCGCCATCCGCGTCGGCAGCGACACCCAGCTCGCACAGATGGCGCAGATGGTCGAGGACGCGCAGTCGGGCAAGGCCGACGTACAACGCCTCGCCGACCGGATCTCCGGTGTCTTCGTGCCGATCGTGATCGTACTCGCACTCGCAACGCTCGCCACCTGGCTCCTCCTCGGCAATCCGGTATCGCAGGCGTTCACCGCCGCGGTCGCCGTGCTGATCATCGCCTGCCCGTGCGCGCTCGGCCTCGCCACCCCCACGGCCCTGCTCGTCGGAACGGGACGCGGCGCCCAGCTCGGCATCCTCATCAAGGGACCGGAGATCCTCGAATCCACCCGCCGCATCGACACGATCGTGCTCGACAAGACCGGCACCGTGACGATGGGAAAGATGTCGCTCACCGATGCGATCGTCAGCACCCCTCCCGGGCCGGAGGACGAGGGCGGCGCCGGTACCGCCGGCGCGCACGGCGACGCAGCGCAGGAGCGCTCCCTGCTGCTGCGCCTGGCCGGCGCTGTTGAGGCCGCCTCTGAGCACCCGATCGCCCAGGCGATCGCCCGCGGGGCCGCCGCCGAACTCGACGAGCGACTGCCCGAGGTCGAGTCGTTCACCAACACCGCCGGCAAGGGGGTGAGCGGAGTGGTCCTGCTGCCCGGCGGCCCCGATGCCGCGCACCTCGGCACCACCGGACTGCCCGTGCTCGTCGGCACCGAGTCGCTGATGCACGACTGGGCAGTGCCCGAGAATCGCGAAACGAACGAGCACAAGGCGCGGCTCGAAGCCGAGGGCAAGACGGTCGTGCTCGTCGCCTGGGACGGGCAGATCCGAGGCGTCGTCGCGGTCGCCGATTCACTGAAACCGACGAGCGCGGAGGCGATCAAAGAGTTCAGGCGGCTCGGGCTCGAGCCCGTACTGCTCACCGGAGACAACCAGGCCGTTGCGGCTCAGGTCGCGCACGAGGTCGGCATCGATCGGGTGCATTCTCAGGTGCTGCCGGAAGACAAGGTGGCGGTGATCAAGCAGTTGCAGGCGGAAGGCCGCGTGGTCGCGATGGTCGGCGACGGCGTCAACGATGCCCCCGCACTCGCCCAGGCCGACCTCGGGCTCGCCATGGGCACCGGAACCGACGCGGCGATCGAGGCGGCAGACCTCACGCTCGTCCGGGGTGATCTGCGGAGCGCCGCCGATGCCATTCGGCTCTCGCGCCGCACCCTCGGCACCATCAAGGGCAACCTGTTCTGGGCGTTCGCCTACAACGTGGCCGCGATTCCGCTCGCGGCACTGGGTTTGCTCAACCCGATGATCGCGGGCGCAGCGATGGCGTTCTCGAGTGTGTTCGTGGTGGGCAACAGCCTGCTGCTGCGCCGTTTCACCAGCGTTACGACGAACTGAGTCACACTAGATACAGGCGACGAGCCGAATCGTCGCCGGGGAGGACCACATGGATCAGCCGCGGGACTGCGAGAACGAGTTCAGCGCCGGCCACCCTGCCGCGCCGCACGAGGAGCCCGAGGAGCACGGGCACTCGCACGACCACGGGCTGGGCGGAGCCACGACCGGAACCGCGAAGCATCGCAAGCGGCTGATCCTCGCCCTCATCATCACCCTCACCGTCGTGCTCGTGCAGTTCGTCGGCGCGCTGATCTCGGGTTCGCTCGCGCTCCTCGCCGACACGGGGCACATGCTCACCGATGCGACGGGCATCGCGATCGCCTTGATCGCGAGCATCATCGCCGGACTCCCCGCGACCTCCAGGCGCACGTTCGGCTACCTCCGCGTCGAGGTACTGGCCGCCCTGCTCAACGGCATCGTGCTCGGCGTGATCGCGATCTTCATCTTCGTCGAGGCCATCAGACGCTTCGGCACCGAGGTCGAAGTGCAGACGACGCCGATGATCGTCGCGGCCGTGATCGGCGGCCTCGCGAACCTCGCATCGCTGCTGATCCTGAGCGCTGGCCAGAAGGAGAGCCTGAACGTGCGCGGCGCCTATCTCGAAGTGCTCGGGGATCTGCTCGGCTCGGCCGCCGTGGTCGTCGCCGGAGTGGTGATCCTCCTCACCGGATGGAACTGGGTCGATCAGATCGCCTCGATCCTCATCGCGCTGATCATCCTGCCGCGCGCCTACTCGCTCCTGCGGGAAGTCGTCGATGTCCTGCTCGAGGCCTCGCCGAAGGGGTTCGACGTCGACGCCGCGCGCGAGCATCTGCTCGCCGTGCCAGGCGTGACCGAGGTGCACGATGTGCACGCGTGGACGATCACGTCCGGGGTTCCCGCCTTCTCGGCCCACGTCACCGTCACCGACAAGGTCTGGGGCGAGCGCGAGTACCACGCGATCCTCGACGAGATGAAGGCGTGCCTGCGCACCCATTTCGAGACGGATCACACGACCCTGCAGATCGAGCCCGCCGGGCATCGGCGGCCCGGCCCGCATCGGCACGACTGAGACGGAACTCGGCGGGTGCCGCGCAGCCTCGCGGCGGCGCTTCAGTCCTGTCGCGCCTGCTGTTCGAGGATCACCTGGCCGAATTCCGTCCGGGTCACCGCCAGGTGGGCCCGCATCTCCTCGGCCGCTCGCTCACCATCGCCCGTGCGGATGGCGTCGAGGATCCGCTCGTGCGCATTCAGGCTCGAGTCTCTGAGGAAGTTGAAGCCGAGCACGTCGATCGAGTCGAACATCTTGACCCGCGCCTCTTCGACGGCGAGGTAGATCTCCTCGTTGCCGCAGGCGCGAGCGAGCGCGAGGTGGAACTCGGTGTCCGAGTGTCGGCACTCGTTCTGATCGGTGGCGTTGGAGAGCGCATCCTGCGCGGTCTGCAGCGCGACGAGATCGTCCTCGGTGCGGCGCGAGGCGGCGAAGTTCGCGGCGGCGGACTCGATCACCATGCGGAACTCGACCAGTTCCATCACTTTGTCGGTGCTCTCGATCACGGCTTCGAGCAGCAGGCGCCTGTCGGCGTTGACCTCCTGCACCGTCGCCCCGCCGCGCGAACCGCGATGCACCGCGATCTGCCCGCTGCCTTCGAGCACGCGGAGCGCTTGGCGCAGCGTCTCTCTCGCCACGCCGAGCATCTCCGACAGCTTGCGCTCGGAGGGCAGCCGGTCGCCTGCGCGCAGGCGACCGAGCGCCATCTCTCGCCTCAGGAAGTCCACCACATCGGTGTATCCGGCAAAGGGTCCAGCCGGCACCAGAAGGACTTCCTTGGGGCTCGCATCAGGTCGATCTGGCATTCGACCTCCTCAGCGCTACAGCGGGAGCCCCGGGGCGTCGGTTCCCAAGATCTGCGTACCTGTGAAGAATTCTAGTAGCTCCGCATCACCGTGACCGCCAACTCCTGAATCGCCGAAGAAGCTCTGCGTCGAATCCGGAGCCATGTCGAGCACGCTCGTCCCGTTGATCTTGACTTCGCCCGCGTGCAGGCGGACGCCCACCTGGCGGCCAGCTGCTTCATCCGCGGTGAATACGTATCCGGCGAGTCCGACCTGGCCGCTGTTCGCTCTCGCGATCGCATCGTCGAGCGAGTCGAAGGGCTCGACCACCAGCAGTGGTCCATAGAGCTCCTCCGCCAGGTCGAGCCCCTCGCCGACGATGATCGTCGGGGCCAGAAACCAGCCTCGCGCCGGAGTCTCTCCGACCGAGATCGTCCGGGCTCCCGCCGCGACGAGGGCATCGCGCTGCGCCGAGAGCTCTCGTCGGCGACCCTCGAAGGCGACGGGCCCGAGCATGGTGGCCTCGTCGAGGCTGGATCCGATGCGGAACGCGCTGAGTGCGTGCTCGAGTGCGTCGAGCAGGGCCGGAAGCGCCTCGCGCGCGACGAGTACCCGTCGCGGTGCTTCGCACCACTGCCCGGAGAGTTTCAGGTTGCCGTGCGCGAGCGCCTCCGCGGTGCGCGTCAGATCGGCGTCCGCCAGCACGATCGCCGGGTTGTTCGATCCGAGTTCCAGCCGCAGTCGCGCGAACCTGGGCGCGGCGGAGGCCGAGATCGAGCGCCCGGTCGGGGTCGATCCGGTCATCGAGATCGAGCGGATCCTGGGGTCGGCGACCAGCGCGGCCCCGAGTCGGCCGCTGCCCTGCACGAGCGAGACCACCCCCTCGGGGATTCCCGCGGCTCCGGCCGACTCGAGGATCAGCTGCGCGCTCCAGGGGGAAGCCGACGAGGGCTTGAGCACCGCGGTCGATCCAGCGGCGAGCGCGTACGCGAGCTTCTTCACCGCCATCGCCGAGGGGGCGTTCCAGGGCGCGATGAGCGCGGTCGGGCCCCAGGGGACCCGGCGAACGCGCACGTCCCGGCCGTTGGCGTCGAGCGCTCGCTCGTCTCCGAGTGCTGCCGCTCGGGCCGCCGCGCCGCGGACGGTGTCGCCCGCGGACCCGGCAAAGAGGGTGGTGACGGAGATGGGCACTCCGGAGTTGAGCGAGTCGAGCGGTGCGATCCGGTCGGCCCTGCGCTCGAGTTCCGAGGCGAATGCTTCGAGCACTTCTGCCCGGCCGTGCGGGCCGATTCCGTACCAGACGCCGCTCTCGTGTGCGTCGCTCGCCGCGGCGACTGCCCGGTCGAGCTGTTCGAGCGACGCGCTCCGGTTCTCGGCCAGCCGCTCACCGGTATTGGGGTCGTGCAACGCCTGGTCGGCGGGAAGCGCTTCGGCGCTCGGCTCGGGTACTCCGGCGATCCAGGTGCGCAGTTCGGGAACGTCCATTGCTCAGATCCGATCGAAGTAGCGGTTGCGATCCCAGTCGGTCACGGCGGCTTGGGCCGTGCGCCATTCGTAGTCGGCGAGGGCCGTGAAGAGCGTGCGGCACTCCTCGCCGACGAGTCCTCCGACGAAGGCCGACTGCTCCATCTTGAGCGTCGCCTCCTTCAGGGTCTGCGGCATCTCGGGGTCCTGTCCGACGTTGTCGGGCATGCCGACCGCCGGCGCGCCGAGTGCTGCGCCTCGCTGCATCCCGTCGCGCGCTGAGGCGAGCACGCCGAGGAGGGTCAGGTACGGGTTCGTGTCCGCGCCGGGAATGCGGAATTCGAAGCGGGTGCTGTACTCGCCGTGCCCTACCACGCGGTTCGACACGTACCGGTTCTCGCGACCCCAGCTCCGTCCGTAGTCGAATGTGTCGTCGGTGGCGGTGCGCCGGTAGGAGTTGATGGTCGGTGCGTACCAGGCCATCAGCTCGGGGGTGCGTTCGATGACTCCGGCGAGCGCATGGCGCATGCGGTCGCTCATGCCGAACTCTCCGTCCGGGTTCCAGAAGACCGGGCGTCCTTCGGTGTCGAGCGCGGAGAAGTGCACGTGGCACGAGGATCCCGCCTGCTCGCTGATCGGTTTCGCCATGAAGGTCACCGAGTATCCGGCAGCGGTCGCCGAGTCGCGAACTGCGAGCTTGTAGAGCGCATGGCGGTCGGCCATTTCCAGCGGATCGCCGTATTCGAAGGTCATCTCCCACTGACCGGTGCCCCATTCGGACTGCGCGGCCTCGATCTCGATGCCGCTGCGCTCCAGGTCGTCGCGCAGCTTGCGGAAGAAGGGCTCGTAGGAGTTGCCCTCGCCGAGCAGGAAGTCGTTTGGGGTGAGCGTCGTCGGCTGCAGGTCGCGGAAGCCGCCGAGACGGAGTTCGCGCGGGTCGTTGTGGAAGAGGTAGAACTCCAGTTCGGTGCCGGCCTTGGGCTGCAGGCCGAGCTCTCGGTATCGCTCCACCTCGCGTCGGAGCATGACGCGAGGTGATTCTTCGAGGGGTTCCCCGGTTCCCGGCCAGACGGGATCGGCGAGGCAGACGGCGATGCCGTCGAGCCAGGCGGCGCGGCGGAGGGTGCCGAGGTCCGGCATCAGCGCTACGTCGGGAGCGCCGTTGTGCAGCGAGCAGACGCGGAGCTTGTTCGAGGAGATCAGCTCGAAGCTCTGCTCGATGTCCCAGGCCCAGGCGCAGGTGCAGACCTCCACGCCGTTCTCCACGATCGAGGTGAACCGCTTGACGGGGATTCGCCGACCGATCAGGCGCCCCTGAATGTCCGGTGTGGCGACGATGACGGTGTGGATGCCCTCGGCCTCGAGCGTGTCCGGGTTCAGCAGGTAGTCGTTCATCGTGTCAGCCATCCTCCATCTACCGGCAGCTGTATGCCGTCGATCCAGCTTGCCTCATCGGAGAGCAGCCAGGACACTGCGGAAGCGATGTCGGCGGGCCTGCCGATCCGCTTGACGAGCAGGCGCTGTCCCATGAACTGCATCGCCTCGGGGCTGGTCACTCCCTCATAGTCGAAGAAGTCGGTCGCGATGGGGCCTGGCGCCACGCAGTTCACCCGAATGTGCTGCTCCGCGAGTTCGACCGCGAGGGCCTTGGTGAGCATCGGCACGCCGCCCTTGCTGGCGTTGTAGTGCGGCTGAGCGGTGGTGCCGCTCGTGACCACGACCATCGCTTCGACGGTGGACAGGTTGACGATCGCTCCGCCCCCGGCATCGGCGATTCGGCGCGATACCTCCTGTGCGACGAGGAACTGGCCCTTGAGGTTCACGTCGAGCACCAGGTCCCACGCGTCCTCGGTGAGGTCGGCGAGGGAGTGATTGGTCACGAGTCCGGCGTTGTTGATGAGCAGGTGGATCGCGCCCCACCGCTCGACCGCTGCGTCGGCGGCGGCGGCGATCTGCTGCCGATTGCGCACGTCCACCTGCGCTGCGATGCCCTGGCCGCCAGCCTGCTCGATCATGGAGACCGTCTCTTCGGCCGCGGTGAGATTGACATCGGTGATCACCATTCTGGCGCCTTCCGAGGCGAGCCTGAGGGAGGTTTCCCGCCCGATCCCTGAGCCGCCGCCGGTGATGAACGCGACCTTTCCTTCGTGACGTGAGGACATTACTTCTTCTCCTTTGTACGGCGCTCGCGCGCCTGTGCTGCGGTGTCGACGAATCGATCGAAGATCGGATCGCCTGCAAAACATTCGGGGTGCCATTGCACGGCGATGACCTCGGTCCCGTCGACCTCGATGGCTTCGATCACTCCGTCCTGCGCCCGTCCGATCACCCGCACTCCGGTGCCGGGTGCGTCGATCGCCTGGTGGTGGAACGAGTTGACTCGAATCGCGTCGCCGTAGGCCTGGTGGAGCACGCTGCCCGGTTCGAAGGTGACCTCTTGCACTCGCTCCCGGCGGGGCCGATGCCCGTGAAAGTGCTCGTCCTGATTATCGGTCCCGTCCAGGTGCTGGATGAGCGTGCCGCCGAACGCCACGTTGATGAGCTGCTGACCTCGGCAGATGCCGAGCACGGGCACGCCCTTCTCGACCGCGGCTGCGAGGAGTGCGATCTCCGCGCGATCGCGCAGCCCGTCCCCCGGGGTCGTGTGCTCGCCTCGTTCCTGTCCGTAGAGTTCGGGGTCCACGTCTTCGCCACCGGCAAGGATCAGTCCGTCCAGGTGCTCGATCAGTGCCGTGGCATCGACTTCGAGGGGGATGTGCACGGGGAGCCCGCCCGCGAGTCGGGCGGAGGCCGCGTACTCCTCGAGGTAGATGTCCACGGGCGCGTCCTCGAAGCCGGCCGGGGCGCCGATGAGATCGGCTGCCGCCCGGCGCCCGGTGATTCCGATGAGCGGCGGGAGCGGGGTGGTCGGTTCCATCATTCTTGGTCAAGCCCTTCGGTGATTCGTGCGTAGGTTTCGGGGGTACGGCGGCGCATGACGACCGCCTGGATGACGCCGACGACCGGCGTGACGAAGACGACGATCAGCGTGATGAGGCTGGGCGCACCCCAGGTCAGATCGCCCGCGGCATCGACATCTCCGACCATCAGCGGCACGTTCATGAGGATCAGCACCACCGAGATCGCGAGTCCGACGAATCCGAGAAGCGGCGCGATCCATGCCTTCCACGGGTTCGTCTCCGTGCGTCGTCGGATCGAGTACACGGCCGCGGCGATCGAGGTGGTCGCCATCAGCAGCACGAGCGCGATCGTGCCCATGCCCGCGAACAGCGGGAGAACCGCGAGCGGGTCGAGTCCGGCGACGACGATGCCGATCATCAGTACCGCAGCGATCGAGACCTGGGTGAGGGCCGCCTTGTGCGGGGCGCCGTGTTTGGCGTGCACCTCGCCGAGCGGACGGGGAAGCAGCCCCGTATTGCTCATCGTGTGGAAGTATCGCGCGAGCACGTTGTGCAGGGAGAGGGCCGCGGCGAAGAGGCTGCCGATGAGCAGGATCGTCGCGATGATCGAGCCCACGGGTCCGAGATACATATCGGTGATGCGGGCGAGCATTCCGCCCGGATCCTCTGAGGCCATGTCGATTACGTTCGACTCGCCCGCACCGATGATGAGGGCCCAGGCGGTGAGCGCGTAGAAGAGTCCGATCGCGAGCGCCGCACCGAGGGTGGCGCGAGGGATCGTCCGATCCGGGTCTCGCACCTCGCTGCGGTACACGACCGCCGACTCGAATCCGATGAAGCTGGCGATTGCGAACATCAGGCCGATTCCTGGCGAGCCCGAGAGGATGTTGCTGAGCGAGAAGCTTCCGAAGCTGAGCCCCTCCGCGCCGCCGGTCGCGATCACGACGAGGACGAGGACGAGTCCGACGAGCATTTCCGAGCCGAGCGCGATGAACAGCACTTTGGAGCTGAGTTCGATGTGGCGGAAGCCGAGGACGCCGACGATGATGATCGCGACGAACGCGAACGCCCACCAGGGTACGTCAGGTCCGCCGATCATGACGATGCTCGAAGAGATCGTCCCGCCGAGCAGGGCGAATACTGAGGCTTGGACCGTCGTATAGGTGAGCACGGCCAGCCAGGAAGCGGCGACGCCCGGCGTTCGTCCGAGTCCGTGGGCGATGTACGTGAAGAAGGCGCCTGATCCGGGCACATGCTTGCTCATCGAGATCAGGCCGACCGAGAACAGCATCAGGATACCGGCGACGACGAGGAACATGACGGGCAGGCCTATGCCGTTGCCGACGACGAAGGCCCCTGGCATCACACCGCCGACGACCGCGAGCGGCGCGGCTGCGGCGATCACCATGAAGATGATCGAGAAGGTGCCGAGGTTGCCTGTGAGCCGACGTGACGCTCGCGCCTCACCGTCGGTGGCTGTGGTGGTCTGTGTACTGCTCATTGGTTTCTCTCCATCGCGCCGTTGCGAACCGCTCGCTCCTCTGCAAGCTGGTCTAAAGCCTAGACCATTGAACCATAAAAGGCGAGAGGTGCCGAGACAGACATACCTCAGCTGCATCTATTACTGAGACGGCGACTTTGCCATAATGAAACAAGCCTGAGAAATACCCACTCATCCAGAAAGTAGAGCCGAAATGACCGGTACCGTTCGCAATGCGGTAGCTGAAGCAATCGCAACCCTTCTGTTCGTCTTCGCAATCATCGGCGCTATCAACAACGCCGGCGACCTCACCCCGCTCGCCATCGGCCTCGCACTGATGGTCCTCGTGTACGCCACCGGCCACATCTCGGGCGCGCACCTCAATCCGGCAGTCTCGCTCGGCGTCTGGCTGCGCGGAGCGATGAGCGCGGGCGATTTCATCGCCTACGTGATCGCCCAGCTCGCCGGCGGCGCGCTCGGCGCGCTCATCGGCATGGCGGTCTTCCCCGCACCCGAGGCGGCCACGCAGATCGAGGTCGGCCCGGCATTCCTCGTCGAGGCCATCTTCACCTTCGCGCTCGTCTACGTGGTGCTGAACGTCGCAACCTCCAAGGACAACGACGGCAACTCGTTCTACGGCCTGGCCATCGGAACGACCGTGTTCGTCGGCGCCGCCACCGTCGGCAGCATCTCGGGCGGCGGCTTCAACCCCGCAGTCGCGTTTGGCCTGGCGATCAACGGCCAGTTCGAATGGAGCAACATGTGGCTCTACGTGGTCGCACCGCTGGTCGGTGCCGTGCTCGCGGCCCTCGCGTTCCGCCTGCTCAACAGCCACGACCTCGAGAAGGCCAAGGCGTAGCACACAGCGCTCAGACGCAGTTCCACAGAGGGGCCCGGTCGCATGTGACCGGGCCCCTCTGTGTTCGGATGCGGCGGTACGACTACCCGCGCCGCTCGGCCGCAGCGCAGTCCATTACGGCACGTGCGACCGCATCCGCGACGCCCGGCGAGAACGGATTCGGCACGATCCGATCGGCGACCGGGTCGGCGACCAAGCCGGCGATGGCCGCAGCCGCAGCGAGCTTCATCTCGAGCGTGATGCGTCGGGCTCCCGCGTCGAGGGCTCCGCGGAAGATGCCGGGGAACGCGAGCACGTTGTTGATCTGATTCGGGAAGTCGCTGCGTCCGGTAGCGACGACTGCGGCGTATTCGAGCGCGCGCACCGGGTCGACCTCGGGGTCCGGATTCGACAGCGCGAACACGATCGCGCCCTCCGCCATCGACGCGATATGCTCTTCCGGAACCTTCGACGACGAGACGCCGATGAACACGTCGGCACCGTGCAGCGCCTCGGCCGTACCCCCCGCGATGCCGCGGGGGTTGCTGCGCCGGGCCATGTCGAACTTCATGTGCGCGATGTCGTCGCGGTCGGCATGGAGCACGCCCCTGGAGTCGATGACCACCAGATCGTGCGCGCCGGAGGCGAGCAGGATCTCGGCGACCGCGATTCCGGCGGCACCCGCGCCCGAGATCACGATGCGCGACTCGGCGAGCCGCTTGCCGACGACCTGCAGTGCGTTCGTCAGCGCAGCGAGCACCACGATCGCCGTCCCGTGCTGGTCATCGTGCATCACGGGCATGTCGAGAGCTTCGATGAGGCGACGCTCGACTTCGAAGCACCGCGGCGCCGAGATGTCCTCGAGGTTGATCGCCCCGAAACTCGGCGAAATACGCACCAGCGTCTCCACGATCTCATCGGGGTCGGTGGTATTGAGCACGATCGGGATCGAGTTCACTCCCCCGAACCGCTTGAACAGCGCACTCTTGCCCTCCATGACGGGTAGCGAGGCGCTCGCCCCGATGTCGCCGAGACCGAGCACCGCGGTTCCGTCGGACACCACGGCAACCAGCCTGGAAGCCCAGGTGTGCGAATCGGCGAGTGCGGGATCCGCGGCGATCGCTCGACTCACCTGGGCAACACCCGGAGTGTAGGCGATCGAGAGATCCCGCTGATCCTCCAATGGATCGGTGAGTTCGACGGAGAGCTTGCCGCCCTCGTGGGCGGCGAAGATCTCCTCTTCGGAAATGCTCTGGGCCTTGGCCAGCACTGCAGCCTGGTCGCCGGCGGAAGGAGGGGTGAGCAGAGACATTCGGCTCTCCTTTTTTGGGTAGTCGAAAGCGCGCCTCGAGGGCGCTGCATGACGCGGAATGGATGAACGAGCGAGCCCCTGACCTGTGGCCCTGCATATGGTTCGGCTTGTGGCCGTGTCACGCAGTGTGCGGGATCCCTCCGCGATGCAACACTCGGAAATCTGAGTATAACCGCGAGCCTCCTCCGGGTCGAGGAGTTCTTCGCGGAACAGGAATCCGCCTGGGTTTCAGCGGCCAGGCCCGCGGTGTCCGGCGCAGTCAACGCCCGTCGCGCAGAGGCGCTGGCGCTCGACTCAGGCGCCCAGCCCC
Organism: Leucobacter soli; assembly: GCA_040394175.1. GTDB lineage: Bacteria > Actinomycetota > Actinomycetes > Actinomycetales > Microbacteriaceae > Leucobacter > Leucobacter soli_A. The sequence goes on along the minus strand of JBEBSS010000024.1, from coordinate 3,547 downwards.
AGTGCGGGAGCCCCGAGGCCGTACTCATGCTTCAGTGCGGAACGAGCCGCATACCAACCGGCGAGCCCGTGCACGCCGGGGCCCGGTGGCGCTGACGATGAGGCGAGGTAGATGCCGGCTGCGGGCGTGCGGTGCGGATCGACGCCCAGCGTCGGACGCATGAACAGCTGGCGCATGTTCACCGCGCCGGCACTGAAGTCGCCGCCGTGGTAGTTGCGATTGTAGCGGGAGAGTCCTGCTGCGGTCGTCTGCTCGGCCGCGACGATGCGATCCTTGAATCCTGGAGCGAAGCGCTCGATCTGTTCGATCACCCGCTGCTGCATGTCGAAATCGGACCCCTTCGGCACATGCGTGTAGCTCCACACGGCGTTCGATCCGGCGGGGTTGCGCAGCGGGTCGAAGTCGGTGGGCTGCGCCAGCAGCACGTACGGACGCTCCGGGTGCTGCCCTCGGCTGACGGCGAGCTCCGCCGCGGCTCCCTCGACGCGCGACCCGCCGAGGTGCACCGTCGGGGCGGCAGCGACCCTGCGGTCCGCCCACGGGATCGGGCCGTCGAGCACGAAGTCGACCTTCGTGGCGCCGTCGCCGTAGGCGAAGCGGGACAGGGCGTTGCGGTAGCGGGCGGGAAGCACCGATCCCGCGATCGTGGCGAGCCCTCGCGCCGAGGTGTCGAAGAGCGTCACTCCGAACGCCGCCAGGTCTCGCACATCTTCGATGGGGTGCTCGACGCGGATCTCCCCTCCGTGAGCCAGCAGGTCCGCGGCGAGCGCATCGGTGATCGCCCGGCTGCCGCCGACGGGCACCGGCCAGCCGCTGGCATGCCCGAGCGTGCCGAGCATGACGCCGACGCCTGACGTCGCGAGATTCGGCATGCGTCCGATGCTGTGGGCCGCGACCCCGCTGATGAGCGCAGGGGCGGCTTCCTCACGGAAGCGGACGTCCCACAGCGGCGTGCCCTGCTCGAAGGTGCGCAGGGCGGTCGCCACTGCAGCGACCGGATTGCTCGGGAAGCGGAGCAGGGTGGGGCCCAGCGCGAAGTCGACCACCCCCTCGAGGTGTCGCAGCAGGGGACGGTAGAAGCGCGCGTACGCGGCCCCGTCCCGTCCCAGCTCCGAGACGGTGCGCTGCAGATCGCGATAGGCGACCGCTGCCCGACCAGCGCCCCCTCCCGCGACTCCCCCGGCGGCACCGTCGAGCGGATTCGCGTACGAGGCCTCCGGCACGACGAACTCCATGCGTCGCGTCAACTCGAACGCTGCGAAGAATCCCGTGGCGAGGGCCATGGGGTGAATCGCGGAGCACACGTCGTGCAGCACTCCGGGCTGCACGACGTCCGTCGTCCGCGTGCCGCCACCGATCGTTTCGGCGGCCTCGAACACGGTGACGGGAATGCCCGCACGGGCGAGCGTCACCGCCGCGGCGAGGCCGTTGGGTCCTGCACCGACAACGGCCGCCGGCTTCGATCCTCGACCCAACGTGCGCATGCTCTCACCCTACCGAACGCCGGAGCACCGGACCCCGGAGCACCGAACGCAGCCGCGCCGGGAACCGGATCGGCGCGCGAGTGCCGATCGCGGGGCACTCAGTCGAGCAGCAGCGCGGGTTCCTCGAGCACCGCAGCGACATCCGCGACGAACTTCGAGACGACGTCTCCGTCGACCACTCGATGGTCGAAGGAACCGCCGACGGTCGTCACGTAGCGCGGCAGTACCTGCCCTTCGACGACCCAGGGCTTCTGCTTGATGGAGCCCATGGCCAGAATCCCCACCTCGTCGCGATTCAGGATCGGCGTCCCGAAGTCCATGCCGAACACGCCGAAATTCGTGATCGTGATCGTTCCCTGCTGCATCTCGGCCGGCTGCGTTCGCCCGAGTCGCGCGGTTTCGGTGAGATGCTGGATGGCCTCGGCGAGCTCGATCAGGCTGAGGTCCTGCGCATCCTTGATGTTCGGAACGACGAGCCCGCGAGGGGTCGCCGCGGCGATGCCGAGATTCACGTAGTTCTTGACGATGATCTCTTCGTCGGTCCACTGCGCGTTGACCTCGGGGTTGCGTCGCACCGCCCAGATCAGTGCCTTCGCGAAGATCAGCAGGGGCGAGACCTTGACGCCCTCGAACTGGCTCGACTGCTTGAGCCGCTTCACGAACTCCATGGTGCGGGTTGCGTCGACGTCGACGAAGACGCTCACGTGCGGTGCGGAGAACTTCGAGGCGACCATGTTCTCCGCGATCACCTTGCGCACGCCCTTCACGGGGAACCGGTGCTCGCGTTCCTCGAGCGTCTGCGGCTGCGAAGCCTCACGGAACAGGCCGTCGCGCGCCGTCGCACGCAGCACGTCCTCGCGGACGATCTCGCCGCCGCGCCCGGTACCGACGAGTTCTCGCAGTTCGACGCCGAGATCCTTGGCGAGCTTGCGAATCGGCGGCTTCGCGATCACGCTCGAGGCGGGGGCCGTGTCGGGTGCGACAGCCGAGGCGGTCGACGAGGATCTCGGCCCGCCGCGTCGGCGGCTCTTCGCGGGGGCCACCGTTCCGTACCCGACGAGCACGGCACCGCCCTCGTCCGCCGGAAGCGAGTCGGAAGCGCCGGTCGCGCCGAGCGGGCGGCCCTCGGCCGGATGCCCCTCGCGCTGCGCGGTGCCGCCCGGCTCACCGGGATCCTCGCTCCCGCCCTCGGTACGGATGCGCAGGATCGCATCGCCCACCGGCACGGTCTGGCCGACCTCGGCGAGCAGTTCGGTCACGACTCCGGCAAACGGAGAAGGCAGCTCGACGAGGGACTTCGCGGTTTCGATCTCGCACACGACCTGGTTCAGGGTCACCTCATCGCCGGGCGCCACGAGCCAGTTCACGATCTCCGCCTCGGTCAGGCCCTCGCCGACGTCGGGAAGGGGGAAGGTCTGCTCGCTCATCTGTTCGCTCCTCAGAGTTCTTGACTCAGTAGTCCAGCGCGCGATCCACGGCTTCGAGCACGCGATCGGCATCGGGAAGATAGACACCCTCGAGCTTCGCCGGAGGGAAGGGCACATCGAATCCGCTGACGCGCAGCGGCGGTGCCTGCAATGCGTAGAAGGCGCGTTCCGCGATGGTCGCGGCGATCTCGCTGCCCACGCTCGCGTTGCCCGGCGCCTCTTGCGCCACGACGAGGCGGCCGGTCTTCTGCACGGAGGCGAGGATCGGATCGTAGTCGATCGGCGAGATGCTGCGCAGGTCGAGCACCTCGAGCGTTGTGCCCTCGCTCGATGCGAGGTCGGCGGCCTGCAGAAGGGTGGTCACCATCGCGCCAAAGCCGACGACGGTGCAGTCGTTCCCCGAGCGGACGACCGCGGTGCGATGCAGCGGTGTGGCGAGGGCGTGGGGATCCACCTCGCCCTTCTGCCAGTACTTCGCCTTGGGTTCGAAGAAGATGACCGGATCGTCGGACTGGATCGCCTGCTGGATCATCCAGTACGCGTCGTGCGCGTTCGACGGCGCCACGACCCGCAGCCCGGCCGTGTGCGCGAAGTACGCCTCCGGGCTCTCCTGGTGATGCTCGACCGCGCCGATGT
>JBEBSS010000023.1:0-40719 GCA_040394175.1 Leucobacter soli | reverse complement strand
GAAACGGACGATACTTCTGCACCGGCATACGCGACGGCTGCTGCATGTTCTTCATGTTCTTCTCTCTCGCTTAGTCATTTGCTCAGCCAACGCAAACACCGCGACGAGGAAGGCCAGAGAGTTAGGCCTCGTCGCGGCAGCTAAGGAGAAGCGAGCCGAACAGCATGTCGAAAGCATAGCATCTCGGACACGCACTCCATCGCTGAGCGCAGTGCAGGCTTCCTCGTCGCGGCGCGGACGCCAGGCTGCCGAGGCGTCTGGCGTCTACACCTCGCGGTAGTTTGCCTTGCCGTAGCCGATGATGAAGTAGCCGATGATCGGGAACAGGAAGAGCAGGAAGAATGAGAAAGCGCCGCCCTTGCCAAAACGGGCACCCAGCCGGATCGCGACGAAGATCGCGAAAATGAAGTTCACGATCGGAATGAGATAGAGCAGGCCCATCCATGCCGAGTAGCCGGCAACCTTGACCAGCACGAACATGTTCACGATCGGGATGATGGCGAGGATCCCGGGATACCCGGCCTTCGAGAACACCCGCCACAGGGCGATCGCGATGAGCACGTAGACGATCACGCCAAAGAGGCTGTAGTCCTGCATCAGAGTAAGAAACTGCGCCTGATCGGTGATGTCGTACATGGAAGCGTCCTCTCATTCGGACACGTGTCAACGCGTCGCTAGAATCCCAGCTTACCGAGCGCCTTCGGATCGCGCTGCCATTCCTTCAGTACTTTTACGCGGAGGGACAGGTAGATCCGGCGGCCGAGCAGTTCTTCGATTCCGTGCCTCGCCCGCTCTCCGACCGATCGCAGACGAGAGCCGCCCTTGCCGATCACGATGCCCTTCTGACTGTCCCGCTCGACGTAGAGCGACGCATAGATCTCGAGCAGCCCGTCTTCGCGCTCTTCCCGGTCGTCGACCGTGGCCGCAAGGGAGTGGGGAAGCTCGTCGCGCACGCCGTCGAGTGCGGCTTCTCGGATGAGCTCGGCGATGCGATCGTCCTCTCCCTCGTCGGTTGTCGTATCCGCCTCGTAGAGCGGAGGCGAAACGGGCATCAGCCCGAGCAGCACATCGCTCAGCACATCGAGCTGTTCGCTGGTCACGGACGAGATGGGTACCACCGCATCCCATTCCCGGAGTGTGCCCAGCATCGTCAGCTGCTCGATGATCTCGCTGTTGCCCGCCTGATCGACCTTGGTCAGGATCGCGACCTTCTTCGCACGCGGAAAGTCGTTCAGACGCTCGTTGATGAAACGATCGCCTGGCCCGAGCTTCTCATTCGCAGGTACGCAGAAGCCGATCACATCGACATCGCCGAGCGTCGCCTCCACGAGTGCGTTCAGTCGCTCCCCGAGGAGCGTGCGCGGTCGGTGAATACCCGGAGTGTCCACGATGATCAGCTGTCCGTCTTCGCGATGCACGATGCCGCGTATCGCACGCCTCGTGGTCTGCGGTTTCGGGCTCGTGATCGCGATCTTCTCTCCGACGAGCGCATTGGTGAGGGTCGACTTGCCGACGTTCGGTCGCCCGACGAAGCTGACGAATCCGGCGCGAAACTCTTCACTCATCAGACGTCCCATTCTCAGTGTGTATTGATTCGATCTGGCCGGTGTCGAGCCCGACCCATCTGGCGCCGACCGCCACCAGACGCTGTCGCTTGCGCTCGGTCTCGAGCGCGGTCAACTCGATCCCCTCGACGATGACCGAGTCCCCGACATCGGCGAGCCTGCCGAGATGTTTCGCGACGAGACCGCCGACACTATCCACCTCTTCGTCCTCGAGCTCGATGCCGAAGATCTCCCCCAGTCGGTCAATCTGGAGCCTCGCGCTCACCTTGAACGAGCCGTCCTGCTGGGGCTCCACCTCAGGAGCTTCCCGATCGTGCTCGTCGTTGATCTCCCCGAGCAGTTCCTCGATCAGATCCTCGAGCGTCACCAGTCCCGAGATTCCGCCGTACTCGTCGACGACGAGCGCGAGATGGTTGGCTTCGCGCTGCATCTGCCTGAGGAGTTCGTCGGCTCGTTGCAACTCGGGTACGAACACCGCGGGCTTCATGATCCGAGTCACGGGGGCGATTGCAGCCTCCTCGGGTCTCCGGAGCTGGAATCCGCTCGCATCCCGCAGGTACGCCACGCCTTCGACATCGTCCGCGTCGCCGGTCGCGACGACGGGCACTCGGGAGTGCCGGGAGCTCAACAGGGTCTCCAGGGCGTCGCGGACGGTCTGCTCGGCGTCGACGGTGATCATGTCGGTGCGGGGAATCATCACCTCGCGTACGAGCGTGTCCCCGAACTCGACGATCGAATGGATGTAATCCCGGTCATCATCTTCGAGCAGCTCTTGCTCGACCGCCTGATCCACGAGCGAGAGCAACTGCTCTTCGTCTCGGACCCGGCCTCTGCCCAGCGCCACGCGCCCGGAGATCCGCTTGCTCGCGTCCGCGAGCCTGCTAAACAGCGGCGGGACAGGATCTTCGCTCATCGTCGTCGCTCACCGATCGTGAATGCGCTCACGAGATCGCGCTGGAGGCCGAACATCTCAGCCTCCTCCGTCGGCGTCGCGTGATCGAAGCCGAGGAGATGCAGCATGCCGTGTGTCAGCAGAATGTTCATCTCGGTCGCAAGATCGTGCCCGGCCGCTTCAGCCTGCACCTCCGCCACCTGCGGGCAGATCACGATATCGCCCAGCAGCCCAGCGGGGGTCTGCGAATCGGGACGCCCGGGACGGAGTTCGTCCATCGGGAAGCTCAGCACATCGGTGGCTCCCGGCTCGTCCATCCACTCGACGTGCAACCGTTCGATCGCGGCCTCGTCCACGAGAGAGACGCCGACCTCTGTCTGCGGGTGCACGTGGAGGGAGTCGAGCACGAAGACCGCCAGTCGCTGCAGCACCGTCTCGTCGATCTCGACACCCGACTCGTTGTTGATCTCGACGCTCACTGCTGCTCCTTCTTCGCATCGCCGGTGCCCCCGGCGAATCGCTGCTCCTCATACGTCGTGTACGCATCGACAATGCGACCGACCAGGCTGTGGCGCACGATGTCGTCGGCCGTCAGCTCCGAAAAATGAATGTCGTCCACTCCGCGCAGGATGCGGTTCACGACTCGAAGTCCGCTGGACGCGATCGGCAGATCGACCTGCGTGATATCGCCGGTGACCACCATCTTGGAACCGTATCCGAGCCGCGTCAGAAACATCTTCATCTGCTCCGGCGTCGTGTTCTGGGCCTCATCGAGGATCACAAAGGATTCGTTGAGCGTTCGTCCACGCATGTACGCGAGCGGTGCGACCTCGATGGTGCCGCTCGCGACCAGCTTCGGCACGGTCTCGGGATCCATCATGGAACCGACCGCGTCGAAGAGCGGTCGAAGGTACGGATCAATCTTGTCCTCGAGCGTTCCCGGCAGATACCCGAGCCGCTCCCCCGCCTCGACCGCCGGGCGCGTCAGGATGATCTTGGCCACCTCACGGCGTTGCAGCGCCTGCACCGCTTTCGCCATCGCCAGATAGGTCTTTCCCGTGCCGGCCGGGCCGATGCCGAACGCGACCGTGTGGTGCTCGATGCCGTCGACGTATTCGCGCTGGCCCTGCGTCTGCGGCCGGATCGCGTGGCCGCGAACGGTCAGGATCGGCTCGCTCAGCATCTGCGCAGCAGTCGGCCCGTCACCTCGCTGCACCATTCTTGTCGCTTCTCGGACGTCGTGGCGCGACACTGCACCGCTCCTGCGGGCCACTTCGAGCACGTCCGAGACGACCTGCTCGGCTTCTTTCACCTGTCCGGCGGGTCCGCTCAGGGTGAGCACGTGATCTCGAGCATGGAACCGCACCTCCGGATGCTGCCGTTCAAGGTCTTCGATCAATTGATCCCGGTGCCCGAGAAACTGGGCGAGGTCAACGCCGGTCAGCAGCACGGTTCGCTGCAGCTGTGGATCCCCGCCGGGTGCGGGGGCTCGTTGATGACTCGAGTCAGGCACTACAGGGAATCCTCGGAAAGGCCGCCGGCGAGCACGTGGGCGTGCACATGGAACACGGTCTGGCCGGCGTTCGCGCCGTTGTTGAAAACGAGCCGGAAGTCGCCGTCGGCATACTTCGCGGCAAGACCCTGCGATACCTCGACCATTTCGGCGAGCAGAGCGGGATCGCCTGCTGCCAGCTCGGTCACATTCGCGTACGCCGTGGTCTTCGGGATCACCAGCAAGTGCACGGGAGCCTTCGGAGCGATATCGCGAAACGCGATCACCCGCTCGGTATCGACGAGTCTCTCGACGGGAATCTCGCCCGAAATGATCTTGCCGAACACGGTCTCTTCTGCCATGCGGCAAGTCTATCTGCTGATGGTGGCGCCGACAGTGCCCGCGAGCGAGGCTACGGTCACCATCGTCCGAGTGCGGAGTTCAGCACAGCGATCGCAGCCGGTCCGGCGGAAGAGGTGCGCAGCACGGTCTGCCCGAGCAGGAGCACGTGCGCGCCCGCACCCTCGAGTGCGTCGAGCTCGGTGTCGTCAAAGCCGCCCTCCGGCCCCACGACCAGCATGAGACGCGAGGATCCTCCCGCGTGCCGATCGGCCCAGGCGCTGAGACGGCGCTCACCCCTCGGGTGCAGCACGAGCACGTCGGTGCCGTCGCCGGAAGCCGCCTCGCACAGCATCGCCAGACTCACGGGCTCGCCCACGGCGGGGATACGCGCCCGCACGGACTGTTTCGCCGCTTCGCGAGCGATCCTCGCCCATTTCGCAACGCCCTTCGCCTGCTTCTCGGCAGAACCGCCACCATCCCAGCGCGAAACCGAGCGCGCGGCCTGCCATGGGAGGATCGCGTCGACGCCGAACTCGGTAGCCTGCTCGACGGCGCGCTCATCGCGGTCGCCCTTCGCGAGCGCCTGTACGAGCACGACCTGGGGCACGGGGGGCTCGGTGATCACTATCTCGTCGAGGCCCACCGTGAAACGCTCGCGATCCACCGTGGTGACGTGACCGTGTCCGAGCACGCCTCGTCCGTTCCCGATGGTCGTCCGTTCGCCCGTGCGGATTCTCGCGACGCGGACGGCGTGCCTCGCCTCGTCTCCGATCACTTCGACGACGGCACCGGTCTGGAAGGCGTCGTCCTCGAGATCGTCCCGATAGTAGAGATTGGCCATGGTCTCGTCTCAGGATCCTGGAGCGTCAGCCTGCACGAAAGAAGCGATCACGCATCTTGCCGAAGAACCCCTGGTGGAATTCGCCGAGAGTCGGAGCGGGATCCTTCCGCAAATCGGCGAGCTTGCGCACCAGTTCGCGCTCGCGTCCGGACAGCTTCGTCGGGGTGATCACTTGGACCGCGATACGGAGGTCGCCGCGGTTGGTGGAGTGCAATCCCTGAATCCCGCGCCCGCGCACCGTGAGAATGTCTCCCGATTGCGCACCGGCAGGCACCTCGAACGGCACCTCTCCGTCGAGCCCGGTCACCTTCGTCTCCGTACCGAGCATCGCATCGGTCATGCTGACCTGGGCAGTCGCGAGGAGGTCGTCGCCCTCCCGGCTGAAGATATCGTGATGCATCACCCGGAACTCGATGAACAGGTCACCGTTCGGGCCGCCGCCCGGGCCGACCTCTCCGCCACCTCGCATCTGCATGCGTGTTCCGGTGTCGATGCCTGACGGGACATCGATCTTGATCGTGCGCCGCTCACGCACCCGGCCCTTGCCGCTGCACTGGACGCAGGGATGCTCGATGATGGTGCCATAGCCGTGGCAGCTCCCGCACGGGTGGGCGGTCACCACATTGCCGAACAGCGATCGCACCTGGCGCTGCACCTGACCCGAACCACCGCACACGTCGCAGGTCACGGGCGATGTACCGGGCTGGCAGCATGACCCGTGGCACGTCTCGCAGAGCACCGCAGTGTTCACCGTGATGTCTCGCTGCGCACCGAAGATCACTTCGCCGAGTTCGATGTCCACCCGGATCATCGCATCGTCACCGCGCTCGGTGCGCGAACGGGGTCCGCGCTGTCCGCCGCCGAATCCTTGGCCGAAGAACGTCTCGAATACGTCGCCGAAGCTCCCGAACCCGCCCATGCCGCCCTGGTCGGCGCCCTGATCGTAGCGCTGGCGTTCATTCGGGTCGCTCAACACGTCATACGCGTGGGTGACACTCTTGAAGCGCTCGGCCGCGTCCTCGCTCGGGTTCACGTCGGGATGCAGCTCCCTGGCGAGTCGCCGATACGCCTTCTTGATCTCATCGGTCGTCGCTTCTCTCGACACTCCGAGCGTCTCGTAGTGGTCCGCCACGAGTGGCCACCTCTCATCTTGCTGTGTTCGTAGTTGTGTTCGTGTGTATTCGTGCTCAGCCCTCGCCGAGCACCCCGCTGAGGTAGCGAGCGACTGCCCGCACTGCGGAAATATTCGATGCATAGTCCATGCGCACGGGACCGAGCACTCCGATGCCGGAGGATGTCTCGCCCTCGCGCTCGTAACCGGTCGCGATGACTGCCGCGCCCTGCAGCCCGTAGGGCTCGTTCTCCCTGCCGATCGACGCGGCGACGTCTCGGCCGTCCCGAGCGAGTTCGCCGAAGAGCCGCAGCAGAGTCACCTGCTCCTCGATCGCCTCGAGCACCGACGGAAGGGTCCCCGAGAACTCTCCCGGCCTCGAGAGGTTCGCAGCCCCGGCGATGGTGATCCGTTCCGAGCGATTCGCCTGGAGCTGCGCCAGGATGACATCGGCAATCCGACGCACCAGCTCGGCTTCGTCCGGTTGCGCCCACTCGTCGACTGTCCCGGAAAGTGCCCGCATCGCATCGCCTGCTGCCTCGAGGTCGAGCCCGACCATCGTTCCTGCGATCCGCTCTCGCAGCCCGTGCACCCAGGTCTCGGTGACCTGGGCGGCGGGAAGCGAGGCCACCTGCTGCTCGACCACTCCGGTTCCGAGAATCAGGACGCACAGCACTCGGTTCTCGCCCACCGCGACGAGGTCGATGTGCCGCACCTGGGTGCGACGCAGCGATGGATACTGCACGACGGCGACCTGGTTCGTCAACTGCGCGAGGAGCCGTACCGTGCGAGCGAGCACGTCGTCGAGGTCCCGGGATTCGCCGAGGAAGCGCTCGATCGCGATCCGCTGCGCCGAACTCAACGGACGCACGCTCGCCAGAGTGTCGACGTACAGTCGGTATCCCTTGTCCGTGGGAACCCGGCCGGACGAGGTGTGCGGTGCGGCGATGAGCTCTTCGTCTTCCAGCAACGCCATGTCGTTGCGGATCGTGGCAGCCGAGACTCCGAAGCTGTGCCGCTCCACGATCGTCTTACTGCCGACGGGCTCGTTCGTCTCGACGTAGTCGCCGATGATGGCGTGCAGCACCGCAAGACTGCGCTCCGAGACCATGCCGCACCTCCCTCTGGCACTCCGATTCATCGAGTGCCAAGTCTAACGCAGGCCGCGGAGCGTCGAGGCCTGTGGCGGACCGCGCCTGTGCGCTCAGAGCGATCATCTCGCGGAGCAGCTGCCGATGAAGAGGCATGCAGCCGGAGGAGCGGCTAGTCGCGCCCGAGGAGCTGATGGACGACGGTGTCCGCGAGCAGACGTCCGCGAAGGGTCGGCACCAGGCGGGGCGCGGATCCACCGGCGCCAAGAGCCGCACGACCGTCAACGAGACCCTCCGCGATCAACGAGGGGATCGCCCGCCGCTCGGCGTCGGTGAGCACGGCGAGGGCGAGACCATCGGCAATCCGAGTCTCGAGCAGGACGCGTTCGATTCGCTGGGTCTCCGAGTCGAGCACCTCGCGTCCGTGCGCAGGTGACGCTCCGGCGGCGATGCGTTGCGCATAGGCCCTGGGATGCTTGACATTCCACCAGCGTGTGCCTCCGACGTGGCTGTGCGCGCCTGGACCGGCGCCCCACCAGTCGTCTCCCCGCCAGTAGGCGAGGTTGTGGCGGGAACGCGTGTCCATCGACTTGGACCAGTTGCTGATCTCGTACCAGTTGTAGCCGGCCTGCCCGAGCAACGTCTCGGCCAGCTCATACATCTCGGCGTGCAGATCCTCGTCGGGTTCGGCGACCTCGCCTCGCCTGATCTGCGCGGCGAGCTTGGTTCCCTGCTCCACGATCAGCGCATACGCGGAAAGATGATCGGGAGCGCAGGAGAGCGCCGCCTCGAGCGACCGCCGCCAGTCGGCGAGCGTCTCCCCCGGAGTGCCGTAGATGAGGTCCAAGCTCACTTGCAGCCCGACCTCCCTGGCCCAGCCGACGACGAGCGGCACTCGCTCTGGGCGGTGAGTCCGGTCCAGTGTGGCCAGCACCGCTGGAACGGCGGACTGCATGCCGAAGCTCACCCGAGTGAATCCGGCATCGGCAAGCGTGGCGAGGTACTCGCGATCCACGGAATCCGGATTCGCCTCGGTCGTCACTTCCGCATCGGGCGCGAGTCCCCATTGCTCACGCACGCCGTCGAGCATCGAGACGAGATCGCTGGGAGGAAGCAGCGTCGGTGTCCCGCCGCCGAAGAATACGGTGGCGACCCGGCGGTCAGCCACGCCCGCCTCGCGCAGCACGTGCGCGCCGAGTGTGAGCTCTGCTCGCACCTGGGATGCGTACTCGGCACGGCTCGCTCCCTCACCGAGTTCGCTGGCGGTATAGGTGTTGAAGTCGCAGTACCCGCACCGAACCCGGCAGTACGGCACGTGCAGGTAGACGCCGAATGCCCGTTCGCTCGAGCCCGCAGCCGCCGAGACGGGCAGCGCCCCATCCTCCGGTGCAGGTTCTCCCTCTGGTAGCGCGCTCGGCAACGCCTATTCCGTCTCTCCGGTCGTGGGTTCGTCCGCAGTCCCGGGTTCTCCCACCTGCGTCGCGCCTGGCACGAGCGCGGTCAGCTGCTGCGCGGCGTCCCTCGACGCGAGTCGAATGGCGGCGCGCGCCTTCAGTCCGAACAGACCGTTCGACGAGGCCCAGTAGAAGCCCCGCGCAACGGCCCACACCGAGTCATCCTCACGGTGTTCGACCAGGTACGCCGTCTCACCGATGACGCCGGCCTCGTCCGCGGTTCCGAGAGCGAATCCGACCCGACGTGACTCGTCCGTCACATAGACGACTCGCATCTTTCGAACGACCTTCCCGCCTGGCCAGCTGAGTCGCGCCGTGGTGCCTGCGGTCAGAAACGCTTCGCCGTCCGGCCCGTAGCGCACATCCGCTTCGGGGCTCATCTCGGGCAGACCCTGCTCGTCGAACACGACACCGGCGTAGCGATCCTTGTCGCCCTCCGAGATATCGAGCACCTCGATGCCCAGGGATCGCTGCGCACCCCACGTCATCAGGATGTTCGTCGCAACGAGAAAGCGTTCGGCTCCGCTCCCGAGCTTGAGCTGATGCTCGAACGGCGCACTGCCGTGCGGTGGAAAGCGCAACAGATCCTCGGCCGCGGATGCACCGGCTGCGGCATACACCGCGTCGTGCGCCACATAGCTCTCGCGGCGAGCCGGTTCGTGCTGCTCGCTCACTTCTTCTGCTCCTTGCCCTCGACGTCCCCCGAGAGCGCGGCGATGAAGGCTTCCTGCGGCACCTCCACTCGACCGACCATCTTCATGCGCTTCTTGCCTTCCTTCTGCTTCTCGAGCAGCTTGCGCTTGCGGCTGATATCGCCGCCGTAGCACTTGGCGAGCACGTCCTTCCGGATGGCGCGGATCGTTTCACGGGCGATCACACGCGAGCCGATCGCGGCCTGGATCGGCACTTCGAACTGCTGCCTCGGAATGAGCTTGCGGAGGCGCTCGGTCATCAACGTGCCGTAGTGGTAGGCGTTGTCCCGGTGCACGATCGCGCTGAACGCATCGACGGCCTCGCCCTGCAGCAGGATGTCGACCTTCACGAGATCGGCCTCTTGCTCGCCCATCGGCTCGTAGTCGAGGCTCGCGTATCCCTGGGTGCGGCTCTTCAGGTGATCGAAGAAGTCGAAGACGATCTCGGCGAGCGGCATCGCGTAGCGCAGCTCGACGCGCTCCCCCAGGTATTCCATGCCGAGCAGGCTGCCGCGGCGGCTCTGACACAGTTCCATAATGGTGCCGACGTAGTCTTTCGGCGCGAGGATCGCGACCCGGACCATTGGCTCACGGACGCTCGCGATCTTTCCATCGGGGTACTCGCTCGGGTTCGTCACGGTCGCCTCGAGGCCGTCCTCACGGGTGACCTGGTAGACGACGCTCGGCGCGGTCGCGATGAGGTCGAGATCGAACTCACGACGCAGACGCTCGCTGATGATCTCGAGGTGCAGGAGGCCCAGGAATCCGCAGCGGAAACCGAAACCGAGCGCCACCGAAGTCTCCGGCTCGTATTGCAGAGCCGCATCGCTGAGCTTCAGCTTGTCGAGCGCTTCGCGCAGCACCGGATAGTCGCTGCCGTCGATCGGATACAGCCCGGAGAACACCATCGGCTTCGGATCGGTGTATCCGGGGAGGGCATCGCCCGCCGGCTTCAGCTTCGTGGTGACGGTGTCGCCGACCTTCGACTGGCGCACGTCCTTCACCCCGGTGATCAGATAACCGACCTCACCGACGGACAATCCCTTCGTGGGTGTCGGTCCGGGAGACGAGACCCCGATTTCGAGCGCCTCATGCTCGGCCTTCGTTGACATCATCAGGATCTTCTCGCGCGGGGTGAGTCGACCATCTACCATTCGCACGTATGTGACCACGCCACGATACGGGTCGTAGACCGAGTCGAAGATCATTGCGCGCGCGGGCGCCTCTGCATCGCCTACCGGAGCAGGGACTCGGTGCACCACGCGATCGAGCAGTTCCTCCACTCCCATTCCGGTTTTTCCGGAGACCTTCAGAATGTCTTCGGGATCGCCGCCGATCAGATCCGCGATCTCACGCGCAACCCGTTCGGGGTCGGCAGCGGGGAGGTCGATCTTGTTGAGCACCGGAATGATCTCGAGGTCGTTCTCCATCGCGAGATAGAGGTTGGCCAGCGTCTGGGCCTCGATGCCCTGAGCCGCGTCGACCAGCAGGATCGCGCCTTCGCATGCGGCGAGCGAGCGAGAGACCTCGTAGCTGAAATCGACGTGCCCGGGGGTGTCGATCATGTTCAGTGCGTACGACTTGCCGTCGAGATCCCAGTGCATGCGCACCGCTTGCGACTTGATGGTGATTCCGCGCTCGCGCTCGATGTCCATGTTGTCGAGGTACTGGGCACGCATGTCGCGGTCGGACACGGTGCCGGTGATCTGCAGCATCCGATCGGCCAGGGTCGATTTCCCGTGGTCGATATGCGCGATGATGCAGAAGTTGCGGATCTGCCCGGGGTCGGTTGAGGCCGGGGCTGGGGGGTTCACACTGCGAGGAGACATACGAAAGCCATTCTCTCAGACAAAAGCCCCCACTCCGCTTGGAGTAGGGGCTTTTGCGAAACTGATCGCGATTAGAGCGAGGCAACCTTCACTGCAAGCTTCGACTTACGGTTCGCCGCCTGGTTCTTGTGAATGACGCCCTTCGACACAGCCTTGTCGAGCTTCTTCGACGCGTGCTGCACCTTCTGCTCGGCAACAGCCTTGTCGCCAGCGGCGATGGCTTCGCGTGCCTGACGCACGACGGTGCGCAGCTCGCTCTTGTACGCACGATTGCGCTCGGTTGCCTTCTGGTTGGTCTTGATGCGCTTGATCTGCGACTTGATGTTTGCCACTTGGGTGGGATCCTTCTGGTTGAGAAGCTAATTCAGGTTGTCCTGTGCCGTGAGAGAGGGCACTGCACAGGGGGTGTGGATCACTCCACACGCAAGCCAATGGTCAAGCTTAGCAGAGTCCGCTCCCCTCTGGGACGGATTGTTGCGTGCGACACGCGTGTCGACGTCTGAAACCGCTCCCCTCCAGGTGGCTGTCATGGCCCGGTCGAACTCGGCGAAGAGGTTGCGCACCACGTCTTCGCCTCCTCGACTCCCGTCGCGCCGCGATCGCGGGTCCCGATCGGGCTGCCTGGGCGTGCGCGGCCCGTCGCGAGCGGCATCCAGATCGCATCGGCTGCCACCTGGCTCCCAGACACGCTCGGCGGAGCCTCCGGTTCCGGCCCCGTCGATCCGCCTCGACACGCTCCGCCATGAGGGTTCGGCGGGTCGCGAGCGCCGGCTCCGGGCTTGGAGATTTCATACATGAAATCGCGATCCTCGGTGAGCAAAATTGGAGGATCTCCCAGGGAACACCCGCTGCCCCTGACCGCCTGACAGCATCGGGCGCATGTCAGCGTTGACCACCATTGCCCTTCCTGTGGCCCTCGGCATCATCATGCTCGGCCTCGGGCTCAGCCTCACCGTCGGCGACTTCGCTCGGGTGCTGAAGCAGCCGAAAGCGGTCTTCATCGCGTTGCTCTGCCAGCTGATCCTCCTGCCTGCGATCTGCTTCGGTCTCGTGGTGTGGTTCCAACTGCCCCCGGTGCTCGCCGTCGGCATGATGATGCTTGCAGCCTCGCCCGGCGGAACCACCGCGAATCTCTACAGCCACCTGTTCCGGGGAGACGTCGCGCTCAACATCTCGCTCACTGCGGTGAACTCGGTCATCGCCGTGATCACGCTCCCCATCATCACCAATCTCTCGATCGCCTACTTCAAGCCGTTCGACGATCAGCTCGGACTCCAGTGGTCGAAGGCGCTCGAAGTCTTCGCAATCGTGCTCCTCCCTGTGATCCTCGGAATGCTCATCCGCCGAGCGAATGCCGGATTCGCGAGGAAGATGGACAAACCGGTCCGTATCGCGTCAGTACTGATCCTCATCGTGGTCATTGCCGGTGCCGTGGCGCAGAACTGGAAGCTCCTCATCGAGAACTTCGGCACACTGGCGCTCATCACGGTGCTGTTCTGCGTCCTCAGCCTCAGCGTGGGCTACCTCGTCCCCCGTCTCGCGAAGGTGGACCGCAAGCAGTCGATCGCCGCATCATTCGAAATCGGCATCCACAACGCCACCCTCGCGATCGTGATCGCGCAGAGCGTGCTCGGGTCCGTCGAACTCAGCCTTCCGGCGGCGGTCTACGGTGTGCTGATGTTCTTCATCGCATTCGGATTCGGATTCCTGATACGGGACCGCGGCGTTGAGCAGACGGCGGGCGCCTCACCGCGCTCCGCAGCAACCGAGTAGACGGCGCGGCGAGCGCCCAGCGCATCTCAGGACGGGAGCCAGACAGGTCAGGGCCGCCCGGGCCGGCGTATGGCGCTCGACGCTCAGATGTAACGAAGCTGCACCGGCTCGTCGCACCACGGCTGCACCGCGGCACGACCCTCCTGGGTCAGCCGGATGGGACGGAGCGACACGCCATCGACCACCACCGCTACCGTGACCGCACGAGCCACCACCGTGCGCTCGGGAGCCGAACCATCGATGATCTCGTAGTGGATCTCCAGGCTCGATCCGCCGAGCTTCCCGATCCAGAGTTCGACGGTGATCGGCTGATCCGAATACTCGAGCACACGCAGGAACTCGATGTGCTGGCTTGCGACCAGCATCTTCAACCCGTCAGGAGTGTCGCCTCGAAAGTGACGCTCCATTCCGGTCTGCTCGCGCGCGGTGCCGCGCCAGAAGGTGCGCACGCGCGCCTCCTCCAGGTATCTCGCGTAGGACACATTGTTGATGTGGCCGTAGGAGTCCTGCTCTCCCCAGCGCAACTGAAGATCGACGTGTACCCGAGCCATGGCTCAGACCTTCTTCCGTTGAGTGGTCGTGCGCCGCGCGCGGCGACGCGATCGGGGCACGGCCGAACGATGCGATACGGTCCCTGTCGCCGCGATCAGTTTCTGGTCAGCTTGCGATAGGTGACCCGCGAGGGCTTCGCAGCTTCGGGGCCCATCCGCTCGATCTTGTTCGCCTCGTACGCCTCGAAGTTCCCCTCGAACCAGTACCACTTCGCCGGGTTCTCATCGGTCCCCTCGTAGGCAAGAATGTGCGTGGCGATGCGATCCAGGAACCAACGATCGTGGGTGATGACCACCGCGCAACCGGGGAATTCGAGCAGCGCGTTCTCGAGCGACTGCAACGTTTCGACATCGAGGTCGTTGGTGGGCTCATCGAGGAGCAGCAGATTGCCGCCCTGCTTGAGGGTGAGTGCCAAGTTCAGACGGTTGCGCTCGCCGCCCGACAGCACGCCTGCCTTCTTCTGCTGATCCGGGCCCTTGAACCCGAACTTCGACACGTAGGCCCGCGAGGGGATCTCGGTCTTGCCCACCGTGATGATGTCAAGGCCGTCCGAGACGACCTCCCAGAGGTTCTTGTCGGGGTCGATGTTCGAACGATTCTGATCGACATAGCTGATCTTGACCGTCTCTCCGACCTTGAGATCGCCCGCGTCGAGCGGCTCGAGGCCGACGATGGTCTTGAAGAGCGTCGTCTTGCCGACGCCGTTCGGGCCAATCACCCCGACGATGCCGTTCGGCGGCAGACTGAAGGAGAGATCATCGATCAGCGTGCGTCCGTCGAAGCCCTTCTGCAGATGCTTGGCATCGATCACGACATTGCCGAGGCGCGGCCCGGCAGGAATCTGAATCTCTTCGAAGTCGAGTTTGCGCGTGCGCTCGGCCTCTGTCGCCATTTCCTCGTAGCGAGCCAATCGGGCCTTCGACTTCGCTTGACGGCCCTTCGCATTCGAACGGACCCAGTCGAGTTCGTCCTTGAGGCGCTTCGCGAGCTTCGCGTCCTTCTTGCCCTGAACGTCGAGGCGCTCTGCCTTTTTCTCCAGGTAGGTCGAGTAGTTGCCCTCATAGCCGATCAGACGGCCGCGATCGACCTCGGCGATCCATTCCGCGACGTTGTCGAGGAAGTACCGATCGTGCGTGATCGCGATGACAGCACCGGGGTACTTCTGCAGATGCTGCTCAAGCCAGAGCACGCTCTCCGCATCGAGGTGGTTCGTGGGCTCATCGAGCAGCAGCAGGTCCGGCTTCTGCAGCAGGAGACGCGCGAGCGCGACGCGGCGCTTCTCGCCGCCGGAGAGTGGGCCTACCATGGCGTCGCCCGGTGGGGTGCGCAGGGCATCCATCGCCTGCTCGAGCTGGTTGTCGAGATCCCAGCCGTCGACGGCATCGATCTCTTCCTGCAGCGTGCCCATCTCCGCGAGCAGCGTGTCGAAGTCCGCGTCGGGCTCGGCCATGAGCGCGGAGATCTCGTTGAAGCGATCGAGCTTCGCCTTGATCGCCACGCCCTCTTCGATGTTCTGGAGAACGGTCTTGCTCTCGTCGAGCTCCGGCTCCTGCATCAGAATGCCGACCGTGTACCCGGGGGCAAGCGCGGCCTCGCCGTTCGACGGGGTGTCGAGACCCGCCATGATCTTCAAGATCGTCGATTTACCGGCACCGTTCGGCCCGACCATGCCGATCTTGGCTCCGGGGAGGAACGCCATCGTGACGTCATCGAGAATGAGCTTTTCGCCGACCGCTTTGCGGGCGCGAACCATCTGGTAAATGTATTCAGCCATAGCGTCCCCATCCTAGCCGAGTCCGAGCCCAGGCTCGGTCGAGAGATCGCAGAATGCTTTCCGTGGCGCCGAACGGCCGATTACCAGTCGATCGGGCGAGTCGTTCCGATCAGGCAGATGTTCTGCTCCGGTCCCACCGCATGCGCTTCCTCCGCGACGAAGGAGCGGTCTGCGACGACGACCTGCCCGATGAGGCAGTCCTGTCCGAACAGGACCGAGACGAAGATGTTGTCGGCGACCAGGTTCGTCTTGCTCTCGTCGAAGCTCACTTGCATGTTGCGCTTATCGAAACCGGCCGAAACGAGGTGGTCTACGACGGGAGCGCCCTGCACCGGTGCTTCGCCGATGCCGAACTGCCGCAGCGACTCCTGGAAGTACGGCAGGTTCTCGGCGGCGGTTCCCTCCGGGTAGAACTCCGGCGGCGCGGCCGGCGCCTTGAAGTTCTCCTCCTTGGTGGGGCGGTCGATCGGTTCGGGTGCACCGGTGCAACCCGTCAGCACCATCGTCGCGGCCAAGATCGAAGCTGCGGCAAACAGAGAGGTACGCGAACGTGGCATGTCGGTCAGTGTATCCGTCGAAGGCTGGAAGAAGGGTTGAGGCATCGAATTCTATTCGTCGTTCACAGAGGGTTCGACGAGCAGTTCTCCACATTCCTCCCGCAATCAGATGGGGAACCGTTCGGCAGAACACATGCTGGAACCAGGAGTCGTCGCAGGTGGCGGCTCCCGAATCTCAGCAAGTACACGAAAGGTATCCCATGACTACCACCATCAGCGTGGTCGGCACGATCGCGACCGACCCGAAGCTCATCACCCCCGTATCAGGCACGAAGCTCTGCTCGTTCAGGCTCGCCAGCGATGAACGCAGGTTTGACCGGGAGAAGCAGGAATGGGTCGACGGAAGCACGAATTGGTTCGGCGTCGTCGCCTTCCGCGGCCTTGCGGAGCACGCCCACGGATCATTCAGGAAGGGTGATCGAATACTCGTTACCGGGCGGCTCAGAATGCGCCCGTGGGAAAAGGAGGATCGCCGCGGCGTCTCAGTCGAGATCGAGGCAGACGCGCTCGGACACGATGTCCGTTGGGGTGTCTCCAGCTTCGCGAAGCGCGTCGGCCAGCGGAGCGGGACCGATGAGCCCGCCGAGCACACCGACCAGCTCGACGCCGAAGAGACTGCATCGGACTCTGACGAAGCCTCGCCCGAAGACATCGGGTGGAGGGCCGCGGCCGCGTGATCCGGGGGCTCCCCGACCGAACGATGCGCCGCGGCCGCCCTAGACGAGATACTGGGCGAACGCGGCCCGTACCTTGTTCACCTTGGGAACGGCCACCGCGAGGCAGTAGCCCTGGGTCGGGTTCTTCGCGAAAAAGTCCTGATGCTCCTCCGGCGCCGGGAAGACCTCGCCCAGCGGGTCGATGGTGGTGACCACCTCTCCCGGCCAGTATTCCCCGGCCCGCTTGCGCGCGGTCTCGAACACCTCTCGCTGCGCCTCGTCGCTATAGAACATCGCCGAGCGGTACTGGGTGCCGACGTCGTTGCCCTGGCGATTCAGCTGAGTCGGATCGTGCATCGTGAAGAAGGCATCGAGCACCACCTCAGCGGGGAGCACCGTCTCGTCGAATGTCACGGCTACCGCCTCGGCATGACCGGTGGTGCCTGTGCACACCTGCTCATAGCTCGGATGTGCAGTGTGTCCTCCGGTGAAGCAGGAGTGCACATCGGTCACACCGCGGAGCGAGCGATAGGCCGCGTCGAGGCACCAGTAGCAACCGCCTGCAAGCACGAAAGTCGTAGCCATGATCAGTTCTTCTCCTTAAACCAGATATCGCCCGGAGCAACCGGGAGTCGTCGTTTGTGCTCGGTGGCACGATATCGCCGCTCGAGATTCTCCGCAGCCGCCCGGTCGATCTCTCCTCCGACGAGATACGCGTCGATCTGGGCGTACTCGACGCCCAGGCTGTCCTCATCGGTCTGGCCGGGGATCTCATCGAGGAGGTCCGCTGTGGGCACCTTCTGCCAGAGCCGGTCCGGCGCGCCGAGATACTGCAGCATGCTCGCCCCCTGACTCTTGGTCAGGCCGGAAAGGGGCAAGATGTCTGCCGCACCGTCGCCAAACTTGGTGAAGAAACCGGTGATCGCTTCGGCCGCGTGATCCGTGCCGAGTACGAGCAACGCGCGATCGCCCGCGATCGCGTATTGGGCGACCATGCGCATCCGGGCTTTTACGTTGCCCTTGTTGAAGTCGCTGACGGGTTCTCCGGTGGTGCTGCGCAACTCATCAACAAGCCCGTCGACCGCGGCCGCGATGTTCACGGTCACCACGTGATCCGCGTCGATGAACTGCAGCGCGAGCTGCGCATCGTCCTCGTCGTGCTGCACGGAGTAGGGCAGACGAACCGCGAAGAACTCCGCTTCCCGACCCTCGGCCCTGAGCCGTTCTACTGCCAGTTGTGCGAGCCGCCCCGCAAGCGAAGAATCCTGACCACCAGAAATCCCGAGGACAAACCCTCGGACCCCTGGAATTCCGCGCGCATATTCGACCAGGAACCCGACGCGACGCTCCACCTCGCTCTGCGGATCGATCTCGGGTGCTGTGCCGAGCGCTTCGATGATCTTTCGCTGGGTCTCGCGCATGGTCCCAGCCTACTCTCCCCAGGTTTCCTCGCTGTTACGAGCACCTGTGGACGCACGCACGATCGTGACGGCGGGTTACACCTCGATCAGGCAGCGCGGCCCAAGAAGCCCTTTCAGCTCGCCGTAGAGGTCGGCATTCACCCGAACCGTCATCGGAAGCTCAAAGACCCGGACCCCGGTGGCGGTGAGCAGATTCAGTCGCACTTCGCTCATTCCCGGGTGCCGTTCGAATACGCGGCGCAGTTCCTCCATGAGGTCGGTCGTCGCACGGCTCTCAGAGATCGTCAGCGGGAGCGTCGTCACTTCGTCCTGCGTCCCCGTGTCGATCGGCTTCACACCATAGGCGTGCATCGATACGCCGTCATCTCGGACGTTGATCTTGCCACGAAGCGCCACGATCGTGTCCGCTTGCAGGAGACTTCCGAACTCCTGATAGGACTTCCCCATGAACAGGGCCTGCATTTCACCGGTGAAGTCCTCGATCGTGATCTGACCGTACAGATTCCCCGACTTCGCGGTGCGGTGCTGCACTCCGGTCAACAGGCCCGCCACCACGACTGTTTCTCCATCGACCTTGGAATCCGGGTTCGTGAGGTATTCGACGGTCGTGGAGGACTCCTTCGCCAGCGCGTTCTCAAGCCCGCGCAGAGGATGATCCGAGACGTACAGGCCGAGCATCTCTCGTTCGAATGCGAGCTTGTCCTTCTTGGTCCACTCTGGCCGATCCGGGACGAAGGAGACGCTCTCGGCGCTCTCTCCCGCGTCCTCGGCGGCCTCGGCGAACAGGCTGTCGAAGTCGAAGCCGACGTCGCCGTTCTCCTCGGCCCGCTTCTCCTTCACCGAGCTCTCGACCGAGGCTTCATGAATCTCGACCAGGGCCCGCCTCGTCCCGCCGAGCCCGTCGAAGGCGCCCGCCTTGATGAGCGACTCCACCGTGCGCTTATTCAGCACGGTGAGCGGCACCTTCTTCAGGAAGTCGTTGAAGTTCTCGAAGCTTCCCTTTGATTCCCGCGCCTCCCGGATGCCTGCGACCACATGGCTACCCACGTTGCGCACCGCCCCCAGTCCGAAGCGGATGTCGTTGCCAACTGCCGAGAAGTCCGCGAACGAGTCGTTGACGGCTGGAGGGAGCACCTTGATGCCCATCCGCCGGCACTCATTGAGGTAGATCGCGAGCTTGTCCTTGGAGTCGCCGACACTCGTCAGCAACGCGGCCATGTACTCCGCCGGGTAGTGCGCCTTCAAGTACGCGGTCCAGTAGCTCACCAACCCGTATGCAGCGGAGTGCGCCTTGTTGAAGGCGTAGTCGGAGAAGGGCAGCAGAATATCCCAGAGCGACTTGATGGCGGCCTGCGAGAAGCCGCGTTCCTTCATGCCTCCTGCGAAGCCCTCGTACTGCTTGTCGAGTTCCTCTTTCTTCTTCTTGCCCATGGCTCGGCGCAGGATGTCCGCTTGGCCGAGCGAGAAGCCCGCAACCTTCTGCGCGATCGACATCACCTGCTCCTGGTAGATGATGAGACCATAGGTCGTATCGAGGATCTCGCGAAGCGGTTCTTCCAATTCCGGATGGATCGGCGTGATTGGCTGCAGCCCGTTCTTGCGCAGCGCGTAGTTGGTGTGCGAGTCCGCACCCATGGGCCCGGGTCGGTAGAGCGCGAGAACGGCGGAGATGTCTTCGAAGTTGTCGGGTTTCATGAGACGCAGCAAGCCGCGCATCGGACCGCCGTCGAGCTGGAAGACGCCGAGAGTGTCGCCTCGCGCGAGAAGATCGTACGACCCCGCATCGTCGAGTTCGAGGTGCTCCAGATCGAGTTCTTCGCCGCGGTTCTGGCGAATGTTCTCGAGCGCGTCACTGATGATCGTGAGGTTTCGCAGCCCCAGGAAGTCCATCTTGATGAGCCCGAGTCCCTCGCAGGTCGGGTAGTCGAACTGGGTGACGATCTGACCGTCTTGTTCGCGCTTCATGATGGGGATGATGTCGAGCAGGGGATCGCTCGACATGATCACGCCCGCAGCGTGCACACCCCACTGTCGTTTCAGTCCTTCGAGGCCGAGCGCGGTCTCGTAGACGGTCTTCGCGTCCGGATCCTCGGCGAGGACGGCGCGAAACTCTGACGCCTCTTTGTATCTGGGGTGGTCCGGGTCGGTGATGCCGGAGAGCGGGATGTCCTTCGCCATCACGGCCGGTGGCATCGCCTTCGTCAGCTTCTCCCCCATGCCGAAGGGGAAACCGAGGACTCGTGAGGCATCCTTCAGCGCCTGCTTCGACTTGATCGTCCCGTAGGTCACGATCTGAGCGACACGCTCATCACCGTATTTCTCGGTCACATACTTGATGACCTCGCCACGGCGGCGATCATCGAAGTCGACGTCGAAGTCGGGCATCGAGACGCGATCGGGATTGAGGAATCGCTCGAAGATGAGGCCGTGCTGCAGCGGATCGAGATCGGTGATGCGCATCGCGTACGCGACCATCGAGCCTGCGCCCGATCCTCGACCCGGTCCCACGCGGATACCATTGTCCTTCGACCAGTTGATGAAGTCCGCGACGACGAGGAAGTAGCCGGGGAATCCCATCTGGACGATGACGCCGATCTCGTATTCCGCCTGCTTGCGCACGGAATCGGGAATGCCTTCCGGGTAGCGGTAGTGCAGCCCCTTCTCGACCTCCTTGATGAACCAGCTGTCCTCGCTCTCCCCCTCGGGCACCGGGTAGCGCGGCATGTAGTTCGCAGAGGTGTTGAATGAGACATCGCAGCGCTCGGCGATCAGCAGCGTATTGTCGCAGGCCTCGGGCATCTCTCGGAAGAGATGCCGCATCTCGGCAGCACTCTTGAGATAGTATCCGTCACCGTCGAACTTGAACCGGTTCGGGTCGTCGAGGCGCGAACCGGACTGCACGCAGAGCAGCGCCTCGTGGGACTTCGCGTCGTGCTGGTGAGTGTAGTGCAGGTCGTTCGTCGCGAGCAGCGGGATTCCGAGATCCTTCGCGATCGACAGCAGGTCCTTCTGCACGCGCCGCTCGATCTCGAGGCCATGATCCATGATCTCGCAGAAGAAGTTCTCCTTGCCGAAGATGCTCTGGAACTCTGCGGCAGCCTCGCGCGCCTCTCGGTACTGACCGAGCCTCAGTCGGGTATGGATCTCACCGGAGGGACACCCCGTCGTCGCGATGAGTCCCTTCGAGTACTGGTGCAAGAGCTCCCGATCGGCACGGGGCTTGAAGTAGTACCCCTCGATCGAGGATCGGCTCGAGAGCCGGAACAGGTTGTGCATGCCCTCGGTGGTCTCGGAGAGCATGGTCATGTGCGTATACGCACCGCCACCGGAGACATCGTCGCCTCCTCCATCGCCCCAGCGCACGCGGGATCTGTCACCTCGGAAGGTGCCGGGGGTGAGGTAGGCCTCGATGCCGATGATCGGGTTGATGCCGCGATCCTTCGCCTGTTTCCAGAAGTCGAACGCCCCGAAGGTGTTCCCGTGGTCGGTGACCGCGATGGCGGGCATCCCCTGGTCGCGAACCGCGTCCATGAGCTGACCGACTCTTGCGGCGCCATCGAGCATCGAATACTCGCTGTGCACGTGCAGATGAACGAACCCGTCCCGATTTGCCAATTCAGGTCCCTTTCCGCGTACTCATATCAACCCTTCAAGGGTACCGCGCGGCGGCCATGCGGGTTAGCCGCGCAGCACGTCGAGTGCGTGTTCGAGGTCGGCGGGATACGTCGAGGCGAACTCCACAGGCTCTCCGGTTCCCGGATGCACGAATCCCAGCCTGGTCGCATGCAGCCACTGACGATCGAGGCCGAGTCGCTCGCTGAGCTTCGGATCCGCGCCGTACATCGAGTCTCCCACGCACGGGTGACGCTGAGCGGACATATGCACCCGGATCTGGTGGGTGCGTCCCGTCTCCAGCTCCACTTCGAGCAGCGAGGCATATGGAAACGCTTCGAGGGTGCGATAGTGCGTGATCGAGTGCTTCCCATCCCGGGTGACTGCGAACTTCCATTCGCTGCCCGGATGCCTTCCGATGGGTCCATCGATCGTTCCGGCGAGAGGGTCGGGGTGACCCTGGACCACCGCGTGATAGATCTTGTGCACTTCACGGCGCTTGAACGCCCATTTCAGGGCGCTGTAGGCAGATTCGCTCTTGGCGACGGCCATGAGTCCGCTGGTACCGACATCCAAGCGGTGCACGATGCCCTGGCGCTCGGGTGGGCCGGAGGTCGCGATACGGTAGCCTGCTCCCGCGAGTGCGCCGAGCACGGTCGGTCCCTCCCAGCCTTGCGACGGGTGGGCCGCGACGCCTGCCGGTTTGTCGACGACGACGAAGTCCTCGTCGTCGTAGACGATCCCGAGTTCCGGCAGGTCGATCGGAACGATCTGGGGGCCGGTCTTCGGCATCCAGCTCACCTCGAGCCAGCCGTCTGCATGCAGCCGATCGGATTTGCCCAGCACGTTGCCGTCGAGCGACACGCCACCACCCTGGATGACCTCGGCGGCGAAACTGCGGGAGAAGCCGAGGAGTGAGGCCAGCGCAGCATCGACACGCTTGCCCACGAGCCCGTCCGGTACGGGAAGTCCGCGGTGTTCCACTAGAGCGATTCCCGAGTGGATTCGTCGGCGGTCTCGTCCTCGGCACCCTTCGACGCCGTTTTCGCCCGTATGCGCGGCGACCCGTCGATCGGCAGACCGAGAATCGTGATCAGCACGAACACGCACATCGCGGACACGATCCCGATATCCGCGATGTTGTAGATCGCCGGGCTCAACGGCCAGGGAAACATCCACGGAGTCGAGATGAAGTCGATGACGTGCCCGACGGGAAATCCGGGATCGCGGGTGAGACGATCCGTGAGGTTTCCGAGTACGCCCCCGAGCAGCAGAGCGAAGAATACCGCCCAGCTGCGTGAACCGAGTCGCCGCAACTGCCAGATGATTGCTCCGACAACAGCGACCGCGAGCAGGGTGAAGACCCAGGTCGCTCCGCTCGCCATGGAGAACGCCGCTCCGGGGTTGCGCACGAAATGCCACTGGAGGAACTCTCCGAGCACCGGTACGGATCTGCCCTCGGGCAGGTTCGCGATCACCCAGTTCTTGCTGAGCTGGTCGCACGCGTAGACGAGTACGGCCAGACTCAGCAGAGCCAGCGCGGAGGCGCGATGCCGTGGCTGCTCCGCGGCATCCGCCTGCTCTGGAGCGCTCTGCTCTTGCACGCTCCGGGCTAGTTGATGCCGGACGGCGCGCCGTCGGGCTCGGGTGAACCGTCGAGGTTGCGCAGCTGCGACTGGATGTACGAGCGCAGCGTCGAACGGTACTCGCCCTCGAAGTCGCGCAGTTCCTTGATCACGTCGCGCAGGTCGTTGCTCTCGCCTTCGAGCTTGCGAAGGACATCGGCACGCTGCTTCTCGGCTTCGGAAACGAGCTGGTCGGCCTTGAGCTCCGCCGCTGCGATGAGCTGGTCGCGGGTCGTCTCGCCCTCGTGCACATGCTTGTCGTGCAGCTCAAGGGCGAGCTGCAGCATAGCGCTCGACTTCACGGCATCGGCATCGTGCGAACGAGCTGAGTCCTGCACGGGAGCGGGCGCTGCAGCGGGCTGCGGGGCGTTGACGACGATCGTGCGCTCAGAAGCCGGAGTCGAGTTTCCGCCCTCGGCGAGCTGCGCCTTCAACGACTCGATCTCGGCGCTGGCCGCATCGAGCTGCTCGCGAAGCGAGCCCTCGTTCTGCTCACGCTCCTTCAGCTCTTCGACGATCGTGTCGAGGAACTCGTCGACTTGATCGAGATCGTATCCGTCACGGAACTTGGTGATCGTGAACTTCTGGTTCAAGACGTCTTCGGGGGTCAGTGCCATCGTAAAGTCTCTTTCGCTTGGAAGACCGCTTTCGCGGTCGTCTAGTAACGCTAGCAAATAATCGTATGCCGGTCACACTGGAATCAAGATCAATAGGATCCAGCAGCAGAACATTGTCACCATCCAGCCGAGGTCGAGAGAGATCTGACCGAGGCGGATAGGAGGCAAGATGCGCCGAAACATCTTGATCGGAGGGTCCGTGAGCGTGAACACGACTTCGAACAGCATGAGCAGCACACCGCGAGGCCTGAACCTCGGGTTGAGCACCCGCACCCACTCGAGTATGAACCGAGCCCACAGCACATAGGTGTAAATCTGGATCACCAGCCTCACGGAGAAGAGGATGATGAAGAGCAGGCTGCCCACCTACGCGGTGGCGGTGGCGCTGACGAAGAACGATCCGCTCTCGCCCTGCTTCGTCTCTTCGCCATTGCTCGTGGCAATGTGCTCAGGCGAGAGCAGGAACACCTTGCTCGTCACGCGCTCGATTCGACCGGACAGCCCCATGGTGAGGCCGCTCGCGAAGTCGATCAGGCGCTTCGCCTCGGCTTCGTTCATGCGCGAAAGGTTCAGAATGACCGGCACACCCTCGCGGAATGCCTCGGCAACCGTCGCCGCGTCTCGGTATTCGGTGGGGTGCACGGTGAGGATCTCGTTCATCGCCTGAGGAACGACCTGTCGCACCGGCGCAACCTTGCGCAGCGGGGTGACCTGTGCGCGCTGCACCGGCTTCGCGGCGGGAGCTGCCGGTGCGGGCTCGCTCTCGACGCGTGCGTTGTCAACGGGCATGCCGTGCTCGTCGAGTTCTTCCTCGGCAAGACCCAGGAATACCATGGTCTTCTTGAGTGGATTACCCATGTCTTCTTCTCCCCTCACGAGCGTGCCCGTTCGTAACGCCTTGTGCTTTCGAGACTAACCGGTTGGCGGGCGGTTTCCCGTGATTGCACTGCCGATTCGAAGGTGTGTCGCGCCGGCGGCGATCGCCTCTGCGTAGTCATGAGTCATCCCGGCCGAGATGTCTGTCGCCGAGGGCTCGAGGATCTGCAGCCGCTGCGCATAGCCTCGCAGTCTGGCGAATGCGCGCGACGCCTCCTCTTCCTCGGGAAGCGGCGCGACTGCCATCAGGCCGCGAAGTCGCAGTGTCGGGGTCTCGAGCACCCGTTCAGCGATCCGCTCGATCTCTTCGGGCGCGGCTCCTCCCCGAGCGGGATCGTCGGTGAGGTTCACCTGCACGAATGCCTCGATCGGATGCTGCACCTCAGCGGTGCTGAGCGCATCGACGAGGCGTTCGCGATCGATCGAGTGAATCGCATGCGCGTACTGCGCGGCTTGTCGGGCCTTCTTCGTCTGCAGCTGGCCGATGAAGTGCCACCTGAGGTCGAGGTCTGCGAGTTCAGTGCTCTTCAGCTGCGCTTCCTGATGCCGGTTCTCTCCGACATCCGTCACGCCGAGTGCTGCGAGGTCGCGCACCAGACTCGCAGGATGAAACTTCGTCACGACGATCAGCGTGAGCTCCGATGCATCGCGTCCCGCAGCGGAAGCCGCCTCCGCGACCCCGCGCCGCACCGCCTCGAATCGTTCGGCGAGTGAGCTGGGTGCGTGCGGGAGAAAGGTATCCGACACGATCACTTCAAGAAGTCGGGGATGTCGAGGTCGAGGTCTTCGCCGTCGAACGCGGGATCCACGAGCTGCTCCTCGACCGGCGGGCTCACGATGACCTCGCCGAACTCGGCGGCGTTCTCGGCGGAACCGCTGCTCTCGGCGCGCACGCGCGAGGACACGGCCGGCAGATCGTCGATGGTCTCCACTCGGCTCGCGAAACGGCCCCGCTCGGGCGCACGTCCGGTGTTCGATTCGAGCTGTTCGGGGTCGAAGCCCGCAGCGATCACGGTCACGCGCACTTCGTCTCCGAGGGTGTCGTCGATCACGGTGCCGAAGATGATGTTCGCCTCGGAATGCACGACATCGTGCACGAGCTGCGAGGCTTCGGTGATCTCGCTGAGGGCGAGGTTCGAGGAGCCCTGAATCGAGAGGAGGACTCCGTGAGCGCCCTCGATCGATGCTTCGAGCAGGGGGGAGGCAACCGCGAGCTCGGCGGCCTTGATCGCACGATCCGCGCCTCGGGCTGAACCGATGCCCATGAGCGCCGAGCCCGCGCCTTGCATGACCGATTTGACATCGGCGAAGTCGACGTTGATCAGGCCCGGGGTCGTGATGAGGTCGGTGATTCCCTGCACGCCGGCGAGCAGCACCTGATCCGCTGCGGCGAACGCCTCGATCATGCTGATGCCCGGCTCGCTGATCTCGAGCAATCGATCGTTCGGCACCACGATGAGGGTGTCGACGGACTCGCGAAGGGTATGGATGCCCACGTCCGCCTGAGCGGCACGGCGCTTTCCTTCGAAGCCGAACGGTCTGGTGACGACACCGATCGTGAGGGCGCCCACCGAGCGGGCGATGCGGGCGACGACCGGGGCTGCGCCGGTGCCGGTGCCGCCGCCTTCGCCTGCGGTCACGAAGACCATGTCGGCGCCGGTGAGCACTTCTTCGATCTCTTCCGCGTGGTCCTCGGCGGCACGACGACCGACCTCGGGGTCCGCGCCCGCGCCGAGGCCACGGGTGATCTCGCGACCGACATCGAGCTTGACGTCGGCATCGCTCAGCAGCAACGCCTGCGCGTCGGTGTTCACGGCGATGAATTCGACGCCGCGAAGTCCGAGTTCAATCATGCGGTTGACCGCGTTGACCCCGCCTCCGCCGACGCCGACGACCTTGATGACCGCGAGGTAGTTCTGGTTCGACACGGTGGGATCCTCCCTCAACTTTCAACCTCTACCTGAAGGTGAAAGTTAGTATTGGCGTATACGCTTTGACGATCTTTACGCTACGGCGTTCTGGAATTCCCGGGCCGGAGACACGCCGCCGAAATGTCAAACCTTTTCGGTTATTTGAACACCGGAGCTTCCGGCGCTGACACGTCGATCACTCCCGGCGCACCGATCGACGCGAGCATCGACCTCAGCACCACCGACTTCCTCTGCGTATCCTTCGCTTCACCCCACAGCACCTCGGTACCGGTGGACAGTTCGAAGCTCACGTCCTGCGCGTTGCTCGCGCGCACGCCTACCAGCTGCGCTCGCAAGTCCTCCGGCATGTCCCGCACGACCGTCGCAGCGGCGCGAAAGGCGGCCGAGGAGGTGTCAGTCAGCTCAGGACTGCCGAGCGGCACACCCGGCGGACGTTCGGCCACCCGACCCAGGAGCACACCGGCTGGATCGAGCAGATCGAATCCGTCTTCGCGCTCCAGCGCGATGGCGGCCGATCGCTCCTCCACCCGCACGAGAAGCGTATGCGGCGGAATACGCTCGATCGCGTACCGCTGGATGAGCGGGAACGGCTCGACCGCTCGGTGCACATCCTGATCGCTCACCAGCGCGAGCGGGACCCCGTCGAAGCGGGAGAGCGCCTGCTGCAGCGCTTCTGCGTTCGCCGGCTGCGCGCCCTGCACTTGGATATCCCTGACCGCCATGATCGGGGTGAAGACACCAACGGCGACAAAGAGCGCGAGCGCGAGCACTGCCCCACCCGCGATCAGCCAACGCCGCCGACGCACACGCAGATGCTCGGTAAAGCGGCGCTGCTCTCTCTTCTCCCGGTTTCTCCGCTCGCGTCCCGCTTGCTTCAGCCGCTCGCGCGCTCGCTCCACGCCATCCGGTGCAGCTTGCTCGGAGGTCTCGAGCTCCATCGACGATGCCGAAATCGGCACCACAGCGGCCACGGGTTCGGACGCAAGAGGATCGGCAGCGATGGTCGGCCCGCGTCCAGTTGGTGCGGAGAGCTCGGGCAGCACACGCTCGGGAGCGCTCAGCAGCTGCTCGGGCGGTCCCGGTCTCCGCAGCTCCGGTCGCACCGATCGCCGTTGCTCCGGCTGCGAGACCGAATCGTCGAACCCGCCGGGACGTCTCATGGTCGCTCGAAGCGCCCGCGTAGTGCCTCGACCACCTGCGGAATGATCCGATACACCGTGCCGCAGCTCATCGTGATCATCACGTCGCCGGGCCGCGCGTACTGCGCGAGGTAGTCCGCTGCGCGCTGCCAGTCGTCGACGTAGGCCACTCGCGACGAATCGGCGAAGTCGTTCGACACGAGCGCTCCGGTGACGCCTTCGACCGGGTCCTCCCGCGCACCGTCGACCTCGAGGACGACGGTATGGTCGGCGCCCCGTTCGAGCACCTCCGCGAACTCCTTGTGGAACATGCTGGTGCGGCTAAAGAGATGGGGCTGATGAATGGCGATGAGCCGGCCCTCCCCCACGACCGCACGAGCCGAGTCGAGCAGCGCAGCCACCTCGGTGGGGTGGTGGGCGTAATCGTCGTAGACGCGGACACCGCCGACCTCGGCGTGGAACTCGAAGCGACGCTTCGTGCCGCCGAACTCGGAGATCGCTGCGAGCGCTGATTCGGGCTCGTAGCCGAGGCCCGTCAGCACGGCGAGCGCGCCGACCGCATTCACGGCATTGTGCGTGCCGTACACCGACAGCTGAGACTCGTAGCGCGTTCCCCCGAGCTCCACGGCGAATCGCACCGGTCCCGAGTCGTCGATCGACAGAATACGCACGTCGGAGTCCTCGTGCACGCCGAAGGTGCGGATCTCCGGAAGCCGACGATCCTCGTCCCTGAGCGCGGTCAGCACCTCCTGCGCCCCCGGATCGTCCGCGGAGATCACGAGGAGCTCTTTCGCCGCCAGTGCAAAGTCGACGAACGCCTGCATGAAGGCTTCCCGCGATCCGTAGAAGTCCAGATGCTCCGGATCCACGTTCGTCACCAGGGCAACCGAGGTGTCGTACAGCAGGAACGACTTGTCGCTCTCGTCCGCCTCGATGACGAAGAGCTCGTCGGCGCCCGAGCCGGAACTGACGCCGAGCGACTCGATCACGCCTCCGTTCACGAACGACGGATCGGCTCCGACTCCGCGCAGCCCGGTGACGAGCATGCCGGTGGAAGTGGTCTTGCCGTGGGCTCCGGCGACCGACACGACCCGCCGACCCCGGGCCAGCCACGCCAGTGCCTGCGAGCGGTGCAGCACGGGCAGTCCCCGCTCAAGCGCGGAGCGATACTCGGGGTTGTCCTGCCACAGCGCACCGGTGACGACGAGCGCTTCGGCGTCACCGATGTGCGCCGCGTCGTGTCCGATAGAGACGGGAATCCCCAGTTGCTCCAGTGCATCGGTCGCGTAGCTGGCGCTGCGATCGCTGCCGCTCACGCGGACTCCTGCCTCGTGCATCATGCGAGCGATCCCGCTCATTCCCGAGCCGCCGATCCCCACGAAGTGCACGCGCCCGAGCGTCCCGGGGATCTCCATCTTCAGATCGGGGTAGATCATCGCTTCTCCTTCGTGTTCGCCGTGGACGGTGCGTGAAGCGCCGCCCGCACAAGATCGTACAACCGCTCGGTCCCGTCGAGTGTTCCCGCAGAGGCTGCGCGAATCGACATGTCGCCAAGCCTGCGGTCGTCACCGAGCAGTGGGATGAGCGTCTGACGCACCCATTCCGGGGTCAGTTCGCTGTCTTCCACGAGGATCGCGCCTCCGGCGGCGACCACGCCTGCGGCGTTGAATCGTTGTTCCCCGTTTCCGGAGGAATAGGGCACGAGAACCGCGGGAATCCCGAGTCCGGCGAGTTCGCTCACCGTCGTGGAACCCGCGCGCGAGACGACGAGATCGCAGGCGGCGAATGCGAGATCCATTCGATCGCAGTACGGAATCACGTGATAGCCCGGTATCTCCGGATCCTCGAGCGCCGTGAGGCCGCCCCAGACGTGCAGCACCTGCGCACCCGAAGCGACGATCTCGGCGGCAGAACCGCTGATGCCCTGATTCAACGCTCGCGCTCCGAGCGAGCCGCCCGTGACGAGCAGCGTACGCCGCCCTGGGTCGAGCTCGAAATGCGCCCGCGCGCGCGCGCGAACCGCTGCACGGTCGAGGCCGGTGATCTCCGGCCGAAGGGGCATTCCGGTCACCTTGGCATGACGGATGGGCGTGCCCTCGAAGGTTACTCCCACGAACCGGGTGCGTCGAGCGCCCTGCCGGTTTGCGAGCCCGGGCTTCGCGTTCGCCTCATGGATCACATATGGCACACGCTCGAGATGCGCCGCCCGATAGGCGGGCGCCGAGGCGTAACCGCCGAATCCGACGACGACATCGATCCTGCGCTGTCGCATGAGCTCCCGCACGCGCTTTACAGCGCGGAGGTACCGTGCGGGGAAGCTCAGCGCATACCCGTTCGGCCGGCGCGGGAAGGGGAGCCGTTCGATCGTCGCCAGTTCGTAGCCGCGTTCCGGGACCAAACGGGCTTCGAGCCCCTCCTCGGTCCCCAGCACCACGATTTCCGCTTCGGCTTCCTCGCGCGAGATCAGATCTGCGAGTGCGAGCAAGGGGTTCACGTGCCCGGCGGTTCCACCACCGGCCAGCAGGTACCTCGTCATTGCACGCTTCCTCTCCCTCTTGCCAGCTCATCCTGATAGGCGTCACCGTCTCGTGCGATCGAGATCACCACGCCCATCGCCAGCAGACCGGCGATCAACGCCGTGCCGCCCGCGCTGATGAGCGGAAGCGGCACGCCCAGCGACGGCAGCAGACCGATCACCACCGCGATGTTCACGAACGCCTGGCCGACGATCCACACCAGGATGCCACCGACCACGGCCTTTCCGAAGCGGTCGCGCGCTCGGCCGATGGCTCGAAGCATCACGACGGCAAGGGCGACGTAGAGCACGATGACGAGCAGCGCGCCGATGAGCCCGAGCTCCTCGCCGATGATGGCGAAGATGTAGTCGTTGTCGGCGGCCGGCAACCACGACCACTTGGCCTTCGATCCGCCGAGACCGACTCCGAAGAGTCCGCCACCTGCAAGCGCCCAGAGCGCATGCAGCGGCTGCCAGCCGGTGCCGTTGTAGTCCGCGTGTCCATCGGCGAAGCTGAAGAGTCGAGCCATTCGGTTCGGACTCGTAATGGTGAGGATCAGGACAGCGGCCAGTCCCCCGGCGATGGTGAGACCGATACTGCGCCAGTTCAGTCCGCCGAAGATCATGGCGCCCAGCACCGCCGCACCCATGATCATCGCGGTACCGAGATCCTTTCCCGCGAGCACGAGGCCCAGTGCGACCAGTGCGCCGGGGATCACGATCGGGATCAACTCGTGCTTCACCTGCCCGAGCAACGGTTCCTTCGCCATGAGGATCGCGCCGATCCAGACGATGAGCGCGAGCTTCAGCATCTCGGACGGCTGCCCGCCGAAGCTTCCGATCTGGATCCAGTTTCTATTGCCCCAGACCTCGACTCCGAGGGGTGTGAACACCAGGGCCTGCAGGAAGAGGCCGAGAAACAGCAACTGCCAGGCCCATTTCTTCCAGAACCGCAGGGGAAAGCGCGAGGCGACGAGCATCAGCGGAACACCGATCAGCGCATAGGTGGCCTGACGCCAGAATCCTCCGAAGAATCCCTCGTTATCGAGGTACGAGGTGATCGAGGACGACGAGAGCACCATGATCAGCCCGATCCCGACCAGCAGGAAGGTAATCGCATACAGCGCGACCACCGTCAGGTTCGACGAAGACCTCAGCTCGGAGCCGAGCAGGATGCGAGCGAACCCGCTCGCTCCGCCGGGGCGTTCAGGCGTTGCCGCTCCCGGCTGCTGCGTTGTCGTCACCCGAGTCACCTCCGCCGAGCGCACTCACCGCCGCCTGGAAGCGACGACCTCGGTCCGCGTAGTCCTTGAACTGATCCATCGAGGCCGCTGCGGGAGAGAGCAACACCGTATCGCCCGCCTGAGCGAGCGAGAGCGCCGCAGTCACCGCCTCGGTCATCGTATCTTCAGTCTGCACCGGCGAGACCTCGATCACCGGCACCTCGGGTGCGTGTCGCCGAAGCGCGTCGAGGACGGCCTCTCGCTCGGCGCCGATGACGACCGCACCGCGCAACCGCTTGGCATGAGCCTGGACGAGTGAACCGATGTCGACGCCCTTGAGCAGTCCCCCGACGAGCCAGACGATGTCTGAGAACGCTCGGAGCGAAGCGTCCGCCGCGTGCGCATTCGTAGCTTTCGAATCATCGATCCAGTGCACCCCGCAC
Organism: Leucobacter soli; assembly: GCA_040394175.1. GTDB lineage: Bacteria > Actinomycetota > Actinomycetes > Actinomycetales > Microbacteriaceae > Leucobacter > Leucobacter soli_A. The sequence continues at coordinate 8,696 of JBEBSS010000023.1, read as the reverse complement.
ACCAGCCCCAGACGCTGCACGCGATGCGGATCCGGTTCGAAACTGAGTATCGCCTGCGCGATTTCCACGGGACCCACGCCGCGCGCGCGCGCCAGCGCAGCCGCCGCCAGGATGTTCTGCACCATATGCGGAGCCTGCAGCCCGCGTTCCGCGAGTTCCTCGATGGTCACGAGTTCGAAGGCCTCGTTCCGGCGGTCCGCATGATACGCGCGATCGACCAGCAGTCCTTCGACGACGCCGAGGCCGCTCGACGGCGGAGTGTCCAATCCGAAGCTGACCGCACGCGCCCCCTCGATGACATCGGCCTCTTCCACCATGTGCAGTGTTCGGTCATCGGCCCGGTTGTAGACGCAGGCCACCTGAGTGCGCTCGTACACCTTTGCCTTCGCGGCCACGTAGGCATCGAAGGAACCGTGCCAGTCGAGGTGATCGTCTGCGATGTTCAGGCACACGCTCGCGTACGGGGACACCTCGTCGAGCCGATGCAGTTGAAAGCTGGAGAGCTCGACCACCAGCGCATCGTACCCCTGAGGGTCGCGCAAGGCATCGAGCACTGGGACGCCGATGTTCCCGACCGGTGCCGCGCGCAGTCCACCCGCGACCAGCATGTGCGCGGTCAACTGCGAGGTGGTGGTCTTGCCGTTGGTGCCGGTGATGCAGATCCAGTCGGCGATGCGGCCGGTCTTGTCCCGCAGACGCCACCCGAGTTCGATGTCCCCCCACACGACCACATCGTTGCTCGTGGCCCATCCGGTCAGCGGATGATCGGGACGATATCCCGGTGACACCACGACAAGATCGGGTGCGAACGCGGAAAGATCGGCGAGCTGGGCCTCGTCGCCGACACACAGGGCACGCTCGGCGCCGATCACGTCGAGCAGGCGCTCCCGATCCGGATCCTCCGAACCATAGATCACGCGCACCAGAGCACCGAGCTCGACCAGCGTGTCCGCCACCGAGAACCCGGTAACGCCGAGTCCGAGCACCGCGACCCGGAGCCCCGACCAGTCGTCATGCCAGCTGCGCAGCGCCAAGACACGATCCCTCACCTGCATGTGCGACTCACCACTCACTGTTGCAGCAACCATTCACCATAGAACGCCCCGATGCCGACGATGACGAACAGGCCGGCCACCAACCAGAACCGGACAACCACTGTCGTCTCCGCCCAACCTTTGAGCTCGAAGTGGTGATGAATGGGACTCATCCTGAAGATGCGCTTTCCCTTCGTCACCTTGAAGTATGCCCGCTGCACGATGACCGAACCGGTCTCGACGATGAACAGGCCGCCGATGAGGAGCAGGAGGAGCTCGGTACGCGTCAGGATCGCGAGCGCAGCGATGGCACCGCCGATGCCCATCGATCCGGTGTCACCCATGAACACCTGAGCCGGGTTCGTGTTCCACCACAGGAACCCCGCGAGCCCGCCGAGGAAGGCGACCGAGATCACCGCCAGATCCATCGGGTCGCGCACCACGTAGCAACCCGCTTCGCCAGCCGTGGTCGCACAATTCTGCGCCGACTTCCAGAAGCCGATCACGAAGTAAGCGCCGAACGCGAAGATCGCCGCCCCGGCGGCGAGTCCGTCGAGGCCGTCGGTGACGTTCACCGCATTCGTGGTGGCGGTGACGATGACCATCACCCACAGCACGAACACGATGATCCCGAGCACTGTCCCGAGCGTCATGAAGTCGATCGGGAGATCACGGAACAGAGAGATCTGCGTCGAGGCCGGTGTGACGCCGTTGTCGTTGGCGAACTGCAGTCCGAGCAGGGCGAACGATACCGCGATCACGATCTGGCCGATGATCTTCGCCCAGCCGCCGAGTCCCGCTGAATTCTGCTTCCGGGTTTTCATGAAGTCATCGATGAAGCCGACTGTACCTGCGCCGAGTGCCATGAGGATCACCAGCATCGCAGAAGGGGACGGATCCTCGCCCATCAGCATCTTGCCGACGAAATACGCGATCACCGAGCCTGAGAGAAAGATGATTCCGCCCATCGTCGGCGTACCACGCTTGACCTCGTGCTCTTTCGGACCGTCCACCCGGATCGGCTGCCCCCATCGCAAGCGGTTGAAGACGCGCACGAAGAGCGGCGTGAGCAGCAGCGAATAGAGCATCGAGAATGCCCCGGCAATCAGCAGTGCGATCATGCGAGCACCTCCCCCAATCTGTCGCCGAGCTTCTGGAGGCCAGCGGCATTCGACGACTTCACGAGTACGGTGTCACCGGGTAGCACCGTCTCTCCGAGATACGCGAGGGCCTCGTCCTGATCCTCGAAGAACACGCTCTCACCATCCCACGATCCCTCGTTGATTGCACTGATGTGCAGACGACGGGCTTCCTTGCCGACGACCACGAGCTCACTGATGCCGAGCCGCACGACCTGCAGACCGATCCGGTCGTGCTCCTCGCCCGAGAACTCACCGAGCTCACTCATCGCGCCGAGCACGGCCACCGTGCGAGTGCCCGGCGTCGATATCTGCGCGAGTGTCTTCAGCGCAGCGCTCATGCTGTCCGGGCTGGCGTTGTATGCGTCGTTGATCACCGTGATGCCGTCGCGGCCGTGGAGCACCTGCATCCGCCCCGGAGCCGCGAGAGTCGCCGATTCCAGCGACTCCACGATCTGCGCAGGCGTGAGCCCCAGTTCGAGCCCCACCGCGGCTGCCGCCATCGCGTTCGCGACGTGATGCTCTCCCAACACCCGGAAATGCACCGGAAGCGATTCACCTCCGAGATGCAGGGTGAACGTCGTACCCTCCGCCGAGCCGATCACGTCGCTCGCCCGAACCTCGGCGTCCTCTCGCTGTCCGAACCAGACCACTCGGGCCCGCGTGAGATCCGCCATCCGTGCGACCCAGGGGTCGTCACGGTTCAGCACCGCGACCGCGGACTCCGGCAGATCGCGCACCATCTCGCTCTTGGTGCGGAACGTGGTCTCGATCCCGCCGAACTCACCGGCGTGGGCAAGACCTACGGAAAGCACGACGCCGATATGAGGCGGAGCCATCTCGGTGAGGCGTTCGATCTCTCCTTCGGCGCTCGCGCCCATTTCCGCGATCAGGGTCTCGGTGTCCGATTCCACTCGAAGCATGGTGAGCGGTCCGCCCACCTCGTTGTTGAACGACTTGGCGCTCGCCACCGTCGGACCGAGCCGAGCCGCCATATCCGCGACGAGGTTCTTCGTGGTGGTCTTGCCATTCGATCCGGTGATTCCCACGATCCGGAGCGCGCCGCCTTCGAGCGCGCGGCGCACGACGTCTTTCGCGAGGAGGCCGAGCGCGAGCGTCGCGTCCTCGACCACGATCTGCGGGACACGATCATCGACCTCGCGTTCGACGATCAGCAGTGCAGCGCCTCGGTCGACGGCTTGTGCGGCATAGAGGTGCCCGTCGGTCTCCTCGCCCCGCCGTGCGATGAAGATCTCGCCGGTTCCGACCTCGCGCGAATCGGTCTGCGACTGCGCGCTGATCGGACGATCATCGTCACCGGCGCGCGAGGGGATCAAGCGGCCGCCGACGGCTTCCGCGATCTCGGATGGTTTCAGTGCGATCACTCCAGCATTCCCGCCTCGCGGAGCGCGCCGCGTACTTCGTCTCGGGCCGAGTACGCGAGTTGCGCACCGGCGACTTCTTGAAAGTCCTCGTGTCCGGGACCGGCATACAGGATAACGTCGCCCGGTCGGGCAAGGGAAATGGCGCGCCTGATCGCTACACGGGCGTCCGGCACCTCGTGCACTTCTGCGTGGTTCGCGCTCTGCGCACCCGCGATCAGCTGTGCCCTGATCGCCTCGGGCGGCTCGCTGCGTGGGTGGTAGTCGCAGATGATGACCACGTCACTGCCAGCCGCAGCGATCCGACCCATCTCACCGCGTTTGTCACTGTCGCGGTCGCCGTCGGCTCCGAACATGAAGATGATTCGGCCCGGCGCCACCTCGCTCAGCGCTTCGAGCGTAGCCGCGAAGCTGCCTGGAGTATGCCCGTAGTCGACGTAGAACCGCGGCGCCCGGCTGAGCGGTGCATCCGGATTGATCGCTTCGAGTCGGCCAGGGATGTAAACGGGAATTCGGCCGTGCTCGAGGCCCGAGGCCACCCGATCGACAGAGATGCCTGCCTCATGCAGCATGATGAGCGCGAGCGCAGCGTTCTCTGCCATGAACCTCCCGAAAAGCGGGACGCTGCCGCGAAAGTGCGCGCCCTCGGGACCCTGCAGCACGAAACTCACCCCGTCGAGGTCTTGCCTGGTGACGGCGAGATGCCAATCGGCGTTGACACCGTACTCCGTCGCAAGGGTGGTCACGGGGACCAGTGCCTCGCGCGCGACGCGCTTCCCGAACGGACCGTCCACCACCACCACCGCGCGACTCGCGTGCTCAGGAGCGAAGAGGGCGAGTTTCGCCGCGAAGTAGGTCTCCATATCGCCGAAGTCGTCGAGATGATCGCGCGAGAAGTTGTTGAACGCCACCACGTCGAAGTTCACGCCATCGATCCGATGACGCGCAGTCGCATGGGCAGAGACCTCGAGGGCGATCCCCTCCACGTGCTCTTCGATCATCCGCGCAAGCAGGCCGTGGAGTTCGGGCGCTTCCGGGCTCGTCAGCGAACTGGCGATCACCGTGTCGCCTACCCGACGCTCCGCGGTCGAGCTCAGCCCGATCTTCATCCCTGCAGCGTGCATCAGTTCGGCGAGCAGATAGACGACGCTCGTCTTGCCGTTCGTCCCCGTGATGCCGAACACCTTCGCGGCCAGGTCGCCAGTGCCATACACGAGGGCGGACACTGCGCCTGCAACCGTCCGGGGATCCTCTGTCGTCACGAGCACCGGCAGGTCCACCTCGGCGGCACGTACCAGGGCTGCTCCCGCCGCATCGGTGAGAATCGCGACTGCGCCCCTCGACTCGACCTGGGCGGAGAACTCGGCTCCATGCCTGCGCGCACCTGGCAGCGCCAGGTAGAGATCACCGGGTCGGACGTCCCGGGAATCGAGTGTCGTCCCGGTCGCCACGGTGTCGAGGGAGCCCGAGGGAGCGGCGAATTCGAGGCCGAAGCGTTCCGAGATCGCTCGCAGCGGCTGCCCTTTCGGGTGGGCCGGTCGAATACTCAGGGCGTCCTGCCCCATCACTGGGTCATTGCTGGTCACCAGTCGATCCTACCCATCTCTGCTCACTGCTCCCGCTGCACGTCCGCACGACTCAGTAGGTGAGCTGAATCGGCTCGTACGCGCCGTTCGAGGGCGGGAGATGGAAGGTTCGAATCGTCGCCTCGACCGCCGAATGCCACGCCTGCACGGCCGAGACCGTGCCCTGGCCGACTTTCGGATACGCGACGGTCGAGACGACGACGTACTGGGGATCATCCATGGGGAACATACCTGCAAAGCTGTAGATGTAGTCGGATCGATAGCCGCCCTCACCGTCGCTCTGCTCGGCCGTGCCCGTCTTGCCGCCGAGTCGATAGCCGGGTATCGCCGCGTCCTCAGCGATCCAGCCCTCGGTCGCCATCGCCTCGAGCATCTTCCTGGTCTCCACCGCGGCCTCGGGCGAGATCACCTCGACCGGGTCCTGCCCAGCGCGAGCGGTTACTTCTCCATCCCCGCTCGTGCAACTCTTCACGAGGGTCGGGGGAATGCGGACCCCGTTGTTGGCGATCGCCTGGTACGCACTCGCGGTCTGGATGATGGTGCTCGACAGGCCCTGTCCGAACATCGTGTTGTAGCTCGTCTGGCGGTCCCAGTCGTTGACGTCGATCAGCGTACCCGAGCTTTCGAGCGGCATGCCGGTGCTGGTCTCCTGTCCGATTCCGAAACGATCGAGGTACTCGTAGCGAGTGTTCTCGCTCAGTCTCGATCCGAGCATCGAGATACCGACGTTGGAGGAGTCGACGATGATGCCCGCGAGCGTCCACGGCACGGCCTCGTGGAAGTTGGAATCCGCAAAGGTCACCCCCGGTTCGGGGTCCCATCGGAACGGAGTGAGGTTCTGTGTGTTGATCGTCGCTGCCCCCTGGTCGAGGAGAGCGGCAGCGGTCAGCGTCTTGAACGTCGACCCGGGCTCGTAGGGATAGGTGAAGGATCGCGCCTCGCGCCGATCCGCGGTCGAGGCGTCGACGTCGTTCGGATCGACGGAATGGTCCTCGGCGACCGCAAGCAACTCGCCTGTTTTCACGTCGATGACCGTGAGCAAGCCCCATTCTGCGTTGCTGGCTTCCACCTGCTGATTGATGGCCTGCTGCGATTCGTACTGCAGATCGCTGTCGATGGTGAGTTGCACCGTGCCACCGTTCTCAGCGGTCTTCGTCACCACGACGCTGCCGGGAAGCCGGACTCCGTCCGCTCCCTTCTCATACGTCTCCTCGCCATCGACGCCGACCAGACAGTCGTCCTGAGACAATTCGATGCCGGCCTGCGCCTGGCCCTCGGAACCGATGAAGCCGACGACGCTGCCGCCGACTGCTCCGTTGGGATAGGTGCGCTGATGATTCACGTCAAAGGTGAGCCACGGAATGTTGAGCTTTTTCAGTGCGTTCAGCGCGGTCAGATCGACGCTGCGCTTGACATATGCGAAGTCCGACTTCGGGTTCTCCGCGAGCGCCTCATCGACGATCGTCGCGATTTCCTCTGCGGATTGCCCGGTCACTGCTCCGATCTCGGCAAACGCCTCCTCGGCAGACATCTGCTCCTCGGAGTTCCGCCAGAACTTCCCGCCGTTCGCGCGTGCGATCCTCGGCGAGAGCTGCACGTCGTAGCGTTCGTCGGTAGTCGCGAGCACCACGCCGTTGCGGTCGACGATGTCACCGCGCAGGCTGGGAATGGTCACCGGCACCCCGCGTTTGTCGAGCGCCTCGGCGTTGTATTGCGGTGCGCGCACGACCTGCAGGTCCACCAGGCGTACGGTGAACATGACCGCACCGGCGAGCACGAGCACCATCGCAATGAGCCTGCGCACGGCGAGTGGTCGCAGTTTCGGCATAGGAGCTCCCGGTCAGTGCGTTTGGGGTGCGGGCAAGGGCCCTTCCCACGGTATCGCCGCGGTGGCCGCAGCGGCCGCAGCCTGCTCGGCCTGTTCCGGATTCCGCTCGGTGAGCAGGCCGTCCGCGTCCACAACGGGAAGCCCTTCGAGTGTGGAGTTGGGCACGAGGTTCTCGGTGACGGCGGCGGTAGGACCGGCCAGCGTGCCGAGCACCGCGCCGTCGCTGAGGCGAAGGGTCGCCGGCGTGGTGTTTTGCACCATGCCGAGCTTTGCGGCGTTGTCCGCGAGGTTCTGGGGAGACGCGAGCTTGCCGGTGTTCTGGGAGAGGACTCGCTCGACGCGGGTGAGGTCGCGCAGTTCGACCTGCAGCGCGCGAGCCTCATACGCGCCCTCCGAGACGGCGATGCTCAGCCCGAGCTGGGCGAACAGCGTGACCAGGATGACGCCTACCGCGGTGAGCGCCCCCATGAGGGGACTCATCCGACGCGCTCGAGGCCGATCCCCGGGAACGATTCGCAGTTCAGGCTTCGAGTGCGCCTGCCTCGCGGGGGCACTGATCAACCAATCGGCATCGCCCGCGGCCTGTTGCAGTGCATCGCGGTCGAGGGGCACGGTGTTTGCGCTCACAGTGCGGCCTCCCTCACTCGTTCGACGGCGCGGAGCCGCACCGGGATCGCGCGGCTGTTGCGCGCGCGCTCGTCTTCGTCAGCAAGCTCTGCGCCGCGGGTCAGCAACGTGAACTCGGGCTTGTGCTGAGGCAGTTCCACCGGCAGGCCCTGTGGGGCGGTCGACTTGCTACGCTCTGCGAACAGTCGTTTCACAAAGCGGTCCTCGAGCGACTGGTAGGACATCACCACCGCGCGACCTCCCAGACGCAGCAGGTCGAGCGCTGCGGGCATCGCGCCTTCGAGCGCACGCAGTTCGGCGTTCACCTCGACTCGCAGTGCCTGGAACACTCGCTTCGCCGGATGACGCTGGTCCCTGACCGCCGCCGGGGTGGCCTTCTGCAAGACGTCGACGAGTTGTGCACTGCGTTCGATGGGCTCGAGTTGGCGCGCGGCGACGATGGCGCGCGCGTATCTGCCCGCGAGCGGCTCTTCGCCGTATCGTTCGAAGATCGCGCGCAGTCGCCCCTCGCTCGCGGTCGCGAGCACTTCGGCTGCCGTCGTGCCGCTGCTCTGATCCATCCGCATGTCGAGAGGCGCGTCCTGGGAGTAGGCGAATCCGCGCTCCGCCTCGTCTAATTGCAGGGAGGAGACGCCGAGGTCGAAGAGCACACCGTCGATGCGGTCGAACCCTGCGCCGCGCACCGCATCGGCGATGCCGTCGTAGACAGTGTGCACCCGGACCAGACGATCGCCGAACCCGGCGAGTCGACGGCCAGCGAGTTCGAGCGCGTCGGTGTCGCGGTCGAGCCCGATCAGGGTGAGTCCCTCGTGCGCTTCGAGTAGTGCTTCGCTGTGTCCGCCCATGCCGAGGGTCGCGTCCACGACGACCGCGCCGGGTCTCGCGGCGACGGGTGCGAGCAGTTCGAGGCAGCGGTCGAGCAGCACTGGCGTATGCAGCGAACCGGGATCAGAAGTGAGTGCGTTCATGGTGCGATCGGACGGGATCGGGCCCCCTGGTTCCCCGTCAGCCCACCTGGCGCTGGGGAAGTGCGTCAGGGTGGTAGACGAGAAACCACGGGTACCGGATCAGAACATGCCCGGGATCACCTCCTCCTCGAT
>JBEBSS010000022.1:0-41304 GCA_040394175.1 Leucobacter soli | reverse complement strand
CGGAATGCCGTAGGTGAAGTCGCCGAACCCGACCGGTCCGCTCGAACCGCCCTTGCTGCGCCGCCACTTCTCGGGGTCGCTCGGATCCTTCATCGTGCCGAACCCGACGTAGATGCCACCCGAACCGGTTCCCGGCACGGTCGCGGAACCCGGGTCGAACCCGAAGCCCTTGAGCGTGAGCTGCGTCGGTCCAGCGGTGCGCAGCTGCTCTCCCGGCTCGACCACGATGTACGAGGTGTTGCCGCTCAACGGAGTTCCTGCGGAGGTGCCGGTCGGCTCGGGAACGGGAACGACCTCGGTCTCCCGGTACGTCACCGACATGGCTCGAGGAGCTTTGGACTGCTGCGCTGCGGACGTGCCAGCGAGCGTGAAGTCCGCGCGGATCGCGCTGTCGAGCAGCACGACGAATTCGTTCGGGAACGACGAGGTGTACTCGCCTGCCCATGTCCCTGCCGCGGTCTGGCCCTCCCAGACCGGGACGACCTCGAAGCTCGTCCTGCCCTCGGCCGTACTCGGAGCGACCCCTCGTACGGTGGCGATGGTGACGTTCTGCACCGGAGCGTATGCGCCCGACGGACGGTTGCCGGAGAAGTGCGCGGTCACGTACCCGTCGCCGGCAGCATTCGTGTGCAGTACGGGATCGGTGAGGACGATCCTCTGGATATCGTTCGTGCGGGTCGCGAGCTGAATCGAGCCGCTGAACGCGATCCGCGCATTGCCCTCGGCATCGCGGTGGCCGGTGCCCCCGCTGAAGACGAAGTCGCGTTCCGCTTCTGAACCGGCGTTCGTCAGTGCGACATCTCCCGACACGAACGACTTCTTGTGCACGTTCGTGCCCGTGGCCGTCGGGTTGCTGACCGACCAGGTCAGCTCCGCCTCGGATATCTCGGCCACCGCCTCGCCGACCTCGATATCGGCGACGATGCGAGTCGTATCGATCACGCGCACCGTGCGAGCCGGTGCCTCGGGTGACACGGAAGGCGAGAACGCTGCGGGGTCGGAGGGCACGAATCGTGCCGAGAGGGTCTGGAGTCCGCCCGGCAGATCCTTGGTGACGAACTGCGCGGTACCGTTCGCTACGTCGGCGGCGCCGATCAGCGTGTCCCCGGTAAGGAATTCGACCTGGCCCACGGCATCCGCCGGGGTGATGGCGGCAGAAAGCGAGACGTCGGTCGTCCCCTTGACCGCGTTGCTCGCGGGTGAGGCTGCGGCGAGCGCGAGGCTCGTCTCGACCGCGGGCGCGGTCGGTGCCTCGAACGTCACCGGGGTGAATACCTCGACGCCGGCCGACTGGGCGCCATGCGCGCCGATCGTGATGACCCCGCACTGGGTGTCGGCATCGAGGCAATCGATCGCGTTGCCGGCCTGGCTCAGGAACTGCGGGCCGGGGATCGCCAGGGTGCCGCTCCAATCGCCGTTGGCATCCATGAAGGGGACACCAGGTTCAGTGGTGTTGCCCGGATAGTTCACCATCGACTGGTAGACCCCTGCGCCGGAGGCGTAGTCGTAGTTGGTACCGCTGATGCCACCCTTGGAGGGAGCCCAGCTTCCCGGGTCCGCCGCGTCCTTCGGCGAGATCACGCCGAAGAGCAGGTAGGCACCGCCGAAGTTGCCACCCCAGCTATTCGCGGTGGCGTAGTTGACTCCGGTGAGTTCCAGTTCGCTCGGGCCCGCCGTCGAGAGTCCCGTAGCCGGACTGACCGTCAGCGTCGCGGTCCGACCTGGCTGGTTGGTGCCGGTTCCGGTGGCGGATCCGCTCGGTGCTGCGAACGCCGGGGCGGCTACCAGTCCGGAGAGTGCGAGTGCTGCGGCAGTGCCGAGCGCTGCGCCGGCGACAAGCCGACGACGCGACTCGCCTGCGCTTTCTCGTATTCGTATCATGGTCTTCTTTCTCCTCAGTGGGTTATGCAGGATGCGCGGCGTGGGAGCTCGCACCCGAATCGGTGGTAGGTGTGCGTCGGCTGCGCAGCAGCGCGGCGCCGAGTGCGCCGATGCTCAGCAGCAGCAGCCCGGCGATCAGAGTCAGGCGCGCTTCCGAGGGGCCGGTGGCAAGTGCGGCGAGGCCGCCGTTCACCTTGAGACCGCTGTTGAGCGCGTTCGGGTTGGCCTGGACCGGGCCGGGACCGTCGATCACCGGTCGCGCATTGGGATCGATGTCGGTGTTGTCATCGAAGTAGACGGGCGTGAAGACCTCGGCTGCCGCGTTGACTCGCCCGTGCGCGCCGATCGTGAAGACGCCGCACTGAACCTGATAGCAGTCGATCGTCACGCCGTTGGCACTCGTGAACTTCGAGCCGTAGACGGTGAAATCCGCGCTCCAGTTTCCGTTCGCGTCCATCATGGGCGCGTTCGGCTCCGTGGTGTTGCCCGGATAGTTCACCATCCACTGGTAGGTCTCCTGCCCGTCGGCGTAGACGTAGTCGCTCACGGCGCTGGCGCCGGGAACCGACGGCATCTTGTCGACCCATCCGAACAGGATGTAGACGCCCCCGAAGACGTTGCCCGCGTTGCTCCTCGGGTAGCCCTTTCCGGTGAGCGTCACCTTCTGATCTCGATCCGCCAGGGACTTCGCCGGTGTCACGGTGAGTTCGGCACCCGAAGCGGCGTTGCGCCCGGTGCTCGTGCCGTTGGGCTGGCCCTTCTGCGGGGTGCCGGGATTGGGTTCCTCCGGCTTCGCCTGGCCCAGAGCGAACGGAGCCCAGCCGATGAGTGCGGAATCGGGCTGCACCGCAACGATCCGGTGGTCGCCGTCGGGGAGGCCCGCCGGGAGCGGAACGCTGATGCGCCCGTTCGATGGCACGAGGAACCAGTCGATGAACTCGGGTTCGCTGTAGACGCCGATCCCGACCCAGCTGCGTTGGAAGCTCGCGCCGACGTGAACGGTGGCTGTGCGGTTCGAGGTCGAGAGCACTTGGACTTCGCCGCGTGCGGAGTCGGTGAGCGAGGCTTCGGCGGGCAGCGCGGGATCCGAGCTCGGCCGCTCCGGGGCGGGTTCGACGACCACGGGCGGATCGTCGTCGTCGCGCTCCGGCCAACCGCTGTCGTCCTGCCCGACGAAGTGCACCGGAACGAATGCTTCGTTCATTGCCTTGATCGCTCCGTGCGCACCGAAGGAGAAGAAGCCGCACTGCGAGGCGAGGCAATCGATCGTGTCGCCGAAGAAGCTCTGGACCTGCGTGCCCGGGATCTCGATCGTGAACGTCCAGTAGCCGTTGTCGTCCATCATTGCGTTCGCCACGTCGCCGTCTGCACTGTGCCGGTTGGCGACGAACATCGGAATGCCGTAGGTGAAGTCGCCGAACCCGACCGGTCCGCTCGAACCGCCCTTGCTGCGCCGCCACTTCTCGGGGTCGCTCGGATCCTTCATCGTGCCGAACCCGACGTAGATGCCACCCGAACCGGTTCCCGGCACGGTCGCGGAACCCGGGTCGAATCCGAAGCCCTCGACTTTGACCTCGGTCGTCCCGTCGGCGCGCAGCGCGTATCCGGGAGTCACACGTATCGTCGCGCTGGTATCGGCATAGGGCGACCCTGCGCTGACCCCGTAGGGACCCGTGCCCACTCCTTCTCCTTCGCCGGGACCGCCCGGCGTTCCTCCGTCTCCCTGATCGAGCGTGAGGGTGAGCGTCATCGGATCCGTCCAGTCGTTCGGCGCACCGTAGGTCGGTCCGCCGTACGACGGCAAGTGATGCAGAGCGACCTCTTCGGGGAACACCCCTCGCCCGGTCGTGAGCGACAGCGTGCCTGTGTCGTCGATCGTCAGTGCGTCCTCCGGCAATGCGAAGGTCGCCAGCGTCAGATCCTCGGTCTTCGTCTTCACGTTGTAGCTCTCGAGCAGATCGACGATCAGCGAAGCGGAACCGTTCGCCGCTTCGAGCCGCACGTTCTCGAAGTACAGCCAGTCCTCACCGAAGCCGAACATCTCGAGCTGCCCCGTGAAGGAGACGCTCGCAGTGCCGTTGGCGGGATCGACGGTGCCGCTTGCAGCGGGGAAGACCGCCGCAGCGCTGCCCTTGGCGTAGCGCGCGCCCTGATAGGCGGCGACCCAACCCTCGGTGTGCCCGAAGTTCTCGAGGTAGTTGCGAATCGTGCTGCGCACTCCCCAGTGCAGTTCACCGCCGGTCACTTGGGAAGCGCTCGACGACTCCGAGGACGCGAATTCAGCGGCCGGTGCCTCCGCGAGGGCGGCACCTGGCGCGGTGATGATCGCCGCGGGCAGCACGAGCGCTGCAAGCGCACCTCGCGCCAGCCATTTCCATGCCCTCGGTCTGCCATGGGCCCTGTTCATGCGTTCCCTCACTGCTCGCGTATCCCTTCACTTCGGTCAGTCCCTGTCTGTGGCGATGCAGCCGAATCCACGACCTCCTGCTGCGCCTCGCCCGTTCCCGTCTCCGGCAGTGCCGGTCGGGCTGCGCTTCTCCGGTCCCTGGATCGCCGGAGCACCACGGTCGCGACCGCGGCGAGCAATGCCAGCACCGCGATTCCCAGCACGATGAGCACTCCGAGGGTGCTGCCCCCGTCTGCAAGCTGGTCGGTGGTCGGGGTCTCGCCCGATCCACCTCGATTCGCCGGGCGCTCCTTCGTAGCTTCCTCGCTCGACTGCTCTCCGCTCAGTTCGAGCACCGTCGCATCGTCCGTGAAACTCTGCGTTCCGGTTCCCGATTGAATGCTGCCGTCGGCAGTGACGAAGCCCACTGGCGTGAACGACTCGTTGTTGGCATTCACCGCGCCGTGGGCGCCGATCGTGATGATGCCGCACTGCACCTGCAGGCAGTCGATGAGCGCGCCTTCGACGGACTGTCCCGCGTGCGGATTGCCCGAGCTCGATGCGAAACGACTCCCGGGAATGGTCATCTGCGCGGTCCAGGATCCGTCCGGGCCGATGACGGCGTTGGCGGCGTCGGCCGAAGTACCTCCCTGGAATGCTGCGAGCAGCATCGACCCGTCGGTTCCCGAGTAGCCGAACGAGGTGCCGGAACGGCCTCCCTGGCTCGGAGCCCACGCGTTGGTCGCGGGATCGGAAACCGCGCCGAAGAAGATGTAGATGCCTCCTGGCGCGTTGGGCACGTACTGGAAGCCGCTCCCCGAGAGCGTCACCGTGGTCGATCCGTCAGCATTCGGCGCTGGCGATACCTCGACTCTCGCCGCTGCGTGCGCGGGCGGCGAGGAGAGCACGGTCGAGAGCGAGACCAGAAGCGCGGCCGCGAGTACTACGGCCGCGAGTCTCCCCTTGGCTCCCCGGGCGACGAGAGCTTGCGTATTCATCCTTCTCTTCCTCTTCCTTCATCTGATTGCGTCTGCGCCGGCTCATCCGCGAAGCGCACGGGTACCACCAGCACGCTTCCGTCAGGCTCGGGCAGCACCCTGACCGGATGCCGGTACACCGCGCTCAGCAGATCCGCAGTCATCACTTCGGCGGGAACGCCATAGGCCTTCGCTTCTCCGTCGGCGATGAGCAGTACCCGGTCCGCGTAGGCCGCCGCTGCACTCAGGTCGTGCAGCACGACGACGACCGCGTTGCCCCGCCTCGCGGACTGCCTGGCAACTGCGAGCACCTGCTCCTGGTAGTTGATATCGAGTGCAGCGGTCGGCTCGTCGAGCAGCAGGAGCGTCGTCCGCTGCGCCAGTGCTCGGGCGAGCGAGACTCGCGCGGCCTCTCCTCCGGAGAGCGAGGTGAAGGCTCGATCGGCGAAGCGGAACGTGTCGCTGCGGAGCAGTTCCTGCGCGATGATCCGGTCGTCCTCCTCGACGGTGGTGATCGAGCGCCACGGTGCGCGGCCCATCTTCACCACGTCGACGACGTCGAACGGAAAGCTGATGCGGCTGCTCTGACGCAGCACGGCTCTCCGCAGGGCCAGATCTCGCGTCGAATACGAGGAGAGCTCGATCCCTTCGAGGCTCACGGAACCCTGGTAGGCGAGGTCGCCCGCGAGGGCGCCGAGCAGCGTCGACTTCCCCGCACCGTTCGGTCCGATGATCGCGAGCACTTCTCCGGCGCGCACTTCGCAATCGACGTCGCGCACGATCTCGGTGCCCCCGAGGGACACCGAGACGCCGCGGGCCTCGACCACTGTCTGCCCGAGTCGGGGGCGCTCTGGTGCGGTGGGCGACGCCGAGAGTCCGGGGATGCCCCTCACAGCCAGCCTCCGTTCTTGCTTCGGGAGTTTTTGATGAGGAAGAAGAAGAAGGGCCCGCCGATGAGCGCGGTCAGCATGCCGAGTGGGAGTTCGGCGTAGGCGACTGCGGTGCGGGCGAAGGTGTCGGCGAGCACGAGCAGCACGGCACCTCCGAGGGCGCTCGCAGGCACGAGCACTCGATGTCCCGGGCCGACCAGCATGCGGATGAGGTGGGGCACGACGAGTCCGACGAATCCGATGATGCCTGCGAAGGCCACCGCTGCGGCGGTCAGCACGGCGACGATGGCGATAACGTAGATGCGCAGTCGCTCGATGTTCACACCGAGATGACGGGCCGCATCGTCGCCGAGACTCAGTAGGTCGAGCTTTCCCGCGATGCCGAACGCGAGCATCAGCCCGAGTATCAGTAGGGGCAGCACCGTGAGGACCGCGTCCCATAGCGCACCGGCAAGGCTGCCCATCTGCCAGAAGACGATCTGCTCCCGCTGATTCATGGTGGCCGCGAACGTCATCAGCGCCAGCGCCGCTCCGCAGAACGCGTTGACCGCGACGCCCACCAGGATCAGGGTGACCACCTGGGTCCGGCCTCGCGATCGCGCCATGGAGTAGATGAGCATCGCAGTGATGATTCCCGTGACGAATGCGCCGATGGGAATCGCGAAGCTCGATCCTGCGGCGAGACCGGTGATGATCATGAGGCTCGCACCCACGGCGGCTCCCGAGGAGACGCCGATGATACCCGGGTCGGCGAGGGGGTTGCCGAACACGCCCTGCATCAGCGCGCCGGCTGCGGCGAGCGCGGCACCGACGAACACGCCGAGCACGACACGGGGGAAGCGCACCTCCCAGAGCGCGGCGTCGGCCAGCGGATGGCTGGGGGCTGCGCCGCAGGAGATCCCTGCCTTTCGGCAGATCGAGCCGATCACCTCGACGACGGGGATCTGCATCTGTCCGAGCGCCGCCGAGCCGAGGGTGACCATCACCAGGGCTGCGGAGAGGATCGCGAACAACAGCACGACCTTCCGTTTGCGGGGGCGGGGAAGCTGCGCGGGTTCTGCGTCGTAGTCGAGCACGCGTGGGAGCTGCGCGGAGTTCTGACCCGGCAGTCTCAGCTCGGCGGAAGCGTCGGCGCCTGTCTTGTCGGCCCTCACGAGAGCTGAACCGTGTCGAGGTCTACGCGGTAGATCGCCTCTGCGAGCGCGGAGAGCACTTCGGGGGTGCGGGGTCCCCAGGTGAACATCTCGTAGTCGCTCATGTCGACGACGCGTCCGCGGTCCCCCGCCGGGGTTTGTGCGACACCGGGGATCTGCATGAGGCCGGAGACGCCACCGACCGACTCGAGGCCGAGTGTCAGCATCAGGATCAGATCGGGTTCGAGCCGCATCAGACCTTCCGCGGTGAGCGATCCGCTCACCCAGTCGAGATCGCCCGCGATGTCGATGCCCCGCAGTTCTTCGATGAGCACTCCCGCGATTCCTGTCGAGCCGTCGGGATTGTCACCGTACATGTAGTAGACGCCGGCACGTCCGCGCATGTACAGGAAGACCATGCGCACGCGGTCGGCATCGGCGGTCGGGGCTACTGCTGCAATCTTCGCGCGGGTGTCTTCGAGCCGGCGTTCGAAGTCTTCGACGTAGCTCTTACCGAGCTCCGGGACTCCGAGCGCGCTGGCGACGTCGAGTATCTGACGAGGAATATCGTCGATGTTCTCGGCCGGATCGAAGAAGATGATCGGAATTCCGGAGTTGCGCATCTGCAGTTGCACGTCGTAGGGTCCGACGCTGTAGTCGGTGAGGATCAATGTCGGGTTCAGTTCGAGGATCGATTCGGCGTTGAGCGTGTGCCCGTCCATCACGAGGGGCAGGTCTTTCGCGGCGTCGAAGCCGGTGGTCAGGTCGCGCCCGACGACATTGGGTCCGAAACCGAGCCCGAAGACCACCGAGGCGAGGCTGCCGGTCCCGTCGAGTGCGAGGATTCGGCTCGTGTCGGTCACCTCGACCTCGACGTCGTCGAGGCCGGTGAAGGTCACTGGGAGCACCGGTTTCGGCCGGTCGGCGATCGGTTCGATATCCGAGGAGCCGAGCAGCGCGGTGTCGGCTCCCTCGAACAGGCGGGGGCTCCCGGAAGAGGCGGCCGCCGGGTCCGCGATCTCGGGAGATGCGCTTCCGAGCACGAGGGAGCAACCGGTCAGTGTGGCCACGATCAGCGCTGCCATCCCTGCAGTGATCGCGGCGCTCGCTCTCGGCCTGTGGGTGCCGCCAGGGCACCTCAGTATTCGTCTCATGATGGTTAGGCTAACCTTACTGATGTGAAGAAATCAAGCTATCATCAGATGTAGTTAAGTTCAGCCTTATCCAGATCGGATGATAGCCCAGGGACGGCGAGAGGGCCAACTGCGCCGACAGCTCGCGCCGCCAGAAGCGCTTCCGGCCCGCGCGCACCGCGCTGCCAGGGGCACGATGACCGAACGAGAAACGAGAGAGCATTGACCGCAGCCGCAGCCGCCCCACCGCGACGTCGAACCACCCGAGCGATCGCTGCGGTCGCGTGCGGAACACTGCTCATGGGCCTGTTCCCCTGGCTCGGCGCTCCCGACGGAGCGCCCGATCCGCGGGACCGTGGAAGCGCGCATGTGGACGATGCCCTGCTCCGTGTCGTCGGCACCACCGAGGCAGCCGACCTGCTCCGTGAACCCCCAGCGCTCCATGCCCGCAGTGCGGCATCGGGAGCCGAGGGTCGCAAGACGCGAACGGAAGACGAGCCCCCTCTCTCCGGTTCAAGAGCGCCGGACCCGCTCGGAACGGCTCCGCAGACGGCGGAGGGCGACTTCGACGAGGAGTGGGTCGACTCCGACCTCGGTACCGGCGAGATCCTCATCCTGTTCACCGACCCGGGTGTCCCCGATTCAGCCCAAGGGTCGCCCGACGCAGCGGCGGAGGCACTGCGCGCGCAAGCGGATGCCCAGTGGCGATTGATCGAGGACGAGCTCAGCGACCTCCAGCGGCGAGGCACCCTGACGGTGCTCAACCGCTTCTGGGTGACGAATGCCGTGCTCGTGCGCGCGCAACTCGACTCCCCCACGCTGGCCACACTCGCTGCACTGCCGCACGCCCGAGAGGTCGTGCCGAACTACACGGTCGAAGGTCTGGCAGAAGATGCACCGACCGCGGCCGAGGCGCCGACCGTCCCCACCACGGCATCGCTCGTCACCGGAGTTCCGGTCACGTATGGCGTGGAGAAGATCCGAGCGAATCAGGTGTGGGGGGACTTCGGCGTCCGCGGCCGAGGAGTGCGAGTTGCGGTCCTCGACACCGGGGTCGATGCCACCCACCCTGATATCAGGGATCGCCTCGTCGGCCGCGGCACCGGTGACCCGAGCTACCCCGGAGGCTGGATCAACTTCGACCGGCTGGGCCGGCCGGTGGTGAGCAAACCGAGCGATCCCGGCTCGCACGGCACCCATGTCGCTGGCACGATCGTCGGCGGCGCAAGCTCCGGCACGCAGATCGGCGTCGCACCGGAGGCCGAGCTGATGGCGGCAAACGTCCTCAGCGGAGGGGGCAGCTCCGCGAAGATCCTCGCCGCCCTGGAGTGGGTCATGGCCCCCTACGACGGCACCGGCACCCCGGCCGGCCGCGCAGCGGACGTGATCAACATGTCGCTCGGCTCAGGAGCCTACGACGCGACCCTCATCACCCCCCTCCAGAATCTCAGGCAGGCGGGGATCTTCCCAGCGATCGCGATCGGCAATGCCCCGTGCGGGCCGAACGGCACTTCGAGTCCGGGTGACATCTATGAGGCGTTCGGCGTGGGAATGACCGATGCCGAGGATCAGGTCGCCGCGGGATCCTGCGGCGCGGTGACGAACTGGCCGTCCGCGATCGCCGACGCACACGGGTGGCCGAGCAACTTCGTGAAACCGGATGCATCCGCGCCCGGCGTGAAGGTCTTCTCGGCGATGCCAGGAGGGACATGGGGAGAGGCCACCGGCACCTCCATGGCCACACCGCACGTCGCCGGCGCCGTGGCGCTGCTCCGCTCGGCGCAGGCAGGGCTCTCGGTGGACCAACTCGCCGATGCGCTCGAAACCACGGCCTGGTACCCGGAGGGCGGAATCGCTCCGGACAGCCGCTACGGCCACGGCCGCATCGACGTCCACGCCGCGGTCACCGCGACGCTCGGCCAGTCAGGGGTCATCGGCACTGTGATCGATGCCGAGACGCACGCACCCGTGGCCGGAGCAGAGGTGAGCTACGGGCCTCGTGGCGAGACATGGATCACCGACGCAGACGGACGCTTCACTGCAAGGCTCGTTCCCGGAAGCTACACCTTCACGGTCGAGCGCTTCGGATTCGCGTCCGCGACCTCCCAACCGATCCTCGTGACGACCGACACCTACGGAAACACTCAGATCGCGCTCTCCCCGATCAAAACCGGGACGATCAGCGGCGTGGTGGTGGCGCACGACCCCGCAGACGATGCGGAACCTCGCGGCGGAGCACCGATCGCGGGTGCGGAGGTACGCGTGCTCGGCGAGGATCTCACCACCCGCACCGCTGCCGACGGCAGCTACCGATTCGAGGGCCTTCCGATCGGCGAGTACCGCATTCGAGTCATCGCGACGGGCATGCAGGAGTCGACATCGGAACCAGCGCCAGTGCAGGCCGCCCTCGAGACCACGGTGAACTTCCGACTCGCGCAGAAGCAGCGAGTGCTCGTGCTCGGCGACAACGGAGGCAGAACCTCGGCGTTCCTCACGGAGAACGGCCTGCTCGCGACAAGTGCGAACACGCTTCCCGATCCCGTGTCGGCGATCGCAGAGTACGCCGCGATCGTGTGGGACACTCCGACTTCGCTCACCGCCGAACAGCTCGGACGCGCCAGGGAGGCCGCGGCGCTGCAGGATACCGGCATGGTCTGGCTCGACCAGGGTTCGAGCGAGGACAGCGGCGTCGCGCAGCTCCACCGACTCACGGGAGAGCCCACCACCCGTGGGGCGGGCAACGACCGCAGTCTCACAGCCACCGGCTACCGCATTTCCGGCACCCACCAGATTCTGGCCGGTGGTGCGCTGAGCCCCGATCCGATCGATGGCTTGCTCCGCCAGATCACGACGTCGGGAGGACCGAAGTTCACCGCGTGGTTCGACGGCTTGAGCGGCGAGCGGGTGACGATCCTTGCAGACGCCGTCGGGATTCGCGGAGAGGGTGCCGAAACGCAGATCGAATCGCTGGGGGCAGGCATCGCGGTCGATGACCGCGATGGCGGCAGACAGGTCTATCTCTCGCTGCACGGCTCGTCAGCCGCCTCAGATGCGCAGTCCTGGTCCGCGGCATCGAAGCAGCTCTTCTACAACTCCGTGACCTGGGCCGCCCCCGCAGCGATGCAGGCGCCCGACCCCCAGATCATCGTGCCGACCGCTCCGCCGATCCCCACCGGACCGGGCACTGGACCGACACCCGGATCCGCCGCGCCCGCTCCGTCTGCGGCAAGAGCGGCGAAGGCTCCCGCAGCGCAGTCGACGCCGAAGCCCGAGCACACCCCGAACGCGCCCGTCGCCTCGATCAACATGCTCACCTCCGCAAATGCGGGAGGAGTGACCGTCGAGGTGATCGACGGCATCGCACATGTCAGGATCCCCGATGCCAAGCCCGGCGACTGGTTCTTCCTGCACGTCTACCCGCAGAAGCTCGCCGTGGGATGGATCCGCGTCAACGACGAGGGCGCGTTGCGCATCGACATCAGTCGGCTCGGCGGCGGCGAGTACCGCTTTGCGTTCACCTCGTCCGCTGACGAGTTCGTGGGGTGGGCGGCGGTCAAGATCGCCGGCACGGCGCTGACTGCCGCCCCCGACCCGGACGCGGATCTCACGTCCGATCAGAGTGCCGGCTCTGGGAACGCCGGATTCACGCTCTCCTCAGCCGAACAATTCATGCTGCTCGGAGCGGCGCTCATCATTCTGGCGGCCGCCGGAGTGGTGCTGCTCGGCCTGCGGCAACCGAACCGAGAGAAGGAAACGAGTGCATCCGACGAAGACGCCCGGCCCACCCCCTGAGGCGAGCAGCGAAGGGGCTCACCACCGCGACGAGCCGACGCCCGACCCCGTGGTAGTCCGCCCACACCGCATGGCTCGGAGGCGAGTGCTCCTCGCGCTGACCTCCGTCGTCGTCGCCGCCGGGCTGCTCCTGGTCGGCGCCTCGGCTTGGCAGCTCCTTGCTCCGCACGATGCTCCTGTGACGGAGCGGCGCGCCGTGCCGGAGGCGCCTGCGCTGCCCAACGCACCGGCCGCTCGACCCGTATCGGTCGAGATCCCTGCGATCGGCTTCGACGCCGAAGTGCGCGCCTTCGCCGGAAACGGCGCACCCTCACTCGTTCCGCCGGATGCCGACCATGTCCACTGGCTCGAAGAGTACGGACTACCCGGGGCCGGAAGCGAGAACACGGTCTACGTGATCGGCCACACCTCCGCCGATGGGAGGGCGGTCTTCGATCCCCTCGTGGATCGAGCCGCACAGCGGAGCACCGTGCTGCCGGGGGATGAGATCAGGATAGAGAACGAAGCAGGGCTCGTCAGCTACGACGTCGTCGCGGTCGAACGGCACGATCGCCGAAGCCTCGCAGACATCGAGAACGTCTGGAAACCGGTTCCCGGCCGTCTGGTGCTGATCACCTGCTTCTTCGAGTCGCAGAGCGACGCCGTCTCGGACAACCTCGTGATCTTCGCCCGGGCGCGCGACTGATCAGTCTCGACGCTCGACGGCCACCGGTTCGCCGAGGAATCTCAGCGCAACGACCTGTTCCGCGGCGAACTGCTCGCTCGTGCCGTGCTGGACCGTGATCATGTCCCCGCCCGTCGTGCGCACGATCGTGCGCCGATGAGCACCGAAGAACCCGCTCGACACGACGACCGCGGAAAGCGCATCCCCTTCCGTGCCCGCCGTCGCGGCTTCGAGCCGCAACTGCTCGGGACGAACGAACGCAGTCACTCGGGCCTCTGCAGCGGTGCTGGAACCGAGAGAGCCTGGCAGCACCGGGAGGAGCGCACCGGGGACCCGCACCCGGTCACCCGTGAGCATGCCTTCCAGCCGATTCGATTCGCCGATGAACCCGGCAACGAACGGCGTCTCGGGTCGGCGGTAGAGGTCTTCTGGGGCGCCCAACTGCTCGATGACTCCGTCGCGCATCACCGCGACTCGGTCGGCGACCGCGAGGGCCTCCTCCTGATCATGCGTGACGAAGATCGTCGTGATGCCGAGTTCGACCTGGATCGCCTTGATCTCGTCGCGCAGCCGCACCCGCACCTTCGCGTCCAGCGCCGAAAGCGGTTCGTCGAGCAGCAGCGCCCGAGGCCGTGTCACGAGCGCACGCGCGAGGGCGACACGCTGCTGCTGCCCACCGGACAACTGATGCGCATAGCGATCCGCGGTGTGGCCGAGCCCCACCAGTTCGAGCGCCTCCGCCACGCGGGTGCGGCGCTCCCCCTTGCCGATCTTGCGCATCTCGAGGCCGAACCCCACATTCTGCGCAACCGTCATGTGCGGGAAGAGCGAGTACGCCTGGAACACGACCGACATGTCGCGCTTGTTCACCGGCACCGGGGAGACGTCGTCGCCGCCCACGAGGATCCGGCCGCTCGTCGGCTGTTCGAGACCAGCGAGGCAGCGCAGCATCGTGGTCTTCCCGCAACCCGAAGGTCCGAGCAGCGCGACGAACTCCCCCGGCGTGATATCGAGATCGATGCCGTGCAGTACGGTGGTCTCACCGTATGCCTTGGTGACTCCCTCGAACACGATGGGAGTCCCCTTCTGCCCGGGTTTGGACACTGGGGCTTGGTGAACGTCAGCCATGCGTGCCGACCTCCTTCTTCTGCTGAACCGGACGCGGGGGCCTGCGCACCCGCTGGCCCCGAGGTCGGATCGAGGCGAACCCGAACAAGAGCACGAATACGATGACGAGCGAAAGCAGCGAGGTGATGACCGCGGCGTACGGGTCGCTCTTCGATACTTCGACGAGCGCAACCTGCAACGTCACCCGGTTCAGCAGCGACGAGACCGTGAACTCGCCGAGCACCACCGCTGCGGTGATGAGCGTCGCGCTCGTCAGCCCTCGACGGACACCGGGAACGATCACGCGCCACAGCACGGTGAACCAGCTGGCCCCGAGTGAACGCGCCGCCTCGACGAGCGTCTTCGCACCCATGCCCTGCAGTTCCGACACAATCGCCCGGTAGGCGAAGGGAAGCACGAGGATGCCGTAGGCGAGCGCCAGCGTCCAGATATCTCCTCCGAGCACCTGCACGATGATTCGATACAACGGGGCCAGACCGACGACCAGCACGATCGCGGGGATCGCGATGGGCAGCACCGTCAGCAGTTCGAAGGCGCGTGCGAGTCTCGGAAACTGCAGGTGCACGAGCACGATCGTCGGCAGGAACAGCACCCAGACGATTCCCACGGTGATCACGGCCAGCAACAGCGAGTTGCCGATGCCCTTGACCAGATTGCGATACATGCGCGAGTTCTCGGGGTCGACCAGAGCGGTCCAGTGCTCGACCCCATACCCGCCGCCCTGCTGGCGAAGGGTGAACTCGAACATCGCGATCAGCGGCACGAGGAACAGTCCGCAGAGGACGATCAGGATAGTACGGCGCAGCCAGGTCGGGGGCTGCCCCGACACGGTTGCGGCGGGAGCCGCGGGTTTCGATCCTCGACTCATCGCTGCCACCTCGCAGCCCGACGTTGCAGCGCGGAGTATCCGATCATCACGACCAGCATGACGAGGAGCATGCCGAGCGCGAGGGCGCCGGCAGTGTTGGCGCGCGAGGCTCCGGTCTCGGCGATCAGCGCCGATCGAATCTGGAGCGGCACGATCTGCGCCCCCTGGCTGATGAGCGCTGCAGCGGTCGCATACGAGGAGAAGGCGTTTGCGAAGAGGAGCAGCAGCGCACCGAGGAATGACGGGGCGAGGATCGGTCCCGCGATGCGGCTCCAATAGGTGAATGCCCCGCCGCCGAGCGTGGCACTGGCCTCGGCCCATTCCCGCCGCAGGCTCTCCATCGCGGGCAGGAAGACGATGACCATGAGCGGCACCTGGAAGTAGAGGTACGGCAGGATCAAGCCGGGCAACTGGTACAGCCAGACTCCCTCGGCGAAGATATCGATTCCGAAGGTGTCTCGCAGCGTGACCGTGACGAGCCCCTGGATGCCGATCGTGGCGATGAACGCGAATGCGAGCATGACCCCGCCGAACTGCGCGAGCACGCTCGAGGCCGAGTCGATGGCGCGGCGCAGCGCTCCCCCAGGCTTGGCCCCCGTGAGCGCGAAGCTCAGCAGCCCGCCGAGGATGGCACCGACCACTGCGGTGAGCGCGCTGATCCAGATCGACGCCCAGAACGAGCCGAGCACGATGGGATCTGTCAGCGTCGCGAAGTTGCCGAAAGTGAATGAGCCGTCAGCACCGAAGAAGCCGGTGCCGATCGCGAGCACCGAGGGCACGGCAAGAAATATGAGCACGTAGAGCGCGAACGGCGTGAGGCCGAGCCACTTCATCATTCGTTCTCCCGTAGTTGTCGTTCGCAGACGCCATCGTCATGAGTGAGCTCGTGGAAACGCTCTTCCACGAGTATGGCACCGTCTGCCCGCTCTCGTCATCGCGCCGACCATCTTCACCGCAATGGTGAGGATGACCGGCGCGATGACGAGACGTAGCGTCTGAGCCGAGGCCTCCGCCTAGCCGATGACCTTGGGCCACTCTGCAGCGAGCAGCGCGTTCGCCGCCTCGGTCTGCTGGGTCGTGGCGGTCGCCTGTTCCTCGGGCAGTCCACCCGCCGCCTTCAGCGCTGCGGCGTCGACCGTGCCCGCCGCATCCATCGCCTCGAGGCGCACCGGGAACGCGCCTGCCTCCAGGTAGAGGTTCTGCACGGTATCGCTGAAGATCCACTCCTGCCACAGGCGAGCCGCAGCGGGGTGCGGGGCATCCTTGTTGATCGCCTCGTTGTAGTAGGACACGTAAGCCGCACCCGGCAGCACTGCGTTCGCCCAATCCGGGGTCTCGGTCTGCTGCCCGATGTTGTTGAACGACCAGTCGATCACCACCGGGGTCTCGCCCGAGGCGATCGTCGCCGGAGTGGGGTCGACCGTGAGGAAATTGCCCGCCTGGTTCAGCTCGCTGAAGAAATCGATACCCGCCTGGAAGTCGTCGAGTTCGCCTCCGCGCTGCAGGGTGGCCATGCCGATGCCCGCGAACGCCGCGCCTGCCTGGGTCGGGTCGCCGTTCAGCGCGACCGATCCCTTGTATTTCGCGTCGAGCAGCTCATCGAGCGACTTCGGTGCGTCGAACTTGGTCGAGTCGTAGCCGATCGACATGATGCCGGTGTAGTTGTTGACCCAGAGGCCAGTGGCCTCCTTGTTCTCCGCGGGAATGTCTTCCCAGGTCTGCACCTGGTACGGGGCGAAGTAGTCGGTGCTGTCGAGCGCGACTGCGGTGCCGAGGTCGAAGACATCGGGCGCGGTGTTCTGGCCGCGGAGATTATCTGCGGCTTGGATCTCCTCGGCGCTCGACACATCAGGCGAGGCCGAGTTGACGGTGATCCCGTACTCGTCCTCGAAGGCGGCGATGATCTTGCCGTAGTTCGCCCAGTTCTCGGGAAGTGCGATGACGTTGAGCTCGCCCTCCTCCTGAGCGGCCTTGACCAGGGCGTCGAAGCCGCCGAAATCCTCGGCACTGGTGGCGGTCGAGGCATCGAAGCCGTCAGTACCGGTCGACGTGTCCGAACCCGAACTGCAGGCGGTCAGGCCAAGCATGGTGATCGTTGCCACGGCAGCTGCGGTGGCGAGTGAACGACGAATCACGAGTGTTCCTCTCACACCCACCCGTTCGCGCGATCACGCGAAACTGTGAGGTGGGCTTCAGTGTGTACAAGCTAGCACCGTCAAAAGCCAGAAGACCACCCCCCGGTGAACGAAAGATGGCCTTCTGTTATCTCATTGGTAAATTCCAGTTCAGCGACGTATTGCCGTCTATCCCTGCGCTTCCGCCGGACGATCGGCCACCCGCAGCTCCGCATCGTCGGCGACGTAGCCCTCGATGTGCCGTTCGTCGACCCCCACGTAGGCCGACAGCGGTCGGATCAGCGCGTTCGAAGCGCTCTGCTCCATCACGTGCGCCGTCCAACCCGTCACCCGCGCAGCGATGAAGAGCGGAGTGAAGGTCAGCGTGTCGAATCCCATGAGGTTGTACGCGGGACCCGAGGGATAGTCGAGGTTCGGATAGATCCCCTTGCGAGCCACGAACTCGGCCTCGAGCCTCGCATAGAGTTCGGCGACATCGGGGCGATCGTAGTGCTCGACGAGCGTGTCGAGCGCGGCCTTCATGGTGGGCACGCGCGAGTCCCCCCGCTTGTAGACTCGATGGCCGAAGCCCATGATCTTCCGCTTGTGCGCGAGCGCGTCGTCGAGCCAGGCATCGACCTGATCGGCGGAACCGATCTCGTCGAAGATGTGCAGCACCGCTTCGTTGGCGCCGCCGTGCAACGGTCCCTTGAGCGCGCCGATCGCCCCGACCACCGAGGAGTAGAGGTCGCTGAGCGTCGACGCGATCACCCTCGCGGTGAAGGTCGACGCGTTGAACGAGTGCTCCGCGTACAGGATCATCGATCGGTTGAACGCATCGACGACGACGGGTTCCGCCTCCACGCCGAAGGTCATCCAGAGGAAGTTCGCCGCGTAGTCGAGATCGTCTCGCGGCGGGATGAGATCCTCGCCCCGTCTGCGCCGCTGCCCATACGCCACGATCGCCGGCAATGCGGCGTACAGGCGAACGCTGCGTGCGAGATTCTCCTCGGGGCTTCCCGCCGCATCGAGCACGGATCCCGCGCCCGCGGAATCGGAGGCGCCGATGACGCTGACCGCGGTTCGTGCCTCGTCCATCGGATGCGCATCGAGCGGCAGCAGATCGATGGTGGCCCTGACGTGGCCATCGAGCGCACGGTGCTCGCGTTCGGCCCGACGAAGGTCCGCAAGCTGTTCGTCGGTCGGCAGCTCGCCGTTCCAGAGCAGATACGCGACCGCTTCGAACGGCTGCGTCGCGGCGAGTTCCTGCACCGGGTAGCCACGATACAGCAGGGAGTTCGTCTCCGGATTCACTTTCGAGATGGCGGTCTCATCGGCGATGACCCCTGCAAGGCCCTTATTGATCTCGGTCATGTTCGCTCCTACCGTTCGACGCTGAAAGTGTAGATGTTCGAATCGAAGCCAGCGTAGTCCTCGTAGCTGATCAGCTCGTAGAGCTCGGCTCGATGCTGCATGCTGCCGAGCTGACTCGTGAGCGTGCCGTGCTCGGTGAGAGTGTCGAGCGCTCGCTCAGCGGCCCCCATCGCGATACGAAGCAGCGAGACCGGCCAGATGACCATGTTGATCCCGACGCTTTCGAGTTGGGAAACGGTGAACAGCTCGCTCTTGCCGAACTCGGTCATGTTGGCGAGCACCGGCACATCGACGGCACCGCGCACCGCTTCGAACTCCTCGAGCGTGCGCATCGCTTCGGGGAAGATCGCGTCGGCTCCGGCATCGACCAGTGCCTTGGCCCGATCCTTCGCGGCTTCGAGTCCCTCCACCGCTCGCACGTCGGTACGCGCCATGATGAGGAAGTTCGGGTCGCGTCGTCCTTCCACGGCGGCGCGAATGCGGCGCACCGCGACGTCGAGTCCGACGACCTCCTTCCCGTCCAGATGCCCGCAGCGCTTCGGATTGATCTGATCCTCGATGTGCAGCGCGGAGATACCGGCGTTCTCCATCTCCTGCACCGTCCGGGCCGCGTTCATCGGCTCACCGAAACCGGTGTCCGCGTCGATGAGCGTGGGCAATTCGGTGGTGCGCGCGATCTGCGCACCACGCGCCGCGACCTCGGTGAGCGTCGTGAGACCGATATCGGGCAATCCGAGGTCGGCAGAGAGCACCGCGCCGGAGATGTAAACTCCGTCGAATCCCTTACGCTCGATCAGCCTCGCCGAAAGCGGGTTGAAGGCGCCCGGCATGCGCAGCAGTCGACCGCTCTCCAGCTCCTCGCGGAACCGGAGCCGCTTCTGCTCGGCAGTGGCAGATGAATACAGCATCAGAAGAGTCCCTTCGGTGCGGCCGCGAGGTCGATGACGCCCGGCGCGGCGATGATGTTCAGCTGGCGCACCTCGTCGACGGTGAGCTCGGGGAGACGCTGCACCAGATCGAGGAAGCGTTCGATCTCGGTCGCTTCGAGCACGGACTCGGCGAGGATGCGGAACTTGCGGATGTAGTCGGCGCGGGCGAACGGGCGAGCACCGAGCGGGTGCGCGTCTGCGACCGCGATCTCGTCGACGATCTTCGTGCCGTCCACGAGTTCGATCTCGACGCGGCCGCCGAAGGCCTTCTCGTCGGGATCTTCGGAGTGGTATCGACGCGTCCACTCGGCATCTTCCGCAGTGGTGACCTTGTGCCAGAGATCGACGGTGTCCGGGCGGCCCGCGCGCTCAGGCGTGTAGGAGTCCACGTGGTGCCATCCCCCGTCCTGCAGGGCCACCGCGAAGATATAGGGAATCGAATGGTCGAGGGTTTCGCGCGATGCCTGCGGATCGTACTTCTGCGGGTCGTTCGCGCCTGAGCCGATGACGTAGTGGGTGTGATGGCTCGTATGCAGCACGATCGATGCGATATTCGCGGGATCGGCAAGCTCGGGATGCTCGCCGTGGAGCTTCCGCGCCAGGTCGATCCAGGCCTGTGCCTGGTATTCGGCCGAATGCTCCTTCGTGTACGAATCGAGGATCGCGCGCTTCGCTTCACCCGGGGCCGGCAACGGCACCTCGTAGCCGGCCTCGGGTCCGTCGAGCATCCAGGCGATCACCCCGTCTTCACCTTCGTAGATGGGGCTCGGCGAGGTCTGGCCGCGCATCGCACGATCGACTGCCTCGACTGCCATCTTGCCTGCGAATGCGGGGGCGTGCGCCTTCCAGGTCGAGATCTCCCCCTTGCGGGACTGACGCGTGGCGGTGGTGGTGTGCAGGCCCTGGCCGACCGCCTGGTAGATGGTCGATGCGTCGAGGCCGAGCAGCGTGCCGATCCCGGCGGCAGCGGAGGGCCCGATGTGCGCGACATGATCGATCTTGTGCTTGTGCAGGCAGATCGACCGCACGAGATCCATCTGGATCTCGTAACCGGTCGCGATCCCGCGCACGAGCGCCCTCCCGTCCTTGCCGACATGCTGTGCCACCGCCAGAATCGGCGGAATGTTGTCTCCCGGATGCGAGTACTCGGCGGCGAGGAAGGTGTCGTGGTAATCGAGCTCGCGAACGGCGACCCCGTTCGCCCACGCTGCCCACTCGGGGCTGGACTTCTTGGCGTCGCGACCCGCGCTCGACAGGCCGAAGATCGCGGCCCCGTCTCCCCCGGTCGAGACCGGGTGGGAAAGCGCCTGCGCGCGAGCCGCGACGATCGGACCTCGGTTCAGTGAGGCTGCGGCAACCGCCGCGTTGTCGATGACGCGGTTGATGATCATATCGACCACGTCCGATTCCACTTCGACCGGGTCGACGGCGACCTCGGCGATCTTCCAGGCGAGCTGCTGTTCGCGGGGCAGGGACTCTTCGCTCTTGTAGACGCGCACGTGATGCGTGATGGTCATGGGTGTCCTTTGCTAATCGAATCGAGGATCGAGGTGAGTGCGTAGTGCAGATGTATGTGGGTGGCGTGGGCGGCCAGTTCGGCATCGCCGTCCGCGATCGCTCTGGCGATGAGGGCGTGCTCCGCAACCGAGGCGACGAGGCGCTCGTGATTGTCGCGAGCAAGCCGTCTGGCCCGCGCAAGGTGGGTGCGGATCGTGCGCATCGCGTGCACCAGATAGGCGTTGTCGACGGCTTCATCGATCGCCGCATCGAAACGGGAGATCAGTGCGTAGTACGCATCAGCCTCCAGAATGCCGTGCTCGGGATGCGCCTGCTCGAAAGCGATCGCGAGCGCGGCGAAGACGACGCTCTCGCCGCGAGCTGCGGCGAGCCGGGCCGCCGTCTCCTCGAAGGACCTTCTGGCTTCGAACAGCCTGCGAATGTCTGCCGCGTCGAATCCTGAGACGACGAGCACTCTCGCTGACTGATGGCGCACCAGGCCATCGGCGACGAGGCGGCCGATGGCCTCGCGCATGGGGGTGCGGCTGACGCCGAGACGGGCGGCCTGTTCGACCTCCCCGACCACGGTTCCCGGAGCGAGAACACCGCCCTGGATCTCTTCGAGCAGCGAAGCATACGCTCGATCGCTCGCACGCATGTGCACCTCCTAGCTCAAAGCGTATACACAAAAAGCGAAGTGGGCAAGATATTTGTGAACCGGGCGGCTATAGCGTATACACAACAGATTGACGGCAAGTGCGCGACATACGGCGTACAGCACAGAGGGTTCCCGCGCGACCGAAGCCGCGCGGGAACCCTCTGTGCTGTACGAGATCTACTCGGCGAGAATTCCCGACACATCGACCTTGTCCGAGAAGACTCCGAACTTCGTGAGCAGATCCGCGGTCACCTGCAGTTGCTCAGTGCTCGCATCCGAGGTGAAGTGCACGAATACCATCGCATTCGCGATCTCGCCCGACAGTTTGGTGTGCGAGAGGATGGACTCGATCAGCGCGTCTCGATTCGCCGGGTCGTTGGCCGCCTCCGAAGCCTCCGCCATCGCGTCGATGAACGCGTTGACCGCTTCGGGATTCTTCTCGATGGCGCTCTCGGTCGACACATAGACGCCGACGAGGTTCGACTGGTCGGTTCCGATCCGATAGGGGTACCCGAGGATCGTCGCTCCCGCCTCGACCGCCTGAGAGGCGAACGGCTCCGGGAGCAGCGAGGCAGAGATCTGACCGCTGTTCAGCGCGGCGACCTGCTCAGGGAACGGGATCTCCACCACATCGATGTCGGTGACGCCGTTCTCCGAGAGGAACTCCTGCGTGAACACCTGATTGATGTTGCCGAGCGCGTTCGTCCCGATAGCGGTTCCCGCGATATCCGCGACCGAAGTGATGCCCGGTGCCGCCACCAGCCCAGTGGAGTCCTTGTCTCCCTCGGGCTGGTTGAGGTTTGCGCCCGAGATCACTCGCACGGGCAAACCGCTCTCGTACGCCTTGATCGCTCCGTCCGCGCCCGAGTACACGATGTCGTAGTCGCCCGCCACCATTGCGGCGATCGCCGCGGATCCGCCCGTGGCCGACTCGGTGGTCACGGCCAAGCCGTGCTTCTCGAAGATCCCGTGATCCTCGGCGTAGAAGTATGCCCCGAGATCGCCGATCGGCAACGTGGCGACGGTGAGTTCCATCAGCTCTCCAGCTCCGGAGTCGGAGGAGCCGCCTGCGGGCGCGATGTCAGCTGCGTTGCTGCACCCCGAGAGCAGGAGGCCGGCGCTCAGCGCCAGGCCGAGCCCGCCGAGCAGTGTGCGTGATCTTGATGTGTACATGGTTCCCTTCCATTGGTATGAACGTGCGTGTTAAGCATTGAGCGCGGAGCGCTCGCGGAGTTCGCGGATCTCGGTGAACAACCGCGCCCGAAGATGGCCGAACTCGGCAGTGTCCTTGGTCTGCAGTTGATGCCGAGGACGCGAAAGGTCGATCTCCATCGTGTGGTACACGGCTGTCGGCGGGGTCGACAGAATGACGATCCGGTCGGACATGTAGACCGCCTCGTCGATATCGTGAGTGACGAGGATGACCGTGACTCCGCGTTCCGCCCAGATCTTGAGCACCAGATCCTCGAGGTCAGAACGGGTTTGCGCGTCGACCGAGGCCATGGGCTCGTCCATGATGAGCACGTGGGGTTCCAGCGCGAGTGCGCGCGCGATCGCGACGCGCTGCTGCATGCCTCCCGACATCTCCCACGGGTACTTCTTCTCCTGCCCGGCAAGTCCTACCGAGGCAAGCGCTTCGGCGACCCTCGCGGCGATCTCCTCCGCCCCGAGTCCCCGGGAGCGAAGGGGAAGCGCCACGTTCTTCTCGGCGGTGAGCCAGGGGAACAATGACCGGCTGTAATCCTGGAAGACGATTCCGATCTTGCTGCTCGGAGCCGTGATCGCTTCGCCCTCGACCAGTACGGCACCGCCCGTGGGGCGCGTGAGCCCGCTGATGCAGTTCAGCAGCGTGGTCTTGCCCGCGCCGGATGGACCGACGACCGAGACGAATTCGCCCTGCCGAACCGCGAAGTCGATGTCGCCCAGCGTGTCCTGCGGCGCATTCGGGTACCTGAATGCCAGATGTTGGACTTCAATTACATAATTCATTTCTGTGCCTCTCGAGGAATAATTTGCCAGCGCATCACTCGGCGCTCGACGAGAACGAAGAGCCCGTTGCAGACGATGCCGAGCAGAGCGAGGAGGAAGACGCCCGACCACGTACCGAGGACATCGAAGTTGCGCTGCGCGCTCACGATCATGAACCCGATTCCGGTGGTAGTCGCATAGAGCTCAGCCACGATGATCAGCAGCACCGCCGCGTTGACGCTGACCCGCAGTCCCGCCATGATCTGCGGGGATGCCAGGGGGATGCGAACCCGCAGGAACAGGGTCGCGGGAGAGAGGTTGAGCGAGCGAGCGCTCGAAACCGCTACCGGGTCGGCTCCGCGCAGTCCCGCAGCCGTGCCGACGATGACGGGCCAGATCGCTCCGAGCGCGATGAAGAAGATCTTGCCCCCCGCATCGAGTCCGAAGAAGGCGATTGCCAAGGGAAGGAGCGCGGGTGTGGGCAACGACATTCCGAACCGCACAAGCGGTTCGAGTGCTGCACCGAGCCTTGGGAGGTAGGCGATCAGCGAACCGATGGTGACGCCGAGCAGCGCTCCGAGTATCCAGCCGATCGCAAGGCGACCGATCGTGGGCAGAGCGTTCGTGTAGAACGCATCGCTCAGGAAGAGCTGGGTCGCCGGGCCCGACAGCCAATCCTCCTGGAAGCGAGCGACGATGCTGAAGAACGGAGGGAAGAAAGGAGTGCTGAAGGCCGTCGCCGCGAGCTGCCAGAGCAGGATGGCGATCACCAGCGCAGGCAGGCGGATGGCGACTTTCCCGAGCGGGCTCGAGCGTTTCTTTTTCTGCTTCGCCTGCGTGGCGATCAGCTGAGTCTGAGTCGTCATTTTGCTGCCTTCCGGTACTGCGGTGCCCAGTGCATGAGTCTCCGCTCGACCCAGCCGAGCACCGCGTGCAGCCCGAGGCCGAGCAGGCCCGTGGCCAGCACTCCGGCGAACACGTAGTCCACGCGTCCGGCGGCGCTGTACTGCCGGATCACGTCGCCGATGCCTTCGCGTGCGCCCAGCAGCTCGAGGGTGACGACGATGACCAGAGCAAGCGACACCGATTGGCGTGCACCCGAGATGATGAACGGCAGGGCAGCCGGGAGCTGGATCTTTCGCATGATGGTGAGACTGCCCCAGGTGAAGCTCCGTCCGGCACGGACCATCATGCTGTCCGTGTCGCGCACACCGGCGATCGTACTGATCATGACCGGCCACAGCGCGGCGAGCGCGGCAAGCGCCACCTTCATCTCGAGGCCGATACCGAGACTCAGAATGGCGATCGGCATGAGCGCAATCGCGGGAATCGGGCGAAGCGTCTCGATCAAGCCCGAGGCGACCTTCTCGGCCGTCGGACTCGTTCCGAGAACCACGCCCAGGGGGATGCCCACCAGCGAGGAGAGAAGGAATGCGAGCATCGAGGCGAGCAGCGTGGCTGCGAGCGCGAACAGAAATGTCTGAGAGACCACGAGGTTCGCGAAGGCGAGCAGCATATCCGTTGCCGTGGGCATCGCTCGCGAAGACACCAACCCCGTCGCCACGACGATCTGCATTGTCGCGAGGAGCGCCAAGATGCCGACGACCCCCCAGAGCATGCGCTCCCGGAAACTCAGTTCCATCCGATGGCCTCCATCGAATGCGCCCGGGTGATGCCCGGGTTCGGGCCGGCGAGGTTTTCTCGACCCGGGCTCACGAAGGTTCTCATCGGGTGAGAACTTTCGGCCAACTGTCGAGCCCGCGCGCAGCTCTGCCGCGGGACCGTGTATGTCTTCATTGCCATAGTAAAGATGCTAGGAGCACGATTTCCGCGGGAACAACAAGTTCTCACGAGGCGGGAACCGGGAGTGAGTGCACGGATCATGAGAGCTCTGAAGAAGCCGGTTCGAGGTCATAGCCGATTCCACGATTCACAGGGGCCTGTATGGCCGGTATCCCGGCTTCATCGAGAATACGATCGGCGCGGTCGAGCGCCCCGTCAGGAAAGCGCGCGAACTCCCAGCCCTCGGCCCGGTCACCAGGCTTCGCCGTCGCGTCCACCCCGAGCTTTCCGACCTGAAAATCTCGCACCTGCGGGTCGCTGCGGTCTGTCCTCGCGCCCGGAACGATGAGAAAGTCGCGTTCGGGTCTGGCATGGGTCACACGAGCCCAGGCCACCGATTCTTCATTCCAGGGGTCGATCTGTGCATCGACGATCACGACCTGCTTGATCAGAGGAACCGCCGCCCAGCAGGCGAACATCAGCTGCTTCGCTCGACCTGGAGAGATATCGCGGACCGACACCACCGCACTGGTTCGCCCCGCACCCGAGTCGGGGACCGCGACCTCGACCACTCCCGGATCGATCTTGCGCAGCTGGGCGAGGAGTCCTGCGGCAATCGGGACCGAAGCGAGAAGCAGATGCTCTCGATGAAGCCCGGGAACGACGACGGGGAAGATCGGATCAGCGCGAGAACGCAGCTTCGTGAACCGTGTCAGGATGCCCTGGCCGTAATCGTGGTAGCGTCCGTGGAACTCGGAGACCAACCCTTCATCGATGAGTTCATCGGGGATCACCTCGCCTTCGAGCACGATCTCGGCATCTGCCGGAACCCACACCGATCCATCGCACACGGGGCGGACATCGACGGGGGCACCGAGCAGCGCACCGGCGACTTCCAGCTCATCGTCTCCGAACCCCAGATAGAGACACGCGGCCAAAGTGATCGCCGGATGCACCCCGAGCACCACGGCGATGGGCAGAGTCCGGCCCGCTTCACGCGCGCGTCTCGCCATGCGTCCGAGATGGTGATTGGGCGATACGCCGAGCATCGCTGCCCGGGATCCCAGGATCTTGAATCTCGCGTAGGACAGGTTGCGCTCCCCCGTCAGCACGTCCGACACGCAGATGATCCCTCCGGTGAGGTACGCACCCGACTCACGCCGAAAGAACTCGGGAATCGGCAATCGGCCGAGATCGACGTCCTCCGTGACGACTTCGTCGCACCGCCCATGGTGCACCTCTCGGGGCGCGATCGGAGCGCGGATGCCTGCGAGCAGACGCTCCGGAATCGCCCGGATATCTCCTGGAATGCCGAGAGCAGCCGCGATCTCCTCGCGGCTGCTCAGCACGTTTCCGATGACACGGGCGCCTCCCGCATCGGCAAACAGGATCGGCCCTGAGAGCTCCGCCCTGCTGAGGACCGGCCCTACCTCGGTGCGAGGGTCCACTCGCGCGCTGATGGTATGCAGCCTTCCCGCGCGGCTCACTTCCGCAAGATAGCCGCGAAGGTCTCGCTTCTGGTCGTTCATTCCTCACTCCTCCTGTGCAGCCGTCCCGGGTGCATCGCACCCGGGACGGGTTCCGCCCGGCCCCAGCGGGCCCTGTTCAGTGAACCGTCACTCCCCGTCCATGCCGACCAGCGTCCGGGCGAGCACCTCAACCCCGAGAGCGATGTCATCGAGCTCGGTGAACTCCTCGGGAACGTGGCTGCGCCCGCCCACCGAGGGGATGAAGATCATCCCCATCGGTCCCAGACCCGCGAGGTGCGCTGCGTCGTGCCCGGCTCCGGAAGGGATGGCTTCCCACGACACGCCCAGCCCATCCGCGACTCCGGCGATTCGATCCTGCACGCTGCGCGCGGTCGGCACAGGGTCCTGGTCGTTGAGCCATTCAATCGCCGTCTCGACACCGCGCTCCGCAGCACCCCTCGCGATCTCCTCGGCGATACGCCCCTTCGCCCCGTGCAGCCATTCCGGATCGACGCTCCGCATCTCTGCCCAGATCCGCGCGGCATCGGGAACGATGTTGAAAGAACCGGGAGACGATTCGATCTTCCCGGTCGTGGAGACGCCGTGCACCGGTGCACCGCATCCCTCCCGTTCGATGGTCAGGATCGCCTCTGCCGCGGCAATCAGCGCGTCACGCCGGCCCACCATCGGCATGGTCCCCGCATGATCGGCCCGCCCGCTGAACGTCGCAAGCAGCCGCTCGATGCCCGCGATCGCCGTGACCACGCCGACCCGTGAGCCGCTGCGCTCGAGTGTCGGACCCTGCTCGACATGCAATTCGACGTATCCCCGCAGTACAGAGTTGCCCCAGGCCTGGTCGATGGCTTTCTCCGGGTCCAGGCCGAATGCGCGCATCGCATCGCCGAGGCGCTCTCCGGTGTCCGGGTCGATCCGATCCAGATGTTCCGCCGTCAGCAGTCCGGCGATCGATCGGGAGCCGAGACAGGACACCCCGAACGGGTTGGCTTCTTCGCCGAGAAAGTCCACGATCACGAGATCCCGCTCGAGGCGCACCCCCGATTCGCGGAGCATTCGCGCGGTCTCGATCGCCCCGAGCACTCCCACGATGCCATCGAATCGACCGCCCCCGTGCACCGTATCGGTGTGAGAGCCCGTCATGAGCGGGCGGGCCTCGGGCCGCGTTCCTCTCAGTACGCCGATGACGTTTCCAGCAGGATCGATCCGCGTCTCCAGACCCGCTTCCTGCATTCTCCGCCGGATCAGCTCGCGTTCCTCGCGGTACGCCGGAGAGAACACTCTCCGGCTCCACCCCGGCTGTCCGTCCTCGACATATCCCGCGAGTTCGGAAAGATCGACTTGCAGGCGCTCGGAGGACGCCGCGAGGCGGCTAGCGTCCGACATAGGGGTTCATCCCGCCACGAAGGTTGGTGTCCAGATGCTTCAAGAACTCGGTGCGCATGATCTGCTCGCACTCGGCGAGTCCGGTGCGGTCGATCGCCGAGGAAGAAACCGGCAGTCGATGCGCCGGGACGAGGACGAGCGCCGTGTCCCTACCGCCCTCGCCCACATCCTTCACCGCGACCCCCTCACCGGCCTCGGTATCGATGAGCACGATCGTGTCGGGATAGGTCGACACCCGCTCACCCGATCGGTCCACGTACATGTATTCGTTCAGGTAGGCCACCGAGTGATCGCCGACACGGAAGGTGCCGCGATCCCAGCCGCCGAACGTCTCGAGACGCTTTTCGATCTGCAGCGGTCCACGATCGAGGACCTCACCGCCGAGCGTGCTCGCCACCGCTGAGACGAGGTCCCCGCCGGCTCCGGCTTCGATCATCGCGTGCCCCAGATCGATGGCGAGCGAAATGGAGCCGAGCGCGGCGTTCTCGCGAACCCAGCTCAACTCGACCGGATTGCGAGCCGCCGCGATGAAGCCGCCCGTTCGCACCGAGATATCGCGAAGGACGTCATCGCAGGTGTTGATCTTGCCTTCGTTGATCGAGCGGAAGTGCCCGTGCAGTTCGCGGTTGCCCCCGCTCACCACCTGAGTCGCGCGGTAGCCTTCACGCTCTTCGAGCCCGAGCGAGCCGAGCTTGCCGGTCGGGTGGGCCCGCACATCCCCCGCCGCATCCAGCACCTTTACACCGAGCATCGACGACTGGATCCATCCGTTGAGCGAGGTCGAATAGCCGTTCTGGGCCGTCATCACGGCACCGATCTGCAACCCAGTGTGTTCGATGAGCGTCTGCAGCGCATGCACGTAGTCGACTGGTCGGATCTCCCAGTTCTTCGCTGCCGGGGCGCCGATAGCGGTCACCGTCGCGACGATCGTGTCCTCCGGAAGCTCATCCACCGAGGCCAGCACCGGTCGATTGATGCCGGTCGCCATCGCGCCCATCAATTCGCCATGGTGCTTCCAGCCGCCGCCACCGCAAGCGAGCACCCCTCCGCCGAGCACTGCCGCCCGGGCATCCTCCTGAGTCAGTTCACGCATGATTCTCCTTTCCTAGGCGCCGAACCAGCGAAGCGGAGCGTCACCGGTCTCGCCTCCCCGTTCGACAGATTCCTGTGCTTCTTCGTATCCGGCCTGCGCGTGACGCAGCACGCCCAGACCGCTGTCCACGTCCAACGAGAGACGCAGCCGCTCCGCAGTCGCCTCCGCACCGTCCGCGACCACCGAGACTCCCGCGGACTGCATCCAGCCCGAATAGCCTCCGCCCCCGGAATGGACCGCTACCAGATCGGCTCCCGCTGTCGAGAGCAGCATGGCATCGAGCAGCGGCCAGTCGGAGACCCCGTCGGAGCCGTCCCGCATTCCTTCGGTCCCGATCCTCGGATGCGTCATCCCGGCGGAGTCGAGATGATCCCGACTGAAGAGCACGGGCGCGCGCAGCGTGCCGTCGGCGACGAGCGCGTTTACCGCGACGGCGAGCCGCGAGCGCTCCCCGTGCCCCAGCCAGCACGACCGCGCGGGAAGCCCCTGCTGGGGAATCCGCTGCTGCGCGAGAT
The DNA here is from genome assembly GCA_040394175.1 of Leucobacter soli. Classification (GTDB taxonomy): domain Bacteria; phylum Actinomycetota; class Actinomycetes; order Actinomycetales; family Microbacteriaceae; genus Leucobacter; species Leucobacter soli_A. The sequence goes on along the minus strand of JBEBSS010000022.1, from coordinate 11,652 downwards.
CGATCCATCGAGCAACCTCCGGGCGCTGCGGGAACATCCCGGCGACCAGTTCGTCGATGATCCGCTGATCCTCGACGTCACCGGACAGGCAGACCCAGCGGAATGGCCCGATGCCGCGCGAGAACAGCGGACGCAGATACGCCTCCATGAACCCGGGGATACGATTCACACGATCCGCACTCGCCTCTCCGAGGTGCTCGATCGCCTGCACCCGCAGATTGTTCCCGTTCTCGAAGACCACGGACCCGCGATCGGCGAAGCGCAGCATCGACTCGACCTGTCGCGCGATCGACGCCCGCGCCTCCCGTTCGATCCGCTCCGGATCGGACTCGCGAAGTCGCGCCCATTCATCCACCCGATAGCCGACGGGCACGTAGCCGTAGCGAGGATCGTGCGCCGCGGTCTGGTCCGTCACGATGTCCGGAGCCAGCCCGCAGGATTCGTAATGCTCGAAGACCTCGGCGGCATTCCCGATCAGCCCGACGTGAATCATCTCGCCGCGTTCGAGTCCCTCGATGAGCCTGTCCGCCGCCTCGTCCGGATCCGATACGAGCACATCAAGGCCACCCGCCGCGAGCAGCTTCTCGGCCTTCTCCGGATCGATTTCGACCGTGATCGAGCTGAGGCCGAGCATGCTCGCGGAGATCGGCTGCGCCGATCCCATCCCGCCCATTCCGGCGGTGAGCATCCATCTTCGGCTGAGATGCTCATTGGACTCTCCCCCGAAATGACGGTTCGCGATCACGCGAAGCAACTCATAGGTGCCACCGAGCACCCCCTGCCTGCCGATGTACTGCCAGGCGGCAGCGGTCAAGCCGCCCCAGATCGTCTGGCCGTCGCGCGCACGATCGTAGAATCGGTCGCTCGTCGCCCACCGGCCCACCGTGTTGTTCACCGCTGAGAGCACCATCGGTGCTCCCCGACGGGTCCTCATCACACCGATCGCCGCTCCGGTCTGCAGCACGAGGGTCTCCTCCTCTTCGAGCAGCAGGAGGGCTTCGACGATACGGCAGGCCTCGTCCCAGTTGCGTGCCGCCTTGCCGAGCGAGGCGTACACGATCAGATCCTCGGGACGCTCCCCCACTTCGAGCACGTTCTCGAACATGCGAAGCAACGCTTCCGCGCGCCAGTTCTTCGCCCGGAGCCCCGGTCCACGCGCGGCTCGAACCGCCTCGGAACCGCGAGCAAGAATACTGCTTTTCTCAGTCAATGCTTCCCACCCAAATCTCGTTTCGCTTACGTGACGGAAGCCGGGCGACCAGTTCGTCTGCGCCCTGCTTCAACAGCGAGACCACTCGCTGCAGCCGATCAGTGCCGAGATACTCGTCTCCCAACAACGAGAGCGAGCACAGGCACTTCCCGTCGAGCATCACCGGAACCCCGACTCCGGTCATGCCAGGGTTCACTTGCCCGTACGACACCGCGTACCCATCCGAACGAACCTGCTCGAGATACGGCACGATGATGTCCGGGGTGAGCGTCGCGTTCGTGTACGGTCGGAGCTCGGCGTCGAGCAGTTCTTTCACGACGCGCTCGGGCGCATATGCGAGCAGCGGGAGTGCGGTCGCTCCCGCGTACAGGCTTCGGACCACGCCCGGGGAGAACGAGACCCGATGCTTCGGATGCGCGAGCTCGACGGCAAGGCACATCGCCGTGATATTGACCCGAACGGCGAGGGCAGCGGTCATGCCCGACTCTCGCCGGAGCCGCTTCAGCACGATGCTCGCCACGTTCACGAGGTGCGGCGAGTCATCTGAGGTCTCGGTCAATCGCTCACCCGGGATGAGATACCCGTCGATCTCGAGCGCAAAACCCGACTGCTTCAATGCGGCGACATACCGGTACACGGTGGAAAGCGGGATTCCGAGTTCGTCGCTCACCTCGGCGATCAGCATCCGGCCCCGATCCTGCACGATCTGCAGAATCTGCAGTCCGCGCTGCAACGACTGGTACGACCCGCTCGAGCGAATGGGCTCAGTCATTTCCTGCCCCCTCACCCGACTCGAGCAGTTCGCCTCTTCCCGTCGCGCCCAGCAGACCCTGCGCATCGCTGAAGACCAGCTCCCCCCGAGAAAGGGTGTGCGTGATGCGTCCACCCGGTCGGTACCCGCGGTAGGGCGTCCACCCCGCGTTCGAGAGTTGCGCATCGAGCTCGATCACCGAGCTCTCACCAGGAGCGAAGACCATGATGTCGGCGTCCTTGCCAGGGGCGAGCGAGCCTTTTCGATGGCTCAACCCGTACCGCGCAGCGGGACCACTGGTCAGCGCGTGCAGTGCGCGTTCGAACATGCGACGGCTCGGGTCCTTCCGCAACGCCCCACCGAGCACCACGGGGACGATGTTCTGCACCCCGGGAGCGCCTGAGCTGTTGTCGAGCATGACTTCCCGTTCCTTGTGCTCCTTCGGCCAGGGTGCGTGATCGGAGGTGATCACGGGGATCGCCCCATTGCCGAGTCGCTCCCAAAGACCCTCGCGGTCCACAGCGGTGCGCAGCGGAGGATTGATCTTCAGGTGCCCGGAGAGCCGCTCGAGATCGTCCTCGATGAAAGTGAGGTAGTGAGGGCAGGTCTCGAGGGTGATGTCGGCCCCCTGCTCGCGATACCAGCTGGCGAGGTCGACGCTGCGCGGGAGCGAGAGATGGCACAGATGCAGCCGAGACCCGGTGTTCGCAGCGACTTCCATCGCCGTGAGCACGCCGAGGGTTTCGCTCACCGGAGGTCGGCTTCGCGAGTGCGAGGCCGGATCTGCCGCGCCCGCGGCACGCTCTTCGCCGAGCAGCGCCTTGATGATCTCGTTGTTCTCCACGTGGACGCACAGCGTGCGACCGACATCCCGCGTTGCCGCCATCACGTCGATCAGCTGCCGGTCCGAGGTTCGAGGAAAACGGAATGCGTCCGTGTCGAAGAGCGAAGCCTTGAACCCGACCACGCCGCCTTCCGCAAGGCGCTCCGCCTGACGCCAACCGCCCTCGGGTTCGAGCGTCCCGAGCAGCGCGATATCCACGAGGGCCTCATCGTTCGCGAGCTCTTGCTTGGCGCGGAGCCTGTCGATCTGATTGATGGGGCCCGAGTAGTCGAAGGGCATCTCGATCACGGTTGTCACGCCGCCTGCGGCGGCAGCGGAGGTCGAAGCCAGGATCCCCTCGTTCTGGTGCGAAAGCGAATGCACGTGCGCATCCACCGCTCCCGGCAGCACATAGTCGTCTCCCACATCGAGGATTCTCACGTTCCGAGAATTGTCGAGTTCGGCGACTTCTCCGATCGACACCACCTTGCCGTCCGCGACCTCGACCTGCCCGCGCCGCCAGGATCCGTCCGGAAACTGCACCCGACCACGAACGAACTGGGGGAATGAAGACGGCATTGCACTCATGTCATCATCATAGAAATCCGGCGAACCCCACTGGCAAGCGGTTCTCGCGGGATGAGAATTCGACGCACTGCGGCTTCTCGCTTCCATAGAATGACAGGGCAACCGGAAAGGACCGCTCGTGGCACGTCTCGTCATTGGAATCACCGGGGCCTCTGGCTCTTCAATCGCGGTCAAAGCGCTGCAGCTTGCGCAGGAGCAGCAGGTCGAGACCCACCTGGTGGTGAGTTCCTGGGGCCTCGTGAATCTGAAGCACGAGACCGGGATGACGGAGAACGACCTCAAACCGCTGGCAACGCACACGCACAGCAACAGGGATCTGGCGAGCGAGATCGCCAGCGGGTCGTACCGAGTCGACGCGACCATCATCGTCCCGTGCAGCGCTCGTACGCTCGGGACGATCGCGAACGGTATCGGCGACACCCTGATCAGCCGATCTGCGGACGTCGCGTTGAAGGAACGCAGACCGCTCGTCCTCGCGCTCCGCGAGTCCCCGCTCTCCCCGATCCATCTCCGGAACGCCCTCCACGCGGCCGAGGCCGGCGCATTCGTCGCCCCGCTCAGTCCCGCGTTCTACACCCGACCGGAGAGCATGGACGAGCTGTTCACGATCATGGCGGCGCGACTGCTCGACCACGCGGGGATCGACTCGCCGGCTCTCCCGAGATGGGGCGAAGACCTTTCCCTCAAGCAATCGAAGCGGTAAGGCCCGCGGGTCGCACCGATCGACGACGCCGCGACGCTGTCGCCGACAGCACGTATGGAAAGATGAGAGCGTCAGACAGATGCAAAGGAGCGCCTCATGACCGGTCGGCCTTCTCCGGATCCGATGATCCGCCGCCTCGTTGCGAATGCGCGCGCCGCATCCCTCACGCGGCGGCGACTCCTCACGGGACTCGGCCTCGGCGCCGCGGCAATAGGGACGGGGTCGCTTGCGGCTTGCGCGAGCTCGAACGGTCCTGGCGACGGCTCCGCCGGCACGATCCGCTGGGCGAACTGGACCTACTACCTCGACTATGACGAGGAGACCGGCGCGTATCCCTCGCTTGATGCCTTTCAGGAGGCGACGAATATTCGCGTCGAGTACTTCGAGGACATCGATGACAACAAGACGTTCATCGCAAAGATCAAGGATCAGTTGAAGCTCGGCCAGGACACCGGGTACGACACGTTCTGCCTCACGGACTCCTCGCTCGTTCGCTTGCTCGAGCAGGATCAGCTCATGGAGTTCGACCGCAGCCTCCTGCCGAACGTGGACGCGCAGATGATCCCGCTGGTGCAGAACGCGTCGTTCGACCCTGATCGCACCCGGTCGATCCCGTATCAGGCGGGCATGACCGGGCTTGTCTACAACACGAAACTCTTTCCGCAGGGTGTGCGCCAGGTGTCGGACCTCTGGGCACCAGAGCTCAAGGGAAAGGTCAGCCTGCTCAGCGAGCAGGACGACACTCTGGGCCTGGTCATGCTCGAGCAGGGAGTCGACGTCGAGGGCGACTGGGGCGATGACGAGTTCTTCACGGCGCTCGAAGCGGTGGAGAAGCAGATCGCTTCGGGCCAGGTATACACCGTGAAAGGCAACTCGTACACTCAAGACCTGCAGACCGAGTCCGTCTGGGCCGGCATGGCCTGGTCTGGCGACATCACGATGCTGAACGACGAGGCGGGCGAAGAGATCTGGAAGTTCGTGGTTCCGGACGAGGGCGCGACGCTCTTCATCGACTCGTTCTGCATGCCGAAGAGCACCGAGGCATCCGATCTGGTGCACCAGCTCATCGACTACTCCTACGAGCCGGAGGTCGCCGCAGAAGTGGCCGCCTACGTGCAATACGTCACCCCCGTGGCCGGAGCGCGCGAGGCGATGGAGCAGATCGATCCCGATCTCGCCGCGAACACGCTCGTGTTTCCCGACGAAGAGATGTCGGCAAGGATCTACGACATGAGATCGCTGACCGCCGAAGAAGACAACCGCTACTCGCAGGCCTATCAAAGAGTCCTCGGCAACTGATCGAACGACAGCGGAGGGGGCGAGTGCACCACTCGCCCCCTCCGCTGCACAGCCTCCGCGTGTTGCGGCGGACGCTACGCTCCGATCAGCGTCTCGATGGGCCCACGCGCGAAGTAGATCACGAAGCCGACCGCAACGATCCACAGCAGCCAGTGAATCTCGCGGACCTTGCCCGTGAACGCGCGAATCAGCACCCAGGCGATGAAGCCCGCACCGATGCCGTTGGCGATCGAGTAGGTGAAGGGCATCACGGTAACGGTCAGGAAGACCGGAAGCGCGACATCGAACCGGCTCATATCGATGCCCTTGATCTGCGTCATCATCATGGCGCCGACGACGACCAGTGCCGCGGCGGCGACCTCGGTCGGCACGATCTTCGCGACCGGGGTCAGGAACATGGCCAGCAGGAACAGCCCACCGGTCACCAGGTTGGCGAAGCCGGTGCGCGCGCCTTCGCCGATGCCCGATCCCGACTCGATGAAGACCGTGTTGGAGGAGGACGAGGTGAGGCCACCGGCGACCGCACCGATGCCCTCGACGACGAGCGCCGACTTGAGACGCGGGAAGTTGCCCTTCTCATCGGCCAGACCGGCCTCCCGCGACAGCCCGGTGAAGGTGCCCATCGCATCGAAGAAGTTCATGAACAGCAGGCTGAACACCAGCATGATGACGCTGATCAGCCCAACCTTGCCGAAGTCGAAGCTCACGGCTCCGATCAGGCTGAGGTCGGGAACGCTGACCAGATTACCTTCGAAGGAGGGCACCGTCAGCCCCCATCCACCAGGGTTCTCCTGGCTCGAGCCCAGGTGCCAGATTGCTTCGACGATCACTGCGATGACCGTACCGGCAACCAGGCCGATGAGCAGACCCCCGCGGATCTTGCGCGCGACGAGCACGCCCGTGAGCACCAGGGTGATGACGAAGATGACCGTCGGAATCGTTGCCACCGAGCCAAACGCGCCCAGACCGACCGGCGGCGAGTCGCTCGAAGTCACGAATCCCGAGTTCACGAAACCGATGAACGCGATGAAGAGGCCGATACCCACGGTGATGGCGATTTTCAGCTCCATCGGAACCGCATCGAAGATCATCCTGCGCAAGCCCGTTGCGGCGAGGATCACGATGAGCACACCGTTGATCAGCACGAGTGCCATCGCCTCGGGCCAAGTCACCTGTCCGACCATCGTGAACGCGACGAACGCGTTGATCCCGAGACCAGCTGCGAACGCGAAGGGGAGGCGGCTGATGATGCCAAACAGGATCGTCATCACACCGGCTGTCAACGCGGTGACTGCACCAACCTGGCCGAAGTCCAGCTGGTTCCCGGCCACGTCCGTGGTCGTGGTGAGGATGATCGGGTTGAGCACCACGATGTAGGCCATGGTGACGAAGGTCACGATGCCGCCGCGCACCTCGCGACCGAGGGTCGAGCCTCGCTCGGTGATCTCGAAGTAACGATCGATGGCGCCACGCGGCTGCCCCGATCCTGGACTCGTGTCAGCCTTGGGCTGGGTTTCTGCCACCAACGTCTCCTTCAGTGTCATGAGGGCATACGTACAGAAACCTACCATTCAGGAAGCTCTCAGGAAACACGAAGGGACCCCGCTCGCGCGAGTTCCGCGAGTGAGGTCCTGTTCGCTCCCCGAGCCGAGGGCGGGGCGATGTCGAGTTCGAGCGGGCCGAAACAGCCCTCGGATCAGCTGACGCCCAGGAGATCGATGACGAAGATCAGCGTCTTTCCGCCCAGGGGATGCGCACCCGACTGGCCGTATGCCTGAGCCGGCGGCACGATGAGCTTACGACGGCCACCGACCTTCATCCCGGGGATGCCGAGCTGCCATCCCTGGATCAGCGATCGCAGCGGGAAGTTGATCGACTCTCCGCGAGCCCAGGAGCTGTCGAACTCCTCGCCCGACTCGAAGTCGACGCCCAGGTAGTGCACGTCGACAGTCGAGCTTGCAAGTGCCTCATCGCCGCTCCCCTCGACCACGTCGATGATCTGCAGCTCCGCGGGCGCCGGCCCCTCGGGAAATTCGATTTCTGGTTTGGTCAGCGGTGTTTCACTCATACTCCCCATTCTTGCGGCATTTGCGCCGCCGATTCCGGTGAGTTCGCTCAGAGAGTATCGTGCGTGCCGACCTGGCCGACTCTCGCTTTGTGGGGATTCGCCCACGATTTTTGATTTTGGTAGTCGGTTATCGACGAGCAGGAGCCGCCAGTTCTCGGTAGCCTAGTGAAGTGAAGTTTGCGCATGTGACCAGGGCAGAGAGTCGGCAGCCAGAACTCGTCGCGGTTCGAGGTGATGTCGCGATCCCGCTCGAGACGCTCGGCGAGAGCTTTGCGACGCTGCGCCAGCTCATCGAGGCAGGACCGGAAGCGCTCGGACGGGTGCAGGCGGCGCTCGATGCGCTACCGCAGGACGCAGGGATCCCGCTGCGCGATGTCGAGTACGCGTCCGCGATCCTCAATCCCCCGATCGTGCTGGCCGTGGGGTTGAACTACGACGAGCACGCGAGCGAGCTGAACCTCGACAACGACTCCGGCCCCGTGCTCTTCTCCCTCTTCCCGAACTCGCTCAACGGGCATGGGGGCGAGGTTCCCCTTCCGCAGCACCTCAGCGAAGAAGTCGATTACGAGGGCGAACTCGGAGTGGTCATCGGTCGCCCTGCGAAGAACGTGTCCCCGGAAGAGGCACTCGACTACGTGTTCGGCTACACCGCAGTCAACGACATCACCGCACGCAACATCCAGTTCGCGGAACCGCAGTGGTCCCGATGCAAGTCATTCGACGGTTTCACCCCGGTGGGCCCGGTCGTCGTGACGGCGGACGAGATTCCGGACCCGCAGGCACTGCACCTGGCCACCGATGTCGACGGTTTGCGCGTCCAGGACTCGACCACCGAGTTCATGATCCGCTCGGTAGCGCAGCTGATCTCTTCGATTTCCCAGTCGCTCACCCTGCTTCCCGGAACGCTCATCTCGACGGGCTCTCCCGGCGGCGCTGGTCGCTCGCGCAAGCCGCCGCTCTACCTGCGTCCCGGAACCGAGGTCTCGGTGACCATCGAGGGCATCGGTACCGTCACCAACTTCTGCGTGCCCGCGGAGTAGACGAGAAGAGCGGTCCGGGCAGGAGACCGAAGCAGACCCTGCCCGCGTGCGCGCACTCCCCGAGGCTCACGCAAAAGAGCACCCGGCCGTTCGGCCCGGGTGCTCTTTCAGTTGCAGCGAGACTCAGTCTTCGCTGAGACCAGCGAGTCTCGCGGGCTGCAGAATCTCGGCGAGCTGCTCCTCGTCGAGCAGACCGGCCGAGATCACCAGGTCGGACACCTTGGCATTGGTCGCAAGCGCTTCCTTCGCGAGCTTCGCAGCGGGCGCGTAGCCGATGACGGGCGCGAGCGCCGTGATGACGGTCACGGATCGTGACACCATGTCCTCGAGACGATCTTCGTTGGCCGTGATGCCGTCGACGCAGTTCACGCGCAGCGTCGCGCACGCACGCTCGAGCCAGGTGATCGACTGGAACAGGGAATGGGCGATGATGGGCTCGAAGGCGTTCAACTGCAGCTGCCCGGCTTCCACCGCCATCGATACCGTGACATCGGCGCCTGCGACCGAGTACGCCACCTGAGACACCGCCTCGGGGATCACCGGGTTCACCTTGCCCGGCATGATCGAGGAACCCGCCTGACGTGCGGGCAGGTTGATCTCGCCGAAACCTGCCTGCGGCCCCGACGAGAGCAGTCGGAGATCGTTGGAGATCTTGGAGAGCTTCAGAGCGCTGCGCTTGAGGGCGCCGGAGAATGTGATGAACACGCCGGTGTCGCTCGTCGACTCGATGAGGTCGCCCGCGCTGACGAGGTCGAGGTTGGTGATCTCGCGCAGATGGCGGACCACAGCCTCGCGGTAGCCCTTCGGAGCGTTGATTCCGGTGCCGATCGCCGTGGCGCCCATGTTGACCTCGCCGAGCAGCTTGACGGTTTCCGTCAAGCGGTCGATGTCCTCGCGAAGGGTCACCGCGAATGCGTTGAACTCCTGTCCGAGGGTCATCGGCACGGCGTCCTGCAGCTGGGTGCGACCGACCTTGATGATGTGCGAGAACTCACGCCCCTTCGCCTCGAACGCGTCCGCCAGAAGCGCCAGCTCCTCGAGGAGGCTGGTGAGAGAGAATGCGAGAGCGATCTTGATCGCGGTCGGATACGTGTCATTGGTCGACTGGCTGTGGTTGGTGTGATCGTTCGGGTTGATGAAGTCGTAGTCGCCCTTCGGGTGCCCGGCGAGTTCGAGAGCCCGGTTGGTGATCACCTCGTTCGCGTTCATGTTCGTCGAGGTGCCTGCGCCGCCCTGCACCACCCCGACGACGAACTGGTCGAGCAGCATACCCGTCTTGATCTCTTCGCAGGCGCGATCGATCAGGGTCGCGCGCTGCTCATCGAGCGCACCGATCTCGAGGTTGGCGCGAGCCGCCGCCTGCTTCACGCACGCGAATGCGCGCACGAAATCGGGATACACCGAGATGGGCCTCCGGGCGATGGGGAAGTTCTCATGCGCCCGAGCGGTATGCACCCCCCAGTAGGCGGATGCCGGGATCTCGAGGCTACCGATTGAATCGGTCTCGGTGCGGGTTTGGGCGGACAGGAAATCACTCACGTGTATCGGCTCCGGTTTTGAAGTTGAACAGCGGGTTGCCCCGCTGCAGTACCGCCCCCAAGCTTACCCGTCTTCGGGGTCTTTCACGGGCATGTTCGCCCGGTCCTCCAGGTCGGTCTCGATTAGTGAAATGGGGCCTGTCAACGCCTCGCTGATCGCGCTGCTCTGCGGTGCCGAGTTCGGTTCCGCGAGGATCACCGGCCCGCGCCGTAGCACGCTGATCGGTGCGGTCAAGGTTTCCGTCTGGTCGTGAGGATCCGTGTCGTCATCGGGACGACCTCGGTGGGTGAAGGTGAGGTGTCCACGCGCGCCGACGTGCACGCGGAGACGACGTTCGACCAGCAACCAGCCGAGGCCGATCGCAAAGGCGATGAACCCCGAGAGCGCTGCGACCCCGAGGCCCCAGCGCGCGCCGAAAGCATCGGAGATCGCCCCCACGATGGGTGCTCCGAGCGGGGTGCCTCCCATCAGAATCGCGAAGTAGAGCGAGAGCACTCTCCCTCGCACGGCCGGATCCGTCGTGGTCTGCACGAATGCGTTCGCAGTGGAGAGCAGGGTCGCGGTGCAGTAGCCGAGCAGCACGAGCGTTGCGGCGAACGTCCAAAAGCTCGGCATGACCGCGCTGATCAGGCTGGCGAGGCCGAAGCCTCCCGCAGCGATCACTACGGTGCGGAGCCGCGCGGCAGGACGTTTCGCGACGAGCAGTGCACCGGCGAGCGACCCGATCGCCAGGATAGACGAGAGCACCCCGTACTCCCCCGCACCGCGCCCGAATTCGACCGCCATCGTCGAGGAGAACACCGGAAAGTTCATGCCGAAGGCACCGATCACGAACACGATCAGGAAGATCACTACGAGGTCGTGCCTTCGGATGACGTAGCGGAAGCCGGCGACCAGCTGATTTCCCTGCGATTCCCTCCCGCTGACCTGTCTGGGCGCAGCAGGAATGCGAATCGCCACGAGCGCGACGAGCATCGCGATGAACGAAATCGAGTTGAGCATGAACACCCAGCCCGAGCCGATCAGCGCGATGAGCACTCCTGCGACTGCGGGGCCGATCAGCCTCGCCGAGTTGAACGATGCCGAGTTCAACGCCACCGCATTCGAGAGCTGTTCGATGCCGACCAGGTCTGAGACGAAGGCCTGGCGTGCCGGAGTATCGAACGCGTTCACGATGCCGAGGGCCAGGGCGAACGCATACAGGTGCCACAGCTCGGCGATACCGAGCACGAGCATGAGCCCCAACCCGAACGCGAGCAGCATGAGCAGCGACTGGGTGATCATGAGCACCTTGCGGCGATCGAAACGGTCGGCGACGGCACCGCTGAACGGCACGAGCAGCAGCTGGGGCCCGAATTGCAGGGCCATCGTCACGCCGACGGCGACGGCGTTGGTGTCGCTCAGTTCGGTGAGGACCACCCAGTTCTGGGCTGTCGCCTGCATCCACGCACCGACGTTCGAGATCAGCGCTCCGACGAACCAGATGCGATAGTTTCGCACGCTCAGAGATCGGAACATCGATGACACGTTGTGGGCAGCCTCCTCGACTCTGTCCTTCTACTCTACGCCTAATCCTGCGATGTTTCGCCGCGCAGCACTGCGCCCTCGACTGCCTCCGAGGAGGCGGTCGA
>JBEBSS010000021.1:0-41550 GCA_040394175.1 Leucobacter soli | reverse complement strand
GAAACGGACGATACTTCTGCACCGGCATACGCGACGGCTGCTGCATGTTCTTCATCGAACGGCCCCCCTGTCTTCAGACGCAGGGCGGGCAGGGGTGCATTCATAGAGGCTCATGGCCATACCTTCCAGTTCAGAGAGTCGGACTTCTGGCCCTGACTCCTTGTACCCGGCGGCATCGCCTTGTGAGCTGCACCGCACGTGTGCCCACTATTCGATCACATGTGCCGCGTCCAGACCAGCCCGCCCCGCCGCCCCTCGCACCCAGCCCGCGGCCCCTCGCGCCCAGCCCGCGCCCACAATTTGCCAGTTGACGGGGCCTCCCTCGCCCGCAGCGCCCGTCTTGTGGCACACCGCCGGGGGTGGGGCAGCCTGCGAACCGGGCACGAACATGACACACGTCATGCCCGAGACGTGACAGCGACCTCCTGCCTCGACCCGGCCACGACTGCGAGCCTGATGTCATGGAGATACGCACCACCCCCGCAGCCGGCCGCCTCCGGGCGGCCGAACCTGCCATTGAGATCACGGACCTCACGCGCGGCTTCGGCAGCGGCGACCGGCGTGTGCAGGCCGTCGCCGGCATCGATCTGACGGTCGCTCGCGGCGAGATCGTCGCGCTGCTCGGTCCGAACGGCGCTGGCAAGACGACCACGATCGATATGCTGCTCGGGCTCAGCGACCCGGATTCGGGCACGGTGCACGTGCTCGGCCAGCGCCCCCGCCAAGCCGTTGCAGCAGGTCGGCTCTCGGCCCTGCTCCAGACCGGCGGCCTGCTCTCGGACCTGACCGTCGCGGAGACGGTAGAGGTGATTGCGAGCTTCCATTCCGCGAGGACGCGCGTACCCGAGGTCATGGAGCGCACCGCGCTCGCCCCCATCGCCGGACGCAGGGTGAGCAAATGCTCTGGCGGCGAGCAGCAGCGCGTGAAGTTCGCGCTCGCCCTGCTCCCCGATCCCGACGTGCTGGTGCTCGATGAACCCACCACCGGAATGGATGTCGTCGCGAGGCGGCGCTTCTGGGAGGTGATGCACGAGGAGGCGGGGAGCGGACGCACGATCGTGTTCGCGACGCACTATCTGGAGGAGGCCGAGCAGTTCGCGCAGCGGACCGTGGTCATGAACCACGGCAGAATCGTGGCGGACGGTGCCACCGCTCAGCTTCGGGCGTCACTCGGCGGACGCACGATCACGGCGCTGCTGCCGCGGCATGAGACCGCTCGGGCGGCGGACGAGATCCTCGCCCGATTGTCGGAGAGCGGACTGCTCGACGACGTGCGCGAGAGCGACGTCGACGTTGACGCCGCAGAGGGCCGACTCCGCGTGCGGACTCCGCGCTCGGATGCGTTCGCGGCGAGGCTGCTCGAACTCGGGGCTCACGACCTCGAGATCACCGCGCCGACCCTCGAAACTGCGTTCGCCGATTTGACCAAGGACTGACCCATGCACTTCTCACGCACGTTCTTCTTCACCGAGGTCAAGCGCCAGCTGCGCAACCCCTATACGCTCGCGTTCACGCTCGGCATGCCGGTCGTGCTCTACCTGATGTTCGGGGTCAACGACGAGTACGCGACGGCGAGCGCCGGCAACGGCAACGTCTCCTTCTACGTGATGGCGTCCATGGCTGCGTTCGGAGCCGCGACCGCGATGAGCTCGATGTGCTCGCTCGCCGCAACGGAGGTGGGCCAGGGCTGGGGCAGGCAGATCGCGATGACCCCGCTGTCGATGCTGGGGTATGCGCTCACGAAGCTCCTCACCGCGGTGTGCTTCGCGGCGTTTTCGGTTGCCGCGGTGTGTGTGCTGGGCGGGCTCACCGGGGCGGCCGCCGATGATCTGTGGCGATGGTGTGCGGTGATCGGGCTGATCCTGCTCACCAGTTGCATGTTCGGGCTGTTCGGGCTCGGGGTCGGTCTCGCGTTCAACTCCGATTCCGCGGCCGCGCTCGCTTCGATCTCGATCACGTTCTTCAGCTTCTTCGGCAATGTGTTCATGCCGCTCAGCGGGGTGATGCTCGATATCGCGCACTACACCCCCATGTACGGCTACGTCGCACTCGTGCGGTGGCCGATCACGGAGGGCGCGCTGGTCAGCGGCGGCAGCGATCCGCTGTGGGCCGTGCTGCTAAACGTCGCCGCGTGGACCGCCGTGTTCGCGATCATCACCCGCATCGGCGTGCTGCGCTCGCGCCAGCGGCGCTAGGTACGTCATGAGGTCGCGACGATTCGTCTCCGAGGATCACTCGCAGCGGTGGGCCGCTCCCGGTTCGGTCGGCTACGCTGGGCGGGTGTTCCCCGCTCAGTCTCCCGCGCTCGGTGCGAGGGCGCTCGCCCTCTCGGCCACCGCCTCGGCTGCACGCCTCCTCGGTCAGGAGCGCCTGTACGAGGTCGCGAACCGGCCGCTGATGGAGCTCGCCGAGATGCAACCGGTCACCGCGGCGTGGTGGCGGGAACGTCGGAAACAGGGCGGAGATTTTCACTATCTCGCCCTCGGCGACTCGACGGCGCAGGGAATCGGGGCGTCTACTCCCGGCCGCAGTTACGTCGGTCAGCTCGCCGATCGCATCGAGGCGCAGTTGGGCGAACCGATCGCGGTCACGAACCTTGGCGTGTCCGGCGCACCGACGAGGCTGTGCGTGCGCGATCAGTTGCCCCGTGCGCGGAAGGTGCTGGCAAAGCGGCCGACTGATCTCGTGACGCTCGCGATCGGGGCGAACGACATTGCCGAGTGGGATCCTCGGGCCTTCCATCGGAACATGCGCACGATCTTCGATGCGCTCCCCCCGCAGACGATCGTCGCGGAGCTGCCGTGCTTCCATCTGCCGTGGAACGACCGCAAAGTGCACGAGGCGAATCGCATTCTGCACACGATCGCCTCGGCCCGGGGGCTCACGGTGGTTCCGATCTATGCGGCAACGCGACGGCGCGGCCTCCCCGGAATCCTCACCGAGTTCGCCCAGGATGCCTTTCACCCGAACGACCGCGGCTACGAGGTCTGGGCGGACACGTTCTGGCCGTCGGTGCGCGACAGGATCGCCTAGGCTCCCGGCATGACCAGCAGCGATCCGTCCTGGGCAGACCAGGCATCGAACGAGCGCACCGGCCCCTGGCAGCGCTACGGCTGGCTGATGTCGGTGATCTGGCTTGGCTTTCTCTACTACCCGGCCGTGTCGCTTCTGAGATCCGGCTCGGCGACCTGGGCGATCGGACTCGGCTGGGCGGCGCTGATCTCATTCGCATCGTGCTATCTTGCGGGATTCGTGCTGGGTATGCGGGATGGGTGGCATCGACCTTCTCGACCGGTGCGGAGCCTGTTCTTCGCAGCGGTCGCGAGTGCCGCGTTGACGGTGCCGGCGATCGGGTGGGGTGCGGTGAGCCTGCTCCCGTTCCTGATGGCGTACGCCTCCTATGCGCTCGGTGTCGTCTGGCATTGGGTGACCTCGATCGCTGCACTCGTGCTGACCCTGCTCACGGTGTTCGTGGTGCTGTCCGAGGGTGGCGAGCCGCCGATCATGCTGCTCGCGGTGGTGCTGATCATGCTCGCGGTGAACTCGATCAATGTGTGGCTGATCGGCCGGTCCATCGTCGCCGACGAGTTGCGCATCGACCTCGCGACGATCGAGGAGCGCGAGTCTGTGGCTCGCGACGTCCACGACCTCCTCGGGCATTCGCTCACGGTGGTGAAGTTGAAGGCAGAACTCGCGATGCGTCTGATCGAGAAGGACCCCGCTGCGGCGCGCACCGAGCTCGAGGAGATCGCGCGGCTGACGGGAGAGGCGATCGCGGGCGTGCGAGGCACGGTGACCGGGCTGCGGTCGGGCGGCCTCGAAGAGCAGGTGCGGGCGAGCCGCTCGGCATTGGAATCCGTCGGGGTGGCGGTCTCGGTCACCGGCGAGGCTGCTTCCCTCTCGCCCGCGCAGTCGCTCCCCGCCGCCTGGATCCTGCGGGAGGCGACGACGAATGTGCTGCGTCACGCGGGGGCGGCTCGTGTCGTGGTCTCGTTCGCGCCGGGCACCATGACGATCGAGGATGATGGATCCGGCGCGGGCGGGAAAGCGGGCAACGGGCTCCGCGGGATGGCGGAGCGGGCTGCCGCATCGGGCGCGACGCTTCGAATCGAATCGGGCGCCTCCGCGGGAACACAGGTGCGCCTGACATGGTGAGGGGCGAGGATCAGACCGCTTCCAGCTTGGACGGCTCACCCATCCGTCTGCTCATCGTCGACGATCAGGCGCTCGTGCGGGGCGCGCTCAGCGCGCTGCTCGACCTCGAGGACGACCTGCAGACGGTGGGCGACGCCGCCGATGCCGAGGAGGCCGTCCGGCGTGCGGCCGAGCTGCGGCCCGATGTCTGCCTCATGGACATCCAGATGCCTGGCGATGATGGCATTCTCGCTGCAAGACGCGTGCGTGAAATCAGTCCTGAGACGAGGGTGCTCATCGTCACGACGTTCGCCCGGCCCGGGTATCTGCGGGCGGCGCTCGATGCCGGGGCCGGCGGCTTCATCGTGAAGGATGCACCGCCGGAGCAGCTGGCCGATGCGGTGCGGCGTGTCCACGCTGGCCTCCGTGTCGTTGATCCGGAGCTCGCCGAGGCTTCGCTCTTCGAAGGTGCAAACCCGCTGAGCGAGCGTGAACGGCAGATTCTGCGACTGGCCGGAGACGGGCACAGTGCCGCGACGATTGCGGCGGAGGTGTTTCTCTCTGCGGGCACGGTGCGCAATCATCTCTCGTCGGCGATCGGCAAGACCGGCGCCTCGAATCGCGCGGGCGCGGCACGCATCGCGCGGGACAAGGGATGGATTTAGGCGTCGTTCCGGTCTCCCGCTGCAGGACGGTGAACGCGGACGACAGTGGGGCGGCAGCCCGCTCGCGCACCCTGCCGCCCCCATCGCCTCGCTCCGTCAGCTCAGCAGCCGCTTCACTTCGCGTTGCACCTCGACGAACTCGGGTGACAGCGGATCACGCGGATAGTCGAGCGGCACCCGAACCTCGGGCGGGTTTCCCGAGATGCCGGTGCTCAGGGCGATCACCCGATCTCCGAGGTTCACCGCCTCGTCGAGGCTGTGGGTGATGAAGAGCACCGTGCTCTCCGTCTCCTTTCGGATTCGCGTGAGCTCCTGATGCATCACCGCGCGCTGGATCGCATCGAGCGCGCCGAACGGCTCATCCATGAGCAGCAGCTTCGGCTTGATGGCGAGCGCTCTGGCGATCGACACCCGCTGCTGCATGCCGCCGGACAGTCGATAGACGGGGCGCTTCTCCGCGTGCCCGAGTCCAACGATCTCGAGGTAGTGCTTGGCCTGTTCGAGCCGTTCCTTCGCCGGGACTCCGGCGAGCTTCAGGCCGAGCGCCACGTTGTCGATCGTGTTGAGCCATGGCAACAGGGCGTAGTCCTGGAACACCACCGCACGGTCGGGGCCCGGGCTCGTCACCGCCTTGCCGCCCACGGTCACCGAACCGCTCGTCGGGCGGTCGAATCCGGCGATGATGTTGAGCAGCGTCGACTTGCCGCACCCCGAGGGCCCGATGATGACCACGCACTCGTTCTTGCGCACCTCGAGGTTCACTCCGTCGAGCACCGTGTTCGATGCCCCCTCGTCAGTGCTGAAGGTGCGGTTCACGTCTCGCACCGAGACGACGGTCTCTTCCGTTTCAGTCAGCATGAATGCTCATCTCCCTGTGCCACTTCAGCGTCATGTTCTGTACCAGTACGACCAGGCGATCCGTGACGAAGCCGAGTACGCCGAGCGAGATCATCGAAGCGATGATCACGTCGTAGCGCCCCATCGAGTACGCATCGTGCAGTGTGTATCCCAGACCGTTTCGCACGTTGCCCATCTCCGCGACGACGACGAGCACCCACGACAGGCCGACGCCGAGACGCAGACCGGTGAAGATGTTCGGCAGTGCCGACGGCAGCACGAACGACATGAGCAACTGGTCGGTCCGACCGCCCAGCATCCGCCCCACGCGGAGCAGCGAGGCCTTCACCCCGCGCACTCCTTCGATCGTGTTCACGAAGATCGGGAAGAACGTGCCGAGGGCGATCAGGAACACGGCACCTTCGAATCCGAAGCCGAAGAACACGAGGGTCAGCGGTACCCAGGCGGTGCTCGGGATCGGCCGGAGAATCTGCACGAGGGGATCGACCATCTCTCCGAAGGTTCGGAAGTACCCGGCGAGCACCCCCAACCCGACCCCGAGCACTGCGGCGACGATGAAGCCGACGAGTACGCGCGCACCGCTCGAGAGGAACGCGTCGAGCCAGGTGCCGTCATACGGGCCGGGGCCCGTGCCGAAGATCCAGTTCCACAGCGTCTCGATGACCTGCTGCGGGTATGGGAGTCGCACGACCCAGTTGAAGTTGGTGGCGCACCACCACAGCACGACGACCACTGCGGGCAGGACGAGTCCGAGTCCCACCGACCTCGCAAGGCCGGATGCTTTGCGACTGCTCACGATTCCTCTTTCCTCGTCATTCCGGTGCGTGCGTTCACAATGAGCCCGTGACTCCGTTCACGAACTCGTCGGTGACGTAGTCGTCGATCTCACCGCTCAGGTCGCGACTGAGGATCCCGAGCTTGTGCTGCACCTCGGCGAGGGCGCGCGTCTCTTCGAGCCCGACTTCGATCTCGTACCGGTTGTTCGAGAGCGCCGCCTCGATGATGCTGCGATCGAGCCCCATGAGCTCCATGCCGACCTCGATCTCGTAGTCGGGGTCGGAGCCGAGCTTCTCGGCGGCGTTGGCGATTGTCTGAACGAACGCCTGCGCGGCCTCGGGGTTCTTCTCCACCCAGGTCTTGTTGGCGACGAAGATCGTATTGATGTCGCCTGCCGGACTGTTGTAGGGCTTGCTGAAGAACGTCGCCGTTCCGTCGGCTGCCATGATGCTCGCGAAGGTCTCCATCGTGAATGCGCCGTCGAATTCGCCGAGCCTGATCCCCTCTGCGTGCTGCGCGAAGTTGGTGATGTTGATCAGTTCGATGTCTTCATTCACGTCGATGCCGTGCTCGGCGAACTCGAGAATGCCGAGGGCCTCATTGATCGAACCGCGCGATGCGGCGATCTTCAGTTTGCGATCCTCGAGGATCGACTTGAGCCCGTCCCAGTCCTCTTCGTCGAGTCCCAGGTCTTTCGAGAGCATGATGCCGGAGTTGCCTCGGGTGTTGCCCGAGATCTGCACGAGGTCGTCGTTGTTCTCGGCTGCGCGCAGCAGGTGCACGGGGGTCAGCATGCCGACGTCGATCTGACCGGTGACGAGTGCCGTCTGCACGTCGACGGCGGTCGTGAAGAGCGAGGACTCGATCGTGACGCCTTCGGGCGCGTTGTCCTCGGCGACATACGCGGCGAGGTCGGCGGTCGACTTCAGCCAGCCGAGTCGAACGGTGACCTCCGAGCTGCCGTCCGTCGTTTCGGGGGCGGGATCGGCACTTTGTGCGCAGGCGGAGAGCCCGGCGACGAGCAGCACGGGGGCGGCGATGGCGGCGATACTTCTTCGTATCTTCTGGAGTTTCATTCGGGGTTCCTTTCGTGGGGAAGCGTGTTGGGCTAGTTGGTCGAGGTGTGCGGGGATGCGGCCTCGGGGTCGTGGGGCTGATAGATGAAGACCTTCATCGGGGAAGGATTGTGGTTGTTGGTCACCGATCGGTCGGAGGGGCAGGCTGAGGCCGACACGATGAGGCGACGCTCGGCCCGGAGCTCGATGTAGTCGCCGGGTTCGGAGGGCGAGGGATCGAGCACCACATTGCCCTCGTCGTCGTGCCCGAGCGCCAGGAAGACGGTGAAGCAGCCCTCCTGGAGGTCATCCTCGGTGAGCCCGTAGCGCTGCATGGAGAGCACCAGGTTGCTCCGGCAGTTCGGCGATCCTTCGACTCCCCAGCGCAGCTCGTTCACCGCGTCGCTGCAGTAGCCGCCGTCGAGGGCGATCACGCCTGCAGTGTCGGCGACGAGAGTGACGAGCTGCTGCCCGTTCTTGGCGTAGATTGCCGAGCCGATGCTGAGCTTCGAGGTGCCGTTCGCGAGGATCGTATTGCTCATCGACGCGCAGTTCTGGATGTTCTCCGCGTCGTAGAGCAGCACGTCCATCACCTGCTTGCCGAACACGTTGAGCACGCGGATCACCTCACCCGGTTCCACGATCCTCGCCCGAAGGTAGCCGCGAGCGGGCACGAGCACATCGGCCCGAATCTCTCCAGGGATCCGGTCGCTCCCGAACTCGCGCACCGAACGGTCGAGTTCGATGACCTCGTTCGGGCCCCAAATGTGCTTGAAGTCCGGCTTCACTGACATGCGTGTTTCTCCTCATCGAGCGTGGTTGGTGCGAACAAACCTAGTCAGCGGTGGTGAGCAATACAGCCCGGAAACAACGCAATTGTCACGATTGTATCTAGC
Organism: Leucobacter soli; assembly: GCA_040394175.1. Classification (GTDB taxonomy): domain Bacteria; phylum Actinomycetota; class Actinomycetes; order Actinomycetales; family Microbacteriaceae; genus Leucobacter; species Leucobacter soli_A. The sequence goes on along the minus strand of JBEBSS010000021.1, from coordinate 33,165 downwards.
GGGCTAGATTTGTAGGCTGATTCGAGAGCCGATGAAGGTGGCACGAAGGAGTGGCAGCATGGAGCATTCGACCGAGCCCCGGGCGCGCACGAGGGGTACGGCACCCGCGCCGGCCGCCTCGGCGACGCTCGGCATCCTCCGCTATCTGGCGAAGCAGCAGCGACCCGTTTCCGTCGCCCGCATGGTTCAGGATCTCGACCTGCCGCGCTCGACCGTGTACCAGTTGCTCGGCATCCTCTCCGATGAGGGTTTCGTCTCGCACCTTCATGAGGAGCAGAAGTACTGCCTCGGCTTTGCGGCGTTCGAGGTGGGCGCGGGGTTCGGCTATCAGCAGCCGCTCGTCCGCATCGGTCGGCCGATCGTGAGCCAGCTCGTGCGCAAGGTGAAGCAGACGGCGCACCTGTCGGTGCTCCACGGCAGAGACGTGCTCTATGTGCTCGAGGAGCGGGCCCCGAAGCGACCGCCCCTCGTAACCGACGAGGGGGTCACGCTGCCCGCCCACCTCACCGCGAGCGGGCGCGTGCTGCTCGCTCACCTCCCGGAGCAGCAGGTGCGGGCGCTCTATCCGACCGGCAGCGCCTTCTCGACGTTGCAGGGCACCGGCCCCGACTCTCCTCCGAAGTTGCGCAAGATGCTCGCCGAGGTCAGGCGACGCGGACATGGATTCGTCAGCGACGACGTCACTCCGGGAGTCTCGTCCATCGCGGCCTGCATCGTCGATCGGGAGCAGCATCCCATCGCGGCTCTCGCCGTCACCTATTACACCTCGCAAATCGGCAACGGCAGCAACCAGCTGAGCCAGGAGGAGCTCATCCACTGGGTGCAGACCAGCGCCGAACTCATTCAGAAGCGGCTGATCGGCTGAGCCGCCGGGACGGCTCGGCGTTCACCGTTGGCGCGAACCGGAACGGGGGCGACTCGACTCGGCTTCGACTCGATCCATTTCCAGAGTGCGGCCCGACCGCTCTGGCCGACGCGCTCCACCTGCCCCGACGCCTCGAGCCATCGCGCGATGTTGGATGCCCGATTCGGAAGCGCATCGAGTCGGTGCGAGAGCGCGAGCGCGGACTTCGTCGTGAACACGGCTCCGAGGAGCGCTCGTGTGAGAGGCCAGTCCTTCCACAGCCGCAGCCCGAGCGAGGCGATGGCGGCACTGACGATCGTGTCGTGATCGAACGGCAGCGCCTCGGCCGAAACCTCCCATCGACCGAGTTCGAGATCGCTCCTCTCGATGTCCACGACCGCAAGGTACGCGATCGAGATCGTGGCGCCTCGAGGATCTCGGTTGGTTCCGTCGAAAGCCCCGACCTGGCTCGCATGAGCGATCGCCAGATCGGTGAGGCCCAGCTTCGTCGCAGCGGCTCGGTGCACCGCATCGGCGAGGAACTCTCCGGGAAGGAGGAGCACACCCGGCAGTGCGCTCCTCCCGACGAAGGGTTCGTGCTGCCGTTCGTGCAGGGCGAATTCGAGCCTCTCGCCGTCCCATCGCAGCGCGACCATGTCGACGGAGACGAGGGGTTGCCTCCGGTCGGGTTGCTGGTCCAGCGTCACTTCGCGGCGCCCATCACCTCGCGGACCTCGGCGAAAGTCTGCTTGCGCACGAACTCGCCGTCCGTCCAGACCGGCTGCATCTCGCTTGCCGCCTCGTCAGCCGGAGTCGCCTGCTCGACCAGTCGCAGTTCGCCCTGTTCGTCTCGGGTCACTGCGAGCCGTCCCCGCGCGCTCCGCTTGGTGCCGCTGTCGGTGACCGGATCCTTCTGCAGGTCGTACCCGACGCCGTCGACCTGCGCCCAGGTCGCCTTGACGGCGCTCATGAAGGTGTCTCGGGTGTTGAACTGGTAGGTGAAAGAACCGACCCCGAAGACCACGTTGGTGGAGGCGAAGCCCTTCCCGGCGAGGCGGTCGATGATCTGGATTGCGCGCTCGCGGTTGATGGAGTCGCCGTAGATCGCCCCGATGTGGGCGTCGAGCACCTTGAAGCCCGCACTGTTCACTTCGCCTCCGAACGTGTCCCAGAGCAGTTCGATGACCCCCTTCTCGGCCGGGGAGGTGCCCTTGCCGAGTTCGCGTGCGGTACCGCACAGGATCTCTACGGGATCGCCCGAATCTGGGCGAATGACCATCTTGCCGTCTCGCGCCAGGATCCGGTCCTTCATCGTCGGCAGGAAGTCGGTGAGCACCGTCCACAGATCGAAGGTGTCGCTCACCACCGAAAAGATTCCGCTGGGGTACAGGTCGATGAGGCGGGAGAACATCTCGCGTTCGCCGAGCACCGAGGTTCCGGTGCACATGACGCTGTGCTCGGTCGCCGGCACGGAGCCCGCAATGTACTCACCGCCGTAGTACCGCTCGATCCAGTCGAGGGAGGGCAGGGAGTCGGTGCCCTGGAAACTCAGCAGGTGACCGGCCCCTGATGCCGCGGCCGTCTCGACGCTCGACATTCCCCGGAAGGAGAAGTCGTGACCCTGCCAATCGACGGCGGCGGGGTCCCCACCCGTGCGCTGCGCCCCCTCGTCGAGCACGCGGCGGAGTTCTCGCGCGATGGTCGCCGAGGTCGATGGCTGCCAGATCTCGGCTGAGACGATGCTCTCGATGTAGTTTGTCAGCCAGAAGAACTCCGGGTCGGTGTTCCAGAACACGAAGGAGGGGACCCGGACCGGGACGGGCGTGCCTTCTTCGACGCCCGAGAAGGTCAGCGGCAGGTACCCTGTGCGGTGCAGCGCTCGGATGTGTTCGGAGCCGATGCGATTCGGTCCGAGGATCTGCGTGAGACGCGCTTCGTAGAGCGCGCACACGAGATCCTCGTCCGCCGCGAAGAACGGACCGAACCAGTCGCCGAGCTTGGCGAGAAACGCCTGCAGCCCGAAGTGCACCACATGGTCGACGCCCGCGACACGACTGCCCCGGTTGGTCCAGTTCGAGTACACGATCTCGGGGGTGCCTGCCAGCCGGTACTGCTCGATGTGACCGAGCTTGTAGACATCTGTCATCATCAGGGCTCGAATGGGGGCGAAGCGATCGGTGGTGTGCATGGTCAGTTCCTTTCTGACGCGAGGAATGGAGCGAGTTCGATGACGTGGGCGCCGACCTCGATGCGATGGGCGCCGGGGTGGGAGTCGGTCGTCCAGATCTCCGAGAAGTATTCGGGAAGTCGATCCGCCGCGCCCGAGAAGATGCCGTGGGACACCCACAGACCGAGGCGGTCGCGTCCGACGCCCGCCGCGTTCGCGAGGCCGCGGAACGTGCCGCCGCCATCGCAGATGTCATCGACGACGAGGATCTTCCCCTGTGCGGGCAGGTCCGGCACGTGGAAGCTGGTCAGCTTGCCGCTTTCGAAGTCGCGTGTCTTCGTGGCGGTGTAGAGCGGAAGACCCAAGCTGTCGGCCGCGTTGGATGCCCGTTCGACCGCGCCCTTGTCGGGGGCGAGCACGGCGCGGTACGCATCTGCCGTGGCGGTCCGCTGCAGCACCTCGGCGATGACCTCTGCGGAGAGGACGACTCTGATGCGATGTACGAGACTCGGTGAGACCGGGGAGTGCGGGTCGAAGGCGACCACCTCGTCCAGGCCGGCCGCGTTGATGAGGTCTGCGTATACCTTCGCGCCGAACGGGGTGCCTCGATCGGCGCGTGCGGCGGGCAGATAGGGAATGTGAGCGACCGCCCGTGCTCCCAGCTGGTGCGCGTAGTCGGCCCAGAGACCGAGCAGCACGAGGTCGTCCGCGCTGCAGCCGGTCACCCTCGCGTGCGACGGGACCTCGGGTGTCGCCGGGAGGTGAAGGTGCCATTCTCCTCCGGGAAACTGGAACGGCTCGATCGCACTGCGTTCAGGGCCGCCATCGAGCTGCTGGGCGAAGAAGGTGACTGTCATGAGAGCAGGCTAGCACACTATTCATCAAAATGATGAATAGTGTGCTAGCCTGCACCCCTCGTGCGCGCTTCACCCTCGCACACGCGCCCAGATCGCCGCCCACTGCACGGGGGCAAGGTCGCGCGGCAGGCTCCGCTGAGCCACCCCCGCCTCCCGCAGGACGAGGGTCGCGGCCGTCCGGTCGAACCCGCCCGCCTGACGCACGAGTCGGACCATCGACCCGCCTCGCCCGATGAAGACGGACCTGACGAATCGCTCGTACGCGGCACGGTCTCTCGGAGACACGAGGGGAGCGCTGCGGCGCTGAATGCGGAGGATCCCTCCGTCTACGGTCGGCCGAGGAGTGAAGTTCGCAGCGGGCACTCGCCCTTGCAGCGCGAACTCGAACCAGGGCGCGGCCTGTGCGGTCATCATGGTGCCACCGCCCACACCCGCCCGCTTCCGTGCCACCTCCCACTGCGTCACGAGGAGCGCATGCCGCCACGACCCCTCCGACAGCAGCCGCCGAAGCATCGGGGTGGTGAGATGAAACGGAATATTGCCGACGATGACCGGTGCGCGCAACGGATACCGCAGCGCGTCCGCGCACACCACCTCCACCCGCGGAAGCGTCCGGGCAAGACGACGCACCCGGTGCTCGTCGATGTCGATTGCGGTCACCGGGCGCTGCAGCAGAGCCAGCGCACGGGTCAGCGCACCGTCACCGGCGCCGATCTCCAGGATCGGGCCACTGGTCTGTGCCACGAGCGACGCGAGTCGATCGATTGTAGGTTGATGATTCAGAAAATTCTGGCCGAGTTCGTGTCGGCCGCCATGGATTGAACGGGGCATGAAAGCGCTCCAAGCATGCAAAAGTGCGGAGCGCCTCGAAGTCGGGCGTGGCAGCGAGAGGGGTGCACAGAACCGCCGCTCCGAGACGCGAATGGTTCTCGGAAGGACGACGCACTACAGCGAGTTGCGAGCGCGCCGTCAGGCGCGGCGGTCGCGAACTGCGATCGTGTGCGTCACCGCGCACGCGCGAATCAGGGTACCCATGGCACGCACCCTAGCACGGATCCACCGCGTGACGGAGACCTACCTCACGCGAATCGCACCCGGCTGGATGGTGATCTTGACGCGGCTCGTCTCGCCGAGCGCGTCCCCATCCACCTCGCAGACTCGCGGCTCATCCAACTCGACGAGCGCCTCGGTGAACCGCCGGTGGATGGTGCTGTCGCTGCTCGTCGCCTGGTCATCCTCGGATTTGGCAAGCAGTCGCCGGAGACCGTTCTCCCACACGAGGTTTCGCAGCGTGTCCGCCCAGCCCGGGATGCTGTCGGCGCTCAACACGAGCAGATCGAGCTCGCCGTCCGTCGGGTCCGCGTCGGGCAGCAGCGTCACCCCGGCCTGAAGGCTTCCGCAGTTTCCCACGATGAAGGTGTGCGCCTGTTCGGTCGTCGATTCGCTCCCTGAGACCTGCAGGCGAATATCGATGACCTCGCTCGCCGAAAGTGCACGGCCCAGCGACTCGACATACGCGAGCCATCCCGCCCGATCCTTCAGATCGTCTTTCGTCTCCGTGATCATGTGGGCATCGATCCCGAACCCCGCCATGACCGCAAACGCATGACGCTCCTCGGCACCGTCCAGCGTCAGCTCGGCCCAGCCGATGTCGAGCGGGGTCGCCTCACCCGTCACGGCACGCTCGAAGGCCGCGGCGAGATCGTTCAACGGAATGCCGAGATTGCGCGCGAGCAGATTTCCCGTTCCGAGCGGGATGACCCCGAGGTCCGCGTCAGCGCCCGACCCTGCAAGGTACTCGGCCACCGCGCGCACGGTACCGTCTCCTCCCGCCGCCAGCACGACATCGGCCCCGGCCTCCACCGCCTGACGCGCGGCACCCTGACCGGGATCGTCCTCCGTCGTCTCATGCCAGGAAACCGGTACCTCCACCTCGCCCAGTGCCTCCTCGAGCTCCTCCCTGGCGACCTTCGATGGATTCCAGACGATTCCCGCGTGCCGTGTACTCATGTCGTTCCCCTCGTTGATCGACACCGGCCGTCCGCCCCTTCGAGTTCGAGGCGCGTACGACTCGGAGCTCCTGTGCCGCAGCTACGGCCAGACTAGCCGCTCCCCCACCGCCTGAACAGGGCGAGCCCGTGCAACTCTCGCGCCGCGCCAGCGGAATGACAGACCGCTCCGATATCCTTGCCTACACGCGCCGATCCATCCTCTCGCGACGACAAAGGTCTGGAGCATCCCATGTCACTGGAACCTGCCGGTCACACGCCGGAGCCGGGCCCTGCCGTCGACAACCAGCCATTCATCCAGGCAAATTCCGAGGCGAAAAGCCGTTACGGGCGATTCAATCTCGGAATCATCGGAGGTACAGGCGTCGGAAAATCGTCGCTCGTCAACGCCGTGTTCGGGCGAGAGCACGCCAAGGTCGGCAAGGGCCTCCCGGTGACGAGCGGCGTGCACTATTACCACGACGACTCACTCGGCATTTGGGACTTCGAAGGCTTTGAGATCGGCTCCAGCAGATCGCCAGCCGAAACGCTGCGCGGCCATTTGCACACCATCTCGCAGCGCCCTGCCGACGAGCAGATCGCGGTCGTGTGGTACTGCGTCACCTCGAACGCCGATCGACTCACCCTGCCCGACGTCGAAATGATCCGCGAACTCGACGCATCGGGACTGCCCGTCATCCTCGTCCTGACCAAGGTCGACTGGACGAAGAACCCCGTCACCGGCAAGTACCGGGCACCGAGGGGCGTCGAAGAGTTCCGCGACTGGCTCGAGCATCCGGTCGACGAGAACGGCGATCCTCTCTACCTTCCGGCTCGAAAGGTCATTCTCACTGCAGCCATCGGGAAGCACGGAAAGGGCACGGGGCACGGGCTCGGTGAACTCGTCGCGGAGACGCTCGCCCTGTCGCCAGACGACGAGAAGGATGCCTTTCGCATCGCACAACGACTCAACCTCCCCTGGAAGCGTGACCTGGCGAGACCGGTCATCGCAGCAGCTTCCTCAGCAGCAGCCGCGGCGGCTGCGATCCCGATTCCAGTCGCTGACGCGACGGCGCTGGCACCGATCCAGATGGCGATGATGGGGCGCATCGCCGCGATCTACGAACTCGACTTGAAGGCCATGCTCTCCGCCTCGGCACTCGCACAATTGGGCGCACAGATCGCCGGGCGCGCACTCGCGCGCAGCTTCATCAAGCTGATACCGGGTGTCGGCAGTGCCGTGAACGCAACGGTGGCGTTCTCGCTGACCGCCGCCACCGGCGAAGGCTGGTTGCGCCTGTGCGAGCAGATTCACACGGGCAAGATCGACGTCTCGAAAGTCGGCGACTCCTGGGAGGACTACCTGCCCGGCGTCCTCAGCATCGGAAAGAAGATGATCGAGCAGCGCGCCTCCAAACGCTGAGGTCCGTGTCTCGCCGGTGCGCACGCCCTCTCCGCGACCTCGACCCCGGACCCTCGCAGCGAGGAACCGAGGTGGAGGTCGGGTGCACCGGAGGTGCCGCTCGAGCCGAGTCCGGGCAACAGCCCTACCGCTCGTCGAGCGCGGGAATCTCATCGGCCAGCGCAGCCGCGGCGGCGGGGTCCCAACCGGGCGCAGGCACCGCAGCCCGCAGGGCACGAGTGTACGGGTGCCCCGGCGAGTCGAGCACGTCCGCGACTTCCCCCCGTTCCACGACTCGTCCCCGGTGCATCACGATGACATCGTCGCACGACTGCCGCACGACACCGAGATCATGCGTGATGAAGAGCACCGTGAGCTGCCGCTTGGTTCGAATGCTGCTCAACAGGTTCAGAATCTGCGCCTGCACGGACACATCGAGGGCAGAGACTGCTTCGTCGAGGATCAGCAGCTCAGGTTCCGGCAGCAGGGCACGAGCAATCGCAACGCGTTGCCGCTGCCCGCCCGACAGCTTGCCGGGCCGCTGCTCCAGCACCTCCTCCGGAAGGCCCACGCTCGCAAGCAGCGCCACCAGTTCCTCTCTCGGAGGCCGCCGGTGATCCGCTCGGTGCTTCCGGCCGATCTCCATGAGCATCGCCCCGACCGTTTGGAGCGGATCGAGCGAGGAGTAGGGATCCTGGAAGACGACCTGCACGAGGGCACCCTGACCGGTCCGCTTCGCGATGCTTCCACCGAGATCGAGTTCGGTACCGAAGAGCTCGGCCGATCCTGAATCGGCCGACTCCAGCCCGAGGACGATTCGAGCCAGAGTCGTCTTTCCCGAGCCGCTCTCACCGATCACGGCAAGCGCGCGCCCGCGGACGAGTTCGAAACTGACGTCGTCCAGGGCCTGTACCGCGGGCTTCCCCCGCAGGGCGAATCGTTTCGAGATGTTCGCGACAGCGAGCACGATCGTCATCACGCACCTCCTTCGAATTCGGACTCAGCGAGCAGGAGTTCCCTCGCAGCATCGGCGGTGGGCAGCTCATCGAGCTTGCGATCCGGCACGGGTCTGCACGCGAGCAGCGCAAGCGAGTACGGATGCGCATTGCCAGCGCGGAGCAGTTGTGGCGTGGTGCGCTCCACGATCCTCCCGGCATGCATGACGACGATCTCATCGCACAGTGTGAGCGCCAGTTCGAGGTTGTGAGTGACGAAGAGCATGGCCAGTCCGCGCTCTTCACGAGCACGCTGGAGCAGATGCACGACTCTCGCCTGGGAGAGGGTGTCGAGTGCCGTCGTCGGTTCGTCCGCAACGAGCAGTTTCGGGTGATGCACCAGGGCGCCCGCGATGACGATGCGCTGCAGCTGCCCTCCGGAGAAGGCATCGGGGAGCCGTTCGGCAGCCCCCGCAGGATCGGGAATACCCATGTCGCCCAGAGCGGCGACAATGCGTCCACGCACCTCCTGCTCCGCCACTCCCTGTTGGCGGAGCACTGCGCCGACGAAGTCGTGGACGGGCCGAGTCGGGTCGAAGACCGCCTTCGGATCCTGAAAGATCATCCCGACCGATTGCGCACGCCACTGCGAGCGCCGCGCTCGGTCCATTCCCTCCGCGTCCTCTCCCGAATAGTCGATGTCGCCCGAGGCCACGGTGCCCTCGGGCGCTACTCCGATGGCTGCGCGCAGGGTGACGGATTTTCCGCTTCCGGACTCGCCCACCAGACCGACGCATCTTCCCGGCTGTACGGAGAAGGAAATACCCTCGACCAGGCTCCGGCCGCCTCGTCCGGCCAAACGCACGTTCAGACCCTCCACGCTCAGCACGGGAGTACTGGCGCGCTGCGTGACCTCAGACATGGAACCTCCGCTCGAGTCGATCTCCGACAGTGTTGAACGCGAGCACCGTGAGGAGTATCGCCACGCCGGCGGCCAATGACTCCATCGGAAATCCTCGCAGGAGGGCGGACTGCCCCTGGGATACCATGACTCCCCAATCCGCTTGCGGTGGTTGCACACCGAGGCCCAGGAACGAGATGGCGGCCATGTCGACAAGCGCATAGCCGAAGTTCACGGTCATCTGCGCGATGATCACGCCACCGATGTTGGGCAGCAGGTGCCGAGTCCAGATCGGTAGCGCGCTGAACCCGTTGAGCCGCAATGCAGAGATGTAGGGGCGTCGCACCTCGTTGATCAGCGCAGAGCGAGTGAGCCTGCCGATGTAGGGCACGTAGGCGATCGAGAGCGCGATTGCGGTGGGCACGACCCCGGCGCCGAATATCGCCGTGGCGAGCAGCGCGAGCAGGAGTCCGGGCAGCACCATGATCCCGTCGAAGACCCGGCTCACCACGTTGTCCACGCGCCCTCCGAACCATGCCCCGAGCAAGGCGAGGAATACACCCAGGACGGTGGCGATGACCACGATGATCAGCGGTCCGAGCAGCGTACTCTGCGCACCGAACAGCACCCGGGAGAAGATGTCCCGGCCTGACGCATCGGTGCCGAGGATGTTGCCCGCCCACGGAGGCAGATTGGCATCCGAGAGGTTGCTGGCGTTCGGGTCGTACGGAGCGATGACGGCGGCGAACGCCGAGGCCAGTACCAGGAGGATCAAGAACAGTGCGGCGATGATCGCGGTCGTGTCCTCGAATCCGAAGAGCCGTAGGCGGCGTCTCCCGTCGAAACGATGCAGCGACACCATGGTCGTCTTGGGAACTGTCATCGAATGAGCCTTTCGCGAACGCGCGGATCGACGAGACCGTAGAGGACATCGACGATGGCGCTCATCAGCACGAATGCGCTGACCAGGATCAGCGAGATCATCTGCACCAGTGCGAAGTCCTTCTGAGTGATGGCTGCGATCAGCAGCGAGCCGAGTCCATCAAGGCTGAAGACGGTCTCGATCACCACTGATCCGGCGAGGAGCCCCGCGATCGTGAGGCCGCAGACCGTGAACACCGGGAGAAGCGCGTTGCGCAGCACAGTGCGCCGTCTTGTGGTTGCAGGCGCGATGCCGCGCGCATCTGCGGCCCACACGAAGTCCTTCGATCGATTCTGCATGATGCTCGAACGGGTGATCTTGCCCACGTAGGCGATGTTCGAGAGGGCGAGCGCGATCGCGGGAAGCGTGAGGTGCCAGATTCGATCGACGAGGCCCTGGCCGGCACCGAACGAAGGGAACAGCGGAATCGCGACGGCGAAGGTGGCGATCAGGGTGGTGGCGGCCACGAATCCGGGGATGGAGATACCGAACGCGAACAGCGCGCGAATCACCTGGTCGATCGTCTTTCCCGCGAACCCGGAGAGCACTCCGAGCCCGATCCCGACCACGACGATGAGCAATGACGCGTAGCCGATCAGCATCAGGGTCGTGGGGATCCGGGCGACGATGATCGATGCCACCGAATCGTGGTAGATGAACGAGTCACCCATATCGCCCGAGAAGACGCCCGTAAGCCAGCGCCAGTACTGCTCTGGCAGGCTGGCATCCAGGTGGTACTTCTTGGTCACCGCCGCGATCTGCTCCGCTGTGGCGTTTCTTCCCCCGACAAGCGAGTTCAGGGGGCTCGTCGGGGAGAAGTACATTCCCGCGTACACGACGAAACTCGTGATCGCCGCAATGACGACTCCGCCGAGCAGTCGTTTGGAGATGAAGCCGAGAAGGTGCATCTCATCCCTTCGCATTCGTGTGCCGAGCGGGCACCGCACCGGGGTACGGTGCCCGCTCGGCGTCGGACGACTCTACGCGGCAGCGCCGATCGTTGCCGCCCACGGGTAGTTCAGCTGAACGAACCCCGTCGGAGCACCGGTGATGGCGTTGCCCTGCCAGAGCGCGTTCACTTCCAGCACCAACGGTATCCAGGCCATGTCGTCAATGATCGCTGACTGCGCTTCGTTGACGAGCTCAGCCCGCGCAACCGGGTCGAGCGTGTGCACGGCGTCACCCAGCAGTCCGTTCACCTCCGGGTTCGAATAGTTCCCGTAGTTCGTGCCGCTTCCCTCCTGGAAGTTGAGGTAGAAGCTCAGCGGATCCGGAACATCGAAGTTCCAGTCCGTCTCGAACGCGTCGATGCCTTCGCGAGTCTTCTCGTCGGAGAAGAGCAGCTGGTAGGTCTTGATCGGAATCGCCTTCAACTCGATGTTGAGTCCGATCTCCTTGCCAGCGCGCTGGACTTCGTCGTACATGGTCGAGATGTACTGCGAGGCTCCACTGGCATACGCAAACGTGATCGTCTCCTGGGGCGAACCTGCCTCCTCGACCAGGCGCTTCGCTTCTTCGACATCCTGGTCGAGGGCGGGAAGCGCATCCCATCCTTCGCGATACGCCTCGGGCGCCGATGCCCAGCTCGCCTCTCCGGCGAAGGCGCGAGTGGGCAAAGCGGCTCCGTTGAACGCTTCGTTGATGATGCCCTCGCGGTCGATTGCGAGCGACAGTGCGCGGCGAATACGCGGATCTGTCATGGGGCCGTCCTTGGCGGAGACGATCATGGCGCAGATCACATTGCTGTTGCCGAAGTAGAGTGTGCCTGCGTCGGAGCCCTCCAACTGATCGATGGCCTCCCACGGGACCTCGTACGCACCGTCGACGTCGCCGGCCTTCAGCGCACTCGTGAACGCCGAGCCATCCGAGATGAAGCTGAAGGTGAACTGTCCGGCCTTCGGCGTGAGTGTCGGGTCCCAGTAAGCGGCATTGCGCTCGATGGTGAGGGAGGTTCCCGGCTTCCACTCGCCGAATGAGAACGGTCCGGAGCACATCACACCGGTCGAGGGTGAGCCGTTCTTATCGCCTGCCTCCTCGGTGAAGGCCTGTTCCAGTACTGCCCCGGCAGGCGTCGCGAGGACCGAGGCGAGGAGTGCATCGGGTTCCGTCAGAGCGATCGTCACCTGATGCTCGCCCGTCGCCGAAATGCTCGAGACGTTCGCGAAGTATCCCCCGTAGTACGAGCCGAGTTCGGGGATCATATGCCGTTCCAGACTGAACACCACGTCGGCCGGAGTCACAGGGTTCCCATTCCAGAACTTGGCATCCGGGTTCAGATCGAACACGAAATGCGTGTCATCGGGAGTGGTCAGCGTGCCGAGGCCGTCACCGATCGAGAAGTCCGGCTGCTGGCGGAGCAGGCTGTCGCAGAGATTGACGATCACCTCGTTCTCGGCGTAGTTTCCGGCCTTCACCGGGTCGAGGCTGCCCGGCTCATATTTCAGATTCCAGTTGACGTTCTCGATCTCGCCGGCCGCAGCCGGGGTCGACTCGCTGATCGCGATCGAGCGCCGCTCGTTCCCGGAATTCGGCTTCTCCGCCGAACACCCGGAGAGCACGAGCCCCCCGGCCGCGACGAGCGCGACGATAGCTATGGGTGTCCTCGTCATGTGTCCTCCTTGATACATCCGACATATGTGCGCTGAGCAGGTCATGCACTTCTTGTCGTTATCACAAATTATAGGTGAGAGATGGGTAAATGGTGAAGCAAACATCCTATGTTTATAGGAAATTACGCCAGGAGAGTCGGCCGAGACCCCTCTTCGTAAAGATCTCGCCCGCGGGTGAACGCCGCCGCGGCAGTGAACACCGTCTGGTCGTCGTACAGTCGCCCCACCACCGAGACGCCGAGAGGAACCCCGTTGCTCAGCCGGCCCGCGGGAACTGTCAGCACCGGGTTCCTGCTGCAGACATTGAACACCTGAGTCGGACAGACGTCGATCCAGTGACGACTGGTGTCACCGTCGATATCGGGCCCCGACCCCACATAGTCCTCGCCCGCGACAAAGCCGAGCACGCCGTTCGTCGGAGCAAGCAGCAGGTCGTACCGCTCGAACACCCCGGCGAGTGCAGCGTGCATCTCGGCTTCGATCGAAAAGCCATCGAAGAAGTCGCCCTTCTCCACGTCCGAGAGCTGCGCGACAAAATCCGGAACGTACGGAGTGAGCCGCTGAACCTCCTGCTCGACCGCCACAGCGACGTCCTTGCTGAAGAGCGTGCCGAAGTGCGCGTGCACCGCACGTCTCGCTCGGTCATAGCTCCAGCCCAACTCGTCATCATCGAGTTCGTGCACCTCCGCCCCGAGCGAGGCGAAGTGTGCCGCAGCCCGATCGACCCCCTCCTGGACCTCGCGAGCGATCGGCCAGCCTCCGAGTGTTCGACTGAACGCGATACGCATGCCCCGCACGGAAGCATCCTCATCGACCACGAGAGTGAGTTCCTGAGGAATGCTCACCGGATCCCGGTGATCGTGTCCGGCAAGAACGTTCTCCAGCAGCGCCGCGTCCTCGACCGTCCGAGCAAGCGGCCCCTGATGACAGTAGTGGTCCAGATTCCAGGGGGCATCCGCAGGCACCCGCCCGTACGGCGGCTTGAAGCCGACCAGCCCGCAGAAGGCCGCCGGAATGCGGATCGAGCCCCCGATGTCGCTGCCGTCGGCAAGCGCCGTCATTCCCGCGGCGAGCGCGGCCGCGCATCCTCCCGAGGACCCTCCCGGACTCATCTCGAGATTCCAGGGGTTGCGGGTCACTCCCCACAGCCTGGTGTGCGTGAAGGGTGCAACGCAGAACTCCGATGCGGCACCGCGTGCATGAATGATGCCGCCCGCCTCGCGGATGCGCTCCACCACGATCGAATCGATTGATGAGACATCGTCGCTGAGCAACTCCGACCCAGCGGTCGTGCGCTTTCCCGCGATCGGAGTCTCGTCCTTGATCACCACGGTGAGTCCTTCGAGCGCTCGTGGCGAGGGTCCGTTCCCTGCGTAGCGCTGCGTGGCCTCTGCAGCGGCGGTCCTGGCCTCCTCGAAGTAGGTGTCGACAAGAGCGTTGACGATCGGATTCACGGCCTCGATGCGGGCGATCATCGCTTCCAGGTGCTCGGTTGGGGTGAGTGTTCCGGCGCGGAACCGGCGCAGGGTTTCACTTGCGCTGAGGAAGCAGATCTCCTCGTTCGTGCGAACCATGATTACTCCGTTTCAAGTGTGAGAGCGGTCGGAATTGATCGGACTAAAGACGGGTCTATAGGCCGGATACTACATGTTTTGGCTCGTCTGGCCACGGGAGGTCGGACCTTAAGCGGCGTTTGGGTGCTCACCCTGCGCTCCGACATCCCGCTACTATCGTTCCCATGGCCGTCACCGATGTTGCGATTCTGAAGATCAAAGAAATGATCATCTCGGGCACTCTGTCCCCCGGAGATCGACTGCCGCCCGAAAAGGAACTCGCGGAGTCCCTGGGCCTCTCGCGCTCCTCCCTGCGCGAGGCCGTGAAAGCGCTGGAGGTGATCCGAGTGCTCGATGTCCGTCGCGGCGACGGCACCTACGTCACCAGCCTCGAACCGAGCCTGCTCCTCGAGGCACTCTCCTTCGTCGTCGACCTCCATGATGACCGTTCGATCCTCGAGCTCTTCGCTGTGCGCCGGATCCTCGAGCCGGCTGCAGCCAGAATCGCTGCGCAGAAAGTGACCGACGAAGACCTCGAGCACCTTCGTGCACTGCTCGACGAGCAGCACTCCGACACCAACGTCGATGAGCTGATCAAGAACGACATCGAGTTCCATGCGGCGATCACCTCGTGCAGCGGCAACACCTACCTGACCCAATTGCTCGACTCGTTGCACAGCGGCACCGCTCGTGCCAGGGTCTGGCGCGCGATCACCGAAGACGGCGCCGTCGAACGAACGCTCCTCGAGCACCGCGCCATCTTCCACGCGCTCGAAGCTCGAGACGGCGAGCTCGTCGAAGCGCTGACGATCGCGCACGTCGCGGGCATCGAACGATGGCTGTCCGAGGCGTGAGTGATCGGCCGAGCGCACGTCGCTCTGCGCACTCCACCGATCCCACTCACCCCGCTTCCCCGACATCAGCAGCCTCGCTCAGACCTTCTCGGTGACTGCCCGCGCCGGATGGGCGATGTTGTCCCAGTCGTACGCTTCGATCGAAGCCTGGTACATCTCCGCGCCTGCTCCCGGATCGGTCGGCGCCAGGTAGCGGCCGTTGCGCACCGTAGCCGGCGTGACGAAGTGCTCGTGCAGGTGATCCACGAACTCGATCATCCGTCCATCCATTTCCGTGGAGACCGCGGCGTAGTCGAACATCGAAAGATGCTGGACCGCCTCGCAGAGTCCCACACCCCCCGCGTGGGGGCAGACCCGCACCCCGAACTTCGCGGCGAGGAGAAGGTGGGCGATGTTCTCGTTGACACCGCCGACGCGAGTGGCATCGATCTGCATGACACCCATCCCTCCGGCCTGGAGAAGCTGCTTGAACACGATCCGATTCTGCACATGCTCGCCGGTCGCCACTGGAATGGGAGCGACGCCGCGTGCGATTGCCGCGTGACCGAGGATGTCATCCGGGCTCGTCGGCTCCTCGATCCACGCCGGCTCGAATTCAGCGAGCGCATTCACCCATTCGATTCCTTCCTGCACTCCCCAGCGCTGGTTGGCATCGATCGCGATCGGAAAGCCCTTGCCCAGCGCGCGTCGCGCGATCGACATGCGCCGACGATCGTCTTCGAGATTCGCTCCGACCTTCAACTTGACCTGGGGGAATCCCTCCTTGACCGCTTCGAGGCACAGACGTTCGAGCTTTTCATCGGAGTAGCCGAGCCACCCGGGTGTGGTCGTATAGGCCGGATATCCCTCGGCGAGAATGCGCTCGATCCTCGCCGCTTTGCCTTCCACTCCTCTGCGCAGGATCTCGAGCGCCTCGTCCTGGGTCAGCGCGTCCTCGAGGTATCTGAAATCGACGAGTCGTACCAGCTCCTCTGGGGTCATCCGCGCCAGGTGGAGCCAGAGCGGCTCGCCCGCGCGCTTTGCGCGGAGATCCCAGAGCGCATTGACCACGGCACCGATCGCCATGTGCATGATGCCCTTCTCGGGGCCAAGCCAACGCAACTGCGAATCGTTGATGAGCAGCGCCGAGGTCTCCCCCATGTCCGCGAGGAGGCTCTCGACCTCGGCTCCGATGAGCCACGGACGCAAGGCCTCGATTGCGGCGACCTGGACATCGTTCCCGCGTCCGATGGTGAAAACGAATCCGATGCCTTCCAGACCGTCGGCACTGTCGGTGACGATTCTGAGATACGCGGCAGAGTAGTCCGGATCTGGGTTCATTGCATCCGAGCCATCCAATGTTTGGGAGGTTGGGAATCGCACATCATGCACGAACATCTCTGTAATCCTGGACATTTTGACCTTTCTCTGCTGAGCGTGCCCAGCCTATAGATCGGATGTCTGTGCTGTCAATCCGGAATCCTGCCCCTGGTGTCACGCCGGATCCGGGGCACCCGCCCTCCCGGGCACGGCATTCCGGCGCTCGGTGCATGTCATGATGGAGATCCATCCAGGGCCCACCGGGCACACCCTGCGAATTCGGGTCCATACAGCTTGCGGTATGGCTGCCGGGGTACGGTGGGGACAGCGATCGGCAACCGCCTGTGGCTTCACCAGGGTCCTGATTTTCCAGCGGCCTGTTACGGAACAGGTGCCAATCGTGTCGAATGCTGCTACCCATACCCTGACGGGGCTCGGCCCAGTCCGCCCCACGCGGGCGCGCGCCGGGGACTTTCCCCCGATCGCACGCTCGTACTCGAAGGTGTCCGAGGTGGTGCGCGAATCCGGGCTCCTGCGCAGAGCGCCGTGGTTCTACTCGATCACCGGAGCGCTCGTCGCACTCGCCTTGGGCGGAGCCGTCACCGGATTCATCCTGCTCGGCGAGAGCTGGTTTCAGCTCCTGATCGCCGGCGCACTGGGTCTCATCTTCACGCAGATCGCATTCCTTGCGCACGAGGCCGCCCATCGCCAGATCCTCCCGCTCGGACCGGCGAACGACCGGCTCGCCCGAGTGCTCGCTGGGTCGATCGGGATGAGCTATTCCTGGTGGGACTCGAAGCACTCGCGGCACCATTCGAACCCCAACAGGGTCGGCAAGGATCCCGATATCGAGGTCGACACGATCTCGTTCATCGAGGAGGACGCCGTGGAAGCACGTGGGTTCCGAAGGTTCATCACCCAGCGCCAGGGCTGGTTCTTCTTCCCGCTCCTCACGCTCGAAGGCTTGAACCTCCACCTCCACAGCTTCAAGCATCTCTTCAGCCGCGAGCCCGTCAAGGGACGGTGGATCGAGCTCGGCATCATCGCTGCTCGCTTCGCGGCGCTGCTCATTCCGGTGTTCCTGCTGCTGCCCCTCGGAATGGCGTTCGCGTTCCTCGGCGTGCAGTTCGCGGTCTTCGGGGTCTACATGGGTGCCTCATTCGCCCCGAACCACAAGGGCATGCCCGTCATCGCGCACGACGCAAAGCTCGACTTCTTCACCAAGCAGGTGCGCACCTCGCGCAATATCCGAGGCGGCTGGTGGGCCACCGCGCTCATGGGCGGACTGAACTATCAGGTCGAGCACCACCTCTTTCCGAGCATGGCTCGGCCCCACCTCTCGAAGGCCCGCGTGATCGTGCGGGAGTACTGCGAATCGCTCGACGTGCCGTACACGGAAACCTCGCTGCTGCGCTCGTACGCGATCGTGATCGAGTACTTGAACCGAGTGGGACTCGCCGCACGCGACCCCTTCGAGTGCCCGATCAATGCGGAGTATCGACGCGCCTGAGGCAGACCCCTCCGAGCTGTGCGGCGCGTCAACCTGAGTCGGCTGCGTTCGACGTTCGTCGGGTGAAGTGCTCCTCCCGTGCATGCTGGAGCACTCGTGAGGCCGCATCGGCCGCGCCGTGCGGATCGTGTCTGCGCAGGGCGAGAAGCAGTTCGTGATGCTCGTCGTCCGGGCCCCAGACTGCGATGGCGCTTCCGCCGTCCCGGTCGACGACGCCGTAGGTGGCCTCGCGGTCGAGCGCGTGATAGATCTCCGCGAGCAGAGGGTTTCCCGACGCGGCGACCACTGCGTCGTGGAATGCGAGATCGGCCTCGAGGCGTGCCGTGGGGTCGGAGCTGCGGTCCCGGCTCGCCAGCAACTGACCGAGGCGCTCCAGCGCATCGTCGTCGATTCGATCCGCCGCGAGTCGCGCAGCCTGCACTTCGAGGGCCTCTCGTACGGCGAAGACGTGCCCGACATACTTCGAAGAGGCTCGAGAGAGCGCTCCGTTGAGCTCACTCGCGGCCGCAACATAGGTTCCATCCCCTGGCCTCGCCTCCAGAAGGCCCGCATGAACGAGCGCGCGGACGGCCTCACGCACGGTGTTCCGGCTGGCATCGAAGGCGGTCGTGAGCGTATGCTCCCCAGGGATCCGGCTGCCCACCGGCCATTCGCCGGTCTCGATCTGAGCGCGCAGCTGTTCTGCGATCTGCACGGAGAGCGGCACGGCACGCGATGCGGGGCGGAGGTCGGCCATAGCCCAAGTGTAGGGCAGCTGAACAGATGTGCTACATTCATATAGCCAAATGTCCTACATTTATTCCTCACCCCTCGAATCTCGAAAGCCCATGGATACTGTGACCCGCCCAACGGACGACCGCCCATGACCCGCCGTCGCGCCCGACCCCTCCGCACCGGGCTGGCCCTCGTGGGGGTGCTGCTCATCGGCGCCAACCTTCGCGCGGGCATCACCGTGGTCGGACCGCTCATCGGCGAAGTCCGAGCAGACCTCGGGCTCAGCTCGGTCGCCGCTTCGGCGCTGATCGGTCTTCCGTTGCTCTGCTTCGCACTCTTCTCGCCGTTCGCCCCCGGATTGGCCAGGGCGATCGGCCTCGAACGCACCATCGGAGCGGCGCTGTTCCTCCTCGCAGCCGCAATCCTCCTGCGATCGATGCCCTGGTCCCCCGGCCTCTGGACCGGAACCGTGCTCCTCGGCTTTGCGCTTGCGCACATGAACGTGTTGCTCCCGGTGCTGATCAAACGGGATTTTCCTCGCGATACGGGTCGCGCCACCGGCGCCTATTCGGCGACGCAGTCGGCCTTCGCGGCAATCGCCTCGAGCATCGCGGTTCCGGTTGCAGGTCTCACCGACTGGACCTGGCGATTCTCGTTCGGCGTCTTCGCGGGTCTCGCGATCATTGCATTCGCCGTCTTCCTCCCACAGATGCTCAGCGCCCGCAGGCACCGCTCCGGAGCAGGCGAACAGCCCGCGGAATCACCTCCCGCTCCGGAGTTCCGCTCTCCGTGGAAATCGGGCCTCGCCTGGACGATCACGATCTCGATGGCCGTCCAGTCCGCGCTCTTCTACTGCGTCATCACATGGTGGCCGGCGATCGAGCAGGCCAACGGCGTATCGGCCGAGGCCGCTGGGGCGCATCTCGGCATCCTGCAGTTCTGCGGGATCGCCGGAAACCTCATCGTCGCCTCGATCATCCAGCGGCGCGCAGGTGACCAGCGCGCCCTCGTCGTCGTGCTCGTGGGAATGAACGCGGCCGGGCTCGGCGGCATGCTCCTCCTCCCCGGACTCGCCATCGTGTGGAGTGCGATCCTCGGCCTCAGCATGGGCGGCATGATCGTCTTCGCCCTCGCGGTGTTCGGCCTCCGGACCACCCATCACCGGCAGGCGGCCGCACTCTCGGGCATGGCCCAATCAATCGGCTATCTCCTCGCCGCCTTCGGGCCGCTCGCGATCGGTGCGGTCCACGATGAGACGGGCGGATGGACGATCCCCCTGCTCATCCTTCTCGGCATGCAGGCGGTGCAGCTCCTCACGGCCTGGCGTGCGGCGCGGCCGGTCGTCCTCGCCTGATCACCGACCGCTCTCACTCGACTGCGCGGCACTGCCCCGGACCGCACCCCGGATGCACGCCAGAAGCGCCAGCCCGACGATGATCACGGCGATATTGCCGAAGCCCGCGAGATCGGCCAGCGGGCCAGGAGAGGGACGCACGGCCAGGAGGAAGATACTCGGATCGGTCGTGGCGTGCAGGAGGATGGGCGCCACGATGGTGCCGGTCACCCGCATCGCCAGATACATGCAGATGCCGAAGGCAAACGTGTAGAGAAGTTGCAGGAGCGTGGGAAGCAGCGCCTGCCCCGACAGCAGGTTGACCGAGTGCAGTCCAGCGAACACACCCGCCGAGATGGTCGCGACTGCGACCTCGCGATATCCCGCCTTTCGCAGCAGATTCACCACGAGACCGCGAGTGAGCACCTCCTCGGCGAACCCGATGCACAGCCCCGCGAGAAGCCAGCTCGCGACGACGCCTCCCCCTATCGCGCCGTAATCGATCGCCGCAAACCGGAGCGCGTTGAAGAGCAGTACCGCCACAACCGCGATCCACATCCATTCTCGACCCCCGATCGGCTGGCGCCCGAATATCTCGCTCCACCAGCCGACCGACCACAGGAACCCTGCAAGCAGCAGGCAGCCGACAAGCACGGGAAATGCGACGAACACGAGGATCCCCTGCACGCTGTTGGGATCGTCGATGCCCGAAGCAAGCGGTGCGAACGCGAACGAGAGCGACTGGTAGAGCACGAGATACCCCGCCGCCAGGAGCAGGGAGCGCCACCAGCCTCCGCGCTCCCAGAACCGTCGCCACCCCGATCGTGTCCGCATCTCCACGCTCATCGTCGTATCCCCACCGTCCGCGATCCTCGCAGCTCTCCGACAGAATTCTTCCAGCTGCGCAGCTCCGTGTCATCATTTCTCGAGCAGCGGTCGCCGGTCGATCGCGGGAGGCGCCTTCGCACCGCACCGGTTCTTCGCTAGTGTGACCTCATGAGTGAGTTGTCTCGCGAAGTCGCCTCGTTCGTCTCCGCCGCAGAGTGGGTATCCGAGCTGCTCGCCTCCGCACCTCCCGCCGCTTGGGACGGGCCCGGGCTGGGAGAGTGGACGCTGCGTTCACTCGCCGGGCACACATCCCGAGCACTCCTCACCGTCGAGCAGTACCTCGCCACTCCCGCCGACTCGGAAGAGATGACCTGCGCAGAGGAGTACTACGAGCGGATCGATGCCATCCCGAGCGCCGATCCCGCGGAGGTACTGCAGCGAGGAGTCGACGCCGGAGTGGCGCTCGGCAGCACCCCGGGAGCGGCCTTCGATGAGATCTCGAAACGGGTCACGACAGGCCTCCCCGGCATCGAGGACCGTCTCATCGATACCCTCGCTGGTGGAATTCTCCTGAGCAACTATCTGCCGACGCGTACCTTCGAGCTCGTGGTGCACGGTCTCGATATTGCACGCGCGACCGGATTGCGGTCCGCGCCGCCGCACGCTTGCCTGACTCGGGCGTTGCATCTGGGCGTGAGTCTCGCACTGCGATCCGGGCAGGGCTCGCATCTGCTCTTGGCGCTCACCGGACGCGAACGCATTTCCGGGTTCTCCGTACTCCCCTCCTAGTCGACCCGCGTGTCGCTCCGCGCTTGAGACGGCTCCCTCCCGAAGTGCAAAGATGAACCATGCCGTTTGCCGATGAGATGATCAACCAGGGGACCGCTGAGCGGCTCGCCAAAGCCATCGAGACCGTCGCTCCGGGTGCGTCGCTCGACCAGTTGCGCGAGGCGTCGGGCAGCCTGCCGCAGCTGGCCTTACGCGAGCGCGTCGACGCATTGCGGGCCGGGCTTCTCGCGGCCGTCGACGGCGGGTACTTCGAGCTCGCAGCGGTCGTGCGCGCCGCCCGCGCCGCGGCCCCGGACTTCAGCGGTTGGATCATCTGGCCCGTCACCTCCGCGGTAGCGGCGAGCGCCGTGGCTGAGGCGAGCGACGCGGCGTTCGACGACGCCATGGACCTTCTGGCAGAACTGACCGGGCTGCTCACCTCGGAGTTCGCGATTCGCACCCTGCTGCAGCACGACACCGACCGAGCGCTGGCACGCATCGCCACGTGGACGGACTCCGATGACGAACACATCCGTCGCCTCGCCTCCGAGGGAACGAGGCCCTACCTGCCGTGGGGAGTCCGAGTCGGCGAGCTGACACGGCACCCGGGTCGGACGCTTCCGATCCTCAGCGCGCTCTACCGCGACCCCAGCGAGTACGTTCGCCGCTCCGTGGCCAATCATCTCAACGACCTGAGCCGAGAGCAGCCGGAACTCGTGGTGCAAACCGCCGCGGGCTGGCTGACCGACCCGGACGAGCACACGAAGTGGGTCGTGCGCCATGGGCTTCGCACCCTGGTCAAGCGGGGCGATCCGGGCGCGCTCGCCCTGCTCGGTTTCTCGGCTCCGGACGCGCTCGAGATCGACGGGCCTCACGTCGACCGCGACACGGTCGCCGTGGGCGAGGCGATCGAACTGCACGCGACGATACGCAATGGTGGCACCGAAGCCGCCCGGCTGGCGATCGACTACATCGTGCACCATCGCAAGGCGACCGGGGCGCAGACGCCGAAGGTCTTCAAGCTCAGCGCGGTGACGCTCGAGCCGGGAGAGGAGATCTCGGTCAGACGCTCCCACTCGTTCCGCCTGATCACCACTCGCCGGTACTACCCCGGCCTCCACGAGATCTCACTTCAGATCAGTGGAGTGGAAACGGGACGGGCGCAGTTCCAGCTGACGACCGGCGCATCGGAGGGGCGGGCAGAGCGGCGCCCCCAGGAGGATCGGGTCGTCCCCTGATCGGGCGGGTATCGCTCCGATCCACTGCCGAGAGGCGGCCCCGGATCACCCCCAGAAGCGATCCTCGACCGCCTGGTCCTCGCCGATCAGCCAGATCTCGGCGATGCGGTCACCCTCGACGCGGAACACATCCACCCCGTGCTGATCGAGGTCGGCCAGACCCGGACGCTGCGCGGTGAATCGCACGGTCATGGCCACGAGGTCGCCGCTCTCCGTCACCGACTCGGTCTCCAACGCGAAGGTGCCCGTGCTGAGTTCCATGAATCTGCCCAGATGCGCCACCACGGCGTCGGGGCCCACGTGGTCTCCCGAGAGCTGATTCGCGCCGGGCTGATGCCACACCACGTCATCGGCCAGCGTCGCTGCCAGCGCTGCCATGTCTCCTGCCGCAGCTGCGGCCCCGTATCGTCCCACCACATCAATCGCCGACATGTTCGTCCTCCTGGTCTCTTGGATATTCTGAGACTCCAGGGTGTCGAACGACGCGCGGTTACTTCAACGTCACCACAAAGGAGGATGAGCGGATGCGCGACGAATGGACGGTGTTCTCGGCCAAATGCCCCTCTCGCCACTCGCTCGCTCGGATCGCGAACAAGTGGACCGCGATGATCGTCATCCTGCTCCACGCTCGTCCCCTCCGGTTCGGCGAACTCCACCGGCAGGTGGAAGGGATCACCAAGAAGGTGCTCACCGACACCCTCCGCGCGCTTGAGCGCGACGGCATGGTGCTCCATCTCACCCACGCGGATGGCCACGCACGGTACGAACTCACCGAACTCGGCCGCACCCTGCACGAGCCGTTGCGCGCATTGCAGGTCTGGGCGGAATCCCATGTCGAAGAGGTGCGCGAGGCCCAGGACCGCTACGACACCGCGGTCGATGATCGTACGCTCGGCTGAGTCCGTCGCGCCCCGCGCCGGCGGCTTCGGGCTACGAGTTCGTCGAGCGCAACGAGTTCCCGCTTCCCGTGTGCAGGAACGGAATGAGCGCCGGCGTGCGTTCGACGTAGGCCCGGTACTCGGGGTCGTCGCCCCACTTGCGCTTCGCCTTCGCTTCGAGCAGCGGGATGCCGCTCACCCTGGTGAGCAGCAGCGCCACGAAGACGGGCGAGAGTATCGCCACCCACTGCCAGCCGCGAAGGGTCGGTGCGGCGACGATGAAGACGCCGACCCAGAGCGTGATCTCCCCGAGGTAATTGGGATGTCGCACGACCGACCACAGTCCGGACCGGATGAAGCGGTCCCGGTTCGCGGGGTCCTTCTTGAAGCGGCTCTTCTGCCGGTCCGCGACGACTTCGATGCCGAACCCCAGCGCCCACACGGCGACTCCCACCCAGAACGTCCAGGTGAGCGGGACCGAATGGCTCGATGCGAGCGCGATCCAGGCGGCGGCGGCGGTGAGGCTCACCCAGAGCCCTTGCACCGTCCAGACGGAGAGGAATCGGAGCTTGTTCGTCTTGATCTCGTCGAATCGGTCGTCTCCGCCGGAGCGGATGTTTCGGATGAGCAGGAACGTGCCGAGCCGGAGCGCCCAGAGAACCACCATCGCGCCGAGGACCAGGGAACGAGGATCGAGCATGGGCGCGAGCGAGAGCAGCAGGATCGTCACCGCGATATAGGTCGCGCTGCCCGTTGCATCGAAGTAGCGGTCCGTCCCTCGGATCGCCGCGGGCACGTAGGCGAGCCACTGCAGCAGGAACGCGACGAGTACCGCGAGCGCGAATGCCGGAATCCCCCCGACGGTCCAGCCGTGCTGGCTCCCCGCGGCGGCGAGCGCACCGGCGAGGAGTACCGCGGCGATGATGAGGATCAGTGATCTTCCGAGTTGACGTGACATGGGTGCTGCTTCCCTCTTCTGCGGCGGTAGGCGGGGTGCGGTCGTGATCAGCGGTAGAGATCGTCGACCACGGGGGCGAGGTCTTCGATCAGAAGCCCGCGCTTGAGTTTCATCGTGGGGGTGAGGAATTCCTCCATACGATCGGTCTCGAGGATGAGGGCGCACCAGTGCTGTGCACGGTCGGTCGGGGTGACGAGCGCGTTCGCTTCCTCGACCGCGCTGCCGATCTCTCGCAGGACCTGCGGATCGGTGCAGCGTTGCACACCGGCAACTCCGGTTTCGCTGCGCTCCGGCTCCGCGTGCGGTGGGCGGGCGGCGAGTGCTTCGGCGTCGAGGAGCACGATTCCGGTCAGGTACCGTCGGTCTGTTCCGATGAGGATGGCGTGTGCGACGAGGGGATGCGCTTCGATCGGATGCTCCCAGCGCTCTGGGGCCACGGTGCGTCCGGTGGACGTCACGATGATGTGCTTCAGGCGTCCGTTGAGCGTCAGCGAGCCGTCGGCGCTCAGCGAGCCGAGATCGCCGGTGCGGAAGTATCCGTCCAGGAATGCGTCCGCGTTGTGCGCAGGGTTCCGGTACCCGTTGAAGACTCCGATGCCCTTGGCGAGCACCTCGCCGTTCGAGGCGATCCCGACCGTGTTCCCTGGGAGCGGGGTGCCCACCGATCCGGCGACCAGGGCTCCGGGCCGTCCTCCGGTGAGCGGCGCCGTGGTCTCCGTCAATCCGTACCCTTCGATGGTCGGCACTCCGATCCCTCGGAAGAAGAGTGCCAGGCTCGGCGGGAGCGTGGCGGCACCGGAGAGCAGATACTCGATTCGCCCGCCCATCACTCTCCGGAGGCGACGGTAGAAGATGCGGTCGAATATGGCGTGCTGGAGGCGCAGTCGCAGCGGCGCTCGTCGTGCCGCATCGAGATCCTTCTCCTCGAGATGCGCTCCCCAGTTCCTTGCCGTCTCTGCCGCGATCCTCCAGACCGGTTCGATTCGCTTTTCGCGCGCAGCGCCGGCCGCTGCGGCCTCGATTTTTTCCAACACGCGGGGCACGACCACGAGAAAGGTCGGCTGCAGGACGGCGAGTGCTTGCACCACTTCCTTGGGGTCGGACAGGTGCGCGACCCGCATCCCCTTGGCAACGCAGATCAATTGCAGCGCTCGTCCGAGAACGTGGGTGAGCGGGAGGAAGAGCACGGTGTTGCCGGTCTCCCTGACGACTTCGCCGTAGGCGGCGGCGGTGTTGAGCACCTGCCCCACGAGGTTGCGGTGCGTGATCAGCGCCCCTTTCGGCGCGGCAGTCGTTCCCGAGGTGTAGACGACGGTTGCGATGTCGTCGAGCGATGCGGCACTGCGTCGGGCTTCGAGTTCTTCATCCGTGACCTCGGTCCCGCACGTCATCAGGTCCCGGATCGGGGTCGAGCGAGGATCGTTCCCGTCCTCGTCGCCGAGCACCCAGGTGTGCAGCGACTGGCCGGTACGCGCCGCCGATGCGCTGATGCGGCGTTCCGTTGCCCCGTCCCCGGCGAAGGCGGCGACGGGTTTCATCTCGTCGAGGATTGCGTCGATCTGCGTATCCGTCGCGGTCTCGTATGCCGGCACGACGATCGCACCGGCGAAGAGTGAGGCGAAGTCGGCGACGGCCCACAGGTAGTGGGTGGGTGCCATGATGAGGATCGCGTCGCCGGTTTCGACGCCGCGTGCGATCAGACCGCGTGCCGCGTCCGTGACCTGCCGCATGAATTCTCGGGTGCTGATCTGCTCCCACGGATCGTGCAGGCCTCCCCGCCGAGCGGGAATCTCGAAGGCGATGTGGTCAGGCGCAGTGCGGAGGCGGTCCAGCAGCAGATCGGTGACGTTGTCGATCTGCGAGAGATCCGCGAGTGGCGCTGCGGAGGCTAGGTCGACGATGGTGAGGCCAGGGTCTGCGGGGGAGTTTTCTGACTGCATGGGAGGGCCTCCAGGCTTCGTTTCACTTAGCTTGGTAAATATTAAACCAGGCTTACTAATTTCTTCAAGCGTATTCTTGAGTTCCTGACGCGTAGAGGGAGACAAGCCTTTCCTCTAATGTGAAGGACACGGATGTCTCCCGGCCGGGCTCGGATCGGGAACGGACGATCACGGAGGATGCCATGGGCCGGAATCACGACAACGACGGACTGCGGGACGATCGCGAGAATCAGGAGGAGGAGCGGCAGGAACTCCGCGACGACGCCTTCGAGGCCGCGGGCGAGGTCGCCGATCTCGGTTCGCAGGATGAGCGGCGACACGAAGGCGACCACTCGAACTGACGTCCGCTCACGGCCGAGGCGCGAGGCTCGAAGTTCTCGCAGAAGTCGGCTACGGACTGCTGGAATCAGATCAAGCCAGCAGCCAGACCGAACGAGCCCTCACCCAGTGCGCCGAGGAGTTCGGACTCCGGGATGTCGGAGTGTACTCGCTCGGACGGATGCTGACCCTGGACCGACCGCTCGCCTCCCGCACAGGATTCGCTCCGCTCGCCGACCGGCGAACGGGCGAGCACACCGCGTGCAGCTCTCCTAGGAGGGTGCACGCGGTGTCCCCGCTCGATGCGCTGACTCTCAGCAGCAGTCGTCTCGACTATGCGGGTGGCATCAGCACGCTGTCCACCAGATAGACCGTCGCATTCGCGGTCTGCACACCGCCGCAGATCACCTGCGCATCGTTGACCATCAGCGAATCACCCGATCCGCTGACGTTGAGCGTCTGCCCCTCGACCGTCGTGTGCGTTCCCGCGATGCTCCCCGGCTCGATCTGGCCGGGCACCACGTGGTACGTCAGGATCTTGGTGAGCAGGTCGCCGTCAGTCTTCAGCGTGTCGATCGTCGCGGCGTCGATCTTGGCGAATGCGTCGTCCACCGGCGCAAACACCGTGAACTCGCTGCCGTTGAGCGTGTCGACGAGATCGACGTTCGGGTTCAACTGGCCGCTGACCGCAGCGACGAGCGTTTTCAGCATCGGATTGTTCGACGCGGCGACCGCAACCGGATCCATGGACATCCCCTGAATCGATCCCGCACCCTCCGGAACCGCTTGCGCGTATGCGGCGCAACCCGGACCAACGAGGTTCGCAGCGGGGTCCATCGTCTCCATTGACTCGTTCGTTTCGCTCGGCTTCGTCTGATCCTCTGCGGCATCGTCCATCGATGCGCCCATGGAACAGCCGGTCAGGGTTGCACCGATCAGCGCCAGCGCAAACGCGGTGCCCAGAGCCTTCTTCTTCGTGAACATGGTTCCTCCTCGAATGTCTGTCCGCGAGTTCCGCGGCTTGTGAGGGTGTTCGGAGCCCTCCGCGATTCGGATGGGAAACTCCTCGTATTTTTTTCCGGACCCCGCGAACCCATCCGATTCGCTCGCCGCTCCGAATGAATCTGCGACAGGAAGGTTTCTCATGGATATCGTGCTCATCGGTCTGCTCGGCGGACTCATCACCGGCATCTCGCCGTGCATCCTGCCGGTGCTGCCGGTCATCTTCCTCACCGCAGGCGCCCGCCCGACGACCCGTGGCAAAGCTCCGGAGGTCATTCCCGCGAAGCGCAGCCGGCCCTACTGGATCATCGCCGGGCTCGTCCTGAGCTTCTCCGTCGTGACGCTGCTCGGCTCGCTGCTGCTTGGGCTGCTGTCGATTCCGCAGGACGCGATCAGATGGGCCGGTGTGGCCGTGCTGATCGCGATCGGCATCGGCATGCTCTTCCCCGGCTTCGAGCGGCTGCTCGAGAAGCCCTTCCAGCGTCTGCCTCGTCGATCCGTGGGCGACGGCGGCAACGGCTTCGGCATGGGTCTCGCCCTCGGAACGATCTTCGTGCCGTGCGCCGGCCCGGTGCTCGCCGCGATCATCGTCGCCGGCGCCACCGGACGCATCGGGCCGGAAACCGTGCTGCTCACCCTCTCCTTCGCGATCGGCGTCGCGATTCCGCTCCTGGTCTTCGCGCTCGCCGGACGCGAGGTGGCGCAGCGGATTCGGGGATTCCGCAAACGGGAACGCGCCATTCGAATCACCGGCGGAGTGGCGCTGGTCGCGCTGGCCGTGGGACTCGCGTTCAACGTTCCGCAGATACTGCAGCGACTCCTCCCCGACTACACCTCGGGATTGCAGCAGGGTCTCGCCGAAAGCGAGGCGGGCGAGAACGCCCTCGGGCTCGGCGGACTCGTGACCGACGAGAACCGCGAACTCGACAACTGCGAGAACGGCGCCGAGACGCTCGCCTCGTGCGGCAGAGCACCCTCGATCACGGGCATCGAAAGCTGGCTGAACACCCCCGACGGCGAGGGAGTCGATCTGGGACGGCTGCGCGGCAAGGTGGTGCTCGTCGACTTCTGGGCCTACTCGTGCATCAACTGTCAGCGTTCGATCCCGCACGTGATCGCATGGGATCGGGCCTACCGAGACGCCGGGCTTCAGGTGATCGGCGTGCACTCCCCCGAGTACGCATTCGAGAAAGAACGCGCCAACGTCGAAGCTGGTGCGCGCGGCTTCGGCATCACCTATCCGGTGGCCCTCGACAACAACCTCGCGACGTGGACGAACTACCGCAACCGGTACTGGCCGGCGCACTACCTCATCGATGCGCAGGGCACGGTGCGCCACATCTCGTTCGGCGAGGGCAACTATGCCGCGACTGAGCAGCTCATCCGGGAGCTTCTGCAGGACGCAGATCCTGGCGTGGATCTGCCGGAGGAGACCGATACGACCGACACTACGCCGCAGGCAGGCAGCACCACCCCCGAAACGTTCCTCGGCTCCTCGAAGGATCGCAACTTCGCTGGGCCGGGCGAATACCGGGCGGGAACGCGCGAATTCGAGTTCCCGAAGCAGCAGCCGCAGGACACCTTCGGGCTCGACGGAGCATGGACGGTCGAGACGCAGTACGCGACACCGAGCAGTGAGCACGGGGCCTCCGCACGCCTCGCCTACCGGGCGCGCGAGGTCCGGGCGGTGTTCGCAGGCAGCGGATCGGTCGAGATCACCCTCGACGATGGGAGCAGACGATCCATCGCGATCGACGGCACCCCGCGGTCGATCCGACTTCTCGAATCATCGAGCCCCGGCACAGGGACGATCGAGCTCCGGCTGTCCCAAGGAGTGCAGCTGTACTCCTTCACCTTCGGGTGAGCGACGGAAGACTCGCACACGAGCAAGATCGACGGAAGGGAGGTGAATGGGGCATGCTGGAGGAGATGGTCATCGATGGAGTCGAGATTCTCGAGGGCGCCGACGGCGCCGATCCCGCAGACGATGCGCTGCTGCGCGCAGCGCACGGCGACCAGCGCGCCTTCGCGGAACTCTACGATCTGATGTCGGCCCGGGTCTTCGGCCTCATTCTCCGCGTCGTCATCGACCGATCGCAGAGCGAGGAGGTGCTGCAGGAGGTGTTTCTCGAAGCCTGGCAATCTGCGGCCTCGTTCAACGCTGATCGTGGGCGGGCGCGAAGCTGGCTGCTCATGATCGCCCACCGGCGCGCCATCGATCGAGTTCGGGCTTCGCAAGCCTCCCGACGCCGAGACCTCGCCGCGGGTGCGCGCGAACTCGCCGAATCGAGCCCGGGCCTCGACGACGAGGTGGAACTCCTGATCGACGGGGGCAAAGCCCTCACCTCCCTCAGCGAACTCCCCGAGCCGCAGCGCCGCGCCATCGTGCTCGCCTATTTCGGTGGCTATAGCCAGAGCGAGATCGCAGCGCTGCTCGGCACCCCGCTCGGCACGATCAAGACACGGATCAGGGACGGCCTGACCCGGCTCAGAAGAGAACTGGAGGCGGCGCGATGAACGAGCAGCATTTCCGCGAACTCTCCGCGGCGCGCGCCCTGCACGCACTGTCTGCGGAGGAAGAGCAGGCGTTCTCACGTGCCCTCGCGGAGCATCCCGACTGGCAGGCGGTCGTGGACGAGGATCGCGAAACAGCGGCAGC
Source organism: Leucobacter soli (assembly GCA_040394175.1). Classification (GTDB taxonomy): domain Bacteria; phylum Actinomycetota; class Actinomycetes; order Actinomycetales; family Microbacteriaceae; genus Leucobacter; species Leucobacter soli_A. Next base: position 2,688 of record JBEBSS010000021.1, on the reverse strand, counting down.
GCTCGGAGCGGCGACCCCCGAAGTGGCGCCACCTGCTTCCGCGCGAGCGACGATCCTCGACCTGATCTCGAAGACGCAGCAATTCGACCCGATCGATCCGAGCGCCGATCCGGCCGACCCCACCTCCGGCTCCGATCCCGACCCCGCTCTCGCTTCCGCTCCTCCCCCTGCCAGGGGCGCACGATCGAACGCGCCTGCGGGCAGCGGTCGGGGCCGACGACGCGCTGCCGGCTGGTTCGCACTCGCCGCCTCGGTCGCGGTGCTGCTCACGGGTGCGCTGGTGTTCCCCTGGGGAGACATCGTCGGTCCGAAGGATCCGGTCTCCGTCGCCCTGCAACAGGTCGAGGCGGCACGCGACGCACAGGTGGCGAGCGCAGAACTCCCGGACGGCGCCACTGCGGCGCTGCACTGGTCCACCCAGGCGCAGCAGGCAGTATTCGTCACGGAGGGAATGCGGGGAGCCCCCGCGGAGCACGACTACGAGCTCTGGATCGTCCGGGGCGACCGTCCCATCTCGGTCGGCGTCATGCGGATCGACCGAGATGGCTCCGCGGCAATGCTCGCACCCGGTTTCGAACCCGGCGATGCACTCGCCGTCACAGTCGAGGAGGAGGGCGGCTCGCCCACAGGCGCACCCACGACCGACCCGATCATGGTCGTCGCAACCGCCTGATCCTCCTCAGCTGCGCGCGCTCGCCTCTCGCGTTCCGTCTGGGTCTCGTGTCAGCTCCTCGAGATCCGGGAAGGCGCTACGAAACTGATCGCGGTATCGTCCGAGGCCGTGTACGTCAGCGCCGTATCGCGCGGTCCAGGCGGCGAGCCATCTGATGACCTGATCATCGCATCCGTCGCGTTTCGCCGCGAGCGCGCTCTTCAGCCCGGTTCCATCGACCACATGAGTGCTCTCGTCCCTGAAGCTGCCGTTCACGAGAATGCTTCCCGGGTGGGAGTAGTACACACACGTCGCGATGAACGGAACCTTGTGCATTCCCGATAGGGCCAGGTACCGGGACAGTGCCTTCGCCTGCGTCCGGACCTGTTTCACGGGTTCCCTCGGGCTGTTGTCGCGGAGAACCGTCGGGCGCTCCTCCGGTCTCACATGCAGCACATACCTTGCACTCGAGGAAAGCCCCCGGAGCAATTCGAACCGTTCGATTCGGCGAGCTATCGAGTTTCCCTTCTCCACGGCGGGATGGAAGATGAGGCCGTTCCAGTTCTTCGAGTCAATGACCAGGACTCCCTTCTGCGAGACCAGCAGATGATCGATTTGATGCACATACGAACGGTTCCTTCCCACCGCTCGAAAGCACACGTTCGTTCCCACGAATCCATCGAGTCCGAGCTCTTCGGCGACCGCGAGGATGCGGTCTCGCGAGTTTGCCTCCCACCTCATGCCGGTTGCAGCCCATCGGCGAACCTTCTCGATCTCCCCGTTGTGGACGGCATGCAGGGTCGCGTCGTACTCCATCCACTGCCGATGCAGCACCTCCCGCTGATGTCGCTCGGCGATCGAAATCCGCTCGTATGCTGCGGCGGCGTCGACCCTGGCCGCAGCTTCGGCTTCAACCTGTCGAACGAACCGTCGGCGGGCGCGAACGAGCATCATGGTGGTCAGCGCCGTGGCAACCGAGAGTATCGCGAGGGCGGACCACAGATAGCCTTCCATCATCTCGCCTCCCGGGCAGGCACGGCCGACGTGACGGCCAGGCGGATGGCGTGGGCGCGGGACCAGGCACGCTGAGGTGTGACGCGAAGCGCCAAGTTTGCCTGTCGAGCACCGAACAGGGAGGCACGCTTGCGCGGAGATCGAGCGGTGGATCGACCTGGCGCGGGGGATATCGGGTTCATGGGTCCTTTCTGACCCCCCCCTCACTCACTATACGAGATGACCGTCGCTTCGGAATCCACTTCGCGAATCTCAGCCTGCGTCACTGCGATCAGTGCTCCGCCACACGTGCGCTCGGCTGCAGACGGCCTCCGAGAGCGCGTGCGGCCCGAACGCGAGCAGCGTGCTGGCCAGGATCCAGTGGGAGTTCATCGACGTTCGTGTGCAAGGTGAGATGTGCGATGGAGCCGCGATGATCGAGGTTTCAGATCCGGGCCACGAGGTCGGTCCCCTCTGCTTCGCGCAACGAGCTCCGCTCCGTGCGGGTGAGCCGGGTTCCGGTCCAGAGCGCAAAGCCGAGCACGGGGATGAGGATGTCCGTATAGAGGACGGTACCGGCGTTGTGCGAAGAGAAGTTACTGCGCTCGATGATGTCGACGATGTGTGCGCCGGCCGCGCCCCAGAGGAAGCACGCCGGGCCGACGAGTGCTGCGAACTTCAGGCTGTCGGGCATCCGCTTCGGGGCAGCGATCAGGGCCACGAGGCCGATGCCGAAACTCGCGAACCCTACTTCGGCCTGGAAGCCATTGTTCTCCCATCCGATCAGCGAAGCCGACAGATCGCCGAAGACGGTGTGCATGACTCCGTTGAAGATGTAAGTGATCCCGATCCCGAACATGAGGAACCAGGTCAATAGCGTCTGGAAGACGCCGTGTCGGCCGGGTCTGCGTACGAGAATCACGATTCCCGCGATCACGAGCCCGGCAATGGTGAACGTCGCGGTGAAGTTCATCAGTATGAACGCGATGGCGGCGCCGACGGGTTCTGGCATGGGTACTCCCTCATATTGGTTCCGGTGGGGC
>JBEBSS010000020.1:0-45065 GCA_040394175.1 Leucobacter soli | reverse complement strand
AAGAGATGGGCAATCGCAAGCTCTACTGGTGCCCCGGCTGCCAGTCCTGACGCGCGGCGTCAGGTGAACAGCCATTTCTGGCTGTTTTTCTCGAAATGTCATGCGAGGAAATAGTTGCGGCTTCAAGTAAATTCCTGCTACAGTAAATTTAGTTGAAGCATCAATCAATGGCTCGCTCGCGCGAGCGTGACCCGTGGATCATCCACTCGAGAACTATGGAGGCACCATGACCATCACCGCCGATCAGATTCCCGGCTACCGCACCGGCACCTGGAACATCGACCCGACGCACACGGAGGTGGGCTTCTCGGTTCGCCACCTCGCGATCAGCAAGGTCAAGGGCAAGTTCGAGCGTTTCGCGGGCACGTTCGTGACCGCTGAGAACCCGCTCGACTCCACGGTGGAGGCGACCGTGGAGGTGGCCTCGATCAACACCAATCAGGCGGATCGCGACGGACACCTGCGCACGGGTGATTTCTTCGCAGCAGAGGAGTTCCCGGAGTTCACCTTTACGAGCACCGGAGTGCGACAGAACGGCAGCGACTTCGCCATCGATGGCGACCTCACCCTCCGCGGTGTGACCAAGCCCGTCACCTTCGACTTCGAGTTCGGCGGCTTCGGCTCTGACGCATACGGCAACTACAAGGCAGGCTTCACAGCGACGACCGTTGTGAAGCGCGAGGACTTCGGCATCCAGTGGAACGCACCGCTCGAGACCGGCGGTCTCCTGCTCGGTAGCGATGTCACGATCACCCTCGATGTGCAGGCTGCGCTCGCAGGGGAGTGAGGTTCCCAGGCGTTCGTTGCGAATGCCGGTGCTTCGACTGAGTCGAGGTGCCGATCGTTCCGAGGTCGATTGACCGAGGATTCGAGGCATGCGAGAGGGGCGGTGGAGACACCGTCCCTCTCGCATGCCTAGAGAATGCCGAGCGAGCGCAGCTCCTGATGCAGTGTTGCTCCATCGGGGCCGTATATCCAGGGCACTCCGCTGACGCTCCGCCGGAGTCGAGCTTTCGAGCGACCGCCTGCGAGGACCGCCTGCCCGACCGAGAGCTGTCGAATCAGAACGGCCGCGACGTTCTCCGGGTGCGCCGTCGCGAAACGCTGGTACAGCTCTTCGTCATGCTGACCATCGTCGCCCACGAGCACCCACTTGATATCCGGAAACTCTTTGGCGAGCCGGGAGAGTTCACGGGTCTTGTGCTCTTTGCCGCTGCGAAACCAGCGATCCGTGGTGGGCCCCCAATCGGTGAGCAGGAGCGAACCCATCGGATACAGATTGCGTTCGAGAAAGCGGCTCAAGGCCGGCGCGACGTTCCACGCACCGGTTGAGAGGTAGATCACGGGGGAGCCCGGATGCTTGGCGATCAGGTGGTCGTAGAGCACGGGCATGCCCGGAGTGGAGGTGCGGGCATGCTCGTCCACGACGAAGCTGTTCCACGCCGCGACGAGCGGTTTCGGCAGCGCAGTGTTGAGAATGGTGTCGTCCACATCGCTGATGATGCCGAAGTGCGCCGCGGGATCAGCCACATATACGGGAGCGTGCACGGCTTCGGAGCGCTCCGACCCCGCCCCGCTCGCCTGCAGGGTGATGGTGTGCCAGCCAGGGGAGAGGCGAACCGGGACGACGTGGTCGATGACGCCACCTCGGTCGGAGGCCACTTCGGTGACGGGATGCCCGTCGATGAGCACTCTGACCGGATAGTGGGGTACGTGCACGCTGGTGAAGCTGCGCCATCCTCTCACGCGCGAGACCTGTGCGACCACCGGCTGCAGCTGCGAGTCGTCGGCGTCGACTTCTTCGGACGGGTTCGTGAGGGGAAGGTAGAGCACGCGGCCGAGCACGCGCACCCACTCGGTCGAACCGTAGCCGATGTACGGGATCACTCCGGGAGCCCTGCCGCGCTTCACGACTCGGCGCTCTCGGTAGCGGTGCACCCAGTCATCGAGTCGCGCCGCAAACTTCGGGCGACTGTCTGGTCGTCTGGCTTCCGTCACCTGACCAGTCTAGGGGGAGCTCCTTCCTCCGGGCCGACGCTCGCGCCCGGCGTGCGCCTCGATCTGAGCGGATAAGGTTTCACTTCACGGTAAATAAGGTTTCACTTCACGTCGAGACTGATTCGCAGGAAACGCTCAGCTTCGGTAAAATCGCAGGTGACCGGCAAAAACCGGTAGATCCGCGAGGCGTGACCAGCCTTTTCCGGAGCTCACTATGGGAGTGCGTCCCAAGTGGGCGCGCCCGTCACCCTGGAGAACTCGTGAACGAATTCTTAGATGCGTTGACGCTCGCCCGCTGGCAGTTTGGGCTGACGACGCTGTACCACTTTCTCTTCGTCCCTCTGACAATTGGATTGAGCTTTCTGGTCGCCATCCTGCAGACCGCCTGGGTGCGCACCGGCAAGGTGAAGTATCTTCGGCTGACCAAGCTCTACGGCAAGGTCTTCCTGATCAACTTCGCCATGGGCGTCGTGACCGGAATCGTGCAGGAGTTTCAGTTCGGCATGAACTGGTCGAACTACTCGCGCTTCGTCGGCGACATCTTCGGGGCGCCGCTGGCAATGGAAGGCCTCATCGCCTTCTTCCTCGAGGCGACCTTCATCGGTCTCTGGATCTTCGGCTGGGACAAATTGCCGAAGAGGATCCACCTGGCCACGATCTGGGCGACCTCGATCGCGACCATGCTCTCTGCGTACTTCATTCTCGCCGCGAACGCGTTCATGCAGAACCCAGTGGGATACGAGCTGAACCCCGAGACGCAGCGCGCCGAACTCACCGACATCGTCGCAGTGCTCACCAATCCGGTCGCGGTGTGGCAGTTTCCGCACACCATCTTCGCTTCGGTGATGTTCGGCGCGACCGTGATGGTCGCCGTCGCCGCGTGGCACCTGAAGCGCAACCAATACGTAGACGAGATGCGTGCAAGCCTGCGCTTCGGCCTCTGGGCGAACATTCTGGCGTTCATGGGGGTCGGACTCACGGGCCACTCGCTCGGTATGGTGATGACCGAGACCCAGCCGATGAAGATGGCGGCCGCTGAAGCGCTGTACGCCAATGCATCGGGTGCAGACGCCTCGTTCTCGATCTTCAGCCTCGGCACCCCCGATGGCTTCCACGAGATCTTCTCTATCCGCATTCCGTACTTGCTCTCGTTCCTCTCGAACGGTGATTTCACCAGCGAAGTCGAGGGGATCAACAATCTGCAGGCCGACTACACTGCGCTGTACTGCGGTGCCGACTCCTCCCTGCTGACCTGCCCGAGCGACGGCATGTTCATGCCGATCATCTGGGTGACCTACTGGGCTTTCCGATGGATGATCGGCCTGGGCGCGCTCGCGACTCTCGTGTCCGTCGTGGGGCTCTGGCTCACACGGAAGAACCGCGACGTTCCCGCCTGGGCTTGGAAGGTTGCGATCTGGACCGCTCCGATCCCGATGATCGCCTCGCTCGTCGGTTGGGTGTTCACCGAGATGGGTCGCCAGCCGTGGCTCGTGTTCGGGGTGATGACCACCGAGTCCGGTGTCTCTCCCGGGGTTCCCGGGTGGGCGGTGCTCGTCTCGCTCATCGTGTTCACGGTCGTGTACGGGGCGCTCGCCGTGGTGGAGTTCAAGCTCATCGTGAAAGCGGTGCAGGCTGGCCCGCCCGAGATCGAGGAATCCGAAGACGGCACAGGTGACGACGTCGACCACGCGAAACTCGCAACGGTGTACTAGGAGCAATCGAAATGGATCTCACAATTCTCTGGTTCCTTATTGTCGGCGTACTGCTGATCGGGTACTTCGTGCTCGACGGGTTCGACTTCGGTGTCGGCATGGCGCTGCCGATCCTCGGCAAGGACAATGTCGACCGTCGGCTTATCATCAACACCATCGGTCCCGTGTGGGACCTCAACGAAACCTGGTTGATCGTCGCCGGCGCCTGTCTTTTCGCCGCATTTCCGGAGTGGTACGCGACGATGTTCTCGGGCTTCTACCTGGCGCTGCTGTTGATCCTCGTTGCGCTCATCCTGCGAGGCGTCTCCTTCGAGTTCCGGCACCAGGGCAAGGGACCCCGCTGGACGGGCTGGTTCGATCGGTTCATCTTCTGGGGTTCGCTGCTGCCGCCGCTCCTCTGGGGCACGGCGTTCGCGAATCTGGTTCAGGGGCTTCCGATTGTGCCGCTCGAAACCGGAGGCTGGGTGTACGAAGGCTCGCTCCTCACACTGCTGAACCCCTACGGTCTGCTCGGCGGCGTCGCCGTGATGCTTCTGTGCTTCACGCACGGCCTGGTATTCATCGCGTTGAAGACCTCGGGCGAGATGCGGGATCGTGCGCGCTCCCTGGCGACGAAAGCCGGCGTTGTCACCATCGCCGTCGCCGCCGCCTTCCTGGTATGGACGGTGCTGATGAGGGTGGGCGATCCCAACTTCGGGGCGGTCATCATCATGGCCGCGCTTGCCGCGCTCGCCGTTGTGGCGGGCTTCTTCGCCAATCTCCGGGGCCGCGAGGGCTGGGCCTTCACCTTCAACGCCTTGACCATCGCGTGTGCGCTGCTCACTATTTTCATGGCACTCTATCCGTATCTGATGATCTCGAACGTCGATCCCGAGTTCTCGATGTCGATACAGGGTGCGGCGAGTTCGCAGAAGACGCTCGAGTTGATGACCTGGGTGGCCGGGTTCACGCTGCCGCTGGTCCTCGCGTACCAGGCGTGGACCTACTGGATCTTCCGCAAGCGTTTGTCGCGCGAGCACATTCCTGCGGATGACCATGAACCGGTAGCCGCCGCCTAAGATAGATCTGATGAAGCCCCTCGACCCGAGACTCCTGCGCTATGCACGCGGTGCACGCACCGTACTCGGACTCGGGGGGCTCTTCGGATTGCTGCGAACCCTCGCCGTCATCACCTGGTGCTGGTGCATCGCTCAGGCGCTCGCACTGCTCGTCCTTCCCGTGCTCGGCGGGATGGGGGGTGCGGCGGGCCGCGTGGCTGAGAGTGCCTCTCCGGCGGACGCCCTGCCCGCATTGGTGATGGTGGCGCTCCTCGCGTTGCTCGTGCGCTCAGGGGCCTCCTGGGCGATGGACGCCCTTGCGGCACATGGCGCAGTGCAGGTCAAGGCGCAGCTGCGCAGTGCGGCGCTGGACGCGATCGACTCCCGGTCGCCCGATTCGCTCTCATCGAGCGCGGATGCGAGCGGAGCGACCGTTCTCGGACGGGGGCTCGATGCGCTGGACGGCTATTTCTCCGGGTATCTGCCCCAACTGATCCTCACCTTCTGCGCAACCCCGCTGCTCGTGCTCGCCGTGCTGCTCGCCGACCCGGTGAGCGGCCTCGTCGTGATCATCGTCTTTCCCGTGATTCCAGTGTTCATGGTGCTCATCGGGCTCGCGACGCGCGGCGTGCAGCAGAAGCAGTGGGATCAACTGCAGCATCTCTCGCGCTCGTTCCTCGACGTGGTGGAGGGGCTGACGACGCTCAAGATATTCCGGCGCGAGGAGCGCCAGGTGCAGCGGATCGCACGAGAGACCGCTGAGTATCGAAGCCGCACCATGCAGGTGCTGCGCGTGACCTTCCTTTCCGGGTTCGTACTCGATCTGGCCGGCACGTTCTCGATCGCACTCGTCGCGGTTACCGTGGGCACTCGGCTGGTGGAAGGGGAGTTCTCTCTTGCGCTCGGCCTGTTCGTGCTGCTCCTGCTTCCCGAGGCCTTCATTCCCATCCGTGCGGTCGGCACCGCATTCCACGCGTCCACCGAGGGCCTGGCGGCCGCGGAGCAGGTATTCGAGATCATCGAAGGCGAGGGCGACGCGGGTCCTGCGGTTTCAGGCGTGGGCGCCGGTCCCGGTGCCCACGGCGCTGCTTCGCCGGCAGCCCGTGCTGCCGAACCCGCCGACGCAGCTGCTCGACCGGGGGGTGCGAGGGCGCGGGCGATCGAGTTCGACGAGGTGTGCGTGCAGCGTGGCGAGCAGACCATCGGGCCGGTGTCCTTCGCCGTCAGCGCGGGGGAGATCATCGCTCTCGCGGGTCCGTCGGGAACGGGGAAGAGTACGCTCGTATCGGCATTGCTCGGATTCGTCACGCCCGCTGCGGGCGAACTCCGCCGACCGGAGCAGCTCGCCTGGTCGGGGCAGCGTCCGGGCCTGCTGCAGGGCAGCGTTGCCGACAATGTGACGCTCGGCGACGAGCAGGCCGATCCTCGACTGATGGAACGCTCACTGGACGCCGTGGGTCTCGGCGACATCTCGGCCGACCGTATGCTCGGGGCGCAGGGCACCGGACTGTCCGGCGGGCAGGCCCAGCGCGTGGCGATCGCGAGGGCGCTGTACCGCACCTGGCGCACGGATGCGGCGGCGCTGGTGCTCGATGAGCCGAGTTCCGCGCTCGATTCCGAGAGCGAGGCCAGAATCGCCGAGGTGCTTCGAGCGGAGGCCGACGCGGGCCGGGCTGTGCTGATCGTCAGCCACAGGCAGGCGCTGATCGATCGGGCTGACCGGGTGGTACGAATCGGGGAGGCCGGGGTATGACCAGCGCACAGATCACCACCGTGCTCCGTCGAGCGGTTCCGCCCACACGGCGCTCCATGCTCGGAACGACCCTCGGCGTTCTCGCAGATCTCTGCGTCGTGGGACTGCTCGCCCTCAGCATGTGGCTCATCGTGCGGTCGGGTGAGCAGCCGCCGATCCTGCACCTGACCTTCGCGATCGTTGGCGTGCGTGCGTTCGCCATCGGGCGTGCCGCGTTCCGGTACGCCGAGCGGCTCGCGAGCCACGATGCCGCCCTCGCCCAGCTCGCGGTGCTTCGCTCCAGCACGTTCGAGTCGCTCATTCCGCGCGTGCCGGGTGCGATCGAGTCCCATAGGCGGGGCGACGTGCTGACAGCATTCGTCGATGATGTCGATCAACTGCAGGACGAGCCGCTGCGAGTTCGCCAGCCCTTCATCGTGAGCATGATCGTGGTGCTGCTGAGCGTTGCCGCACTCGCGCTCATCTCACCGCTCGCCGCACTCATCCTCGCGCTGGCGCTGTTGATCGCCGGAGCGTGTGCCGTCTGGCTTTCGTCGCGCATCTCCGCGACGAGCGATCGTGCCCTGGCGCAGGCTCGTGCCGATCTTTCAGATGCGCTGCTCGAACGCTTCTCCGCCGCTGAGGTCCTGACCGCATTCGGTGCGCTCGAGGTGCAACGCGCGCGCATTGCCGAGGCCGAGGGCCGACTTGCGGAGGCGCAGTCGACGCGGGTTCGATCCGCGGGCCTCACTGCGGCGCTGCTGTCGGGTGCATCCGGAGTGGCTTCCGTGCTCGTGCTGCTCGCCCTCGCCCCGTCCCTGAGCACTGCGGGCGGGCTCTCGGCACCCCTCTTCGCCGCAGCCGTGATCGTGCCGGCGGCCGTGTTCGAGGTATTCGCGCAGGTCCCGGGGGCGCTCGTCGCGCGGCGAACCGTGCTGGCGAGTGCGAGGAGAGTCGCCGAGCTGACCGAGGCTCCGTTGCCGCCGGAGGTTCCTTCCCACGAATTCCTCACGGAGCATCCGGTTTCGCTCGACTTCGATGCGGACCCCGGAGCCCCGTTGCTCTCGGCAAGAGAACTCTCCGTACGACATCCCGGCGCAGCCGCAACCGCCGTCTCTGGCGTCTCCTTCGATGTGCGCGCCGGGGAGACGCTGGTGATCACGGGAGAGAGCGGAGCAGGCAAATCGACGCTCGCACTCGCGCTCGTTCGTCTGCTCGAGTACGCAGGGTCGTACCGGATCCGCGGCGTGGAGGTGCGAGATCTCCCTGAGACCGAAGTGCGCGGGATCGTGGGGCTCATCGAGCAGCAGCCGCATCTCTTCGATGCGGACCTCCGACAGAACCTGAAGTTCGCTCGCGAGCGCGCGAGCGACGCCGAACTGATCGAAGTGCTGGATCGTGTCGGACTCGGCGAGTGGGTTCGAGCGCGCGGCGGACTCGACGATCGGGTGGGCGAGCGCGGAGCCCTGGTCTCCGGCGGGCAGGCGCAGCGCATCGCACTCGCGCGTGCGATCCTCGCGGACTTCCCGGTGGTGATCCTCGATGAGCCCACCGCGGGGGTCGACCGTGAACTCGCCGACCGGCTGCTGATCGACCTGCTGGGCGCGGTGCCGAAGGATCGTGCAGTCGTGCTGATCACGCACACCGAATTGCCCGCGGAGGTGCCGGCCTCAACGCTTGCGCTCTAGGAGCGCATCAGTCGTGGTGTTGTTGGCGAGGAGGGCGTCCGCGTCCACGCATCGGTGTGGGTCGAGGATCGCGGCCTGCCTCGATGAGAGCGTTGCGAAGAATCACTTCGATCTGTGCGTTCACCGACCGGAGATCGTCGGCGGCCCATTTTGCCACCGCCGCGTGCACGGCAGGGTCGAGTCGCAGCAGGAGTTGCTTCCTGCTGCGACTCGCTGTCGCGGGTATGCCCCGGTCGGGTGATTCTGCGGTCATGGATATTCGGGTGCGGCTAGTAAAGGGATCCCGCGTTGATCACCGGTGTGGCGCGCTGCTCGCTCGTGAGCACGAGCAGCAGATTCGAGACCATCTGCGCACGTCGTTCGTCATCGAGTACGACGACACCATCGTTCTCCAGTCGAGCGAGCGCCTGCTCGACCATGGTGACAGCGCCCTCGACGATCTTCTCGCGTGCGGCGATGATGGCACTGGCCTGCTGGCGTTGCAGCATCGCTTGCGCGATCTCAGGTGCGTAGGCCAGCGATGAGATGCGGACCTCGAGCACTTCGAGGCCGGCGATCGCGACGCGCGCGGCGACCTCTTCGGCGAGCTCTGCGGAGACGAGATCGGTGCTGCCTCGTAGGGACTGCTCACCGGGAGCCGGCTCGTCGTAAGGATGGGTGGTGGCGACATGGCGAAGCGCGGCCTCAGCCTGTGTCTCGATGAATTCGTTGTACGCTTCGACCGCGAATACCGCTTTTGCAGTATCTGCGACCTGCCAGACCACGATGGCGGCGATGTGCACCGGGTTGCCGTCGGAGTCGTTGACCTTCAGCTCGTTGGTCTCGAAGTTGTGCACGCGCACCGAGACCTTCTTGCCTGTGGTGAACGGAGCCACGAGACTGATGCCGTTGCGACGGACCGTCCCCACGTAGCGGCCGAAGAACTGCCGTACTGAGGTCTGCCCCGGGGCGACGATCGTGAGCATGCCCCAGCAGAGTGCGGAGGCGATGGCCAGGACCACTCCCAGCAGCAGCGTGAAGGCACCGAGTCCGCCCTCACCGTTGTCGAGGAGCACTCCGCCGCGGATGCACAGGCCCACGCCGAGAATGAAGCCGATGATGCTCAGCAGGAATACCGTGATCGCAATGCCTGAGCCCAGATGCCACGCCGAGTTCTCTTCGATGTCGACGCGAATGCCGTCGTGCCCCACCGGCTCGGTGCTGACGGGCTGGACGACCTCGTCGTCGGAGGTGTTCGGGGAGGTGGGGGGTTGGGCGGTCATCGGTGTCTCCTTCGAATCAGATGATATTAATATGATATCACTTTACCGTGCGCTGCCCGCGAGCGACGGAAATCGCCCACGAACACCCAGTGGCGACCCGATCGCGTGTCGCGTTGTAAACCGCCGACCGACAGACGCGATGCCTCAGCGCCGCCTCCCCTCCCTTCCCCCGCTCGTTCTTCTCGGAAAGACTTGAGAAAAAGTCGTGCACAGGGTCTGACGAAGCAGCGGCCGTCTGATCTAGCATGGCGTGATGAGCAACAACGGAGCGAGCGCACTGTCCAGCCGCGAGGCCTGTGAGGCCGCGGACCGAAACGATCCACTCGCAGGATTTCGCGAAGAGTTCTCGCTGCCCGAGGGACTCATCTACCTCGACGGCAACTCTCTCGGCGCACGACCGGCGGCAGCGGCAGAGCGCGCGAGGGACGTACTCGAACGAGAATGGGGGCACGACCTCATCGGGAGTTGGAATAAGAACCACTGGTTCGCATTGCCGCAGAGGATCGGCGAGAAGATCGGCCGACTGATCGGCGGTGGTGGCGGCGGCTGCGTAGCGACCGACACCACCTCGATCAATGTGTTCAAAGCGCTCTCAGCTGCCCTGCGGATCCAGCAACGGGACGCGCCCGGTCGTCGGGTGATCATATCCGAGCGCGAGAACTTTCCGACCGACCTCTACATGGTCGAGGGGCTCATCGATGTGCTCGGGACGGTCGACGGCGCCTCCTATGAGCTCCACCTGATCGACGATGCGGCCTCGCTCGAAGCAGCACTCAGCGGGGATGCCGGCACCGAAGTCGCCGCCGTGATGCTGACGCACGTCAATTACCGAAGCGGCGCGATGTGGCGCATGAAAGACGTGACCTCGCTCGTCCACGCCGCGGGTGCGCTGATGATCTGGGACCTCTGCCATTCCGCCGGGGCCGTCCCGGTCGACCTCGCCGACGCGAATGCGGATCTTGCCGTAGGCTGCACCTACAAATATCTCAACGGCGGCCCAGGATCACCGGCTTTCATCTGGGTGGCGGAACGGTATCTCGACCGCGTGGAGCAGCCGCTCTCCGGCTGGTGGGGTCACCAGAAGCCGTTCGAAATGGCCGTGAACTATGCGCCGGCGGCTGGTGCGAGCCGCATGCTCGTGGGTACCCAGCCCATCCTCTCCATGGCGACGATGGAGGTGGGAATCGATCTCGCACTGCGCGTCGACCAGACCCAGCTGCGCGCGAAGTCGCTCGCGCTCACTTCGCTGTTCATCTCGTTGGTCGAGGATCGGCTCTCCGGACATCCGCTGACCCTGATCACGCCGCGAGACGAGCAGATCCGCGGCAGCCACGTGAGCTTCCGCCATCCTGACGGATTCGCCGTGATGAAGGCGCTCATCGCCGAGGGAGTCGTCGGGGACTATCGTGAGCCAGAGGTGCTGAGGTTCGGCTTCGCTCCGCTCTACAACGGTTACGCGGACGTCTGGGACGCGGTGGAGACGATGCGTCGGGTGCTCGACGAGGAGATCTGGCGCGCGCCGGAGTTCCAGGAGCGCGGCGCTGTCACGTGAGCAGGAGGTCGGAGCAGGAATGAATCCGATCCGCTTCACGACCGACGCCCTGACCGGGGCGATCGACCTCGACGATGCATCCGCGTTCGAGCGTGCCGCCGATGCGCAGTTCGGTCCCCATCCCGTCCCGGTTGTGCGGACCACGGCCACCGCAGTGGTCGACACGGTCGCCTTCTTCGGATGGATCCTGGCCTGTGCAGCGACCGTGGTGTGGGCGCTTACGCTGCAGACCGACAACCGTGCCTTCGACGAGCCGATCGAGCGCTTCGCATACGGCCTGGTGCTGGTGATCCCGGTAACGATCGCGTACTTCCTGATCGCAGCGCTCGTGCTCTGGCTCATGCGAAGCGGGAAACGGCAGCAGTTCTCCCGATTTCGCCTCTCGCAGTTCGCAGCGCAGAACGGAATGACCTACGCTCCCAAAGCCCAGCTGGACAATGGCGCAGAAGTCTTCGACCTGATCCGGGGGAGCAAGCCGATTCCTGTGGAGGTCGGGAACCTGCATCTCCCGGCGCCCGGATCGAAGTCGGGTGCCACCTTCTACGCGCTCGGCTATGTGGCGGTGCGGCTGCCGGCGCCGATGCCGCATATCGTGCTCGATTCCACTCGCAACGATGTCGCGCTCTCGCTCGGGGCAGGACTCGCGCAGCACCAGCGTCTGAGCCTCGAGGGCGACTTCGACCGGCACTTCAGGCTGTTCTGCGCGCCCGGCTTCGAACGGGACGCCCTGTATCTCTTCACCCCCGATGTGATGGCAAGCTTCATCGATGGCGCTGTGACACTGGAGGCGGAGTTCCGCGACGACGTGCTCATCCTCTCCAGCCAGGAACAGCTCAGCGCGCTGCTCCCCGAGCGATGGGCGCTCGTGTCGCGGGCCCTCGATGCGGTGCTGCCGCAGTTCAGGTCCTGGGAGCGCTGGCGCTCCTCCGACTCCGATCGCGTGGTCCGGACAGGCCCGGAAGCTCGGTCGTCCCCGCCGGATCGACTGGATTCGCAGGCGCCTCTCATCTCGCGTCGCGTGGCAGAACTGCAGACCACGCCGCTGCAGCGCCGTGTGCCCCTGTGGGTGCGTTTCGTGCAGTTCGGCGGTGCGGCATATGGTCTGAGCCTGGTCGTGCTGATGCTCCTGCTCGACTAGTCGAACGGAACCGCGACCGGCTGCCAAGCCTGGTCGAGTGCAGCCCGGAATCTGCTCAGGCGATCCTCATCGGGGGCAGGCAACTGGACGCCGTCGATGGTGGTCGCCACCCTGATGCCGTGCAACGCGTTGACTGCCCAGACCTCCTTCTCCACCAGACTCGAGGGGGTCGCGTCCGAGGGAGCGAACGCCGTGCCGTATGCCTCCGCGGTGAGCCTGACCAGCTGTTCAGACACCGATTCCACCCGTTCCCGCTGGGCGATGAAATATCCGCGAGATCCGTCCCACCAGACGATCGAGGTCGTCGCTCCCTCACGCACCGAACCATCCTCTCCCGTCAGCAGCGCTTCGGCCCCCAGCACGCGGTTCAATTCCGCGTAGTGCGCGAGGTTCGGGCCCTTGCGCGTCGCATGCGGCGCGATCGGCTCGGTTGCGGTCGCGAGTTCGATCCTGTCCTGCAACTCGGGAAGGGCACGAAGGGTCAACCGCGTCTCGAGCGAGCCGTCTGCCGATTTCCACAGCTCCCATCGTGGAAACCCCGGGCCGAACTCGGCAATGCGAGCCCGGGCGTCATCGAGGAAGTTGCCGATTCCGCGAATCGATCGGTCGCTCGCCTCGTACGCGGAGAGCGAGAAGCGTGCCAGGTGGTGCGAGAGTCCCCGCGCCTCGGCCTGTCCGGTCCCTGGACTCGCGCGGACGCGAAACGAATCGGCGACCAGAAGTTCATCGGAGTGATGCGGCATGTCCCCATCCTTGCAGCTTGATCACGGCACGGACACCATCGCTCGGCCTGGGACGGGCAGACGGGCAGACGGGCAGGCGACGCGGCGACGGGCGCAGTAAAGTGGTCGAGTGGTCGTGCGCGCAGTCAGCTGGCCGCGCGACACGGCAGCAGTCGCGCGCAGTCTGGCGCGCTCGGACGCCTGGTTCTGGCTCGACGGATCCGCCGTCGATCCCGAGGGCGACTCCGGTCTGAGCTATCTCGGCGCGGCGGCCGAGATCCGGCTGGCCGAGCGGAGCCGCGAACAGACATTTCTGCAGGGCCTCCGCGGCCATCGCAGCGAAGACGACACGGGGTGGGTCGTTGCGCTCGGCTACGAATTCGGTGTCGGGTTGATGGGCGAGGATCCGGCCCATGATGAGGTTCCGCCCGCTTTCGCGCTCCGGCCGGCGATCGTCCTGGTGCTCGACCACGCGCGAGCTTCTGCTGAACTGCGCGGACCGAATGACGAAGACATCGACGCCTGGATCGAACTGCACGGTCCGTCACTCGAAGAAGAGATTCGGCCGCGCCACGCCCGCGACCGGGATGCTTCGCCTCTGCAGGCTGCGACATCGGCGTGGCGGCGCAGCGGCGAGCGCTATCTCGCCGATGTGAGGTCCTGCAAGAGCGCGATCCACGACGGCGATGCCTACGTCCTCTGCCTCACGGACTCGGCAGAGATCGCCGCTGCCGACGTCGACCCGCTCGACCTCTACCGTGAGCTGGTCTCCGGCGGATCCGCGATTCGCGGTGCGATCATCGTCGCGGGGACGCGCGCACTCGTGAGCGCCAGCCCAGAGCGCTTCCTGAGCAAACGCGGTTCGTCGCTGGCCACGCACCCGATCAAGGGCACCCGTCCGCGGGGCAACACGCCCCAAGAGGATGCGCTCCTCGCCGAGGACCTCGCCAACGATCCGAAGGAGCGAGCCGAGAACCTGATGATCGTCGATCTGATGCGCAACGACCTCAGCCGAGTCTGCGAACCGGGCACGGTGCATATCGATGGATTCCTCCGGGTCGAACCGCACCCGCGTGTGCACCAGCTCGTCAGTACCATCGCAGGAAGGATGCGCGCGGGCACCGATGCCCTCGACGCGATCGAGGCCTGCTTCCCGGGCGGATCGATGACGGGCGCACCGAAACGACGGGCAGTTCAACTGCTCGCTGCGCTCGAAGGGCGCGCGCGCGGCCTCTATTCGGGCTGTTTCGGATGGCTCGACGACGGGGGCGACGCGGAGCTCGCGATGAGCATTCGCTGCGTCGAGCTGCGCGGTCGGCGAGGGCACGATCAGCGAGCCCTCATCGGAGCCGGCGGGGGAGTGACCTCGGACAGCGACCCGAGGTCCGAGCTCTCGGAGAAACAGTTGAAGGCGGGACCGCTGCTCGCGGCGCTGCGCAGCGCGATCGCTGTCGCTCCCGTGGCGGAAAGGGAGCCCAGGTCGGGCCCAGAGACGCCCGAATCCCGGTAGTCGCATGACCTCCGGTCGGGTGCCGCGGTGCGCTAGCCGGACGAGATGATGCTGTCGCTCGAGAAGCCGATCTGCGGGCGATGCGGGCCGGGCCGGAACTCCCGCGCGATAGCGCTATTCTTAGACAGTGTGTGCGCTCGCCCAGGCGAGCCGGTTTTCGATGTATCGAGGTGTGTATGAGCGAGCGTCAAGCGAGCAGCGGGTCAAGCGGAGTCGAACAGCAGGCGAACAGCGCGGGTGACGCTGAAGCCCTTGCGTACGACTTCCAGGCGATCCAGGATCGCTGGCTTCCCGTCTGGGACGATCTGAAGCCCTTCGAGGTGCCGAACGACCTCGAAAGCCAGAAGCCCAAGAAGTACGTGCTCGACATGTTTCCGTACCCATCGGGCGACCTACACATGGGTCACGCCGAGGCCTTCTGCTTCGGCGACGTCCTCGCCCGCTACTGGCGCGGACGCGGCTACGACGTGCTGCACCCGATCGGCTGGGACAGCTTCGGTCTGCCTGCCGAGAATGCGGCGATCAAGCGCGGGATCGATCCTCGCGAATGGACCTACGCCAACATTGCGCAGCAGAAGGCAAGCTTCCGGATCTACGCTCCCAGTTTCGACTGGAGCCGTGTGCTGCACACGAGCGACCCCGAGTACTACAAGTGGAATCAGTGGCTCTTCCTGAAGCTCTACGAAAAAGGTCTCGCCTACCGCAAGGCGAGCTGGGTGAACTGGGATCCGGTGGACCAGACGGTGCTCGCAAACGAGCAGGTGCTCGCCGATGGCACTTCGGAGCGCTCAGGCGCCATCGTAGTCAAGAAGAAGCTGACGCAGTGGTACTTCCGAATCACCGACTACGCGGATCGCCTCCTGGACGACCTCGACCAGCTCGAGGGCCAGTGGCCCGCCAAGGTGCTGAACATGCAACGCAACTGGATCGGTCGCTCGCAGGGCGCCGAGGTCGAGTTCGAGATCGAAGGACGCGAGGCGAAGGTTCCCGTGTTCACGACGCGCCCGGACACGCTCTACGGTGCGACCTTCATGGTGGTGGCTCCCGATAGCGACCTGGCGGCCGAACTGGCAGCGAGCGCGTCGCCCGAAGCGCGTATGCAGTTCGAGGAATACCTGACGCAGACGCAGAAGCAGAGCGAGATCGACCGGCAGAACGCCGATCGCGAGAAGACCGGCGTCTTCCTCGATCACTTCGCGATCAATCCGGTCAACGGAGAACGCATTCCGGTGTGGGCATCCGATTACGTGCTCGCCGACTACGGTCATGGCGCGATCATGGCCGTGCCGGCGCATGACCAGCGAGACCTCGACTTCGCTCGCAAGTTCGAACTGCCGGTGCGTGTGGTCGTCGAGGTGCGGGACGAGGACGGCGAAGTGCTGACCGATCCGGCGGAGAGCGGTGTCGCAACCGGCGGCGACGGTGTGCTCGTGAATTCGGGTCCGCTCGACGGGCTGCGCAAGGCCGAGGCGATCTCGCGCGCGATCGAGGTGTTGGAGGAGCGCGGTACCGGCCGCGCGGCGAAGACCTACCGTCTGCGCGACTGGCTGATCTCGCGCCAGCGCTACTGGGGCACTCCCATCCCGATCCTGCACGGAGCGGGCGCGGGGAACGAAGGCGAGATGCGTCCGGTCGCGCAGGAGGCACTGCCGGTGCGTCTGCCGGCGTCGGAGGGGCTCGACCTCAAGCCCAAGGGCTCCTCGCCGCTGGGCGCTGCGACCGAGTGGGCGACCGTGACCGATCCCGACGGCGAGGCATGGACGCGTGACCCCGACACGATGGACACGTTCGTGGACAGCTCGTGGTACTACCTCCGGTTCCTCTCATCGACGGACGAGACGCAGGCGTTCGATCCCGCGCTCGTGAACTCCTGGGGCCCTATCGACCAGTATGCGGGCGGCGTCGAGCACGCCATCCTGCACCTGCTCTACTCGCGCTTCATCACAAAGGTGCTGCACGATCTCGGCTACCTGGAGTTCGATGAGCCGTTCACGGCGCTGCTGAATCAGGGAATGGTGCTGCAGGACGGCGCGAAGATGTCGAAATCGAAGGGCAATCTCGTCGAGTTCGCATCGGAGCTGAAACAGCACGGTGCCGACGCGCTTCGAGTGACGCTGGCATTCGCTGGCCCGCCCGAGGACGATATCGACTGGGCCGACGTGTCGGTGCAGGGTTCTGCGAAGTTCCTGGCCCGCGCGTGGCGCGTCGCGGGTGATGTCGCGAGTGCTCCCGGGATCGACTTCGCTTCTGGGGATCAGGGTCTGCGCAGGCACACCCACAAGCTGCTGGCGGACGCTCCGGGCCTCGTAGAGCATTACAAGTTCAATGTTCTCATCGCGAGGCTGATGGATCAGGTCAACGTGACCCGGAAGGCGATCGACTCCGGGGCCGGGGCGGCGGATCCGGCGGTGCGGGAGTCTGCCGAGGCGATCGCGATGATCCTCTCCCTCTTTGCGCCCTACACGGCTGAGGACATGTGGTCGAAGCTCGGGCATGAGCCGACCGTTGCGCTGGTCGCCTGGCCGGCTGCCGAGGAGGCGCTGCTCGTCGAGGACGAGGTGACGCTGATCGTGCAGGTGGACGGGAAGGTGCGTGATCGCCTGACGCTGTCCGCCTCGGTCAGCGAGGCGGATGCAGAGGCTGCGGCACGTTCATCCGAGGCCGTTCAGCGGGCGATCGGGGATCGCCAGGTGGTCAACGTGATCGTTCGCGTGCCGAAGATCGTGAGTATTGCGACGAAGCCGTAAGGCCTGCCGCCGCCTTCGTGGCGCGACGAGCGGTCAGCGGCCGTGTCGCGCCACGAAGAGCACGTAGCGCTCGAGCGCGTAGATTGGGTCGCGTGAGCCGCCCTTGAGGGAAAGCTCGGTTTCGGCTGCGAGGTCGATTGCCCTGGCCAAGTCTCCTTCGGTCCAACCGCGCGTTTCCTTCTGCGCGCGTTCGACCTGCCATGGGGCCATTCCGAATGCAGAGGCGAGTTCTCCCGAGCTTCCGCGAGCACCGTAGACGCGCGCCATCGCGCGGACCTTCATGTTGAGGGCCGCGAGCATCGGGATCGGATCGGTGCCCGTGCTGAGGGCTTGACGCAGCAGGACGAGCGCGTCTGCGGCGCGTCCCGCGGTGGCGGCGTCGGCGACCTTGAAGGCTCCGGCCTCGACTCGACCTTCCGTCGCGCGTTCGATATCGGACTCGGTGATCCGCTTGCCGATGTCCGAGACGAGCTGTTCGATGGCGCCGGCCAGTTCGCCGAGACCGCCCTGGTAGGCGGCGACGAGTGCGCGCAGCGCGTTGGGCGCGATCTGCGCTTCGAGTCGACGGAACTCGGACTGCGCGAAACTCAGGCGGTCGGAGTCCTTCTTCACTTCGGCGCAGACCACTTCGATCGCGCCGAGGGCGGCACCCGCATCGCCGCGCACGGCGTCGAGCAGTGCCTTACCGCGTTGGCCGCCCCCGTGACGGAGCACGAGGGTGGTATCTTCGGCGGGTTGAGCGAGGTATCGCTTCGCGTCCTCCAGAAAGGCGTCACTCGCTTTTTCGACGCCTTCGACTCTGATGAGCCTCGGTTCGGCGAACAGCGAGGGGCTCGCTACGGTGAACAGTTCGCCCTGTCCATAGCCGGCCGCGTCGATGTCGTGAATCTCGAGTGCCGCGTCGACCGTGCGAAGGAACTCTCGGATGGAGCGACCGGCGCGATCGGCAAGGTACTGCTCGGGTCCGCTGATGAGCACCACGGGTGCCGGGCGCGCCTCGTGGTAGCTGATCTTTGCGATCTTCGCTTTGCTTGCCCTGGTTGCCGTTGCCACGGCTCAAGCCTAGTCGTCGCCACCGACAGTGCGCGCGTGGCGGAGCGTTTGGTGGGGCACCGACTACTCCGCGCGCTCGAACCAGGGAACGAGGAGTCCATCGTGCTGGGGGATCAACGCGATGCTGCCATGCTGGTCGGTCCGCAGCGCACGAGTGCCCGACCGGGCGAGGGCTCCCAGCGTTTCCTCATTTGGATGTCCGTAGTGGTTCTCCGCACCGACGGAGATCAGCCCCCAGTCGGCGTCGATGCGGTCGAAGAGCGTGGGGTCTTGATCACGGCTGCCGTGGTGGGCGACTTTCACGATATCGATGCGTGCCAGTGCTGCGGCTCGGAGCAGTGGTGCTTGCTCTTCGTATCCGGTGTCTGCGAGGAGCAGCACTCGATGGTCTCCCACTTCGAGCAGGAGCACGAGACTTGCCGAGTTGCTCGTGGCCGGCCGGGTGCCTGAGCCGGGTGCGAGCACTTCCCAGCGCAGGCCCGACGCCCCGGCTCGCCGGTCGCCGGCCGTGCCGATGCGGTAGGCGACCCCGGTCTGTTCGAGCATGCGGACGATCGGCCGTTGATGGGCCGACTCCCCGTGGAGCGTGGGTGAGATGAGTGCGGCGTCCACCTGCTGCAGCACACTCTCAAGGGCTCCGACGTGGTCGCGGTCATCGTGCGTGAGAACGAGCAGGGCGATGCGCGTGACGCCGAACCTGCTGAGGCATCGTTTCAGGAGTTGGGGGTCGTCTCCAGTGTCGATCAGCATGACCTCCTCGGGGCGGCGAGCGTCGCGCGCCAAGATCGCGTCGCCTTGACCGACGTCGCACGCGACGACCATCCAGTTCTTCGGGGTGGAGAGCTGCGTGGCGAGCGGTGCAACAAGCGTGAGGGCGAGGATCGTGGCGATGGCTCCGCTGACGAGGCCCGTGGCCACGATGCGGATCGGCACAGGCGTCTGCGCTCGTGCCTGCCAGGGCTGCCGTGTCGGTGCCCGTCCGGCGCCGAGGAGGCCGATACGTCCGCTGGAGAGCGCCCACCCCAAAAGCAGGGTCAACTCGCAGGCTGCGAGCGCGAGCGCACCAGACCAGCCGTCCGGCCAATTCCAGCGTCCGCCGGGTAGCTGGGCGCAGACCTCCGCGGTTGCGGCAATCCAGGTTGCCGGACGACTCGCAGCTTGGACGAGCAGCGCGGCGGCGGAGGGCGCGATCGGCCCGAGTACGGCGGCCAGCAGGCCGAGGCCGGTTCCGAGGGGAGCCGCGGGGGCGGCAAGCAGATTCGCGATCACCCCTGCCGCGGAGAGTCCAGGTTGCAGGAGGAGCAGGAGCGGCCCGCACGACAGCTGGGCGGCGAGAGCAACGGAAAGGGGCAGTGCGAGTGCCTTCGGGAGGCGTACGCGTCGATGCAGCCATCGAGTGAGGGGCGATGCCAGGAGCAGGATTCCGCAGGTGGCGCTGACGGAGAGCGCGAAGCCCGGTTGCAGCGCTTGCCAGGGGTCGAGTGCGAGGAGGGCGAGCACGGCGAATCCCAGCGCGGGGAGCGCGGCTGCGCGTCGGCCGCCGAACGATCCGATGAGCAGCACTGCGGCCATCACCGCTGCACGCCGCACCGAGGCATCGGGCCCGACGATGGTCACGAACGCGAGGAGGCCGCAGGATGCGGCGACAATGCGTGTCTTTCGCCCACCGCCGAGACGGCCGACGCACCAGATCACGGCGGCGATGACCAGCCCCGTGTTGCTTCCGGAGACGGCGGTCAGGTGGGTCAGGGTGCTCTCAAGCATGATCGCGTGCAGATGCTCGTCGACGAGTGAGGTATCGCCGACGGCGAATCCGGGCACGAGCTCGGCACCAGACACCTGCGAGGCCTGCCCCACGAGGAGCAGTCGGATTCGTGCTGCTCCCGCACCAACCCGCTCCTCAAGCGCCTGCAGTGCGCCTTTCGCCCGCAGCGCTGTGTGCGTTCCTTCGGTTCCCAACTCATGAATTGAGGAGGGGCTGGCGGTATAGGCGGCGGCGTCGGACGGCGGCTGGGTCTTCACCCTGGCTTCGAGGGCGAGACGCGTGCCCGGCCCCCAGTGCCCCGGTACCGCGGCTGCTTCCGAGAGCCAGAGCAGCATGGGGACGCTCCCGGCCGGACGGAGCGCCTCGATTCGTACCCAGTTCCGGGTTCCGAACGCCGTGCGCCGCTGTTCGGGAAACGCAGTGAGCCGAGCCTCGAAGCTCACACGTTCGCCTGCCAGTGCCGCGTTCTGGAGCAGAGAGTCGCTTCGCGCCAGTTCGATGATGCTCACGCGCGCTCCTACCAGGACGAGGCCCGCGCACAGCAGGGCCAGCAGGGAGACTCCGAGCGATGAAAAGTGAGCCTGTCGACGCCGTCCTCGGACTTGAGAGACGACCCACCACAAGAGCAAGACCGTGCCCGCACCTCCTGCCGCGAGCGCGACCGCGGCACCTCGCCCTGGCGCAAGGATCACCCAGCAGGTTGCTGCCCATGTGGGGAGCGCTGCCGCGAGCAAACGCAGCTGCCCGGGAGGCGATCGAGCCTCTTCCGTAGCGAGGGAGATATCGCGCTGCGGCGGTCCATCTGCGGGATGAGTGCTCACGCTCATACGGTTACCAAGGCCTGCAACTGCTCGAAGGTTCTCTGCCCGATTCCCGACACGCTTGTGAGCTGGTCGACGTTCTGGAACCCTCCGTTGGCTTCTCGCCAGTCGATGATCCGCTGTGCCAATGCGGGACCGACTCTCGGCAGGGTTTCGAGCGCGGCGGAGTCGGCTGTGTTCAGATTGACGAGACCACCGTGCGCGGAGGATGCCGCAGGGGAGTCTGTACCATTCCCAAACGGAAGCGGCACTCTGGATGCGGCGGCCTGCGCATCGGGCACGACGAGCTGTTCGCCATCGGAAAGCGCGCGCGCCAAGCTCAGTGCAGAGAGCACCGCTTGATCGGTGGCTCCGCCCGCGGCTTCGATTGCGGCGAGCACGCGGTCCCCGGCGCGAAGCTCGTAGACACCGGGCTGTGCGACTTCGCCGACGACGTGGACGAAGAGCACGGACGTGGGTGTGGAAGTCGAGGTGCGCGAGGACGACTCCTTCGAATTGTCGATCGAGGCGTTTGTCGAGGTGCCGAGTTCGGTTGCGTCCTGTGTTGAGGACAGGGTGGGTTGCGCATGAGCCGCCGGGTCGATGCCGTGCGGGCGCAACCAGACCATGATGATAGAGGTGAGGACGACCACCGCGAAGACGGCCGCGGCAGCAACCGACGGCACTGCGAACGCTCGGAGTAGGCGCTGACGAAGCGGAGGTGTGGGCTGCCAGTCGAGCGGCTCGGGTGCTGCTGCAGAGCTTTCAGCCGCGAGCTCTCTGAGCCGTACGCCCCAACGCGTTTCGTCTGCAGCATGTGCAGGCGGCTGACTGGCGGGAAGTGATGCGTGTGCGGACATGCCGCAACGTTAATCGCGCGGTGAGCCCGGTGGACGTGCGAATCTGCCTTCCGTGGAGAACTCGAGGAATCGGCGGTTGTGAGCGACAGGCGCGAGGATCGCTCAGCTGGTCGGGGGCGCGCGCGGTCGGTTCGGGCGCACGGTTGCTGGCTCGCTGGATCACCCTGGTCCGTGCCGACTCGTCGCAGAAGCGCCGCAGTCCCGCATGTACGTCGGGCGCCTGTCGCGGAAGTGCACCTCAGGGGGCCGAACTGCACATCGGTGACAGTCCGCGGAGAAGCGCAGCCTCCTACAGGCCGGGCGGACGGATCATGCTCTCCTGCGCCACGCTCGCGACGAGTTCCCCGGACCGGTTGTAGAAGCGCCCATGGGTGAGCCCTCGTGCTCCCTGCGCGGTCGGCGTCTCGAGCTCGTAGAGCAGCCACTCGTCGACGCGGAACGGCCGGTGGAACCACATCGCATGGTCCAGGCTCGCCACGCGCAGTCCAGGGGTCGCCCACGGGATGGAGTGCTGTCTCATGATGGGCTCGACGAGCAGGTAGTCGCTGGCGAACGCGAGTGCGGCCGAGTGCAGCATCTGGCTGACATCGAGGTCATCGCGGCTCCGCAGCCACACCCGCATGGTGTTGCCCGGATCCTCGACCCGGACGGTGATATCGCTGTCGATGTGACGAAGGTCGAATGGCCGATTGAGCAACCACGAGGCTCTGGTGTCGGCGAGGTGTCCGTATTTCTCCCAAACGGTCGGCAGGTCTTCCGGGGGAGTGAGGTCCGACATGTCGTAGGTGCTCTGGTGATCGAGGCCGGGTTCTTCGACCTGGAACGACGCGATGAGCGACATGAGGATCTCCCCGGCCTGGTAGGCCTGCACTCGGCGGGTGGAGAAGGAACCGCCGTCGTGCAGTCGCGCGACTTCGAAGGTCATGCGCTGCTCTGCGTCGCCGGGGCGCAGGAAGTAACCGTGCATGGAGTGGATGGGCCGGTCTTCCTGCACGGTTTCACCGGCTGCTGCGAGAGCCTGTCCGAGCACTTGGCCGCCGAATGAGCGTCCGTGCGGAGTCGGAAGCGCCGGCCCGGTGAAGATGTCGTACTGGGTGCGCGCTTCGCTGTCGTGCAGTGAGAGCATCTCGATGAGATCGGGCATTGCTGACATGCATCCTCCTGCTCCGGTCGGCGATAGTCGCCGCTGAAGTATCTGTATCGTTGCTCAGTCTATTGGTGCACGGGGCGGGTTCGAGGATCGCCACACGCCGTAAGGTGAGAGGCGTGACTCTGCAGCTGCGCCTCCTCGACCACGCCTCCCGCGACGATTTGAGGGTGTTCCTCGAACGCTTGCAGCGTGCGGGACAGGCCGAGGTGCGTCTGGTGACGCGCGGCTCGGTGCTTGCGGTGTTCGGTTGCACGCTGGCTCCCGCGGGCATCATGGATACCGTTCCGGTGGTGCTGGTGCTGCGTTCGTTCGCGCTGGGCGACGAGCCTGCAATCCCGGTGGATCTCACCGTCCTGGGCCGATCCTTGCTCGACCGCATCGCTCGCATGGGCGTACTCGGATTGGCGCTGGATCTGCCGGACTCCGTCGTCGCCGCCGCCTGGGCGGGTGTGCTGCCGCCGACAGGCGGGTGGTCCGCAGCCGGAGTGATCGACGCGGGTTCGCTCGTCGAGGTGGCGGAGCAGGGGATCGCACGCGTGGCGCAGGCGCTGCCTGAGAATCCGGGGGAAGCCCTGGTGCGCAAGATCCGCGCGACGGTGTGGGGTGCGGAAGTAGCCCCGGGAGTGCCTGCGGCCGCCGCCTTTGCAGCCGAGGCGATGGGGTTCTTGCGCGAGGAGATCCGGGTGCCTGTCGTGCGGACGCTGACGTGGACGCGACTCGACACGTCGAGGGGCCAGGTTCTCGTGAGAAACCTGCTCGGCTGAGCCGTTTCACGCAGTGGGTGCTGCTGGTGCTTCGGGCAGGGTGCTGGCAGGGTGCGGTCAGGGTGCGGTGCGGCCCAGCCGGGGCCGAGCCGCACCGCGTGGATCCGTAGTGTCTCAAGAATCCCGGAATCCGCAGGAACCGGGGAACCCGCACGAATCGCAGGGCGCAGGCGAATCAGATGAACCGACGAGTCGCGCGAGCCGAAGGAATCGGGTGTTCGCAGTCCCTGGGAGCGCACCTCGCCGGATGGGATAGAATAGTGAAGTTATCTAGAAGGAGACGCACCACATGGCTCAGGTGAACGGCATCATCGACCCCCCTATCGACGACCTGCTCGAGAAGGTCGATTCGAAGTACGCGCTCGTGGTCTTTGCTTCGCAGCGCGCTCGCCAGATCAACGATTACTACACCGATCTGCACGACGGCAATCTCTTCGACAACGTCGGTCCGCTGGTCGACGCTTCGGTGGACGACAAGCCGCTGTCGACCGCGCTCCACGAGATTGCGGAGAACAAGCTCGTGATGAAGCCTCGGGTGCATCAGTCGGTCGAGACCACGCTCGAAGCTGCGCTCGACGCGGTCGAACTCTCCGACGCAATCGAGGGCACGGACGGCGAGTAGCGCCTTTCCGGGTCGCCGACGGGCGCGCACCGGGTTCGCGCTCGGGAGCAGCGCTTGCCGGTCGACGTGACTTCCTTTTCGGGGAACGGCTCTATTCGTCGTGCCCGAAAGTTCAAGTAATCTTGACCGACGCCACGGCTGGTTGTCGGTGGCGTCGACTAGGCTGATTTCATCATGACAAGACGATTTTTCACCTCGGAATCAGTGACCGAGGGTCACCCCGACAAGATTTGCGACCGTATCTCCGATTCGATCCTCGATGCGCTGCTCACGATCGATCCCGGCGCGCGCGTCGCCGTCGAGACGCTTGTCACCACGGGGCTGGTGCATGTCGCGGGCGAGATCCGCACTGAGGGCTACGTCGAGATCCCCGAGATCGTTCGGGCCGCCGTGCGCGAAGTGGGCTACACGTCGAGTGACATGGGCTTCGATGCGTCGTCCTGCGGCGTCTCGGTCTCGATCGGTCAGCAGTCTCCCGATATCGCCTTCGGCGTCGAGCGGTCGCTCGAGGCTCGTGAGGGTGAGGGCGAGGTCGACGAACTGAGCCTGCAGGGTGCCGGCGATCAGGGAATCATGTTCGGCTATGCCGTCGATGAGACTCCGCAGCTGCATCCGTTGCCGAGCTGGCTTGCGCATCGCATGGCGGAACGGCTGACAGAGGTTCGAAAGACCGGCGTGCTTCCGTATCTCCGCCCTGACGGCAAGACCCAGGTCACGATCGGTTACGAGGGCGATCGCCCCGTCAGCATCGAGGCAGTGGTGCTGTCGACGCAGCACGAGTCGCAGATCACGCAAGAGCAGCTTCGCGCCGATATCGAGCACGAGGTGATCCGCCCGGTGCTCGCGCGCACCGAACTGGTCAGCCGGGATGCCGAGCTCTTCATCAACCCTGCCGGCCCATTCGTGATCGGTGGCCCGATGGGCGACGCCGGTCTCACCGGCCGCAAGATCATCATCGACACCTACGGCGGCGCCAGCCGTCACGGCGGAGGCGCGTTCAGCGGCAAGGATCCCTCGAAGGTCGACCGCTCTGCCGCGTATGCGATGCGATGGGTGGCGAAGCACGTGGTTGCCGCCGGCCTCGCGCGTCGTGCCGAGTTGCAGGTGGCGTATGCGATTGGTCGCGCGCATCCCGTCGGGCTCTACGTGGAGACGTTCGGCACGGAGACCGTTCCGCTTGACCGGATCGAAGCCGCGGTCCGTGAGGTGTTCGATCTGCGTCCTGCTGCGATCATTCGCGATCTCGATCTCGTTCGTCCCGTGTATGCGAAGACCAGCGCGTATGGCCATTTCGGACGGGAGCTGCCCGAATTCACCTGGGAGGCGACGCCGCGGGTCGAGCTGTTGCGCGCCGCTGCCGGATTGTAGGTGTGCGTGAGCCCGGCCGAGGCCGCGCGCGCGATGCCGTTCGCCCCAGCGGAGGCCGCGAACGGCCGGGCAGTGGCACAAGTGATGCTCGATTCCGCGCTCCCGCAGCTCGACCATCTCTTTGACTACGCCGTCCCGGTCGACCTTGCGGAAACTCTGCTCGTCGGGCAACGGGTCCGGGTCCCGTTTCGTTCGCAGAATCGGAAGAGCCACGGCTATGTGATCGGCTTCTCCGAGAGCAGCGACTTCGGGGGTGAACTGCAGCCGATCGCCGAGGTCGTGGGTCCCGTGCCGCAGCTCACGCCCCGTCTGTGGCGACTCGCGCGAGCGGTAGCCGATCGTGCGGGCGGTTCTGCCTCCGACATTCTTCGACTCGCGATACCGCAGCGAATGGTGCGCGCGGAGAAGCAGCATCTCGCCGGGACGGCGGTCGATCCCGGAGCTGACGATCAGCCGTTCGCGCCCGAGGGCTCCGAGCGAGAGGTCGCCGACCTCCTGCGAGCGGGGGCTCGGCTCGCGATCACCGCTTCGCACGGTCCGGAGCGCTTGGGCACGGGAGAGTGGGTTGGCGGCTGGGCGCTGCGCCTGGCACGGATTGCTCTCGCTGTGCATGCTTCGGAACGGAGCGTGGTCATCGTTGCGCCCGACTACCGGGACATCGATCAGCTCGCGGATGCGCTCGCCTCGCTGGGGCACGCGGGCGTGGTGCGCGTGGATTCGAGGCAGTCGGGCAGTGCTCGATACGCGTCGTTCCTTCGGGCGCTCGATGCGACACCGAGGATCATCCTCGGCAATCGATCCGCCATCTACGCCCCGGCGCATCGGCTCGGCGCGATCCTCATCTGGGACGACGGTGATCCGCTGCTCTCCGAGCCGCTCGCTCCGTATGTGCATGCCCGCGATGCGGCGCTGGTGCGCGCGTCGATCGAGCAGGATTCCCCGGAAGAGCCGGTCGGCCTCGCCTTCGTCTCGCACGCGAGAAGCGTCGAGGTGCAACGACTCATCGAGATCGGGTACGTGCAGGCGGATTCGGTGCCACCGAAGCGTACCCGGGTGATCACTGCCGATGCGGTGCAGAACCTGGAGGCGGACTTCTCACGGGTGCCGGAGTTCGCTGCGCGCAGCATCCGCGAGGGGCTGGCGCAGGGACCGGTGCTCGTGCAGGTAGCGGCTCCCGGGTATGCTCCGGTTGCGGTGTGCGAGGCCTGCGGAGAACTTGGCAGGTGTCGTGCGTGCGCGGGGCCGATCGGGTTTCGCGGCGCCAAGCGTGCGCAATGTCGTTGGTGCGGTGAGCAGGCGTCGGCATGGCGCTGCCCGCACTGCGACGGCACCGGGTTGTCGCAGCGGGGAGCGGGCTCCGAGCGAACGGCCGAGCAGTTCCAGCGTCAGTTTCCTGGGACGAGGATCGTGCTCAGCGACGGCGCGCATCCGCATGAGCGCGTGGACTCCCGGCCCGCGCTGGTGGTCGCGACCCGGGGCGCTGAGCCGATCGCGGCTGGCGGGTATCGGGTGGTGGTGCTGCTCGATGCCGATCGTCTGCTCGGGATCGAGTCGTTGCGCGCGGCTGAGGACTGCATGCGCTGGTGGCAGAATGCGGCTGCACTGGCAGGTCCGGACGGCAGGTGCGTGCTCGCGTCTGGCGGCGGACCGGTGGTGCACGCGTTCGTCACGGGCCGCGTCGAACCGTGGTTGCGGGCGGAGCTGCAGGACCGTCAGCAGCTCCGGTACCCGCCGGCCGTGCGTGTCGCGAGTGTGACTGGCGGCAGGCAAGAGGTCGATCGGGCGCTGAAGGCGCTCGGCACTCTCCCCGGGGTGGATACGCTCGGGCCGACCTCGGTGCAGGAGCGTTCGAGCGGGGGAGCCGCGAGCAGTGCACCGAGCGCCACCCTCGTGCGTGCGATCGTACGTTTCGAGTACGGGCAGGGGAACGAGGTGGCGAAGCGCTTGCGCGGCGCGCTGGTCGCCGATGCGGCTGGGTCTGCTTCTCGGGTTGCGGGGCGGGTCCCTGGTCGGGTTCGGGTGGAGGCGCTGCGTCTGCGCTTTGACGATCGGGGCGTGTTCGACAGCTGACCGAGGTCGGAAACGCGGTTTCGAAGCCGGAGCGGTTGGGTGCTGAGGGGCAGCCTTGATCGGCGGGCCCGAGCGTGTGGAGAGCGCACGCTCGCCGCCGCGTCAGTGCATCAGGAGGAGCAGACCCGCAACGGCGATGAAGAGCGCCCCGAACGTCGTGTTGAGCGTGCGTCTGCCCCGAGGGCTCGCGGTGAGGCGTCGGAACGGTCTTGATGCACCCGCGAACACGAACCACATCAATGCCACGTCGACCACCACCACCGTGAGCACGAAGACCGCGTATTGAGGTGCGGTCGACTGATCGAGACGGATGAACTGCGGCATGAATGCGAGGAAGAAGACGATCGACTTCGGGTTGAGCAGATTGACCCAGAACCCTCGCCGGATGAGCGACCAGGCGGACTCGCGTGTACTGACGCTCGGTTGCTCCGGTTGCTCCGGTTGCTCCGGTTGTTCGGCTGCGTCTGTCTTGACCAGCATCAGGCGTACACCGAGATAGACGAGATAGGCCGCGCCCGCATATCGAATCACATTGAACAGCACCGGGGAGCGGGACACCACGAGTCCCACTCCTGCGGCCACGATGGCGATGTGCGAGAGCAGACCGAGCTGCTGTCCGATGATGCCCCAGAGAGAGCGGCGCCAGCCGACGGTCAGCGAGTTCGACATGGTGTTGATGGCGCCTGCGCCGGGCGTGAGACTGATCACGACGCAGGCCACCAGCAACGACAGCCAAACTGAGAAGCTCACTTTCGGAGGCGCTCCGCGACGAAATCGACGTCCTTGTCTCCGCGTCCCGAGAGGTTCGCGATGACGATGCCGTCAGCTGGCATGGTGGGAGCGAGCTTCACGACATGGGCGAGCGCATGCGACGACTCCAACGCGGGAATGATCCCTTCGAGCCGGGTCAGCCTCTGGAACGCATCGAGTGCTTCCTCGTCTGTGACCGTGACGTACTCGCCGCGCCCGAGTTGCTCCAGCCGCGCGTGCTGCGGGCCTACACCGGGGTAGTCGATACCGGAACCGATCGAGTGAACGGGTGCGGGCTCGCCGTGGGCATCGAGCAGTACCTTCGTGTGCATACCGTGGATGTCGCCCACCACGCCGAGCGTCATCGTTGCCGCATGGCGATCCGTGTCGAGGCCCTCGCCAGCCGGCTCTACACCGATTACGCGCACCGACTCGTCTTCGAGGAACGCATCGAAGAGACCCATCGCGTTCGAGCCTCCGCCGACGCAGGCGACGAGTGCGTCGGGCAGGCGGCCTTCGGCTTCGAGGATCTGCGCACGTGCTTCACGGCCCACGACCGATTGGAAATCGCGCACCATCGTGGGGAACGGATGCGGGCCCACCACCGAACCGATTGCGAACAGGTACTCGTCGGGTGATGCGGCGTATACCTCGAAGGCGGAGTCGACGGCTTCCTTGAGGGAGCGTCCTCCGCGATCGACGGGGACCACCTTGGCGCCGAGCAACTCCATGCGCACGACGTTCGGATGCTGCTTCTCGACGTCGATCGCACCCATGTGGATCTCGCACTCCAGGCCGACGAGTGCTGCAGCGGTCGCCAACGCAACGCCGTGCTGGCCGGCGCCGGTTTCGGCAATGACCTTGGTCTTGCCCATGCGCTTGGCGAGGAGTGCCTCACCGAGAGTGTGATTGATCTTGTGAGCGCCCGTGTGGTTCAGGTCCTCGCGCTTCAGGTACACCTTCGCCCCGCCGAGCGTTCGCGTGAGGTTCTCGGCGAAATACAGCAGCGACGGCCGGCCGACGTACTTGCTCAACAGCGACTGCAGTTCCTGCTGGAACTCCGAGTCCTGACGTGCGATCTCGTATGCGGCCGCGACCTCTGCCATGGGGGCTACGAGGAACGGGGGCAAGACTGCGCCGCCGAACTCGCCGAAGTAGCCGTTCTCATCAGCGCGGTAGGGGGACAGATGCGATTCAGTCATGTGGTTTCTCCTGTGATGTTGCCGCGCCACCCGGGGACAAAAAACACCGCCCTCGAGAGGCGGTGTGGATAGATATGCAATCTGGAACGGAACCGCCGTCAGGCGGTCCACCACTGGTTCACAAAATGCATGAGCCGAGCATAGCACCTAGTGGAGCGGCGTCGGCGTCGAGTGCTGCGAGAATAGAGGGATGCGCATCGTCTTCGCCGGAACACCAGAGTTCGCCGTGCCCAGCCTTCATGCACTCGCCCGTGCCGGTGAAGCGAATGGAGGAGAAGCCGCCCACGAGATCGTCGGCGTGATCACTCGCGAGGATGCGCCGCTCGGCCGCAAGCGGGTGCTCACCCCTTCGCCTGTCGCGCACGCCGCCATCGAACTCGGTCTCCCCGTGTGCCGGACGAACCGACTGGACCAGGCGGCGACGGAATGGGTGCGCGGGCTCGACGCGGATATCGGTGTGATCGTGGCATACGGTGGACTCGTTCGGGAACCGTTGCTCTCGCTGCCAGCGCACGGATGGATCAACCTGCACTTCAGCGAGCTTCCGGCCTGGCGGGGCGCGGCGCCCGTGCAGCGTGCCCTGATGGAAGGCGAGCAGCGGCTCGGCATCACGGTGTTTCGCTTGGTCGCCGCGCTCGACGCGGGCGACGTGCTCTCGCGCGACCAGCGAGATTTCGAGCCGGGCACCAGCGCCGGGGATGCGTTGACGGAACTGGCGGCATTCGGCACGGACGCCCTGCTTCGCGCACTCATCGCGGTCGAAGAGGATCCGACGGCAGGCGAGCCGCAGATTGGCGAGGCGAGCTACGCGCACAAGCTCGTCCGCGAAGACGGAAAGCTCGATGTGACTCGAACCGCTCAGGCGGTGCTCGCCCACTGGGCGGGAGTCACCCCCGAACCGGGGGCGTACGTGAATTTCGAGGGCCAGACGCTGAAGCTGCACGAGGTGCGGCCGCTGCATGAGGAGGATCCGCTCTCGGAAGCAGCAGATGCTCCCGGGACCGTGCGGCTCGTCTCTGGCCGGGCGATCCTCTCGCTCGATGGCGGTTCGCTGGAACTCGTGAGGGTGCAGCCCGCCGGAAAATCTTCCATGGCCGGCGCCGACTGGTTGCGCGGCCGCGGCGGCGAAGGGGTGCTCTCATGAGCCCGCGCATTTCGCCCGCACGCGTCGTCGCCTATGACGTGCTGCGCGACGTCGACGAACGGGACGCGTACGCGAATCTGGCGCTGGCCGCGCGTATTCGGGAGGCCCGACTCGACGGCAGAGACGCGGCACTCGCGACCGAGCTCGCGGCGGGTACCCTCCGCGGCCGGGGCCGCTACGATCGCATTATCGAGCTTGCTTCGGGCCGAGCGCTCGATCGGATCGACGATCGCACGCTCCGAGTGCTGCGACTCGGCACGCACCAGCTGCTCTCCATGCGAACCGCAGCGCACGCGGCGGTGAACGAGAGCGTCGAGCTGCAGCGCAAGGTCTCGAATCCCGCGGCGGCCGGATTCGTCAACGGCGTGCTCCGCGCGATCGACCGCACCTCGGCAGACGCTTGGGATGCGCGCATCGAGGAGCAGGCCGCCAGCACGGATGCTGCCCTGGCCGCTCGCACCTCGCATCCTGCGTGGGTGCTTCGTGCGCTTCGCGATGCCCTGCGCGCCGAGGGCCGCGAGAGCGAACTCGAATCGCTGCTCGTAGCGGACAATCTGCCGCCGAAGGTCAATCTGGTGCTCCTGCCCGGATCGGGTATCGACCCGGAGACGGCCGCAGTGCTCGGCAGCGACCCCGAGCGGGGCAGCGAAGTCACGGCGACCGGCGCCTCTCCGTTCGGACTCGAACTCGACGGAGGCGACCCTGCGAAGGTGATCGCGGCGTTCGATGCGCCGGACGGCTTCGTCCGGGTGCAGGATCAAGGCTCCCAGCTCGCTGCCCTCGCCCTCAGCCGTGCTCGCCCCGTGCAGGCGGGGGAGCGATGGCTCGACCTGTGCGCGGGGCCTGGCGGAAAGACCGCCGTGCTCGGCGCCGAGGCGCGTCTCGGCGGCGCCACGGTGCGCGCGAATGAGGTGTCCGACCACCGTGCCGAGCTTGTTCGGCGTTCTATCGAAGCGGTCGCGGATGTGGTCGAGGTGGTGTCGCATGACGGTCGAGATGGCTCGGCGTACGGTGACGAGCACTTCGACCGTATCCTGGTCGATGCACCCTGCTCAGGGCTCGGAGCGCTGCGTCGGCGCCCCGAGGCGCGCTGGCGCAAACAACCCACCGATCTTCCCGAGCTCACTGCGCTGCAGGGAGAACTGCTCGATGCGGCAGCGGATCACCTTGCTCCCGGAGGGCTGCTCGCATACGTGACCTGCTCGCCGCATCGAGCAGAGACCCGGGTGGTGCTCGATGGCCTGCTCAAGCGGTACCCGTCTCTCCGCGAGATCGACGCGAAGCAGATCGTGAACGCGGTGGCCCGAGACAATCTCGACCTGGCCGGCGAGAGTCTGAGCGCTCAACTCTGGCCGCACCGCGATGGTACCGATGCCATGTTCATCGCGCTGGTCGAACGAGTCGCATAGCCGACCCGGGCTACTCCCAGATGCTCGGCGCGTCGGCGCGCGTCGAGGGCAGCTTCGTCATCTGCCCCCACTCCAGCACCTCGGCCGGAACGAACAGCGACTCCGGATCCGCCCCGCTCTTCTCGAGCAGCTCTGCCACAGGAACGACCCCGCCGGAACGACGCAGGATCCTTGCACGAACAAAGGCCCGTGCGTAGACCTCTGGGCGACGTTGGGCATCGGGTCTGACGAACCGCTGCTCCATGTACACGGCTTGATCATCGAAGCCGAGGATCCTCGACTCGATCCAGAACCGCTTCCACGGATTGAGCGACTTGCGATAGGAGATCGTCTGGCCGACGACGACGGGATACCAGTTCTCATTCTTGAACAGCTCCCAGATCCCGTTTCGCAGCAGCAGGTCGAAACGGCCGATGTCCATGATCGACAGGTACTTGCCATTGTTCATATGGTTCAGGATGTCGAGATCGGTCGGCCATACCCGAAACCTCGATCGCGACACGTCGGTGAAACCGAGCTTGCGTCCGCGAGGTCCGACGAACCACATGTGCCAGAGGGTCCTGAAGAGCATATGCATAGCTTCGACTTTAGAGCGAACGTCAAATCGAAACCGCATTCGTTGTGGAACTCCTGCAATCGGGCGACCGAGAAACCTCCGGAGTCCGCCTGACCCCCGCAACAGGCATGCGGTGTAGGATGGATCGGCGCTCTGTCGGCGCTCGATCCTTTCCCCTACCCGAACCGGAGTAACACCGAATGGCAACCTCGAACGACATCAAGAACGGCACCGTTATCAAGGAGGCCGGTCAGCTCTGGAGCGTGGTCGAGTTCCAGCACGTCAAGCCGGGCAAGGGCGGCGCCTTCGTGCGCACCAAGCAGAAGAACGTCGTGTCGGGCAAGATCATCGACAAGACCTACAACGCGGGCGCGAAGATCGAGACCGCCACGGTCGATCGCCGCGATTTCCAGTACCTCTACCAGGATGGCGCCGACTTCGTCTTCATGGACAAGAGCGACTACGACCAGCTGACCGTGTCCGGCACCGTCGTCGGCGACGCCTCGAAGTTCATGCTCGAGAACCTGGACGTGCAGATCGCGCTGCACGAGGGTGAGCCGCTCTACATCGAGCTGCCCGCATCGGTCGTGCTCGAGATCACCTACACCGAGCCGGGACTCCAGGGCGACCGGTCGACCGGCGGTACCAAGCCCGCAACCGTCGAGACCGGCGCTGAGATCCAGGTTCCGCTGTTCCTCGAGACCGGCACGAGGGTGAAGGTCGACACCCGCACGGGCGACTACCTCGGCCGAGTGAACGACTGATCCCAGTTGTCTGCACGTACCAAAGCGCGCAAACGCGCGCTCGACATGCTGTTTCAAGCAGATGTGCGCGGCGAATCGCTGGCGCTGATCGTCGCCGCCGAGGCGAAGCGCGCGGCGAGCGAGCCCGATCGCGCTGCCTCCTGGTTGTACGCCCGTGAGATCGTCGACGGGGTCGGCGATCACCGCGAAGAGATCGATGAACTGATCTCGAGCTATGCGCAGGGCTGGACGATCGACCGGATGCCGAACGTGGACCGGGCCGTGCTCCGGCTCGCGTCCTGGGAGTTGCTGCACAACCCCGATGTTCCCTCGGCCGTGGCCATCGATGAGGCGGTCGAACTCGCGAAGCAGTACTCGACCGATGACAGTGCCCGATTCGTGAACGGCGTGCTGGGCAAGATCGCCCAGCACGCCGGCTGAGCCCGCGCGACTGGATTCTCGTCGACCCCAGCGCCGCGGAGGGCGGGCCGGCGAGGATCAGTCGCCGCGTTCGGACGAGAGCCCCACGCAGGCACCTCGCGTCGGAACACCTCCGGCGCGAATGCGCTAGGATCGTAGGGTAGACAGCAATCCTTTAACGGCGTCCCGTGAGGCGCAGAAGGGGGGCGGTGGTTTGACAGCGCGTACGGTACTCGAGAGTACCGAGATTGCGCGGGCTCTCACCCGCATCTCGCATGAAATCATCGAGGCCAACAAGGGCGCTGAAGACCTCGTGCTCGTGGGCATTCCGACCCGCGGCGTGGTCCTCGCCCAACGCATCGCAACCGCGATCGAGCGCATCGAAGGCTCACCAGTATCGGTGGGGCAGCTCGATGTGACCATGTATCGCGATGACCTCGCGAAGCATCCGACCAGGGCGCCGCAGCCCACGGAGATGCCTTCGAGCATCGATGGAGCGACGGTGGTGCTCGTCGATGATGTGCTCTACTCCGGTCGCACCGTGCGCGCTGCGCTCGATGCCCTCAACGACCACGGTCGGCCGAAGGCCGTGCGACTCGCAGCTCTGATCGACCGCGGACACCGAGAACTGCCGATTCGCGCCGACTACATCGGCAAGAACCTGCCGAGCGCCAAACACGAACGCATTTCGGTGCACCTCGTCGAGCACGACGGAGTCGACGAGGTGACGATCTCATGAGGCATCTGCTCGACACCCGTACCCTTGCGCACGACGATGCGCTGCTGATCCTCGATACCGCCGAGGACATGGCGGCCACCCAGCAGCGAGAGGTGAAGAAGCTTCCGACGCTGCGCGGCAAGACGGTCGTCAACCTCTTCTACGAAGACAGCACCCGGACCCGCATCAGTTTCGAGGCGGCCGCCAAGCGTCTCAGCGCGGACGTGATCAACTTCAGCGCGAAAGGATCGTCGGTCAGCAAGGGGGAGTCGCTGAAAGACACCGCGCAGACGCTGCAGGCGATCGGCGCCGACGGCGTGGTGATTCGCCATCCCGCGAGCGGTGCCCCCGCGAGGCTCGCAGGCAGCGGCTGGATCGATGCGGGCGTGCTGAACGCCGGTGACGGCACCCATGAGCATCCGACGCAGGCGCTGCTCGACGCATTCACGATGCGTCACCGACTCTTCGGCGAAGCGAGTCGAGGCCGTGATCTCGACGGCGTCTCGGTCGTGATCGTGGGCGACCTCGCGCACTCCCGGGTCGCCAGATCGAATCTGTGGCTCCTGAGCACGCTTGGCGCGAACGTCACGTTCGTGGCTCCTGAGACGCTGCAACCCTACGGGGCGCGGGAGTGGCCCGTGACCGTGCGTCACTCGCTCGACGAAGCCATTCGCGAGGACGCGCCCGACGTCGTGATGATGCTCCGTATCCAGAGCGAACGCATGCACGCGGCCTACTTCCCGAACGAGCGCGAGTACTCGCGCAACTGGGGCCTCGGCGACTCGCGGCTCGCCGCGCTTCCGGCGCGCACGCTCGTGATGCACCCCGGCCCGATGAACCGCGGCCTGGAGATTTCTTCGGCAGCCGCCGACAGTCCGCGGTCGACCGTGCTCGAACAGGTCGCGAACGGCGTCTCGGTGCGCATGGCCGCCCTATACCTACTGCTTTCCGGAGAGAGAGGGGTCGCCGCATGACGAACCCGGATGTATTGATTCGAGGGGCGAGGATCGCCGCCGACCTGACCGAGCGCAGCGCCGATACGGTCGCCGCCGCCGCGGTAGACCTGCGGGTCTCCGGGGGACGCATCGTCGAGCGAGCCGAATCAGGCACGCTCGTGCCCCGAGACGACGAGCGAGTCATCGAGGCAGACGGCCTCATCGCGATGACCGGGCTCGTCGATCTGCACACGCACCTGCGCGAACCCGGATTCGAGCAGAGCGAAACGGTGCTCACCGGCACTCGTGCCGCAGCGGCGGGCGGGTTCACCACGGTGTTCGCGATGGCCAACACGCTGCCCGTGCAGGACACCGCGGGCGTCGTGGAGCAGGTGCAGTCGCTGGGTGACGACGCGGGCTACGCGACCGTGCGGCCGATCGGCGCGGTCACGGAAGATCTCGCGGGCGAACGACTCAGCGAGATCGGCGCAATGGCTCAGTCGCGGGCGGCGGTCCGCGTGTTCAGCGACGACGGAAAGTGCGTGCACGACTCGCTGCTGATGCGACGCGCGCTCGAATACGTGAAGACGTTCGACGGGGTCGTGGCGCAGCACGCGCAGGATCCTCGTCTCACTGAGGGTGCACAGATGAACGAGGGCGCGCTCTCCAGCGAACTTGGGCTCAAAGGGTGGCCAGCGGTCGCAGAAGAGTCCATCATCGCGCGAGACGTGCTGCTCGCCGAACACATCGGTGCACGACTTCACATCTGCCACCTCTCCACCGCGGGCTCGGTCGAGGTCGTGCGCTGGGCGAAGGCTCGCGGAGTGCAGGTGACCGCGGAAGTGACGCCGCACCACTTGATCCTGACCGACGAACGCGCGCGGAGCTACGACCCGCGGTTCAAAGTGAACCCGCCGCTCCGCCGTGACGAGGATGTGCGCGCGTTGCGCGCGGCGATCGCAGACGGCGTCATCGACATCATTGCGACTGATCATGCGCCGCATCCCGCGGAATCGAAAGAGTGCGAGTGGGATGCGGCCGCGTTCGGCATGGTGGGCCTGGAGTCCGCCATGCCCATCTCGATCCTCTCCCTCGTCCAGGAAGGACACGCCAGCTGGGCAGAGCTGGAACTGCTGCTCTCGCAGCGTCCCGCCAGGATCGGCAGACTCGAAGGGCATCCGACGTCGCTCGAGGTGGGGCAGCCCGCTGACATCGTGCTCATCGATCCGAGCGCAGTGAGCGTCTTCAGCACTGAGCACTTGCAGGGCATGAGCCACAACTCGCCCTTCCTCGACATGGAGCTGCCCGGTCGGGTCGCCTACACTCTGAGGCGCGGCTATCTCACGCTCGACGACGGTGCGCTCGTCGACCCGAACACCGTGTCCGCTTCGGCTCGTGCTGAGGAGGCCGCTCGATGAATCGTCCGCTGTTCGCGCTGATCGTCATCGCCGTCATCGCCGTCGCCTTTGTCGCGATGTGGTGGGGGTGGCGTGCCAGGTCTCGACGGGACGCGGGAGTGCTGACCGCTGCCGTGGCACCGACCGGAAAGCTGCTCGCAGAGTTCACGCGAGTGCTCTACGTCTCAACGACTCCGGTGGGCGAGCCGCTGACACGGGTCGCGGCGCCCGGCCTCCGCTATCGCGGGCAGGCTGAGATCTCCGTGCACGAAGACGGAGTGACCGTCTCGGTCGCAGGCGAGGATCCGACGCACTTCTCGGCGAAGCAGCTGCTCGGCGGCGGCTCGGCTGGACGCCGAGTCGGCAAGGCGGTGGAGCGCGACGGCCTCGCGCTGATGCGCTGGGCACCCGCCTCAGGCAGCGACGGGACCCCCGGAAAGCTGGAATCCAGTTTCCGGTTCGAAAGCAAAGCCGAGCAGCAGCGTTTCGCGGATGCGCTCGAACAACTGACACACTCCGCGGCGGAGCACCCCGCCGCGCCGACTTCACAGGAGGACGCGAAATGACCACCACTGCAGCCCCGATTGCCCCACCCGCGAGCGCGGTGCCGCAGGGCCCGGCCGTCCTCGTGCTCGAAGACGGCACCCGCTTCGAAGGGCGCGCCTACGGAGCGACCGGTCGCACATTGGGCGAGGTCGTCTTCTCCACCGGCATGACCGGCTACCAGGAGACGCTGACCGACCCCTCGTATGCCGGCCAGATCGTGCTCATGACCGCACCGCACATCGGCAATACCGGGGTCAATGACACTGACATGGAATCGCGCAAGATCTGGGTGTCGGGCTTCATCGTGCGCGATCCCGCGCGACGAGTCTCGAACTTCCGTGCGGAGCGATCGCTCGACGAGGATCTCAACGCAGACGGGGTCGTCGGTATCTCCGGGGTCGATACCCGTGCGATCACACGACACATCCGCTCCGCAGGGGCGATGCGCGCCGGAGTGTTCTCGGGTGCTGCCCACGAACTCAGTCCCGAGGATCAGCTGACGCTGGTCCGCGACCAGGAAGGCATGGAGGGCAAGAACCTCTCTGCGGCGGTCACGACGCCCGAGCGCTACGATGTGCCGGTTGCTGCGGGAGTCGAACGCCTCGGCTCGATCGCCGTGCTCGACCTGGGTATCAAGCGGGCGACGGTGCAGTACCTCTCGGAGCACGGCTTCGACGTGATCGTGCTGCCTTCGCACACGACGCTCAGCGAGATGCGCGGGATCGCACCGGACGCACTGTTCTTCTCGAACGGCCCCGGCGACCCGGCTGCCTCGGACGCGCAGGTGGAACTGCTTCGAGAGATGCTGCGTGACGGCGTACCCTACTTCGGTATCTGCTTCGGCAACCAGCTGCTCGGTCGCGCACTCGGCTTCGACACCTACAAGCTGCCCTTCGGGCACCGCGGGATCAACCAACCCGTCCTCGACAAGAAGACCGGCCGCGTCGAGATCACCGCGCAGAACCACGGCTTCGCGGTCGACCTGCCCATCGAAGGCGAGCACGCGTCCCCGGCGGGTCTCGGACGTGTCCA
Organism: Leucobacter soli; assembly: GCA_040394175.1. GTDB lineage: Bacteria > Actinomycetota > Actinomycetes > Actinomycetales > Microbacteriaceae > Leucobacter > Leucobacter soli_A. Next base: position 6,663 of record JBEBSS010000020.1, on the reverse strand, counting down.
GGTCAGCCACTACAGTCTCAACGACCAGGTCGTAGAAGGCCTCGAATGCCTCGATATTGCAGCGTTCTCGGTGCAGTACCATCCCGAGGCCGCGGCAGGTCCGCACGATGCCTTCTACCTGTTCGATCGTTTCCGCCAGCTCGTGAAGAACCGCGCCGCAGACCAGACCGGCGCAGAGGAGAACAACTAATGCCAAAGCGTCAAGACATCAATTCGGTTCTTGTCATCGGATCTGGCCCGATCGTGATCGGTCAGGCCTGCGAGTTCGACTACTCGGGCACCCAGGCCTGCCGAGTGCTGCGCGAAGAGGGCGTGCGAGTGATCCTCGTGAACTCGAACCCCGCGACGATCATGACGGACCCCGACTTTGCGGACGCCACCTACGTCGAACCGATCACGCCCGAGGTCATCGAGTCGATCATCGCGAAGGAGAAGCCGGACGCCATTCTGCCGACCCTGGGCGGACAGACCGCGCTCAACGCCGCCATGGCGCTGCACGAGCAGGGCATCCTGGAGAAGTACGATGTCGAACTCATCGGCGCGAAGGTCGAGGCGATTCGTCGCGGAGAGGATCGCCAGATCTTCAAGGATCTCGTGATCGAGGCGGGCGCCGATGTCGCGCGATCCCACATCGCGCACACACTCGAAGAGGCGAAGGAGTTCGCGAGGGACCTCGGCTATCCGCTCGTCGTTCGCCCCTCCTTCACCATGGGTGGTCTCGGCTCAGGCTTCGCATACACCGAGGAGGAGCTGGTGCGGATCGCCGGAGACGGCCTCCACTACAGCCCGACGAGCGAGGTGCTGCTCGAGGAATCGATCCTCGGGTGGAAGGAGTACGAGCTCGAGCTCATGCGCGACACGAGCGATAACACCGTCGTGGTCTGCTCGATCGAAAACGTCGATGCCGTCGGCGTGCACACGGGCGACTCGATCACGGTCGCGCCCGCGCTCACTCTTACCGACCGGGAGTTCCAGAAGCTCCGCGACATTTCGATCGACATCATCCGCTCGGTCGGCGTCGACACTGGCGGCTGCAACATCCAGTTCGCCGTCGACCCGGTCAGCGGCCGCGTGATCGTCATCGAGATGAACCCCCGCGTATCGCGGTCCTCCGCACTCGCGTCGAAGGCCACCGGCTTCCCGATCGCGAAGATCGCCGCGAAACTCGCAATCGGATACCGCCTCGACGAGATCCCGAACGATATCACGCAGAAGACCCCCGCCAGCTTCGAGCCCACGATCGACTACGTCGTGGTCAAGGCACCCCGCTTCGCGTTCGAGAAGTTCCCGGCCGCCGACGACACCCTGACCACGACCATGAAGTCGGTCGGCGAGGCCATGGCGATCGGTCGCAACTTCACGACCGCCATGCAGAAGGCACTCCGCTCGCTCGAGAAGCGCGGCACCTCGTTCCACTGGGCAGACGACCCTCAAGAACGCGCAGCGTTCGACGGACCGGATGGGGCCGCCGCGGCGGCGGCCTACAGAGCGAAACGTGTCGAGCAGCTCCTCGAGACCATCAAGCGTCCGACCGACGGTCGCATCGTCGACGTGCAGCAGGCCTTGCGCCTCGGCGCCACGATTGAGCAGGTCTTCGAGTCGACCTCGATCGACCCGTGGTTCCTCGACCAGATCCAGCTCATCAACGAGGTCGCGGCGCGTGTGGCTGCGGCACCCCAGCTCACGCTCGACGTACTGCGGGAGGCGAAGGACCACGGTTTCAGCGATGCGCAGCTCGCAGCGATACGAGGCGTCAGCGAGGGCGAGATCCGCGGCCTGCGCCACGGCCTCGGGCTAAGGCCGATCTACAAGACGGTTGACACCTGCGCAGGCGAGTTTCCCGCGCTCACCCCGTATCACTACTCTTCGTACGACCTTGAGACCGAGGTGCAGCCGAGTGACCGCAAGAAGGTGGTGATTCTCGGGTCGGGTCCGAACCGCATCGGGCAGGGAGTCGAGTTCGACTACTCGTGCGTGCACGCCTCCTTCGCGCTCTCCGAGGCAGGCTACGAGACGATCATGATCAACTGCAACCCCGAGACGGTGTCCACCGACTACGACACCTCGGACCGGCTCTACTTCGAGCCGCTCACACTCGAGGACGTGCTCGAGGTCATCCATGCCGAGCAGGCGTCGGGCGAACTGCTGGGCGTCGTCGTGCAACTCGGCGGTCAGACCGCACTGGGCCTCGCACAGCCGTTGAAGGACGCGGGCATCCCGATCCTCGGCACGACTCCCGAGGCGATCGATCTCGCGGAGGAGCGCGGCGCATTCGCAGGGATTCTCGAACGCGCCGGGCTGCTCGCACCCCGCAACGGCACCGCGATCGATGAGCAGGGCGCGGTGCGCATCGCCGAAGAGATCGGGTACCCGGTGCTCGTGCGCCCCTCGTTCGTGCTCGGCGGCCGCGGCATGGAGATCGTCTACGACACCGAGTCGCTGCGCGGCTACTTCGGACGCATCGAGGGCCATGCGCTCGTCGGACCGGGGCATCCGCTGCTCGTCGACCGCTTCCTCGACGACGCGATCGAGATCGATGTCGACGCCCTCTTCGACGGAGAGCAGTTGTACATCGGTGGAGTCATGGAGCACATCGAGGAAGCCGGAGTGCACTCCGGAGACTCCAGCTGCACGCTGCCCCCGGTCACGCTCGGCCACGACCAGATCGCCGCAGTGCGCGAAGCCACCCGCGGCATCGCCGAGGGCATCGGCGTGCGCGGCCTGCTCAACGTGCAGTTCGCAATCGGACAGGGCGTGCTCTACGTGCTCGAAGCGAATCCGCGGGCATCGCGCACCGTGCCCTTCGTCTCGAAGGCGCTCGGCATTCCGCTCGCCAAGGCCGCGTCGCGCGTCATGGCAGGGGAGACGATCCAGCAGTTGATCGACTCCGGCTTCCTGCCGGAGCGCGACGGCTCGCGTGTTCCCATCGACGCTCCCATCGCGGTCAAGGAGGCCGTGCTGCCGTTCAAGCGTTTCCGAACCAACGAGGGCCTTGTGGTCGACTCGCTGCTCGGACCCGAGATGCGCTCGACTGGTGAGGTCATGGGCATGGACCGTGACTTCCCCCGAGCCTTCGCGAAGAGTCAGTCGGCCGCCGGCAGCGCGCTGCCGAAGAGCGGTACCGTCTTCCTCTCGGTCGCGGACCGCGACAAGCGTTCGATCGTCCTGCCCGCGCAGCGACTGCAGGAGCTCGGTTACAAGCTCGTCGCAACGCAGGGCACCCAGGTCGTGCTCGCACGGAACGGCATCGAGAGCGAGACGGTGCGCAAGCATTCGGCGCACGCCGAAGGCGAGACGATCGTCGATCTGATCAATGGCGGGGCGATCGACATGATCGTGAACACCCCCTCCGGCTCATCGGCGCGTGCAGATGGCTATGAGATCCGTGCCGCGGCAGTCGCCGCCGACAAGCCGATCTTCACGACCGTGAGCGAGCTCTCGGCCGCGGTCGGTGCGCTGTCCGCGCAGGTCGACGTGTTCGACGTGAAGTCGCTGCAGGAATACCAGATCGAGCGGGACGTCGCTCTCGCAGCAGAGGCGAACTGAACGTGAGCTCGACGGCGCTGGGTGAGGGGACCTTCGCGGGTCGCCTCACCGCCGAGCTCGCGGCGCACCGTCACCTGTGCGCCGGCATCGACCCGCATGCGGGATTGCTCGCCGAGTGGGGGCTGAACGACGACGCGAGCGGTGCCGAACGGATGGGCAGGGCGGTCGTCGCCGCCTCAGTCGGTGTTGCCGCGTGTGTGAAGCCCCAGATCGCGTTCTTCGAACGGTTCGGGTCCGCGGGCTTCGTCGCGCTCGAACGGGTGCTCGCAGACGCGCGCGATGCGGGACTGCTCGTGATCGCCGACGTGAAACGCGGTGATATCGGCACGAGTCTTGCCGCCTACGCTGACGCCTGGCTCTCGCCCGGCTCACCTCTGGAGAGCGATGCGATGACCGTCGCCGCGTACCAGGGCTTCGGAAGCCTGGCAGGCGCGTTCTCGCACGTTCGCGACCACGGGAAGGGACTTTTCGTGCTTGCCGCGACGTCGAATCCCGAGGCACGTGAGGTGCAGCGTTCGAGGCGCGACGACGGACGCACCGTGGCTCAAGCGATGGTGGAGGACGCACAGGCGTTCAACGCGTCGCTGCTCGGGCAGGCCGATTCGGACACCCCGAGTGCCCGGGGTGCCGGGCCGGTCGGCGTCGTGCTCGGAGCGACGCTGGATCTCGCGGATTTCGACATTGATGTGACCCGTCCCGTCGGCAAGCCGGCACTGCCCGTCCTCGCCCCGGGCTTCGGTGCGCAGGGCGCCCGTATCGGGGACGCGAAGACGATCTTCGGCGGTCTCGGCTGGGCGCTCCTGGCCAACGAGTCGCGCGGGATCCTGTCAGGCGGTCGAGCCGGCCTCGCTGAGCGGATTCGGACCCGCTCCGAAGCTCTCGCCGCCGCACTCTGAAGTGACCGATGGTCGTCCCGGTATTAGGCTAGATGGAATGACTGAGCAAGGGGAGGCGTCGCGTCGCGCGATGCCCGAAGTGGATCGGAAGGCCGCCAATCGCGCGGCCATCGAGGCACGTCGTGCGCGTGCCTCGATCAAGCAACGGCTGCGTACGGGCGAACTCTCGCCGATGAAGGCGCTCGCGGACGCGGGAACTGAAGGATCCGTCGCGGCAACGCTTCGCGTCACCGAGTTCCTGCAGACGTTTCCCGCTGTCGGCGAGATCAAAGCAGCACGCCTGCTCGACGAGTTGCAGATCTCACCGCGGAAGCGACTGGGCGGCCTCGGCGTGCACCAGCGTGAACGTCTCGAAGCGTTCACGCGTGCTCGCGTCGGCGCAGGATCCTCGGATGACGCACCCGCGCTGACCGTGCTTGCGGGCCCCACCGCGGTCGGCAAGGGAACCGTCGCCGCCTATGTGCGAGATCACTACCCGGAAGTCAAGCACTCCGTTTCGGTGACCACGCGGCCGCCCCGTCCCGGAGAGGTGCACGGAGTGCACTACATCTTCATCGACGACGAGACGTTCGACCGGATGCTCGCGGGCGACGAATTGCTCGAGTGGGCGACCGTGCACAACAAGTACCGGTACGGCACGCCCAGGGGCCCTGTGCTCGACGCAGGCGGCCGCGGGGAGCGCATGCTGCTCGAGATCGACCTGCAGGGGGCGCGCCAGGTGCGGGCGAGCATGCCCGACGCTCGACTCGTCTTTCTGACGCCCCCCAGCTGGGAAGAGCTGGTCAGCCGGCTGGTCGGCAGGGGCACGGAAGACGAAGAGGAGCGTACTCGCCGCCTCGAGACGGCGAAGGTGGAGCTCGCTTCCGCAGAGGAGTTCGACGAGATCATCGTGAACGACGAAGTGCCGCTCGCCGCAGCCCGACTCGTCGAACTGATCCGTTCGGGTCGATAGTCTCCCGAGTAGGGGAACACCCGGCTTCAGTCTGTCGGTCTGCGACCGCTTCACGGTATCTTTGAACAGTGACACCGACACTCGTGCTGCAGGCCAGCCTGCTGGTGAATGAACTCGCGGAGGCGGTCTCACTCGACCCCAAACAGTTCTGGGGTATTCCCGTCGCTCTCGTCGGGGCAGCGCTCATGTCGTTCGGGGCGCAATACCAGTCCCGCGGACTCAACAAGGTCGAGCGCCTCACCGGAGAATCTGCGGGCTCGGGGCTTTCCGGGCGACACCTGCTGGGCCTGCTGGGCCGTCCGTCATGGGTCGTCGGCACGCTTCTGCTCGGCCTCGCCATCGTGTTCCAGATCGGCGCGCTCTCGCTCGCACCACTCATCGTCGTGCAGCCCCTCGGTGTCGTGGCGATGGTGATCACGGCGGTCCTCAACACGCGCATGAGCGGGGTAAAGCTCCCGAAGCGCGCGCTCGTATCGTTGAGCATGTGCGTCGGCGGCATCGTGACCTTCGTGACCGTCGCCGCGTTCACGGCGGCCGACCGGCCGGTCACCGACGCGAAGCTCGTGACGATCCTCATCATCTTTGCCGTCGTCTTCGTAGCGGCGTTGATCGGCTACCTCGCACTGCGCCACCATGCGATCGCCCTCTTCTACATCGTCGGTGCCGGAGTGCTCTACGGATTCGTGGCGACGTTCGCGAAGACGGTGATCGGGCGACTGCTCCAGAACGAGTTCGATTGGCTCACCTGGGTGTGCGTGATCGCCCTCGCCGCCGGAGGGCTCTTCGGCATGCTGTTCGTGCAGAACGCCTACTCCTCCGGCCCGCCGGACCTCGTCATCGCAGGCCTCACCGTGGTCGACCCGTTGGTGGCGATCCTGATCGGCATCGTCGTGCTGAACGAGGCAGCGAACGCGCCTCTCTGGGCCGTCATCTGCTTCATCCTGACCGGAATCGTGGCGCTCATCGGCGTGCTCGGCCTGGCCAAATCGCACCCCCAAGTCGGGCGCAACGTGCTCGATGAGCAGCCTGCATAGACGCGCACGTTTCGGAGACACCGGGCCTCTCGCGGAAGACCCGCGAGAGGGGAACGAGTGCGAGTATTCGTGCCGTTGCCGCTTCGAGGAGCGGTTCTGCCGAGAATCGGATCGATTCTGGCTGATCGCCGGAGAAGGAATCGTAGGGCGTGCGGGACTTGAACCCGCGACCGATGGATTATGAGTCCAGTGCTCTAACCGACTGAGCTAACGCCCCTTGCGCAACTGTTCCAGC
>JBEBSS010000019.1:0-47675 GCA_040394175.1 Leucobacter soli | reverse complement strand
AGTGGCGTCAGCGCGGAATGCGTCGAAAAGCGTTGCTTTTCAACCCGAGCATTCCGCGCACACCGGGCCGAGCTTAGTCTCGTGGTCCAGCTGCGAGCGGTGGCGAACGAGGAAGCAGTTCACGCAGGTGAACTCGTCATCCTGCTGCGGAAGCACCACCACATCCAGCTCGATGTCGGAGAGATCGGCGCCAGCCAGCTCGAAACCCGGGTTGTCCGCATCCTCGGAATCAATCGATGACGCACCCTTCGAAGGCCCCCGTTCTTTCAGAGCCTCGATCGACTCGGACTCGTCCTCGGACTTGCGTGGGGCGTCGTAATCGGTAGCCATGCTCTCCTGCGCTTCTATTCTCAACTTGAACTCATAAACCGCGGCCATAGTTTGCCCCACGAACCCCTGTCCGCGCAAACCCGAAACCCGTGAGTTTGCTGAGCGCGAAATCTCCGACCCGCCAGATCGCGGCAATGCGGCTCGCATCGAATCGCGAATTTTCGCAACCGGCCGTCTCAATGTGGCGCAGATACCACCGCACATGGCACGCTGGGGTGGAGTGCGAAAGGGATGAGTAATGGATGAATTGCGTGTAGTGCGCCGCGAGGATCAGTCACTGATCGTTGCGACGGAGGCCGGCGATGAGTTCAGGCTGATCGTCGACGGCAGCGTGCTCGCAGAGCTGCGCCATCTCGCCCGACAGGCTTCAGGCGGGGCCCGAGTCAATCCCCGTGAAATCCAGTCGCTCGTGCGCGCAGGAAAAACGCGCGCAGAGATCATGGAACTCACCGGCGCTGATGAAACCGACATCGACCGGTATGAAGAGCCAGTGCTCGCGGAGCGTCGCTTCATCCTCGAGAGCGCGCAGAGCGTGGCCGTACGCACGAGCCCGACCGAGCAGAGCGAAGAGCAGTTCGGAGCCGTCATCGCGGAACGACTGATCGGACTGGTCGCGCAGAATATCGCGTGGAGCTCCTGGCGTGACGAAGAAGCGGGCTGGATGATCGGCCTCGACTTCGACTCACACGAGGTCTCCCACCACGCGGTGTGGTCATTCGAACATCGCAAAGGCCTCCTCTCTCCCCTCACCCCCGATGCGATCTCGCTTTCGAAGCAGGGCGAAGTGGGCGATCGGCTGATCCCCAAGCTCCGTGCCGTCGACGCGAGCGACTCGAAGGATCGCTTCGACTCTGACGCGTTCAACCGCGAAGACCTCCGCGGTCTCGACGAGGACCCCGCAGCAAGCAGCCCCATCGACCCGCAAGTCGAGGACGACACCCTGCCAGCGCCGTCACCCATGAGCGCCGGCACCGAAGCTGCGATGCGAGCAGGGCACCCCTCGACCGCGTCGATCCCGGTTATCAACCCCGAGGATGAGTTCGCCAGACGGCGAGAAATCGACCAGCGTGCAATCAAGTCCCCCCAACCCGAGCACCAGGACCTCGGACAGACCGCCGACCTGCTCGACGCACTCCGTCGACGCCGTGGCGCGCGCGAAGCGACACCGGACACCGACTCGGAAGCCCAGCCCACCCGGAACTCGGATCCTACGCCGCCTCAGCCGGCGCCATTGCGCGGAATCGGCGACTGGAGGCGTGGCACCGAGCAGACTGAAGCCGTCCCGGGTTCCTCAGCCGAGGCCCCCGCGCAGGAAACGCGAAGTGCGCCTCCCGCGCCTGCCTCACCCGCAGAGTCGAAGCCTGCCGAGCCGAAGAATACCGAAGCGGCGAAGCGAGGCAAGGGTCGCGCATCGATCCCCAGTTGGGACGACATTCTCTTCGGAACCCGAAGCGAGGAAGACCCGAGCTGATGCGCTCTGCCGCACTCTAGCTGCGGAGCGCCGCGACCTCGGCGACAGCGCCCGCGAAGCCCGTACCCTCGAATGCCCCTGCGAGCACCAGCGGAACCCCTCGCTCCTCATCACTGATGCTGCCGTGTTGGCCGACCATCTCGTGCACGGCCGGCGCTTCGCTCGACAGCAGGAATGCATACTGGCCGCGCGCGGCCACCAGCACCTCGCCCAGCCGATGCGCCACCTCGGCGTCGGTCGGGCCGAACCAGCCGCGCTCGATCGCTTCCTCACGCGTGCCCACCCACGCGAGCTTGCCCAGGGCCGCCTGCACCTCGGCAGCCTTCTGCGAAGGATCGGCATCGGCATCAAGATACAGCGAGCGCAGACGCGGCTCTCCCCCGATCAGCTCCACGCCATCGAGCGGCACCGCGCCCCCGTCCAGCATGAGCCGCTTTTCGACGGGCACGTCGATCATGCCGTGATCGGCGGTGATGATCACTCCGACATCCCCAGGCAAGGACCGCAGAAGGTCTGCGAGTGCAGCATCCAATTGCTCCAGCCGCTGGAGCCACTTCTCGCTCTGCCACCCTTCGCTGTGCGCTGCGCGATCCAATTCGTCGACGTAGAGATACGCAAGCAACGGGTCGCCGCCGCGGAGCAACTGCGAGACCGCGCTGAACCGTTCGGCTATCGTCTGAGCGCCGTGGTATTCGGCGCCAGTCAGAATCGCCTCGGTGAGGCCGCCCGTGGAGTGGGCAGGTCTACCGATCGCCACCGCCCGCGCGCCCAGCTGCGTCGCGACGCCGAACAACGGTTCGGAACGCTGCCAGGCCCGGCGATCCTCGATGCCCTCCCACTCCTTCAGCGTCGTCAGCAGCCCAAGACTCGGATGCCGGATCTTATAGCCGATCAAACCGTGCACACCCGGAAGCTGCCCGGTTGTCAGAGTCGTCAGCGCCGCGCCGGTCGTCGAAGGGATCACCGTCTCGATCCGCTTGGAGGAAAGCCCGCAGAGCGTGCGCGCATGCCCAGCCGCAGCCCTGAGGTTCGCATGACCCAGCCCGTCCACGACGACGAGTACGACCGAGCGAATCGCCGGAAGACGCTCTGAGGCGAACAGCGCCTCCGCCCGCGGCGATCCTCGCAGCACTCCTGCGTCGCCGAGCACCTCGAGCGGGGTCAGGCCGGCCGAGGCAGACATCGAGGCGATCGCTGTCGGAAGAATCGCGGCCAGCCTCGCGCCGTTGTCGGTGGGCGTCGGTAGCATGAAATCCATCGTATCCGCGCGCGCCCACCGGCGCGCACTCAGAAGGGTGTTGCACCAGACCGTGACTGAGCAGAAGTCCCTCGAACGCATCGAAGACATCGACATCCAGTCCGAAATGGAATCGTCGTTCCTCGAGTACGCATACTCGGTGATCTATTCGCGCGCGCTTCCCGATGCTCGCGATGGGCTCAAACCGGTGCAGCGGCGCATTCTCTACATGATGACCGACATGGGTCTGCGCCCGGACAAGGGGCACGTGAAGAGCGCTCGCGTCGTCGGCGAGGTCATGGGCAAGCTGCACCCTCACGGCGACTCATCCATCTACGACGCGCTCGTGCGCCTGGCGCAGTCGTTCGCGCTCCGGCTACCGCTCGTCGATGGTCACGGCAACTTCGGCTCGCTCGATGACGGTCCCGCCGCATCCCGGTACACCGAGGCTCGTCTGGCTGGCGCAGCACTCGCCATGACGGGATCCCTCGACGAGGACGTCGTCGATTTCGTACCGAACTACGACAACCAGCTCATGCAGCCCGATGTGCTGCCGTCCGCGATCCCGAATCTCCTCGTCAACGGGGCGTCAGGCATCGCCGTCGGCATGGCCACGAACCTCGCGCCACACAATCTCGTCGAGGTGGTCGAAGGCGCGAAGCACCTGCTCTCCCACCCCGACGCCACCGTCGACGAGCTCATGGAGTTCGTCCCGGGACCGGACTTGCCCGGCGGCGGGATCATCGTCGGTCTCGACGGCGTGAAGGACGCCTATCGCACCGGCCGGGGCGCTTTCCGAACCCGAGCCAAGGTCTCCGTCGAGCAGCTCGGTCCGCGCCGCACCGGCCTCGTAGTGACAGAACTCCCCTACCTCGTAGGCCCAGAACGTGTGATCGAGAAGATCAAGCAGGGGGTCGACGCGAAGCGGCTCTCGGGCATCAGCGACGTCGCCGACCTCACGGACCGCAAGAACGGGCTGCGACTGGTCATCACGCTCAAGACCGGATTCAGTCCGGAGGCCGTCCTCGAACAGCTCTACCGGGTGACTCCGCTCGAAGACTCCTTCAGCATCAACTCCGTTGCCCTCGTCGACGGCCAGCCGCAGACGCTCGGATTGCGCGACATGCTCAAGGTGTTCGTCGACCATCGGCTCTCGGTCGTCCGGAGGCGCAGCGAGTACCGTTTGCGCAAGCGTCGCGAGCGTCTTCATCTCGTCGAGGGATTGCTGATCGCGATCCTCGACATCGATGAAGTGATTCAGCTCATCCGCACGAGCGACGATGCCGAGTCTGCGCGAGCGCGACTGATGCAGGTGTTCGACCTGAGTGAGGCGCAGGCCGAATACATCCTCGAGCTGCGTCTCCGCCGGCTGACGAAGTTCTCGCGCGTCGAGCTCGAAGGCGAACGTGACCAGCTGAAGTCCGAGATCGAGGCGCTGCTGGAGATCCTGGGGAGCGACCTGCGGCTGCGCGCGGTCGTCGCAGACGAGCTGGACGAAGTCGCCGAGGCATACGGCACACCGAGGCGAACAGTGCTCACGGGCGCCGTCGCACGCCCGGCGCGCGCATCTGCCAGCGCATCCGCGTCGCTCGAAGTCGCAGACACGCCCTGCACGGTGCTGCTCTCCGCAACCGGGCGCGCGCTTCGGTTGGATCGAGACCCGGACGCTCCGGAAGCGGTGCGCGCGGCATCGCGGGCCACGAAGCACGGCGCGGTGCGAGCCTCAGTCCACGGAACCGTGCGGGGCGAGTTGGGGGCGATTCTGTCCGATGGCTCGCTGCACCGCTTCACCCCGGTCGATCTGCCGCTCGTCCCTGCCGCATCGATCGCATTCTCCGCAGGTGTCTCTCTCGCCGCATACATCGGCATTACCGAAAAGAAGCTGCGCGTGGTCGGGATCGTGCCCCTTGAGAGCGACACCCCAGTCGGGCTCTTCACCGAACAGGGCGTGGTGAAGCGCGTAGTCCTGACGGAGCTTCCGGCGAGGCCCGAGTTCGAAGTGATCGGCCTCAAATCGGGTGATCAGCTCGTGGCCGCGTTCCCTGCCCCTGAGGGGTCCGAGTTCGCCGCCGTCGCAAGCGACGCGCAGCTCTTGCGCTTCGCCGCGTCCTCGGTGCGCCCGCAAGGTCGGCCGGCAGGCGGCATGGCCGGCATGAAGCTCGGCGCGGGGGCTCGCGTGATCTTTGCCGCCGCGATCGACGCCGATGCCACCGCTCAGGTGGTCACGGTGGCGGACAGCTCGTTGACGCTGCCCGGCACCGACGTGGCGACAGCGAAGGTGAGCGACTGGGCGGAGTTCCCAGCAAAGGGACGCGCCACTGGTGGCGTGCGAGCGCAGCGGTTCTTGAAGGGCGAGGATCAGCTCGCCTGTGCCTGGGTCGGAACCGGAGAACCGCGCGCGCTGGCTGCGGACGGTGCAGCGCGAAAGCTCCCGACCGAGGTCGGACGCCGCGACGGATCGGGCACCCCGATCGACGGGGCCGCGGCCTACGTAGGCGCCGCCCCGTAGGCCGCGGCCCCGCGTCCGCTGACGCGCGCGCTTCTTAGGGCACCACCCCTCACGCGGGCACCAGCCTCACCCTGGGCACCACCCTCACCCGGGGCACCACCCTCACGCGCGGGGCTACCCCCAGCCCGTCGGCGCCCTCTTGCGCGTCGGGAACAAGCCCCCCGCCGTTTTAGATCCGCCTGACATTGTTCACTTGTCACGAAAGTGTAGCTTCGGGCTCTGAACTGCACTTCCGCGCCAAGAACGGAGGTGTTGGAGGCGCTGCGGGCTCCCGAGCCATTGGAGGCGCTCGCGAAATCTGAGGCTGCTGGAAACGGGATCTCACCGGATGCCGGCTCTTGTGGCAACGAAACTCGGGACGCTGTACGCAAGGCAGGGACTCTGGGTCCAGCCCCGACGCGTCAGCGCCTCAAGTACCTGTTCCCGCAACAGGTCGTGACGTCGATAGAGCAAGGTTCGCGTCACCCTGATTACTTCCCAGCCGTTTTGCTCGTAACGACGGTACTTCTCGATGTCGCGGTCCCATTGGCGGAGATCAACTCGGTGGTGGTCCCCCTCATACTCCACTGCCAGACGATACTGCGGATAGGCGATCTCGCTGCAGCCGATCAGGGTTCCCTCCCGGTCGAACACGTCATGATCAAGTAGAGGTCGAGGCAGACCCCACTCCTGCAGCCGCAGTCTGAGATGCGACTCCGGCGCAGACGCACTCGCCGATACGAGCAGCGGGAGCGCCTCCCGGAGCAGAGCCGCACCGAACCTCCTCCCTCGACGCATTGCTCGCTCCATGCTTGCAAGGTCCGAATGGGGTGCGCGAGTCACGCGTTGCGTGCCCGGAACCCTTGCTCTTCGGAGAACGGCATCGCCGAGAGCGACTGCCCCGTCCAAGCCGAGTCGCGGCGCGAGCATGACCCAGGTGGTGGCGGGGTCTGTCACCGGGATTCCGCGGTGCACCACGACGCGGACGAGGTGGGCGCTCACTTGGTGAGCCCGGAACCCTGGTCGGCGGTACGCGCGGGCAGGCGCGTGTCTGCTGATCTCGATGAGATGGTCGGCGCCTGCCGGAACGGGCAAGCCCCCACAGCACCGCCGCGGAACGACCGATGAGAATCGCTCCTTTCGGCAGGTGCTCTTTCACCTCTAGCAGTAGCTTCAGGTGATCCTGCCGCCACTGCTCGGCGGGGTGCGGGGTGTCGCTCGGGCTGCGTGCAGTACTCCTTGAAGTGTCGACCTTCCGATACAGAGCGAAGGCCAACTGCTCGATATCCGGCTGCATCAGCCGTCGAGAGCTGATGCCGGCCCGTGTCGCCTCGGCACGGCTGAACACGCTTCCGAGTGCTTCGGGAAGGGGTGTGTACCTTGTCATGAAACCACTTTCGCTGACGGCAGGGACCCTTCAAGCAAGCAGCGAGGAATCTGTGGATAGGTACTTCACAAACGAGGCGAGGACGACATATCGGGTCACAGGGTCGCTCCCGCAGGACCAAGGGCTGACCCCGGTCGAAGAAGCAATCTGTCGCGCACGGTGGGCCAGCTGCCTCAGTCTGGGGAGGGTGAGCGCGGATATATGTATCGCGAGTCAGGTCGCGAACTCCCCGTAAAGCTGTCACAGATGCGTCGATGCGCCCTTCACGCGGCACATCGCTGACACCTCATCCGTGAAGGACGGATGAATCGTGCTGGTCGCGGCGCGGCATCCAGCACCGGCACGAAGCGAATGCACGGGCAGTGCGCGTTTCAGGGTCTCGACACGAGCCGAGGGACCGCCCGCAGTGGGCCGGTGCCAAAGATCACTCGGTTTGGACCCGCGCGGATGGGCCACCAGGGCTGGAGACGCGCCGAGAGACCGCCCGGGCTGGACCCGCACTCACCATCACAACTGTGGACAGGTTCCGAGGGACCGCCCGGGCTGGGCCCGCGCAGAAGACCACCAGCGCCCCGCCAGCTGAGCGCCCGGCACCCACTAGGCGTCGATGCGGTCCCGGTCGAGATCGTCCGCGTTATCGATGATGAACTCCTTGCGTGGGGCCACGTCGCCGCCCATCAGCAGTTCGAAGACCTGCGATGCGGCGTGCGCGTCCTGCATCCGCACTCGCCGGAGCAGGCGGTGTTCACGGTCCATTGTGGTCTCAGCCAGCTGGTCCGCGTCCATCTCGCCCAGGCCCTTGTACCGCTGGATGGGCTCGAGGTACTTCTTCCCCCGTTTGCGCAGGTCGGCGAGCAGCGTTTGCAACTGCTTCTCGCTATAGGTATAGATCACATCGTTCGGCTTACGGCCGGCGTTCTGCACGATCACGCGGTGCAGTGGCGGAACTGCGGCGTAGACACGACCCGCGTCGAGCATGGGACGCATGTAGCGGAAGAAGAGCGTGAGCAGGAGCGTGCGAATGTGCGCACCGTCGACGTCGGCATCGCTCATCAGGATGACCTTGCCGTAGCGAACGGAGTCGAGGTCGAAGTCGCGACCGGAACCGGCCCCGATCACCTTGATGATGGAACTGCACTCGGTATTGCTGAGCATTTCGGCGACTGAGGCCTTCTGCACGTTGAGGATCTTGCCTCGAATGGGGAGAAGCGCTTGGAACTCGCTGTCGCGGGCGGGTCGTGCGGTGCCCAGCGCGCTGTCGCCCTCGACGATGAAGAGTTCGGTGTCGGCGACATCTCGGGAGCGGCAATCGATGAGCTTTGCGGGCAGCGACGAGCTCTCGAGGGAGCTCTTTCGCCTCGCCGTGTCACGTTGCGCGCGCAGCGCAATGCGCGACTTCATCTCGGAGACCATCTTCTCGAGCAGAGAGGCTGCCTGCGCCTTGTCTTCGCGCTTGGAGGAGTTGTACCGCTCCTCCAAGCCCTTGACGATGGCCCGTGAGACGATCTGGCGCACGGCTGCCGTGCCGAGCACTTCTTTTGTCTGACCCTCGAACTGCGGCTCGGGCACTCGCACCGTCACGACGGCGGTGAGACCCGTGAGGATGTCGTCCTTGTCGGGCTTATCGCTGCCTGCCTTCAGCTTGCGCGCATTCTGCTCGATCTGCTTTCGGAAGAACTTGGTCAGTCCCTGCTCGAACCCACTGAGGTGGGTACCGCCCTTCGGGGTGGAGATGATGTTCACGAAGCTCTGGATCTCCGTGTCGTAGCCGGTGCCCCAGCGCATGGCAATGTCGACCTCGCAGCGGCGCTCGACCTCGCGCGACACGAGCGCGCCTGAGGCTTCGTCCATGACGGGAACCGTCTCGGAGAAGGTGCCCTCGTCGGTGACGCGCCAAGTCGAGGTAAGCGGTGCGTCGACCGCCAGGTATTCGACGAACTCGCTGATGCCGCCCTCGTATTGGAAACGGTGGGTGGCGGGTTCCCCGGACTCGCTCAGCGACTCCGGGCGCTCATCGACGATCTCGATCGCGAGGCCGGGAACGAGGAACGCTGTCTGACGTGCTCGTGCGATCAGCGATTCCGGCTCGAATCGAGCGGTCTGCAAAAAGATCTGAGGATCGGCCCAGTATCGCACTCGCGTGCCGGTGACGCCCTTCTTCACCTTGCCCGCCTCGCTCAGCGAGGAGGCATCCTGGAACGGGGTGAACGGGCTGTCGGGGCTGTCTCCGGCGAAGACGCCGGGTTCGCCGTGCCGGAAGGACATCGCCCAGGTCTTGCCGTCCCGGTCGACCTCGACGTCGAGACGTGAAGAGAGCGCGTTCACGACGGATGCGCCGACACCGTGCAGACCACCTGAGGATGCGTACCCGCCGCCGCCGAACTTGCCGCCCGCATGCAGTTTGGTGAAGACCAGTTCAACACCCGTCAGGCCGCTCTTCGGCTCGATGTCGACCGGCACGCCGCGTCCTCGGTCGGTCACCGTGACGCTGCCGTCGGCGTGCAGCCGGATGCCGATCTGCTCCCCGTATCCTGCAAGCGCCTCATCGACCGAGTTGTCGATGATCTCCCACAAGCAGTGCATCAGGCCGCGCGAGTCGGTCGTTCCGATGTACATGCCAGGGCGCTTGCGCACGGCCTCGAGGCCCTCGAGCACGGTGAGGTGGCGTGCGGAATAGCTCGACTCTGCCAAAGCGGCGGCCCCTTTCTGAACTGACTTCACCACACTAGAACGAACCGCTGACATTGCGACCGAAACGCGCCGCGCGATCCCACACTGAGCGGGCTACGCGGTCAGCGAAACGGGGCGTTCCTGCGGACATTTGGGGCTGAGACATGGTTTGATGGAAGCACGAGAGGGATCAGAGGCAACGAATCAGATCCCGAACATGAGATGAGGGAGGCAGCCATGACCACGCTGGAACAGGATCGTGCGGAGACCCTCCCCACGGCCGATCGCCCTATCACCGGCCTTGACCGTTGCGACAGCTGCGGCGCCCAGGCGTATGTTCGCGTCGTACTGAGCGGCAGCGAGCTGCTCTTCTGCGGTCACCACGCGAAGAAGCACGAAGCGAAGCTGCGTCCGATGGCCGAGGTATGGCATGACGAGACCTCGCGCCTCGTGGACGCTCAGTGAGCGGAGGGCAGTCGGCAAGCGCTCGCACCGGTCTTGGACTCGGTCGTCGAGTCCAATATCTGTGCGACCGCGTCGCCGCACTGAATTTCGGTCGACTCTGGGGGCTGGCTGGCTCCATCAGTAAGGACGCTCACAAGCCCCGCCTGCTGATCCTCGCCGATATGCTCTACTGCTCGGTCGTCTACGAAATCGCATTTCAGGACTACCAGGACTGGGACTTCTACGATCTGAAGCGTGCGGAACGCCGCACCTATATGAGCCATCCGAAGTCGAATCATCTTGCGCTGAAACTCAACCAGCCGGAGTTCCGCGGACTGTTCGCCGACAAGTCTCGGTTCAACACCCATTTCGCCGATTTCCTGGGCAGAGAATGGATCGACGTGCGCGAGGTGGATGCGGCTGCGGTCGAGGAGTTCATGACCCGCCACGGCGCAGTCATGGCGAAGGTTCCCGACAGCCTCGGCGGCATCGGCATCGCCAAGCGAGAGGCTTCGGAGATCAGCGATTACTCGTCCTTCCGTGACGAATTGCTTGCCGGGCGGCAGTTTCTCCTCGAGGAGCTCATCCCTCAGCACGAGGAAATGTCGCGCCTGTGCAGCACGAGCGTCAATACACTTCGCGTCATCAGCTACTTCGACGGCGAGCGGGTGCATATTCTGGCGAGCGTATTGAAGATCGGCAACGGCGGCGCCATCGACAACTTCAGTCACGGCGGCATGTACACGATGCTCGATGATGACGGTGTGGCGCAGTACGCTGCCTTCGACGGCGAGAACCGCACCTTCACCGTGCATCCGGTGACGGGCACGTCGATCGTGGGCTTTCAGGTTCCGCTCTTCGACGAGGTCTTGGGCTTCGTCGACAAGATCGCCCGCGTCGTCCCTCAGATTCCCTATGTGGGTTGGGACATCGCGATCACTCCCGAGGGGCCCGTCGTCATCGAAGGCAACTACAACACGGGGGTCTTCCAGGCGAAGCCGAGCGTCTCCGGGCTGCGCACCGGCCTGCTGCCCCGCTACCGGCAGGCGATCGGCTTCTAGTCGCGGATCGGGTGCGCCCTCCCTCGGCAGGCTCGGGGATCTGCCCGCACAGCGCAATGCCCCTGCACACCGAGGCATGCAGGGGCATCTTCGTTGCAGCAAAGCTGCAGTGCGACAGAAGCCTCTACGAGGCGAGCACCGATTCGACCGCCTCATCGAGGAGGTCGAGGCCCCGCACCAGAGTGTCGTCGTCGCCGAGCAGCGCCGGCATCAGCTTGAGCACCTCGTCGTAGGCGCCGCTGACCTCGACGATCAGTCCCAGTTCGAAGGCCTTGCGTGAGACACGGCCGGCGAGCTCGTTGTCGCTCACTCCCGCGAGGCCCTGCAGCAGTCCTCGGCCCCGAGTGCTGAAATGCTCGGGGTGACGCGCAGCGATCGCGTCGAGGCGGCTGCGTACGAGCTCTGACCGACGGCGGATGCCCGAGACGAACTCCGGGTCGCGCCAGAAGTGGTTGAGCGCCGACGTCGCCGAAACGAGTGCCACCGTGTTACCGCGGAAGGTGCCCGTGTGCATCGCGGGCTTCCACACGTCGAGCTTCGGATCGATGAGGAGCAGCGAAAGCGGAAAGCCGTATCCCGAGATCGACTTCGAGAGCGTGACCATGTCCGGAACGATCCCCGCCTCCTCGAATCCGAAGAAGTCGCCCGAGCGTCCGACACCGATCTGGATCTCATCGGCGATGAACACGATCCCGTGCCTCGTGCAGAGCTCGCGAAGCGCCCGCAACCACTCGGCCGAGGCGACGTTCACGCCTCCCTCTCCCTGGACCGTCTCGACGATGACCGCAGCCGGGAGGTCGAGCCCGCTCGACGGATCCTCGATCAGCTTTTCGAGCATCTTCACGGTGTCGATCTCGCTGCCGTAGTACCCGTCATAGGGGTGGAAGACGACGTCGCCGAGATGGGCGCCTGCCGCGTCGCGGAACCAGGAGTTCGCGGTCGCAGCGAGTGCTCCGAGGGACAGGCCGTGATAGCCGTGTGTGAACGCGATCACCCCGGTGCGTCCGGTGGCGAGTCGCGCGAGCTTGAAGGCCGCTTCTACGACGTTCGCACCCGTGGGGCCGGTGAACTGCACCTTGTAGTTGTAGCCGCGGGGTTCGAGGATCACCTCGCTGAACGTTTCGAGGAAGGCGCGCTTGGCGCTCGTCGCCATATCGAGCGCATGCTGGATGCCATCGGCGGCCAGGTACTCGATCACATCCTGCTTGATCGCCGGATGGTTGTGACCGTAGTTGACGGCACCCGCTCCGCAGAAGAAGTCGATGTACTCGCGACCGCCCTCATCGATGATCTTCGAGCCGCGCGCCGTTTCGAATACCGTGGGGAAGGACCGAACGTAGCTTCGCACCTCGGACTCCATCGTGGAGAATACAGAAAGATCCACGTCGCTCACGCCTTTCCACCGACCTTTCGAATGATGCCCATCGGAGTGCTCTGCGTGCCCTGACCGAGCGGGTTGTCGCCGAGAATGCGGGCGACGATGAGTTCGTGCTCTTGCGTCGAGTTCGAGCCGAGGATGTTGCCGCCGATGTCATTGATATCGGCGATCATCACGACCAGATCGAGGCCGAGCGCTTCCTGTACCTCGCGGGCCACGCCATCCGGATCGACTGGTCCGAGCACGACGCGATTGTCGTAGGGAGGGATCGTGCCGTCCGTGGGGCCGTCGATGCTGCGAGCCTTGTCGCCCACGATGCGGTAGAAGTCGCCTCTTCGACCGAAGAGCTTCGTCACCGCCGACACCGCTGCGGCCAACAGCACACGGGGCGTACCGACCTCGCGCAGGGCCATCTCCATGGTCTGCGGGATGCCGAGCCCGATGCCGTATGCGGTCTTCGTCACGTAGCGGGAGAGGAATGTCGCGAGTTTGCGCGGGTGAATCTCATCGAGCGCATACGAGCGTCCCTGAGTGATCGCGACGATCTTTTCTGTGATGAAGAAGATGTCGCCGTCGCGCAATTCTGGGTGCGCGTACTGCGTCACAATGTCCATCAGCTGGTCATCGGGCATCACCACATGCGTTTTCAGTGGGATGCGCTCGTACTCGATGCCATCGACCGAAATCGACAGCTCTTTCCCCTCGTTGGCCTTCGCCATCAGTGATCTCGCTTTCGTCTCACGTCCGTCAATACTCGAGGATCGCCTACTCGAGGTAGTCGCGAAGCTGCTGGCTGCGACTGGGGTGACGAAGCTTCGCCATCGTCTTTGATTCGATCTGACGGATGCGCTCACGGGTCACGCCGAAGGTGTCGCCGATCTGATCGAGCGTCTTCGGCTGACCATCGCCGAGCCCGAACCGCATGCGGATCACCCCCGCCTCGCGCTCGCTCAGCGAGTCGAGAAGCTGCTCGAGCTGCTGCTGAAGCATGGTGAAGCCCACCGCGTCTGCGGGTACGACGGCCTCGGTGTCCTCGATCAGGTCGCCGAACTCGCTGTCGCCGTCCTCGCCCAGTGGGGTATGCAGCGAAATCGGCTCGCGTCCGTACTTCTGGACCTCGACGACCTTTTCCGGGGTCATGTCGAGCTCCCGGCTCAACTCTTCAGGCGTCGGTTCGCGGCCGAGATCCTGGAGCATCTGGCGCTGCACGCGAGCGAGCTTATTGATGACCTCGACCATGTGCACCGGAATACGGATGGTGCGCGCCTGGTCGGCCATAGCGCGGGTGATGGCTTGGCGGATCCACCAGGTGGCGTAGGTCGAGAACTTGAAGCCCTTGGTGTAATCGAACTTCTCGACCGCGCGGATCAGGCCGAGGTTGCCTTCCTGGATCAGGTCGAGGAACTGCATACCGCGGCCCGTGTAACGCTTCGCAAGCGATACCACGAGGCGAAGGTTCGCTCCCAGGAGGTGGCTCTTCGCGCGCTGCCCGTCGCGGGCCACCCATTTGAGCTCACGCTGCAGCTTCTTCGGCAGGTTCTTCTCGGTGCCGAGCTTCTCTTCAGCGAACAGGCCCGCCTCGATGCGCATGGCAAGCTCGACTTCTTCGGCTGCGTTCAGCAGCGCGACCTTGCCGATCTGCTTCAGGTAGTCCTTGACCGGGTCGGCCGTCGCTCCCGGGATCGCCGTGGCGATGGTGGGGACGTCCTCCTCATCGCCGGCCTTCCAGACGATGGCGCCGGTGGGCAGGGGTTCGGTGATCACCGGGGAGGTTGCGGGGGTTTCCTCGCTCGCTTCTTCGGTTTCTTCGACCTCGTCGACAGCGTCGTAGTCGATGTCATCGGCCTTGGCACGCTTCTTGGTGGCGGGCTTCTTCGCTGCTGCGGTCTTGGTGGTTGCCGTCTTCGCAGCGGGCTTCTTCGCGGCGGTCGCCTTCGCCGCGGTGCCGGTCTTTTTCGCGGCAGCCGTCTTCTTCTTGGCCGGAGCTTGATCGCTCTCAGCTACATCGTCTGCAGCTTTCGCCGCCGCAGAAGCTTGAGTCTTGGACGTGGTTGCAGTCGCCACGCGGCCGCCTCTCTTGTTCGTGTCTCGACTTCGTCCGGTATCGAAGCATCGGAAAGGACGCGTATACCGGCAAAACCCGTGTCAAGCCCTCGCGCATTTTTCGAAGAAATCACGCATGGACCAGAACGGGTTACCAAGTATCTATTATTGCACGAAGTTCGTCGTTCCTCATGCGCCGCAGGCAATTGAGGATTGCGCCCCGGGCGAACCCCGCTAGTCGCCCGTCGACGTATCGTCGCGGTACTGCGCGAGGAAGCGCTCGAGCTCACTCGCCAACTGCTCGGCGGTCGGGATGGAACCGTCGTCGCTGATGAGCGGCGACCTCGTGCCCTGATCCTCCATATATGCGTCGTATCGCGCCTCGAGCCCGCGAAGCATCTCACCCGACTCCTCGTTCTCGGAGACCTGGCGATCTACCTGTGCCCGGAACTCGTGCGTCTGATCCCGCACCTCGTCGGTGGTGAAGATCAGCCCGGTGGCGGCCATGAGGCTTTCGAGGGCGAAGAGCAACGCGTCCGGGTATTCGTTGCCCGCAAGGTAGTGAGGGACGAGGATCGCGAAGCCCACGACCTCTTCACCGAGGCTGTGCAGTCGGTACTCGAGCAGATGTGTGACCGATGCCGGGAGCTTGGTGGTGGGCTTCCAGACCGAACGCTCCTCGATCAGGTCGTCGCGGGTGCCGCTGACCGTGGCTCGGAGTGGTCTGGTGTGCGGGACGGGCATGGGGATCGCGTGCGACCACACCGTCACGGATACCTCGAACTCGGCGACGAGCGTGAGGAGCGTGTCGACGAACTGCTCCCATCGGAAGTCCGGTTCGTAGCCGCTCAGGAGGAGGAAGGGACGACCGAGCTGATCGTGGCAGAGCGAGAGCGTCAGCTCCTCCGGCGAGTAGTCGACGAAATGATCCTCGTCGAAGGTGATGACCGGTCGACGCGCTCGGTAGTCGAGCAGCAGGTCGGTGTTGAAGCGCAGGATCTCCTCGGGCTCGCAGCGATCCCAGAGGAAGGTGTCGAGCTGAGCGACGACACCCCCGGGGTCGCTGATCCCGCTGAGCGTCACGATGAGCGGAATCCCTTTGGGAACCTGTGCTCGACGCTCGGCGTATTCCGCAGAGAAGATTGATTCGTTCACGCTTCCATCCTACGAAGCCTCCGCCTGCTTTCCCCGTCGATACGTCACGCCCTCAGCGAACCCTCATGCGATGCTGGTTCCATCCCCGAAGCGTCCTCCCCTGGTAGTAGGCTTGGGTTTGTACGCCCGCACTACTCATACGGGTGAGGAACGCGATACCCGAGGGAGATCCCACTTGGCTGACCAGCAGTTTGACATTGTTGTACTCGGTGGCGGAAGCGCCGGCTACGCCACGGCACTGCGCGCGAAACAATTAGGTTTCAGCGTTGCAATCGTGGAAAAGGGCAAGCTCGGTGGGACATGCCTGCACCGCGGCTGCGTGCCGACGAAGGCGCTGTTGCATTCCGCGGAGATCGCCGATGTGGCGCGCGAGGGAAGCAAGTACGGCGTCAATTCGAGTGTCGAGAGCGTTGACATCTCCGGTGTGCTGGGCTTCAAAGACAATCTGGTCTCGGGCAAGTTCAAGGGCTTGCAGGGACTCATCAAGGCTAACGGCATCCCTGTTATCGAGGGAGAGGGCCGTCTGGTCGCACCGAATACCGTGCGCGTCGGCTCGGAGGACATCGTCGGCACCCACATCGTGCTGGCGACCGGATCGTACTCCCGTTCGCTGCCTGGTTTGGAGATCGGCGGTCGTGTGATCGCAAGCGAGCACGCCCTCGAACTGCACGAGATTCCCTCGCGCGTCGCCATTCTCGGCGGCGGCGTGATCGGCGTGGAGTTCGCGAGTGTGTGGCGCTCCTTCGGCGCCGAGGTCACCATCATCGAGGGACTCCCCCATCTCGTGCCGAACGAGGAGGAGTCCGTGTCGAAGCAGCTCGAGCGCGCGTTCCGCAAGCGCGGGATCGACTTCAAACTCGGCGTGCGCTTCCAGTCGGTCACACAGACCGACAGCTCGGTGACCGTCACTCTCGAGAACGGCGAGACGGTGGAGGCCGATTACCTCCTCGTCGCCGTGGGTCGTGGACCGGCCACGCAGGGCCTCGGATTCGAAGAGGTCGGCGTGAAGATGGATCGGGGCTTCGTGCTGACCGATGAGCGCTTGGCCACCAATGTTCCCGGCGTCTACGCGGTGGGCGATATCGTGCCAGGACTGCAGCTCGCGCATCGCGGATACCAGCAGGGCATCTACCTGGCCGAGCAACTCGCCGGTTTGAACCCCGCGTTGGTCGAGGACGTCAACATTCCCAAGGTGACCTACTGCGATCCGGAGATTGCTTCGGTAGGTCTCACGGAGGCCAAGGCGATCGAGAAGTATGGCGCCGAGAATGTCGCGTCGTACGAGTACAACTTGGCAGGCAATGCCAAGAGCTCGATTCTGGGCACGGCCGGCTCGGTGAAGGCGGTTCGCGTGAAGGACGGCCCCGTGGTCGGTGTGCACATGATCGGCGCCCGCGTTGGCGAGCTCGTCGGCGAGGCGCAGCTGATCGTGAACTGGGAAGCTTACCCGGAGGACGTGGCTCCGCTCGTGCACGGCCACCCGACGCAGAACGAGACCATCGGCGAAACCATGATGAAGCTCGCAGGTAAGCCGCTCCACGCGATCTGATCGCGCGACACGAAGACTATTGAAGAACGATCGGAGAAATGCACAATGAGTGAATCGGTAGTGCTCCCCGCACTGGGCGAGAGCGTGACCGAGGGTACGGTGACCCGCTGGCTGAAGAACGTCGGCGATCGGGTCGAGGTCGACGAGCCGTTGCTCGAGGTCTCCACCGACAAGGTCGACACCGAGGTTCCCTCCCCCATCGCTGGTGTGCTCGAAGAGATTCTGGTGCAGGAGGACGAGACCGCCGAGGTCGGCGCCGTGCTCGCACGTATTGGCGACGGAAGCGACGCTGGCGAGTCCACGTCCACTGCGCCGGCTGCGGAGGCGCCAGCAGCGGAGGCGGAGCCTGCTCAGGCTCCCGCACCCGTGGCTGAGGCTGCTCCTGCCGCGCCTGCGCAGGCTCCCGCTGCAACGACCGCCGCTGCTGGTGATGCGCAAGACGTCGTACTCCCCTCCCTCGGCGAGAGCATCACCGAGGGTACGGTCACCCGCTGGCTGAAGAACGTCGGCGATCCGGTCGAGGTCGACGAGCCGTTGCTCGAGGTCTCCACCGACAAGGTCGACACCGAGGTTCCCTCGCCGGTTGCGGGGGTTCTGCAGGAGGTGCTGGCCGCCGAGGACGAGACCGTCGAGGTCGGCGCCGTGCTCGCACGTATCGGAAGCGGGGCTGCCGCTGCCCCGGCGCCGACTCCCGAGCCTGCCGCTGCTCCGGCGCCCGCTGCCGAGCCTGCTCCCGCTGCCGAGGCCGCACCTGAGCCTGCCGCTGCTCCCGCTGCCGAAGCCGCACCCGCTCCGGCTCCCGCTGCCGCGACCGAACAGCCCGCTGCGAACTACATCACTCCGATCGTCCGCAAGCTCGCAGCCGATCGCGGCGTCGATCTGTCGACCGTTCGCGGAACCGGCGTCGGAGGACGCATCCGCAAGGAGGACGTGCTGGCCGCTGCGCAGCCCGCTCCGGCGCCAGAGGCCGTGGCGGCACCCGCATCTTCCGCGGCCCCCGCGGAGGTCTCGCCGCTGCGCGGTACGACTCAGCCGATGAGCCGCCTGCGCAAGGTGATCGCCCAGCGTGCCGTGGAATCGATGCAGGCAACTGCACAGCTCACGACGGTGGTCGAGGTCGACGTGACTCGCGTGGCCAGACTGCGGGACGCCAAGAAGGCTGAGTTCCTGGAGAAGACCGGGACGAAGCTCTCCTTCCTTCCCTTCTTCGCGGCTGCCGCAGCCGAGGCGCTCCGCAGTTTCCCGATCATCAACGCGACGGTCGACGGCGACGCCATCACCTACCCCGCAACAGAGAACATCAGCATCGCAGTGGACACCGAGCGTGGTCTGCTCACGCCCGTGGTGCGAGATGCGGGCGACAAGTCGGTCGCAGAGCTGTCGAAGGACATCGCCGACCTCGCTGCTCGTACGCGAGACAACAAGTTGACCCCGGACGAACTCGCCGGCGGAACCTTCACACTCACCAACACGGGTTCGCGCGGCGCACTGTTCGATACCCCGCTGGTGTTCCTGCCCCAGGTCGCCATTCTTGGCACTGGTACCGTCGTGAAGAAGCCCGGCGTGGTGAGCGGACCCGAGGGCGATGCGATCGCGATCCGATCGATGGTCTATCTCGCGCTCTCGTACGATCACCGGATCGTTGACGGTGCCGATGCGGCCCGCTTCCTCAGCCAGGTGAAGGCCCGTTTGGAAGAGGCGAACTTCGAGGGCATCCTCGGCATTTGATCTGCAACGAAATCGGCAGGTACCTCGAGCGTGAGGCACCTGCCGATTTCGTATTTCAGCATGTCGTGCGCGCTCATGTCGCGTAGACCGGAGAGGTACTGCCTCACTCCGGCGTCGACGGCGTCGAGAAGCAATTGAGCCGCCTCGTGCCCGCTCCAGCTCCGCAGCAGCACGAGGATCGTGCTGCGTGGAATGCCCAGGACGCTGCAGCACTGATCGTGCCCCTGCCTGAGGTGTCTGCGCTGCGCGAGTCGATGCCGCAGCCTGTCAGAAAACCGCGGCAGGGCACGCGACAGGCCGGATCCGCGCACCACGACGTCCCTGGCCTGCAACTCGCCCAGGCAGTATCCGAGTTGACGAGCCCGCTCGCCGATTCGGCAGAGCCTGAGGAGGAGGAGCGCACCTGTGCGTGCGGAAGCCCGCTGATTCGTCATTCGCATCCTTGCAGTCTGCACCGCAAGGCAGTCCTCAATCGACTGTCCACAGAACCATCTGTCGCACCGCTGAGTTTCCCCTCTGTGAGCGACGAAGCGCCATCGTTCAGCAGGTAGGCTAGACCGTATGGCCAAGGAGAAGAAACAGGGCGCGCCTAAGCAGCCCGGTCGCATCAAGCAGATGGTGCAGATCTACCAGAACACGAAGCAGTACGACCGCAATCTGACGCTCATTCTGGTGCTCTGCTTCGTAGCGCCCATCGCCCTCTCGGCGGTAGCCGCCATGTTGTTCAACAACAACATCTTCGGCTGGATCGTCTGGCCTCTGACCGGGGTGCTCGTGGGCGTTCTGGTCGTGATGATCGTGCTCGGGCGACGTGCCGAGAGCGTGGCGTACGCGCAGCTCGACGGGAAGCCCGGCGCCGTGGGCGCAGTGATCAATGGCGCCCTCCGTCGCTCATGGCGTGGCAGCGAGGTCCCGATCGGCATGACCAAGCAGCAGGATGCGCTCTACCGGGTGGTCGGCCGTGGCGGGGTGGTCTTGATCGCTGAGGGCAACGCGGCCCGGGCGAAGCAGCTGGCGAGCCGCGAGTCGGTGAAGCTCAAGACCGCACTGCGCGGGGTAAAGCTCACCACGCTGTACGTCGGTCCCGATGAGGGCGGAGTACCCCTGAACAAGCTCTCTCGCACGCTGACGAAGATGAAGCCTGTGCTGAACCGCCGAGAGATCAATGACGTCTA
The DNA here is from genome assembly GCA_040394175.1 of Leucobacter soli. Classification (GTDB taxonomy): domain Bacteria; phylum Actinomycetota; class Actinomycetes; order Actinomycetales; family Microbacteriaceae; genus Leucobacter; species Leucobacter soli_A. The sequence goes on along the minus strand of JBEBSS010000019.1, from coordinate 27,559 downwards.
CAACCGTTTGATGTCGCTGAGATCCGATCCGGTCGGAATTCCGAAGGGCATGGATCCGTACAAGGCACGCCCGCAGCGCGGACGCTAGTCCGGCATCGGACGGAAGTGCAGAACGGATGAGGGGCAGGAGTGGAATTTCCACTCCTGCCCCTCATCCGTTCTTCTGCGTTATCCACGTACGAGCACGGTGCCCGCGATCTTGTCGTGGAAGCCTCGCTGATCGCTGTCCCACACCAATACGGGAATCACGAGCAGAATCAGCGCGGTGCGCACGATCGGACGCCACCACCCGACCCAGCCGCCGGCGATGGGCACCACCCGCATTCCAGTGACGCGGTGCCCGATCGAACCGCCGAGCGTGGGAATGAAGAGGACCTGCATCAACGCGAAGATGCCGAGCGTGGCGAATGCGACAGCCGACCCTTCGGCGGGGACGAGCAGCGTGAGCAGCGAGGCGATCGCCCAGTCGATGGCGATCGCGAGGAAGCGGCGGCCGATTCGGCCCACCGAGCGCGGCCCGCTCTCCGGCAGGCCGAGGCGTTCACCCGGCCACTCACTCGGTTCGAGATCTCCGAAACGCCGGGGTTGCTGAGGTGAAGGCATGATCCTCATTCTATGAAACCACGGCTCGCGATAGCTCAGAAGTTGCCTGGGCAAGGAAGGAAGGGGACCTGCAATCCGGAAAAGAAGCGGGAGAAGTAACACGCTCGAAACAAAATTCACACGATGTTGAAATGCTCGTGCCGTAGCCTGAAGAGTGCAAAGCGGGAGATCCGCGATCGTCTTACGAGGAGCAGCATGTTCACGACACCCCAAGAAGTGCTCGATTTCATCAAGGAAACGGATGTCAAGTTCCTTGACATCCGTTTCACCGATCTGCCGGGAGTGCAGCAGCACTTCAACATCCCCGCAGCGACGGTAGATCTCGATTTCTTCGAGGTTGGACAGATGTTCGATGCTTCTTCGATCCGAGGCTTCGCCAGCATCGCGGAGAGCGACATGCAGTTGATCCCCGACGTCACCACGGCGTACATCGATCAGTTCCGTGCCGAGCGCACCCTCGTGCTCGTGTTCGACATCTACAACCCTCGCACGGGAGAGATCTACGCACGCGATCCGCGTCAGGTGGCGAAGAAGGCAGAGCGCTACCTCTCATCGACCGGCATCGCGGACACGGCGTTCTTCGCACCGGAGGCCGAGTTCTACATTCTCGACTCCGTTCGCTACGAGACGACACCGCAGCGCACCTTCTACGAAATCGACTCGGAAGAGGCGCACTGGAACTCGGGTCGCAAGGTCGAGGGCGGCAACCTCGGAAACACGACCGCTCAGAAGGGCGGCTACTTCCCCGTCTCCCCCGTCGACAAGCAGGCCGATCTGCGCGACGACATCTCGCTGCGTCTGATCGAGGCCGGGCTGCACCTCGAACGCTCACACCATGAAGTGGGCGCTCCAGGCCAGGCCGAGATCAACTATCGATTCGACACCATGCTGCGCGCAGCCGACGACGTGCTGAAGTTCAAGTACATCGTGAAGAACACGGCAGAGCTGTGGGGCAAGACCGCCACCTTCATGCCGAAACCGGTCTTCGGCGACAACGGTTCGGGTATGCACACCCATATGTCGCTCTGGAAGGACGGCTCGCCGCTGTTCTACGATGAGAACGGCTACGCGGGCCTCAGCGACATCGCCCGCTGGTACATCGGTGGCATCCTCAAGCATGCCCCTGCGGTGCTCGCCTTCACCAACCCGACCATCAACAGCTACCGTCGCCTCGTCAAGGGCTATGAAGCGCCGGTCAACCTCGCCTACTCCGCGGGCAACCGCTCGGCCGCGGTCCGCATCCCTCTCACCGGCTCCAACCCGAAGGCGAAGCGCATCGAGTTCCGCGCACCTGATGGCTCCAGCAACCCGTATCTCGCATTCGCCGCGCAGCTGATGGCCGGACTGGACGGCGTGCGCAACAGGATCGAGCCGATGGCGCCGATCGACAAGGATCTCTACGAGCTTCCCCCCGAGGAGGCGAAGAACATCCCCCAGGTGCCGGGATCGCTCGAAGGCGCACTTGCGGCGCTCGAGGCTGACCATCAGTTCCTGCTGGAGGGCGGCGTGTTCACCGAGGACCTCATCGAGACCTGGATCGCGATGAAGCGCGAAACCGAGATCGCACCGATGGCGCTGCGTCCGCACCCGTATGAGTTCGAGCTCTACTACGGCGTCTAGCTAGATCATCGGGATTCAGGAGCGAAACCGGCGTATAGTCCGCATTCATTCCGCAGGAGTTTCAAGAGAGTCCCCCTCTTCACGGTCCGCCCGTGCCGGAATCGCATCAGCGACGACGGCGCGGGCGGACTCGTCCTTGTCTGGGAACATCGTCCGCACCAAAGGTCCGTGGCAGTCAATCAACGATCTCGAGATCGCGACCGCGGGATGACGCCGATTGGTGGAACGAACGCCGCCTCCACGGCAAGCTCAACCAGCGGCCACCGGCCGAGGTCGAGGCCAAGTACTGGGCGAGTCGCCAGACCTCGCTCGCCCTGTCCTACATCAGCTACACACTCTCCATCAAACACGACACTTGGCATACCCAGCCCAGCTACCAGTTGTTGGAGGCGCGTTTCTGAGGCCCAGCACAGCAGGGCGCGACACCCCGACACGAACAGAGGTGAGCGATCTCGGGAAGACTATTCAGGGAACGCTTCACGCATCTGAATGTAGGTATCAGCACTCCTCTGATGCTCATCGATCAATGGGACTAGCCGCCGAAAGTGTTCCGTGTCGCAATGCGCGTCAAGTGCGGCGCGGTCGGGCCACTCCTCGATGAAGATGAAATGTCCCGGGTCCTCCTGGTCGATGAACAGATCGTATGAGATGTTGAACGGCTCACGCCTCGTGAGTTGCACAAGCTCTTGATAGAGCGGCATCACGACCGCTATATCATCAAGGCGAATAAAGTCTTGAGCAATCACTTTCAGCATGGTTCATTCTCTCAGCGCACTTCCCGCGCCCATCGGCCAGCATCCATTCTCATACCGCGATGCGCACGGGAACACTTCAGGAGGCGACGATGATCACGACCCCCACCCACAGGAGGAAATCGCGGCGAAGCGCCGAGGAGACATTGGGGTCTGACGGAAGATGCTTCTGCAGGGACTGACAGTGTCATGCGCGAATTGTCTTGACAGCTATGCCCAGCCTGTCACTTCGAAGAGGGCGGGGCTTCTTCCTCGGTATGCTGCGAGGTATGACTCTTGAAGTAGTTGATGAGCGGTGGCTGGCTGACGCTATCGCTGGATTGCCTGGCTCTGAACTGTCCTCGAAACCCGACTGGGGTGCCGTGATTCTTGGTGTGGGAGGCAAGCAATTTGGTCGGTTCGGTACTGACTCGTCAGGACGTAGAATTCTCACGCTCAAGGGCGAACCGCTCGAGAATGAGGCGTTACGCCAAGAGTTCACTGAGATAGTCCCCGGATACTATTCGAACAAGAGGCACTGGAACTCGGTGCTCCTTGATGAGTTGTCTTTCTCGACGGATCGACTGAAGGAGATGGTCGCGGAGTCATACTCACTGGTGTTTGCATCTCTGACGAGAGCGCAACGGGAGGAAGTCTTGGGTGGCTAGTTCAGTCGAGAAGCTCGTAGATTACCGACTTCCGTCGGCACCGTTGGGGTGGGGAGTCGCTTCCTGGTTTTCTTCTCCCGAAAACTCACCCTCCCTGTTCTTGTTCGGGCATTAAGATGTTTCTCGGTCCGAGGTATCCCTCAGATGGTTTTCCATTATCTCCGGCACCAATATGCCCCATTCTCTTTCGGGAGAGTGGGGCCTCTTCGTGTTTCCACGCTTCCCTCGTCCAGTGCGGTATCAGCGCATCAGCAGCCCGGCTTGGCGCAGCCTCCCAGTCAACGCCCTCTCCCCGACGTCGTCGGGCAAGCGCAGTCTACTCATCCGCGGTATCCCGCAGAAGGCTGAAGGATACGCAGAACAGCAGAAGGAGCAGAGAGCACCCGGAGAGGTTTCTCTCACCCGACGATCAGTCGAAACCGCCCGTACGGACCCGTCGCGCACTCGCGTGGACGGCGTCCGTGCGGGCGCTTCGCTGCGCGGTCAGCCGACGAATCGTTGTTCGTCGCGGTACCCGAAGAACTCGCGTTCGAACACGGTCCTCGCGCGTCGGCTAGCGGCGAACCACTGCTCCTCGAGTTCCGTAGTGCGACCCTCGGGCATGCCGAGAATACCGGCGATGCCTTCGAGCTCCGTACGATCCACGGGGAGACTGTCGCTCGCTCGATCGCTCCAGAGCTTCACCGCCGAGCGAATACGACTCGCGAGTACCCAGGGTTCGCGAAGTCTCGTGCGATCCTCGTCGCTCAGCAGCTCCGCATCGACGGCAGCATCGAGTGCCTGCAGCGTGGAGACGGTGCGGAGCGCAGAATGTCGTGCTCCGTGCTGCAACTGCAGCAACTGGACGAGCCACTCCACATCGCTGATTCCGCCGGGACCCAGCTTCAGATGCCGCTTCGGCTCGGCTCCGCGAGGCAACCGTTCCGCCTCGACGCGCGCCTTGATCCGACGGACCTCGCGAACATCCGACTCGTCGAATCTCTGCGGGTACCTGATGCGATCGGCGAGTTCGATGAAGTCCCGACCGAGGGCGGCATCGCCGGCGACGGGGCGCGCACGGAGGAGCGCTTGAGCTTCCCAGGTCAGCGACCACCGCTCGTAGTAGGAGCGGTAGGCATCGAGGCTGCGCACGATGGGTCCGTTCTTGCCCTCGGGGCGGAGGTCAAAGTCGAGGTCGACTGAGAATCGAGGATCGCCGACCAGTCGGCGGAGTTCCGCGACGAGGCGTTCCGCCTGACGTCGAGCGTCGCTCATCTGCTGCTCGGTGGCGAGTTCGGGAGTGCGGAAGACCGCGAGCAGGTCGATGTCGCTCGCGAACCCCATCTCCTTGCCGCCGTAGCGCCCCATCGCGATGAGGGCGAGTTCGAGCTCCAGCGGATCCGCATCGTCGTCCTGTTGGATGCGTGGACCGCGCATGCGCAGCGCAAGGAGGAGACCGTCGAGCAGCGCGGTATGCGCCGCATCCAGGCCATCGGCCACTTGCGCGTCGTCGATGACGAACACGAGCCTGCCGAGAGCCAGACGGAGCACCTCGCGGCGGTGCACGGCTCGCAACGCTTCCGCAGCGGAGTCGGCCGTGTCACGGCGAGATGCGAGCGAGCGCATCTCTTCCAAGAGCACCTCGAGCGGCACGGGTCGCAGCATCTCGTCGCGCTCCAGCCACGCGACAGCCGATGGGATCGATTCGAGAAGCTCGGCTGCGAAACGCGAACTCGACAGCACTCTCGTCAGCCGCTCCGCGGCCTCGGTTCCATCCCTGAGCAGTCTCAGATACCAGGGTGTGTTGACGTTCGCCTCGCTGACGCGGCGGAACGCGAGCAGGCCGTAATCCGGATCCCGCCCTTCCGCCAGCCATTGCAGCAGGACCGGCAGAAGATTGCGCTGGATCATCGCTGCCCGCGAGCTGCCCCGTGTCAGTGCGGTGAGATGCCGTAGGGCGCCCTCCGGGTCCCGGAATCCGATGCTGTGCAGACGCGCTCGCGCCTCCTCGCTGCTGAGGACAAACCCCTCGTCGGGCAGGGCAGCGACCGCGTTGAGCAGTGGAGCGTAGAAGATCTTCAGGTGCAGTTCACGCACCTCGTTGCGCGCGGTTCGCCAGTTGACGAGCAGTTCGTTGCCGGTGAGACCCGGTCGTGTCGCGCGAGCGAGCACGCGCAGCCCGTCCTCGTCTCTCGGCATGAGCGCGGTGCGCCGCAATTCACGCAGTTGCAGCCGGTGTTCGAGGAGACGGAGCATGCGATAGTCGGTTGCGAGGCGTTCCCCGTCTTCACGGGCGACATAGCCGCCCTGAACGAGGGCTCGCAGTGCAGGGAGCGTGCCCGAGAGTCGGAGTCGGTCGTCGTATTGACCGTGCACGAGCTGCAGCAGTTGCACGCTGAACTCGATATCGCGCAGTCCGCCTGGTCCGAGCTTGAGCTGAACCTCCAGCTCCTCGGGATCGATATGCTCCGTCACCCGCTCGCGCATGCGCTGGACCGACCCCACGAAGTCCTCGCGGCTGCTGGACTCCCAGACCAGTGAACGCGTCTGCTCGACGAAGGCTCCGCCGAGCGCGAGATCACCGGCCGCGGGTCGCGCTTTGAGCAACGCCTGAAACTCCCAGGTCTTCGCCCAGCGTTCGTAGTAGGCGAGCATTGAGCCGAGACTGCGCACGAGCGCACCATGCCTGCCCTCCGGTCGCAGATTGGCATCGACCTGCCAGAGCGGAGGCTCGATTCCCGGGTCGTGGATGGCCCGCATGGTCTCGGTTGCGAGCTGCGTCGCGATCCTCAGCACGAGGTCGGGATCGAGATCGGATTCGGAATCCGAATCGGGATCATCGTCGCTCGTAGACGCCGAGGTCTCCGCGATGAACATCACGTCGACGTCGCTCACGACGTTCAGTTCCTCGGCACCGCACTTGCCCATCGCCACGATCGCGAGGCGCACCTGCCCAAGTCGGTGCTCGGTGACCGGTGGTCCGTTCGAGAGCCCGGCGGCGAGCGTTGCTCTTGCCACGGCGAGTCCGGCCTCCAGTGCGGCGTCCGCGAGATGCGCGAGCGAAGCGGCGATCTCTTCGAGCGAATCGGCCGCACGACCGCCGAGCCCATTGACGAGGTCGTACAGCATGAGTTCTGCGAGCAGTTCGCGATAGCGGACCCGGAGCGCTACTGCTCCGCTTTCTGCCGAGGCGGCGACGAGCGGAGCGCCCGCGGCATCGTGCGGAGCGCCAACTGCGTCTAGCAGCGCGTTGCGAGCTTCGACCGATCCGATGATTCGGCCCTCGCTCGCGAGCAGGGCCCGAAGTCCCTCTGGTCGGCGGGTAAAGAACGCGGCGAACGCGGTGGACGCCCCGAAGAGCAGCCCGAGATTTCGCCACTCGCGCGGATCGAGTCCGTTCAGCAGGTCGGGGTGTCGGTCTATGAGCTCGGAAATCCGAGTGAGCGCCGAGTCCGGGTCTGCGGCGTACGAGAATGCCGCGAGCAGATCAGGCACGGGTGTTCCGACTGCATTGCTCAGCACGAGCACGCCGGAGCGTGCCTGGGCGAGTTCCTGGAATCCCGCGCGAGCGAACTCTCCGAGCGTGTGCTGCCCTGAACCCCGACTCATACGTGCGCAGACCGGATCAGATTGTGCCGAGCATCGTGTTCAGCTCGTGGGGTGTGACCTGCCGGCGGTAGGCGTCGACCTCTTGGCGCTTCTCACGGATCAGGTAGGAGAACACCTGCTCCCCGAGCGTCTCGGCGACGAGATCGCTGCGTTCCATGACTGCGAGCGAGTGTTCGAGACTCATCGGCAGTGGATCGAAGCCCATTGCTCGGCGCTCGGCGTCGCTGAGCGACCACATCGAATGCTCGGCCTCCGCAGGGAGCTCGTACTCCTCCTCGATGCCTTTCAAGCCCGCGGCAAGCATGACCGAGAACGCCAGATAGGGATTCGCGGCGCTGTCCATTGCACGGTATTCGACGCGGGCGCTACTGCCCTTGCCCGGCTTGTAGAGCGGCACGCGCACCAGGGCGCTGCGGTTGAGGTGCCCCCAGCTGACATAGGACGGAGCCTCGTCGCCGCCCCAGAGCCGCTTGTAGGAGTTCACGAACTGGTTCGTGACAGCGGTGAACTCGGGTGCGTGCCTGAGCAGCCCGGCGACGAAACGCCGACCGGTCTGCGAGAGCTGATAGCGGGCACCGGGATCGTAGAAGGCGTTCCGGTCCCCCTCGAACAGCGAGAGGTGCACGTGCATGCCGCTGCCCGGCTGCCCGACGATCGGTTTCGGCATGAAAGTCGCGTGCACGCCCTCGCTGATCGCCACCTCTTTCACGACAGTGCGGAAGGTCATGATGTTGTCCGCCATGGTGAGTGCATCGGCGTAGCGCAGATCGATCTCGTTCTGGCCGGGGCCGCCCTCGTGGTGGCTGAATTCGACCGAGATGCCGAGTTCTTCGAGCATGTTGACGCTTTCGCGTCGAAAGTCGTGAGCGGTTCCGCCGGGCACGTTGTCGAAATAGCCCGCCCGGTCGACGGGAATCGGCTGTCCGTCTGAACCGAGCTCCTGAGATTTCAGCAGATAGAACTCGATCTCGGGATGCACGTAGAAGCTGAACCCCTGTTCGGCGGCTCGGGCGAGCGATCGCTTGAGCACATGGCGGGGATCCGCCGCAGCGGCCTCGCCGTTCGGCGTCGTCAGGTCGCAGAACATGCGTGCGGTCGGGTCGGTGCTGCTGCGCCACGGCAGCAGCTGGAAGGTCGAAGGATCGGGGATCGCGAGCAGGTCGCTCTCGAAGGCGCGGGTCATTCCTTCGATGGCGCTTCCGTCGAACCCGACGCCCTCGCTGAACGCACCCTCCACTTCCGCGGGAGAGAGCGCGACCGATTTCAGCGTTCCAGCGACATCGGTGAACCAGAGTCGCACGAACTTCACGCTGCGCTCTTCGATCGTGCGTAAGACGAAATCTCGCTGCTTGCTCACTTCGGCCTCCTTCGCTGTTGTGCTCTGCCCAGACTATCGGCAGCCGCAGGGTTGAAGACGCTCAGTCGTCGAGCTCGTCTTCCTCGCGAATCTTGCGCGCGCGCTCCGCAACGATCTCGGGTCCGCGTGCGGCTTCTTCACGCGTGGCGAACGGTCCGAGGCGGTCGATCGAGAGCGACTGCGGGCCTTCTTCGACCGCGCCGCTCCGCGTGTTGTACCAGTAGGTGTCGGAGGGATCCTCGATACCCCAGTCCTTCTTGCTCATGGAGGTGACCTTTCGCTCGGTGTGCACTCCTAGACTTAGCGTATGCCCTTCGACGAAAACGGACATCTCATTCCCGGCAAGATCGCGAATCGTCTTGAGGTTCCGCGCAGCATCGTGCGGCCTCCCTACGTGGGTGTGGCCGTTCCGCCGCCCTATACCGGGGACAACACTTACACAGAGGAAGAGGTCGCGAGGATCCGCGCCGCCGGCCGGATTGCGTCTCGAGCGATCGACGCGGTCGAAGCAGCGATCCGCCCGGGCGTCACGACGGCCGACCTCGACCGTATCGCCCACGAGTACGTGGTCTCTCATGGGGCGTATCCGTCGACCCTGGACTATCGAGGTTTTCCCAAGTCCTGCTGCACATCGGTGAACGAGGTGATCTGCCACGGCATTCCGGATGACACGGTGCTGCGCGAAGGCGATCTGATCAACATCGACATCACTGCCTATCTCGACGGCTACCATGGCGATCTCAATCGCACGTTCCGGGTCGGAGCGGTCTCGGAAGAAGCGGACCTGCTCATTCAGCGAACCGAGCAGGCGCTCATGCGAGGGATCAAGGCGGTCGCCCCGGGGCGCGAGGTGAATGTCATCGGTCGTGTGATCGAGACGTATGCGAAGCGCTTCGGATATGGCGTGGTGCGGGACTTCACCGGGCACGGAGTCGGTTCGGCGTTTCACACCGGCCTCATCATTCCCCACTACGACTCGGCGCCGCTCTACAACAACGTCATCGTTCCCGGAATGGTCTTCACGATCGAGCCTATGCTCACGCTCGGCACGCACGAATGGGAAATGTGGGACGACGGCTGGACGGTCACGACCCGCGATAGGAGCCTGACCGCCCAGTTCGAGCACACGATCGTGGTGCGCGAGAACGGCGTCGAGATACTGACGCTCTCGGAATGATGGCGCCTGCCGTCGGCATGCGTCAGTAGGCGACGGTGAAGCGCTTGCGGTGATGCGCGGGTACCTCGAGCTCGTCGGCGATCGCCACACCGAAGTCTGCGCCGCCGATGTTCGAGTTTCCGTCGGCATCGGTCAGCAGCACATCGCCGCCCACACGGTATTCTCCGCGGAACTCCCCGGGGTTGAACGAGCCGAATCCGCCTGCCGGGCTGACGAAGAACCAGTCGAGAGATTCGGGCGAGGATCGCAGGTCGTCGAGCACGCCGCCCATTTCGAGTGCCTCCGGCTTGATCTCCTCCGGGAACCCGGAGTCGACTACGAGGGGACCGCCCTCAGCGACCTGCAGCGAACCCGCTCCGCCGATCACGCCGATTCGAACTCCGGCAGCGTCCGCTTGCTTCGCGAGCGCATCGATTGCGGGGCGGACCTTGCCGAGCATGTCGCCTCGTGGAGAGACGGCGACTACCACGACATCGCTTTCGGCGACGAGACGGGCCCGATCCTCTGCCGAGAGAATGGAGCCGCGCTGGTAGCGTACCCCTGAAAGCTGCTCCGCGACCTCGCCCCGGCTCACGCCGACGACGTCGAGGTCGCGCTGCACGGCGGCCTCCGCGATGTGCGAACCTGCGTATCCGCCTGCTCCGATAACCGTCACCTTGGTCATGTTCGATCCCTTCTGTCGCTGATAGGGGGTGCAACCCTCCGCCGTGCGCGAGTATTCCCTCAGGCCGGATCCTCTGCGAAGGTTTTCCGCGACCAGGCGGCGACGATGCGCGGGTACTGCTCCGGCATTGCTCGCACCAGTCGATCGACCCAGCGCGCCTGACCGAGGAGAACACGACCCCGCTTCCGCTCCACGCCCCTGAGGATGCGTTCGGCGGCGTCTCCGGCGCTCATCTTGAAGAGCTTGTTCTTGTAGACCTCGTCGCGGCGGCGTTGTGCCTCCGATCTGGCGGCCTCCGCCTCTACCGCCCCCGGCTCGCCGCCCAACTCGACCGGCTTCGCATCGCGGATCGCGGTGCGCACTCCCCCCGGGTGCACGACGGTCACACCGACCGGTGCGCCTTCGAGCAGCAGTTCGGCCCTGAGCGTCTCGGTGAATCCTCTCACCGCGAACTTGGAGGTGCAATAGGCTCCGATACCGGGCTGCCCCATGATTCCGTTGAGGCTCGAGATGTTCACGATGTGACCGTCTCCGGAGGCGATCAGATGCGGAAGAAACTCCTTCGTCCCGTAGATCACGCCCCAGACGTTGACGCCGAAGACCCGCTCGAACTGCGCATAGCTGTGATCCGAGATAGTCGTGCCCCCGCCCCCGATCCCCGCAATGTTGTACAGCTGGTTGACGACCCCGAACCGCTCGACCGTGGCCTCGGCGAACGAGGCCACCTGCTCTCGCTTGCTCATATCCACACGCATGGTCAGCGCCGCCGAGCCGAGAAGCCTGCGGGTTTCCTCCAGCCCGTGCTCGTCCCAGTCCGCCAGGGCGAGGGTCGCCCCGCGTCGACCGAGCGCGAGCGCGACCGCGCGACCGATGCCGCTCGCAGCGCCGGTGACCGCCGCGACACTCCCTGCAAATCGATCAGTCATGACTCAGGCCTCCTTGCCTCGCTAGAATCGTAACTGAAACGGGTCGGCGGACGGTCGCGTCGCGGTACTTCGGTGCACGCGCCGAGGAACGTCCGGGCTGCACAGAGGAGAACGGTGGGTAACACCCACTCGGGGCAACCCGCGAGAAAGTGCAACAGAGAGTAGACCGCCAGTCTCGGTTCGCCGGGACGGGTAAGGGTGAAAGGGTGGTGTAAGAGACCACCGGCGTCCGTGGTGACACGGGCGGCCAGGTAAACCTCGTTCGCAGCAAGGCCAGACAGAAGACGTTGACGCTCCTCGCCGAGTCTTCGGGTAGGCCGCTAGAACTCGACGGCAACGTCGAGTCGAGAGAGATGACCGTCAATGGCTCGCATGCGAGCCGGTACAGAACCCGGCGTATAGCCGGCCCGTTTCACCACACGTGGCGCTCAGACGAAGCGGTCGGGAATGTGCAGTTCGACACCGACAGCGACACATTTGTGCCGCTTCAACGAGGAGTGTTCCGGCTGCGCAGGCAGTTCCGTCAGCACCCCGCGAATGGGGCTCGAATGCCGCAACGCAGGAGCCGCCGCGCACCGACGCGTTCGGCTAGTCTTCGTCGACGCGCACCAGAATCGCACCGCTCTGCGGGCAATAGATCAGTTCGTCGGCGGGCTGGGCCAGGATGTCGGCGAGTTCCGCAGGGGCGAGCTCCATGTTGCTCGCCTCCGAGATCCGCCCACGCAGCCGCGCCGCACCGATGCCAATTCGGGCGCGCAGCGCCTCGTAGTGCTCCAGCAGATCCCGCTGGAGTTCAGCCGCGAGTCCGGCGCGATCCCGGACGGTTTCCGAGAGCTCCCGGTCGATCCCGGCCTCGGCATCGGCGATCGCGTCCAGGATCGCCTGGCGTCGACCGTCCACTCCTGCGAGCGCGCCCGATACCGCGTCGTAGACCGCCTGCGTCTGCTCGTTGGCCTCCATGAGTTCGAGCTCACGATCCTCGAGCTCCGATTGGCGCCTTCCAAGGGTCTCGAGCTCGGATTGAAGAGCCTGTGCCTCCTTCGGGGAGCTGCTCACGGCGCTCAGCTCGTTGTCCCGCTTGATGCGCTGGCGCACGACCTCGATGTCGCTCTCGAGACGTTCGATCTCAGCGTTCTGGGTGTCCAGGTCACGCTGAACCGCCATGAACGCGTCCTTCGCAGCGGCCCGCTCCCCCTGCATCGAGGCGAGTTCAGCGCGTTGCGGAAGCTGCGTGCGCCGCTTCTTCAGGCGCGCGATCGAGTTGTCGAGTGATTGCAGGTCGAGCAGGAGCTGCTGCTGACGGGGGCTGGCCTTCATGTGTCACAGCCTACTGCGAAGGTCCACGGATCCGTGCGCTTCCCGCTGACGCGGAACTCGACTCCGGGCAACGCCGCCGCCAGACGATCGGCGGCGCCAGCCAACCACAGCGACTCCGCGGCCCAGTGAGAGATGTCCACGAGCGCAGGTCCGCCGAGGAGCACGGACTGCTCGAGCGACTCCTGCGCCGGGTGATGACGCAGATCGCTCGTCACGTAGACGTCGGCGGAACGCACTGCCGGGTGATCGAGCAGGCTGTCCCCCGCTCCTCCGCACAGCGCCACGCGATGCACGAGTCGCGCGGGATCACCGGCGACCCGGACGCCGGAGACGGTGCCGGGGATGGCCGCAGAGATCCGTTCGGCGAACTCGCTCAGCGCGAGCGGAGCTCGCAGTGCGCCGACGCGTCCGAGTCCGGATCTGGGATCCTCCCCGGGAATCAGCGGTTCGGAGCGCGCAAGTCCGAGACGCTGCGCGAGCACATCGCTGACGCCGCCCTCCGGCGCATCGGCATTGGTGTGCGCCGCGAGCAGCGCGCATTCTCCTCGGATCAGCGACGCGAGCAGTGCCCCCTTCGCAGTGTCTTCGGCGATCGAATGCACCCCTCGCAGCAGGAGGGGGTGATGCGTGAGCAGTGCGTCCGCACTCCAGTCGATGGCTTCGTCAACGGTGCTGCGCACCGCATCGACCGCCAGGAGCACTCGTCTGAGCGGAGCATCGTCCCGGCCGGTGACGAGACCGACCCGATCCCAGCTCTCGGCGGTGTCGACCGGCCAGAACTCTTCGGCGACGCGGCGCAGGTCCTTCAGGGCAAACTGGTTCATGCACCGAGGCTACCCGACCGGACTATTCCGAGTTTCGCATGAGATAATGGACACGTCGCCAGGAGGCGTCGGCGGGCAGGCCGGACAGACCGATTCCCAGGGAAGGAACCCACCGTTCACATGAACCATCGCGCGGACGCTCATCTTGAGGCGTGGAAGGCCAAGCAGCAACTCGCGGAGCAGATGATCCCGCAGATCGGTCAGCTGTACCGCGACCACGACATCGTCATGTCGGTGCACGGCCGCAGCCTCGTGGGCCGCTCGGCAATCGACATCATCCGAGCGCACAATTACGCGCGCAAGATCGACGACACCGAGCTTCCGCTGAGCGAGTCGAGTGCGGTGGTCGAAGCCCTCGTCAAGATTCAGCCCGGTCCCGTCTCGGTCGATCTCGCGCTGCTGGCGAACGGCTTCCGCGATTCTGGATCTCTCGACCTCGAAGCCTACCTGCGCGAGCAGCTCGCGTCGGTACTCGACGCTGCACCCAGCAACGGCACCGACGTGGTGCTGTACGGCTTCGGCCGCATCGGTCGACTGCTCGCCCGGATCATCATCGAGCACTCCGGCAGCGGCAATACGCTGAACCTGCGCGCCATCGTCGTGCGCAAGGGTGCTGAGAACGATCTGGTGAAGCGAGCGAACCTCCTGCGTCGCGACTCGGTGCACGGCCCCTTCAACGGCACGATCAAGGTACTCGAGGACGAGGACGCGATTCTCGCCAACGGCGTCCGCATTCAGGTGATCTACTCCGATGACCCGGCCACCGTCGACTACGCGCAGTACGGTATCGAGAACGCGATCCTCGTCGACAACACCGGCCGCTGGCGCGATGCCGATGGCCTCAGCCAGCACCTGCAGAACCCGGGCATCGCTCGAGTCCTGCTCACTGCTCCGGGCAAGGGCGACATGCTGAACGTCGTCTACGGCGTGAACAACGACAAGATCACCGACGAGCACGCCATCGTCTCCGCTGCTTCGTGCACGACGAACGCCATCACCCCCGTCCTCAAAGTGCTGAACGACACCTTCGGGGTGACCCGCGGCCACGTCGAGACGGTGCACGCCTACACGAACGACCAGAACCTCATCGACAACTTCCACAAGGGCGACCGACGCGGCCGTTCCGCCGCACTCAACATGGTGCTCACAGAGACCGGCGCGGCAAAGGCCGTGGCCAAGGCCCTTCCCGAGTTCGAGGGCAAGCTCACGGGCAACGCGATCCGCGTTCCGACGCCCGACGTCTCGATGGCGGTACTGAACCTGCAGTTCGAGCGCGAGGTCACCCGCGAAGAGATCAACTCGCACCTCGAACAGGTCTCCTTGACCGGCGCGTTGCGCACCCAGATCGACTTCGTCGAGTCGCCCGAGATCGTCTCGACCGACTTCGTCGGCTCGAACCGTGCGGGAATCGTCGACGGGCTCGCCACGATCGCCACAGGCGACAGCGCAGTGGTGTACGTCTGGTACGACAACGAGTACGGCTACAGCTGCCAGGTGGTTCGCATCATCGAGCAGCTGTCGGGAAGCCACCCGGTTCAGCTGCCGGTGCGGAGCCTGTAGCCCGAGCTACGCAATTTTGTATCACTGAGAAAGGGAACCTCATGGCCGAGAAGTACATCATCGGAGTCGACGGGTCGGAGCAGAGCCGTGCGGCCCTCGATTGGGGCTTGGCGCGCGCAGCGCAGAACGGTGCGCATGTCGAACTGCTGCACGTTGCGGACGACTCGTTCCTCAGCGAGAGCGTTGCCTTTCTCAGTGAAGCGCAGAAGGCATCCGAGCAGATGCTCGAGGCGGAGCGCGAATATGCGCGCGCCTCTGGCTTCGCCGGTGAGATCACCGGTACCGCTGTCGTCGGACACCCCATCGTCGAAGTGGAAGAAGCCTCCAAGCGCGCCGACCTCGTCATCCTCGGGGCGCACACCGGCAGCAAGCTCGCCGGCTCGTTCTTCGGAACCCGCGCGGTGAAGATCGCTGCGGTGTCTCATTGCCCGGTCGCCGTGATCCCCTTCGCTGTCGAGGGCACGCCGAAGCCCGCAGTGGTGGTCGGTGTCGACGGCAGCGAAGGCGCGAAGAAGGCCATCGCATTCGCTGCTGAAGAGGCCTCGTTCCGCGGGGTTCCTCTTGTTGCGGTGTACGCCTGGATGCCCCCGCTGACCCCGGGGCTCGAGTACCTCTGGAGCGAGGAACTCGTGGAGTCGCAGCGCGCCTCTGCAGAGGAGGCGATCGCGATCGGCACCGCCGGCCTCGCAGGCCGCTACCCCGATCTGGTCATCGAACGCAAGATCGTGCAGGCTCCCCCGGTCGCGGCGCTGCTGCAGGCCGCTGAGGACGCCGACACCATCGTCGTCGGAAGCCGCGGACGAGGAAGCCTCTCCCGTCTTCTGCTGGGCTCGGTGAGCCACGGAATCCTCCAGGCGTTGACCCGCACGACAATCGTCACGCGCGGGTAGATCCTCGAAATTCTGGTGCGGGGCGGGTGACGCGCGAGCACGCGTTGCCTGCCCTGCACACTGGATGGAGAACTTGACACTCCCAGGCCATGTCTAGCTACTTTCATTACACTTATAAGAGTGATAACCAAAGCAGCACCGAGCCCCACCAGGGCTCCAGACCCTCGACCGGCGCGAACCCGCGCCGCGATCCTCGCTGCCATTGAGAACCTCGGCCGACAGGGCAGAGAACTCAGTGTCTCCCAGGTCGTGGCCGAGGCTGGCCTGAGCCGGAGCAGTTTCTATTCGCAGTTCAACGACATCGGAGATGTTGCCGTCCAGTTGATCCGCGAGTTCTACGAGCAGCACCCTCCCTCGGAGGCAGAGAGCTCCTCTCACGAGGCGCTCGTCGAAGCTGCGAAGCGCCTCCTCGCCGAATTCGACAGTCGCCGTTTTCTCTACTCCGCGGTGCTCGGCAGCAGCGCGGTCGTCAGCGCCGAGTGGGAGACCTGCGAGATCATCGCCGAGGCCTGGCAGCCGATCGTCCAGACGCTCGTGCCTGATCACGTCGATCCGGAGTTCGCAGCGCGCTACCTCGCCTCCGGCCATGTCGCGTGCGTGGTGGCCTGGCTCCGCAGCGAAACGCCCGTAGAACTGGCCGATGTCGAAGCACAGTTGGTCGATCTCCTCCCTTCCTGGGCCCGCTGACCCCTCCCGACTGTCCGACGGGGAAGCTTTTCTCCGACGCTGAGGTGAGAACTAGCAATAGTGGCCGGTGAGTCACTACGCTTTGGTCATGACACAGATCGCATCGTCACGTCCTGGCGTAGCTTCACGGCTGTCTCGAATGATCCAGCTGCCCACGGTTTCGGCAGAGCTCGAGGCGCGAGGCACCGGTCCGTTCGAGGACTTCGTCTCGCTGCTGGAGGAACTGTACCCACTGGTGCATGAGCGCCTGACACGCGAACGCATCACCGATTTCGGCCTGCTCTACCGTTGGGCCGGTCACGCACATCAATCCGAGCCTGCTGTGCTGATGGCGCACTACGACGTGGTGCCGGTCGATGAAAGCGACCCATGGACCTTCCCACCGTTCGACGGACGGGTAGACGGCGGCTTCGTGTACGGTCGAGGCGCGCTCGACGACAAGGGCCCGATGGTCGTGGTGCTCGATGCGGTGGAGAATCTGCTCGCCGCCGGCTTCACGCCCGCACGTGACGTGTACCTTTCGTTCGGAGGGAACGAGGAGACCTTCGGCGATGCGGCAGAGCGCATCGCGAACACGCTGCATGAGCGAGGCATCACTCCCTGGATCGTGATCGACGAGGGCGGCGCCGTCACCGACGCCCCCCTCCCCTTCGTCACCGGCACTGCGGCGATGGTGGGCGTCGGCGAAAAGGGCATCGCGACCGTGCAGATCTCCGCACGCAGCGAGGGCGGCCACTCGTCGGTACCGCCGCCGCTCACAGCCGTCGGAAGAGTCTCGCGAGCGGTGACGCGACTCACCCCGCGCACCTTCACGGCCAGGGCGCCCCGGGCCATCCCGAGCATGCTCGGACTCTTCTCCTCTCGGAGCCGGGGCGCCGGAAAGCTACTTTACCCCGTTCTCGCCGCGTGGCCCTGGCTCAACGCCAAGGTCTTCGCACTTCTCGGCGGCGAGGCGGCCGCGATGGTTCGCACGACGATCGCGCCGACCAGGCTCTCCGGCGGTACGGCGAACAACGTGCTGCCCTCGCAGGCCACCGCGACGGTGAATCTGCGACTCGCACTCGGCGAGACCGTCGCGGGCACCGTTGCGACCCTGCGACGGAGGATCGGCGACGACCAGATCACGCTCGAAGTGCTCGAGGGCAATGATGCATCACCCGAATCGCCGAGTTCGGGGCCGCAGTTCGATCTGATCGCCGAGGCGGTTCGAGCCTCACATCCCGAGGCGATCACCGTCCCCTATGTCACGATGGCAGCGACGGATTCGCGTTACTTCCACCGCTTCTTTCCCGCGACCTATCGCTTCGCTCCGTTGATGATGAACTCGCAGCAGCGGGCGGCGATCCACGGGATCGACGAACGCGTCGCCATCAGCGAGCTCGAACGCGGCGAGCTGTTTCACCGGACACTCATCGAGAGGCTACCCGCATGAGCTCACAGGGTTCACCGACGAACTCCCCCGTCTCGGCAAAGCCGGGCGTGCGCCTCGGCCCGCTCGCCAGCATCGTCGGCTTTCTCGCCTTCGTAGAATTCACGAGTGGGGTGCTGCAGGGGTATTACACGCCGATGCTGACGGACATCGCACGGCATCTGGGCATCCACGATGCCGATGTGAACTGGCTCGAGGGCACGCAGCTGATGCTCTCGGCACTGGTGGTACCGGCCTTCGCCAAGCTGGGCGATATGTTCGGCCACAAGCGGATGCTGCTGTGGTCGACGGCACTGACAGCGATCGCTTCACTGGCACTGCCCTTCACTGACTCGTTCGCGGTCTTCCTCGTGGCCTGGGCGCTGCAGGGCTTCTACGTCGTCTGGCTTCCGCTCGAAGTGGCGATCATCTGGTCCCGTTCGAGGGGCCGCGAGGGCAGCTCGCTGCTCACCGCTCGCGCCGCTGGGATCCTGGTCGCAATGCTGGAAGCCGGTGCGATCATCGGAGCACTGGTCGGCGGTCAGCTCATCGACACGCTGCCCCTCTGGATCGTCCTGCTGGTGCCCGCGCTACTCGTCGTCGCCTGCTACTTCGTGATTCAGTTCGGAGTCAAGGAATCGACTGAGCAGGCGGGCGGAAAGCTCGATCTCGTCGGGCTTTCGCTGATCTCGATCGCCCTCATCGCCTTCACGGGCGGACTGAGTCTCCTGCGGCTCAACGGCGCAGCCGACCCGACGGCGTGGGGCGTCACGGCCCTCGGCGTGCTCCTCGTGATTCCATTCGCGCTGTACGAGCTTCGACACGAGGATCCGCTCATCGATGTGCGCATGTTCCGCTCTCCCGCGCTCGCACCGGTGTTCCTGACCGCCGGACTGTTCGGCGTGAGCGTCCTCGGAGCTCAGGCCCCGCTCTCGACCTTCGCGCGGACCGATCCAGAAATGTATGGCTACGGCCTCGGCACCACCGGTTTTGCGACCTCACTCATCATCGGTCTCTACTTGATCGGGATGATCGTCGGCGCGCTGCTCTTTCCGAAGTTTTCGAGGTGGCTCAGCCCGCGTGTCACTCTCATCGGTGCGGCGTCGCTTGTGGGAATCGGCTATCTGCTCTTCTTGCCCATGCACGATACCTACGCCCAGGTCATCATCAACATGATGATCGCCGGCATCGGATCCGGCGCGCTCGTCGCAGCCCTTCCCGCCGCCGCCGCATCGGCCGCTCCGGCCGCCCAGACAGGAGTCGCGACCGGTCTCACCAATTCGGTCAAGACCGTCGGCGGTGCGATCGCCTCAGCAGTCTTCGGCATTGCGCTGATGCACGGCGTCACCGGCGCGGTCGCGGACGCCGGTGGCACTGCGGGCTCGCTCACCGGGTACTTCACTGTGTGGACGGTCTGCGGCATCACCGCGCTCATCGCCGCCGTGCTGCTCTGCTTCGTGCCGAAGCAGGCATTCACCGACGTGGCGAAGCCTTCTCAGAAGAGCGTGGGGGCGATCGGCTGATCCGGTTCGAGAGGGGGCGGACCCAGCACCGTGAGTCCTCTCGAGATCTCATCGGAAGCGAGCAGCGCATCGGTCACGAGCGAGGCATCTCCCGGTCTGCCGGGAGCCAGCCACTCGTCGTACATTCCGGCCGGCAGTACCAGCGGCATCCGGTCGTGCACCGAGGCCGCCTCGCCGACCGCGGTCCTCGTGACCATCGAGTAGCTGAGCAGCACGCTGCCATCGGG
Organism: Leucobacter soli; assembly: GCA_040394175.1. Taxonomy (GTDB): domain Bacteria; phylum Actinomycetota; class Actinomycetes; order Actinomycetales; family Microbacteriaceae; genus Leucobacter; species Leucobacter soli_A. The sequence continues at coordinate 7,789 of JBEBSS010000019.1, read as the reverse complement.
CTGCGCGACCGGGGTCACGATGGCGGCGATCGCGAACAGGTCTCCCCCGTTCAGGCCGAAGTCGCGCCGTTTCTCCGTGTACCAGGTCGCGGGCAAGAGTGCTCGTCGCTGGAACGGTGCACGCCAGCTGCGGGTCAGCTTGTCTTCACGCGAGTTGAACGCGCGATAGCTGGCCGGAGCATCACCCGTGAACAGCCACCACCAGCCGAACTCGAGTCTCCGGGCACCGTGCAGCTCGTGAATGAGCGGATTCAGGTTGCGCGTGCGTGCGCCGGTGATCCGTGCCCGCCCGCCCTGCAGGTGCATCCACTCGGCGAGCTCGGCCTCTGACTGGGCGAGATCCTCGACGAAAGTCAGCAGAAGACCCCGCTCTTTCTCTTCGAGGAGCCGGGAGGCGCCACCCCCGAGCCCGTACAGTGCACACATATCTCAAGGGTATCCCCGCTTCCATAAGCCGTCATTACCCGTTGCTTCACCGATCTGCGGTTGTTCGAGATCGAACGATCCGGTTCGCTTGAGATGGGCAGGTGATGCGGGAGGCACATCGTCATCAATGAGTTTTGAGGGGCAGACGGCATGAAGACCATCGGCATGATCGGCGGCATGAGCTGGGAGTCGACCGCGATCTATTACCGCGCGGCCAACGAGTTGGTGCGTGAGCGACTCGGCGAACTGCACAGCGCCAAGATCCTCCTCGCCTCGCTGGACTTCCAGGAGATCAGCGACCTCCAGAAGGCCGATCGCTGGGACGACGCTGCGGAGATCCTTCGCGCCACGGCGCGCGGCCTCGAACAAGCCGGAGCCGACCTGCTGCTCATCTGCACCAATACGATGCACCTGCTGATCGACGATGTGCAGGCGGCAGTCGAGATTCCTCTGCTGCACATCGGAGATGTCGCAGGCCAGGCAGTCCGTTCGGCAGGGCTCACGAAGGTGGGGCTGCTCGGCACCGCGTTCACCATGGAGAAGGCGTTCTATCGTGAACGGATCGAGGCGCACGGAATCGACGTGTTGGTGCCAGGCGACGAGGATCGCCAGACCGTCCATCGTGCGATCTTCGGCGAGCTCGCGGTCGGCGTCTGCAGTCAGGAGACGCGTATGCGCTTCCGGCAGATCATCGATCGGCTCATCGCCGAGGGTGCGGAGGGAATCATTCTCGGCTGCACCGAGATCGAGCTGCTGGTGACGCAGGAGGACAGCACCGTACCCGTCTTTCCCACCGCCAAACTGCACGTGGAGGCGGCCGTCGAGCGGTCACTCGCACTCGGCTAGACTGCGAGGTACTCGTTCAGCCTGCTGTGACCTCGGCGATCCTGCGCAGCGTCGTCGACTGCTGGATGGTACCGACCGGCCCGTCGAGATCGTGCATGACGCTGCTTGTGACGCCGACTCCACCGGAGCCGAAGGCCACCCTCGTGTCAAGGCCCACTCGGCGCCCGGCCGGGCGCTCGAAGAAGTGCAGAGTCAGGTCGACGTTCGGGAACATCCATTCCGTAGGCTGCTGGCGCACAGCGATTCCGTTGGCCGTGTCGAGCAGCTTCGAGTACTCCGCCAGGGGCTGCGCGGGCTCGCCATCGACCAGGTCGAGCTCGCTGCCGATCCAGGCACGCGCCCGTCCGGCACCCGTGCCAGGGGCCTGCAGCGCCGTGATACTGCTGATGAAGCCGCCGGGCCACTCCAAGAGAGAGGAGACGTCTGCGCATTCGTCAGGAGCCGGCATCGCAGCGAACGCATGCGCAGCAACGTCCGACGTGTCGGAGCTCTGGAGCAGCCACGCTCGTGCACGGATTGTCACCCGATCTCCGATGGTGGCGGTAGCCTCGACCAGCTCGATCGTGCGCCCCGGGCGGACGACCTCTGTGCAGATCGAGATCTCTTCTCGTCGGATCTGTCCAAGGACCTCGAACGTGAAGCGACTGAAGACCAGTGACGGGTCGACGTGGGAGTCTCGCCACCGTTCGAGATGGTGAATGATCAGTCCGGCTACTGGAGCGAGGTGCAGCTCGTCGTCGCGCCATGCGCCACCAGCGTGAGACGTGGGCATGTAGCGGTCCCCACCCAGTGCGGTGAAATAGGCGTGCGGTGTGGCATCAGTCATACGTTCGAGCCTAGCAACGAGAAGCTCACCACCAGCGAGCGCCTGCTTCGTCGCGGTAGCGCGAATGGCAGGCTGCGCAGACCGACTCGTACTCAACGGAGCCGTCGTCAATGGCCACCTGGTCGCCAGAGAATACGGGCACTCCCCCAATGCTCCGCAGGTTCATCGTCGCCTTCGACCCGCAGTGGCACAGCGTGCGAATCTCCTCGATTTCGTGTGCCACGGAGAGCAGCCGGGCGGCTCCGGGGAAGCTGTCGCCCCGGAAATCGGTCCGCAGACCGTATGCGATGACGGTGATCCCGACACGCACTGCGACATCGAGAAGATCGTTTGCCTGGCGGGGCGAGAGAAACTGGGCCTCGTCGACGAGGATCACGTCAAGATCGGCGTTCGTGACCGGCAGCGGCTCACCGTCTGCCCAGAGATAGTCGACCGGTCGTTCGACGCCGAGCCGCGAGACGATGCGGTCGCCGCCTTTCAGATCGACCGCCGGCTTGACAATCATCATGCGCTTCTCGAGCGTCTCATAGTTGTGTGCGACCTGCAGCAACGCGGTGCTCTTGCCCGCGTTCATGGCGGCATATCGGAAGTGCAGTTTAGCCATGAAAGCAAGGGTACCGTCCTCGAGAATCCCTGCGCGCCGGGGCACTCCCGAGAAGCTCGCAACCGGGCGGATCGATGCACCCTCCTGGGCCATGAGCACCCGATCGCGATCAGAGCTGCACGGTCGCAGCACACGCGTTCACAGCACTTGGGCCCCGCCAGACGCGGGAACCGATCTGTGGGCCCTGCCGGGATCGAACCGACGACATCCACGGTGTAAACGTGGCGCTCTACCAGCTGAGCTAAAGGCCCTCGCCGACTCATCGGCCTCCCGGAGGAGAGCTTCCTGAATCGGACTCGTACAAGCTTAGCGGGAAATTCGCCTGCGGCTCGACCAGGAGCGGTCAACCCTCAGGCGAGTGCCCGGTGCTACAGCGCGGCGACGGCCTCGCGATATGCCGAAAAATCACGGGCTTCGCCCGGGGAGGTTTCGAAGGAAGCCAGGACCCGGCGATCCTGGCCGATGAGCACGGTCGCGCGTGTCGCAATCCCCCGCTCCTCGACGAATGCGCCGAACTCACGCGCGACGGCGCCGTGCGGCCAGAAATCGGAGAGGATCGAGAACTCGTATCCCTCGCGCTCGGCCCAGACCTTCAACGCGAACACCGAGTCGACGGAGATGCCGACGAGACGCACCTTCGCATCGGAGAACACCGTGAGGTTGTCACGCAATTCGCACAGCTCTCCCGTGCAGATACCCGAGAACGCGAGCGGGAAGAATACGAGAGCCACAGGGCCCTCGCTGACCAGCTCCGAGAGCGTCAGCTCTTCGCCGTTCTGATCCGAAAGGGTGAAATCGGGGGCGATTTCGCCTGCCTGAACAACCATCATGTGACTCCTTCTCAAGGTGTGCGTTCAGTCTATTGGCCCCTCTCGCCGACCTGCGACACTTCTGCGCGCGAACCGAGGGATCACCGAAGAAATCGACGATGCTCCCGCGCGCCGGCCTTCGCTCACCGAAGATTTGGATAGTGCCGACAGGCGCGAGGGAGTTTTGCGCGTGAATCTCGTTGGGGTTCGATAGTCTGGGATCGGCTTCGCCTATCGGGGAAGCCTTGTTCGCGCGACAAGAACCAAGTCTGGCGCGACACTCGTGAAGGAGCATTATCGTGGCTGTGAACACAGAGGATCCGTACGCGCCGGAGAGCAACGACATAGACCCCGAGGAAACCGGGGAATGGGTCGAATCGCTCGACGCCGTAGTAGATGAACGCGGAGCTGCACGCGGCCGGGAAATCATGACGAGCTTGCTCGCCCGCAGCCGTCAGCTGCACTTGAATGTTCCGCAGGTACCGACGACGGACTACGTGAACACCATCGCCTCGGAGGACGAGACCGACTTCCCGGGCAATGAAGAGCTCGAACGCAGCTACCGCCGCTGGATCCGGTGGAATGCCGCGGTCACGGTGCATCGTGCGCAGCGTCCCGGCATCGGCGTCGGCGGACACATCTCGACGTACGCGTCGGCCGCCTCCCTCTATGAGGTGGGCTTCAACCACTTCTTCCGGGGACAGGACCACCCGGGCGGTGGCGATCAGGTCTTCATCCAGGGACATGCCTCCCCCGGCATCTACGCTCGAGCTTTCCTCGAAGGTCGTCTCGATGAGGACGATCTCGACGGCTTCCGTCAGGAGCACTCGCATGCAGGCGGCGGACTGCCGAGCTACCCGCATCCGCGACTGCTGCCCGACTTCTGGCAGTTCCCGACCGTCTCGATGGGTCTTGGCCCGATCAATGCGATCTATCAGGCGCAGCTGAACAAGTACCTCACCAACCGCGGCATCAAGGATGCGTCGGATCAGCACGTCTGGGCATTCCTTGGCGACGGCGAGATGGACGAGGTCGAGAGCCGGGGCCAGTTGCAGGTCGCCGCGAACGAGGGCCTCGACAATCTCACCTTCGTCATCAACTGCAACCTCCAGCGTCTCGATGGCCCGGTTCGCGGCAACGGCAAGATCATTCAGGAGCTCGAGAGCTACTTCCGCGGCGCGGGCTGGAACGTCATCAAGGTCATCTGGGGCCGCGAATGGGACGAACTGCTCGATCGTGACACCAGCGGCGCCCTCTTGAACGTCATGAACACGACGCCCGACGGCGACTACCAGACCTACAAGGCCGAGAACGGCGCGTTCATTCGCAACCACTTCTTCGGCAAGGACGAGCGTGCACTCGGGCTCGTCGAGAACTACACGGACGAGCAGATCTGGCAGTTGCGACGCGGCGGCCATGACTACCGCAAGGTCTATGCCGCCTACAAGGCCGCGACCGAGCACAAGGGACGGCCCACCGTCATTCTCGCGAAGACGGTCAAGGGATACGGGCTCGGCTCGCACTTCGAGGGCCGCAACGCGACGCACCAGATGAAGAAGATGACGCTCGACGACCTCAAATCGTTCCGCGATGCGATGCGTATTCCGATCAGCGACGAGCAGCTCGAAGCCGATCCGTATCGTCCTCCGTACTACCACCCCGGCGTCGACGATCCTGCGATCAAGTACATGCACGAGCGCCGCGAGGCTCTCGGCGGCTTCCTTCCCGAACGACGAACGACGCATGTGCCGCTCGAGCTCCCCGAGGCGAAGAACTATGCCATCGCTGCGAAGGGCACGGGAACTCAGGAGGCAGCGACCACGATGGTCTTCGTGCGTCTCTTGAAGGATCTGATGCGCGACAAGGGATTCGGCGCGCGGTTCGTGCCGATCATCCCTGACGAGGCACGTACCTTCGGCATGGACAGCTACTTCCCCACGTCGAAGATCTACAACCCGCACGGCCAGAACTACACCTCGGTCGACCGGGAGCTGCTGCTCGCCTACAAGGAGAGCCCGCAGGGCGTGCTGATCCACGTCGGCATCAATGAGGCGGGTGCAGCTGCGGCGTTCACCGCCGTCGGGACGTCGTATTCGACGCACGGGCAGCCGCTGATCCCGATCTATATCTTCTATTCGATGTTCGGATTCCAGCGCACGGGCGACGCGCTGTGGGCTGCTGGCGATCAGATGGCACGCGGATTCATGATCGGCGCGACCGCAGGCCGCACGACGCTGACTGGCGAGGGGCTGCAGCACGCCGACGGCCACTCCCTCGTGCTCTCGAACACGAATCCGGCGGTGATCTCCTACGACCCGGCCTATGGCTACGAGGTGGGACACATCGTCCGGAGCGGTATCGAGCGCATGTACGGGGGCACCCATCCCGACCCGAACGTCATGTACTACATGACCGTTTACAACGAGCCCATCATCCATCCTGCCGAGCCGGAGGGCACCGATGCGGACGGGATCGTTCGCGGTATTCACCGGGTGCGTCCGGCGTCCGGTAGCGGGGTCCCCGCGCAGATCTTCGCGTCCGGCGTCGCCGTGCCGTGGGCGATCGAGGCCCAGCAACTGCTCGCCGACGAGTGGGGCGTTGCCGCCGATGTCTGGAGTGTCACTTCGTGGAGCGAGCTGCGTCGCGATGGTCTTGCTGCCGAACGGCACAACTTCCTGCACCCCGAGGCAGAGCCGAAGGTCGCCTACCTCACCGAGAAGCTCGCGGGCGCCGACGGCCCCGTGGTCGCGGTGAGCGATTGGTCGACCGACGTGCCCGACCAGATCAGGCAGTTCGTGCCCGGTGACTACACCGTGCTCGGTGCCGACGGGTTCGGTTTCAGCGATACTCGCGCCGCCGCGCGACGCTACTTCGCGATCGATCGCGAATCGGTGGTCGTGCGCGTGCTGCAGCGTCTCGCTGCACTCGGCAAGGTCGACGCTTCGGTGCCGGGTGAGGCAGCAGCGAAGTACCGCCTGCTCGATGTGAACGCGGGCACGACCGGTGGAGCCGGCGGCGAGGCGTAACCGCTGAGGGCGGCGCTACGGAGCACGGATGGAACAGACAAAGGAACGCGAGCTCGCCTGGCTGCGAACGATTGCCGGCGAGCTCGCCACCACCACGATCACTCGTCTTGACGACACGCTGCCGTGGTACAGCGAGATGCCTCCGGGGCGGCGTAGTGCGATCGGCCTCGTCGCCCAGAGCGGCATCAGCTCATTCATCCAGTGGTACGAGGATCCCACCACCACCCCCTGGATCGCGAGCGACGTGTTCAGCGCGGCCCCTCGCGAGCTGTTGCGCAGCATCAGTCTGCAGGAGACACTGCAGCTGATCCGCGTGGTGGTGACCGTTGTCGAGGATCGTGTCGCGCCTCGAAGCGAGCCGCTCCGCGAGGCGGTGCTTCACTATTCCCGCGATGTCGCCTTTGCCGCAGCAGATGTGTATGCCCGTGCCGCTGAGGCGCGGGGACTGTGGGACGCACGTCTTGAGGCGCTCGTCGTCGATTCGATCCTCACCGGAGAGAGCGATGACGAGCTGCCCAGTCGCATCGCGGCCCTCGGTTGGCACGGTGGCGGGGAGGCGGCCGTGCTCGTCGGCACGAGCGACCGCGCGGTGGATGTCGACCAGATCAGACGGACGGCCCGTCACTCGGGCGCTGATGTGCTGGTCGGGTTGCAGGGCAATCGTCTGGTGCTGGTGCTCGGGCGGATGCTGATCGAGACGAAGGATCCGCAAGCGAGCACCGATCCCCTGCCGTTCCTGGAGATCGCGAGCCGATTGGGCACGCATTTCGCTGCTGGCCCGCTCGTGCTCGGCCCGACGGTCGACAATCTGGTCGAGGCTTCGCGCAGTGCGCGGGCGGCCCTGGCGGGAATCGCGGTGGCCCGTTCCTGGCGAGGGGCAACCCGACCGGTCGCGGCCGACGATCTGCTTCCTGAGCGAGCCCTCGCGGGCGACGGTCTCGCGCGCCGCAGCCTGATCGAGCAGATCTACGAACCGTTGACCGAGCAGTCTGCCGAATTGCTCGAGACCATCTGGTGCTATGTGGACAACGGGCGTTCGTTGGAAGCCACCGCCCGGGAGCTGTTCGTGCATCCGAACACGGTGCGCTATCGCCTGAAGAAGGTTGGCGAGGTGATCGGCTGGAATCCGACGGGCGCACGCGAGGCGCTGATCGTGCAGGCGGCGCTCATCGTTGGTTCCATTGCGCAAAATGGACGACGCAAAGCGTCGTCCAAGAGGTGAGACCGGGTGCTTCGCACACGAAGCGACCGG
>JBEBSS010000018.1:0-48017 GCA_040394175.1 Leucobacter soli | reverse complement strand
TCGAACGTGACTGATGCCATGATTTCCTCCACCGGCAGGTACGTGCCGGACGATCCGTAGTGAAAGTCGACGGTCGATCCGGCCGCCGCTGCTCGGCTTTGAGCGTTCACAGCGTAGCACGGACCGAATCTGCGCCTCGGGAACGTGGCTCATCACGCCGCACGGCTGGTACGGTTGAGTTCTTCCTCTTCTCCAACAGGAGTGTCCATGGTAAGCGTGAAAGACGTCGCTGCCGAGGCCGGCGTCTCGGTCGGCACCGTTTCCAACGTCCTCAACCACCCGCACAAGGTCGCCCCGGCCACTGTCGAGCGGGTGACCTCCATCATCGAGCGTCTCGGTTTCGTCCGCAATGATGCGGCGAGACAGCTCCGAGTCGGGCGCAGCAGGACGATCGGTCTCGTTGTGCTCGATACGCGCAACCCGTTCTTCAACGACCTCGCCCACGGCGCCCAGAATCGTGCGCTCGAAGCAGGGTTCACGGTGCTGCTCGGCGGAAGCGACGAATCCTCCTCGCGCGAAGGGACCTTGCTCGATCTCTTCAACGAGCAGCGCGTCGCAGGCCTGCTCATCTCACCGGTGCACACCGATTTTTCGCAGCTCAGGAGGATTCGAGACGCCGGGACGCCGGTCGTGCTCGTCGATCGAGAAAGCTCCGATCTTTCTTTCTCCTCCGTTTCCGTCGACGACGTCGAGGGCGGCAAAGTGGCCACGCGTCACCTCGTGGAGATCGGACGTTCGCGAATCGCGTTCATCGGAGGCCCGCTTCGCATCGAACAGGTGTCCCAGCGCCTGCAGGGCGCCCAGGCGGTCATCGCTCAGTATGCGGGAGTCGCGCTGTCGGTCTACGAGACGAACGCGTTGACCGTCCAGGAGGGGCGTCGCATCGGCGAACATCTCGCCGCGCTTCCCGCTTCACAGCGCCCCGATGCGATTTTCGCGGCGAACGACCTGCTGGCGATGGGCGTGGTGCAGGCCCTGGTCATGGACCGGGTCCTTGCGATTCCCGAGGACATCGCTCTCGTCGGCTATGACGACATCGACTTCGCGGGATCCGCGGTCGTGCCGATCACCTCGGTGCGACAGCCTGCGGCTGAAATCGGGTCGACGGGTGTCGAACTCCTCCTCAGCGAAGCGGACGGCGGCCCGAGGCAGCAGATCATCTTCCAGCCGACTCTGGTGCCTCGGGACTCGACCGTCGCCTCACGAGTCGCCACGGGCTAGACCCCTCAGCCGCGCGAATCCTCGGCGAGATCGTCCGCCTATCGCGACAGCAGCTCCAGCATCTCGGCGGCACGATTCGAGAAACCCCACTCGTTGTCGTACCAGCTGGTCACCTTCACGTGCGTGCCCAGCACCTCGGTGAGCTCAGAGTCGAAGATCGACGAGTGCGCGTTGCCGACGATGTCAGACGACACGAGCGGCTCGTCAGAGAACTCGAGCACCCCCTTCAGCTCTCCCTCGGCAGCCTGCTTGTAGGCCTCGAGGATCTCTTCTCGAGTCACCTCGCGGGAGACAGCGGCGTTCAGCTCGACGATCGAGCCGACCGGCACCGGCACTCGCATCGAGGTGCCCGAGAGCTTGCCGTCGAGCTTCGGCAGGACGAGGCCGATGGCCTTCGCCGCACCCGTCGAGGTCGGCACGATGTTGAGTGCCGCGGCCCGAGCACGACGCGGGTCCTTGTGCGGCCCATCGATGAGGTTCTGGTCCTGCGTGTAGGCGTGAACCGTGGTCATGAATCCCTGCTCGATGCCCGCGAGGTCGTCGAGCACCTTTGCGAGAGGAGCGAAGGCGTTCGTCGTGCACGAAGCGTTGGAAATGATCTGGTGGAGCTCGGGGTCGTAGAGATCGTCGTTCACGCCGCGCACGACCGTCAGATCGGCGTTCGTGGCAGGCGCACTGACGAGCACTCGCTTTGCACCGGCCTCGATGTGCTTTCGCGCATCCTTCGCATCGGTGAAGCGGCCTGTCGATTCGAGGACGACATCGATGCCGAGTTCACCCCACGGAAGCTTCGAGGGGTCAGGCTCGGCGAACACCTTGATGCGCAGGTCGTCGACAACCAGTTCCCCGTTCTCGAACGAGATGTTTCGGCGCAGGCGACCGTAGACGCTGTCCCATTCGAGCAGGTGCGCGAGCATCTCGCCGTTCGTCAGGTCGTTCACCGCGATGACGTCGAGTTCGATGTCGCGTTCGAGCAGCACGCGCAATACACCGCGGCCGATACGACCAAATCCGTTGATAGCAATACGGCGAGTCATGATCCTCGTTGTCCTTCTCTGTTGGAATTCGTAGGTACGGGTCAATTCTGTCGCGAAGCGATCCACGGGAGAAGTGGCAGGAATGCCGATATACAAAAGGATCGCGCCACTTGCGCAGTGTGCGCATGCACCTTCATTCCCCCTTCGTGAAGGTACGCCGATACTCGCTCGGCGTCGTGCCGAGTACCGCCCGAAAATGCAGCCGCAAGTTCGCCCCGGTGCCGAGGCCCACATGGGTCGCCACCTCTTCGATACCGAGGAGAGTGTTCTCGAGCAGCTCACGCGCAAGGTCGAGCCGCGCACGCATCACCCAGCGCATCGGCGTGTATCCGGTCTCCTCCAGAAAGGCCCGGGAGAACGTGCGCTGCGACACCATCGCGTTCTCCGCGAGCATCGCGATCGTGAGGGGCTCATGCAGCCGTGCGAGAGCCCACTCGCGGGTCGACGAGAATCGCTCACCGCTCGGAGGGGGAACACTCCGCGGCACGAACTGAGCCTGCCCTCCGCTGCGGTATGGGGCGGCGACCAGGCGTCTCGCCGCATGATTGGCAGCCGCCAGCCCCTGTTCGGCGCGCAGAATGTGCAAGCACAGATCGATTCCGGAGGCCGCGCCTGCCGAGGTCAGCACCTGCCCTTCGTCGACGAAGAGGACGCCCTCGTTCACCGCGACCGAGGGGAACCGCTCGGCGAACGCTGCCGTGTAGTGCCAGTGAGTCGTGGCCCGCTTTCCGTCGAGGAGTCCCGTCTCCGCCAGGGCGAACGCACCGGTCGAGATCGCAGCGAGTTTCGCCCCTCGACGATGCGCATTGCGGAGCGCGTCCAGCAGCGCCTCAGGGGCGGCGTGCGTATCGGGGTGCGCAAAGCCCGGGATGAAGATCAGGTCTGCGTCCTCGAGAGCCGCAAGCCCCTGGTCGACGTGGTAGGAGAGCCCGTCCGCGCCCGATACCGGGCCGGGGTGCACACCGCAGACGCTGACTGAGTAGGGCATGCTCGGTCGTGTCGCGAACACCTGAGCGGGAATGCCGACGTCCAACGGCTTCGCCCCTTCGAGCACCACCACCGCAACCTGCTTCACGCTGCCACCCTACCCGCCCGAGGCACCCCGGGGGTCGCACTTCCCGAGTATTCTTGTAACACGTGACCACACGACACGCCCTCGCGAACACGAGTCTCGGCACCATGCTGCTCGTGGCAGACGGCCCCGCTCTCGTCGGAGCCTATTTCGAGGATCATCGCCACCCGCCCGAGGCGGCCTCGATCGGTTCTCGGATGAGCGAGGCAGACGATCCCCTCCTCCTCCGGGCGGCGACCGAGTTGCGCGAGTACCTCGCCGCCGAGCGGAGGTCGTTCGAGGTGCCGATCGAGCCCATCGGCGACGACTTCTCTCGGCAGGTCTGGCTCATCCTCCAACGCATTCCCTACGGCGAGACCGTGAGCTACGGGGCAATCGCAGAGGAACTCGGCGGCAAGGGGCTCGCGCAACGGGTCGGGCAGTCCGTCGGACACAATCCCATCAGCATCATTGTTCCGTGCCACCGCGTGCTCGGGGCAAATGGTTCGCTCACCGGCTACGCGGGCGGGCTCGATCGGAAGCGCGCACTGCTCGCTCTGGAGGAGCCCGCCGCGGCCGAGGCCGGCCGACTGTTCTGAACGAGGCGCGGCGTTATGCTGAGCCCTGAATGTCATCTGGAATGCCGACGATGCGGCATGGCGAAGAGAGGCGGAGCGGTGAGCACAGCGGCCGTACGGCAGTATCTGAAGGAACGAGGCTGGTCAGGCGAGGTCCTCGAGTTCGAGGAATCGAGCGCAACCGTCGAACTCGCAGCCCACAAGGTCGGCACGGAGCCGGCGAGGATCGCGAAGACTCTCGGATTCTACGACCCCGAGACGCCGGGACGAGCGATACTCGTCGTCGCCGCGGGCGACGCGAAAGTGAACGGCGGCGCGTTCAAACGGAGCTTCGGCGGCAAGCCTCGCATGCTTCGGGGCGAGGACGTCCAGGAGATGACCGGACATCCCATTGGAGGGGTGTGCCCCTTCGTCAACCCCGCAGGCGCGCGGGTCTTTCTCGACGAGTCGCTGCGACGGTTCGATACGGTGTTCCCGGCAGCGGGGACCAGTAGGTCGGCGGTGCAGATCAGCATCGAGGCGTTCGAGGCGCTGAGCGGAGCCGAGGGTTGGGTCGACGTTGCGACCGGATGGCGCGACCTCGACTGACCTCGGACCGCCCGCCTCGGGCAGTGACGGTGCCTGCAGACGCCACGGGGCCGACCCCGAGTCGTTTCGCGCCCGATACTGTCACGAAACAAGGGCGATACATCTCTCTGGTCCAATAGGAGCATGAGCCTCCCCGTCACGGTCAGCGTCAGACGCGAAGCGGACTCGGCCCGCACCGAAGAAGCCCTCAGCTGGCTCGAGCAGGGGCTCATGCTCGCCCGAGAGTTCGACGGATACCTCGGTGGCGGCGTGATGCGGGATGCCGCGAGCGCGCATGTTCTGCATGTGGTCTACGTGTTCCGCAGCCGAGGCTCGCTCGACCGGTGGAGCCGGTCCGAACAACGAAGATGCTGGTCTCTGGATGGCGCGGAGTTGACCACGGTGTCTGCCGTGCAGCGACGTTCCGGGCTCGAAGGATGGTTCGACGGAGCGAGCTTCCGTCACCGCTACGATTCGATACCGGGCAAGGCGAGTTCGGTCGACCTGCGGACCACACCCCCGCGTTGGAAGCAGGCGGTCGCGATCTGGAGCGGAATGCTGCCACTGAATCTGACGGCGACCTGGCTCGCCTCCGGAGTCCCCTGGTGGCAGAGCCTTCCGCTGTTCGCGCAATCGTTCCTGCTCGTGTGCGCGCTCGTCCCGGCGATGACTTTCGTGGTCATGCCCGTGGTGACCCGGATACTACGCCCCTGGCTCACACGCGACCCCTCAGCGATCGCGCATCAGCGGCTGCTCGAAGAAGCGCTCGATGCACAGTGCGCCGTGCAGTTCGTGCGGGGCTCGGGCCTCGACCGCCCCGGCGTTGCCTCCGGCGGGCACCCCGCCCCGACCGGCCCCGTTCCGCTTCGGGGAGTCAGCGCTCGCGCAGCGCCGTGAGATGATCGGCGGTCTTCTCGATGACGTACTCCGCGTATTCCGGGTGCTTTGGCAACCAGGCGACGACGTACGGGCACACGGGAACGATCTTCCGCCCTGCTGCGATCGTGTCCTCGACCGCAGCTCTGACCAGCACGGATGCGAGACCGAGCCCGCCGTACTGCTCGGACACGCCCGTGTGGTACATGATGCGCTGCGCATCCTCGCCGCTGCCGTAGTCGAGGTAGGACTCCTCGCCGATCTCCTCAGCTCCCGCCTCTGCCTCTCGGTCGAGGAGGACGTATCGTGACTCGGTGGGTCGGTTCTCGACGGTGAATCTCTCTTCAGGCACGGTGCCCGCCTCTCTCTTGGTTGCTGGTCTCGGAATTCCTCATATCGGTCATCCGCGTGGGCGGAGCCTCGTGAGCGGCAGCACCGGCGCCGGAATCGGTGCCGGCTGGCCCGCGGGAAAGTCGCCGAACAACGGCGCAGTCCCCTCGTCCCCCGGGTCCTCCGGCTCAAAGCCGAGCTCGGCCTGATAACGACGGCGGAACTCCACGATCTCGTCGTGGTGGCGGCCGACGAAATTCCACCACATGATGATCTGCTCCCCGAAGGGGACTCCACCGAGCAGAATGGCACGACCGCCCCGCTCCCCTGCAGAAACCGTGATCGTGTCGGAGCCCGGCGGCACGTAGGCGAGCGAGCGGTGCTCCACCGCGAGGTCGTTCACTCTGAACTCGTCCGATTCCGCGAGGAGCGCATGCTCGAACTCCCGGCGCACCGGAATCGAGATCGCGGCACCCGGTTCGAAGCGCAGTTCGGCACCGAGCAAAGGCGTCGTCCGGGTATCGACCGGCGACACCGATCCCAGGAGCTCACCGATAAAGACCCGGGCGGTCACCCCTTCAAGGTGCACCGTCTCCGGCACGAAGCGTTCGAAACCGTGTCCGCCGAATCGTTCTGTATCAGGCAGGGCATACCAGAGCTGCACCCCATGGAGGCGACTCGTATCCGGCGTGCTCAGTTCTTGATGCGTGATTCCTCGACCGGCGAGCATCAGATTGAGTTCTCCCGGCCGCACGCGGGCAGCCACTCCTCCTGAGTCGAGGTGGTCGATTCCCCCTTCGAACAACCAGGACACCGTCGCCAACCCGGTGTGCGGGTGTCTCGCGACATGCATGCCACCCGTTTCAGATACGTCATCGGGACCGTAGTGATCGAGAAAGCACCAGGCCCCGACCAGGGAACGGCTCCGCTGCGGGAGCGTGCGGTAGACCGTCATCGCGCGCAGCCCGCCGAGCGGCACCAGCCTCGGCGTCAGCACCTCGACCGAAGTACACGGCTCCCCCGAGTCGAGAAGCGCCTCGGTCGGATTCGAGTCGAGATTGCTCATCGCACGGATCCCTTCTTCGATGCTCGCGGACGGTCGCCCCGATCCGCCTCCTGCCAACATAGCTGTCTCCGGGTAAAACCGCTCGGGGGCCAAGCTATTCCCGAGCTCGCGACGCCTGTCGGGAATAGGATCGATGGATGCACCGTATTTCGCCATTCGCGCTCTTGCGCCAGGGCTGGCACACCGTTCGGCGGGAATGGCTGCCGATCGTGGCCGCCATGCTCGGCTTTCAGCTGCTCACTCTGATCGTCGTGAGCCCGATTCTGGCCTGGCTCTTTCGAGAGGCACTGCGCGCCAACGGCATGTTCGCGCTGGATTTCAGCGCGCTGCGCCTGAACGGCGGGCTCGCGATCACGCTCACGCTGATCCTCGTGATCATGCTGCTCGCATTCTGGATCGCCTCGTTGCAGTTCGTCGTGCTGGTGGTGATGCTGACGCGAGCGCAGCGCGGAGAATCGATCTCACCCCGATTGATCTGGACCGACGTGCTTCGGATTGCACGAAAGCTCGTTCGTCCCTCTTCGCTCTCCCTCTTCTTCTACCTCTTCTTCATTCTTCCGCTGAGCGGGTTCGGCTTCGCCTCAGTGCTGTCCGAGGGCATCGCCGTTCCCACCTTCATCTCAGGTGAACTGATGAAGAGCCCGGTGAGCGCGGCGATCTGGACCGGCTTCCTGGTGCTGCTCGCCCTGCTCAACATTCGATTCGCCCTCAGTCTGCCGGTGTTCGTGCTCACCTCGGCAACCGGCGGGAGATCGATGCGGCAGAGCTGGCGGCTCACCGGGGGCTGGGCGGCGGTACGGCTCGTGCTGGCCGCACTCATCATCCTGCTCCTCGCGGGCCTCTCAACGCTGGTGCTCACGCTGCTCGCGATCGCTCCGACCGCGGCGGCCGACGCGTTCGCGCCCGACGCCGCTCCGGCAGTGGCCGCTTTCAGCCTCGGAACGGCGCAACTCGTGGGGATGGCACTCACCTCACTCGTCATTACATTGCTGGGAGCAGTACTCGTCTCACTCGTCTCGCAGCGAGAAGGTCGCCTCGCAGCCGACCTGCGCGCCGAGCGAGGCGACTCCGCGACACCGCATCCCCAGGATTCCCCCGAGGATTCCCGTGGGCGACGATCCCGCCGTACGCTGGGCGTGCTCGTCGCCGGAGCTGCCGTACTCGCGGTCTGCCTCGGCTTCTTCCACCTCGGCACCATGCATCAGCTCTCGCAGCACCCCGACACGCTGGTGCTCGGACACCGCGGGTTCAGCAATGGCGGCGCCGAGAACACGATCGGTGGACTCGAAGCCGCTGTGGGCGCGGGCGCAGACCTCGTCGAGATCGATGTGATGCAAACCGCCGACAAGAGGTTCGTGGTGATGCACGACGCGTCGCTCTCGCGGCTGGCCGGCGAGGACCTGAAGGTGAAGGATCTCACGCTCGACGAGCTCACCCAGATCACCGTTCGCGATCAGTTCGGACACGAGGGCAAGATTCCCTCGCTCGCGCAGTACATCCGGCGGGCCCAGGAACTCGACATGCCGCTCCTCATCGAAGTCAAGTCAGGCGGACTCGACTCCCCCGACCGGGTGGAGCTGCTTGTTTCGGAGCTCGAGGAGCTCGAGGCGATGGACCAGAACATCTTCCATACGCTCGACAATCCAGTCGTGCGCGAACTCAAGGAGCTCCGCCCGGATGCCACGGTGGGATACATTCTCGCCTTCGCGGGGATCGATATTCCCAGCACCGAGGCCGACTTCGTGGTGGTCGAGCAGTGGTCGGCGACCCAGGAGATGCAGGACGCGGCGCATCGCGCCGGACTTGGCTTTTTCAGCTGGACCGTGAACGAGGAATATCAGATTCGAGAGCTTCTGCGCCGCAATGCAGACGGCATCATCACCGATCGCCCTGACGCGGCACTCGATGCCCGACGGGAGATGCAGCAGGAGACCGGGCTCGCCGGCACCCTGGTCGATGCGCTGACCCGCTTCGTCGTGGTGTTCTGAGCGGAGGGAGCGCCGCTCGCAGCGGAGCGGCGTGTGAGACCCTGCAAGGCCCGCACACACGACGGGCTCCCCGCTCAAGAGCGGGGAGCCCGTCGTGGCCCTGCGGCGGAAGTGTTACCACATCACCGCGAGAACCACGTTGAGCACTGCCAGACCGCCGATGGCACCGAGCACGCCCCCGCTGACGCTGGCCTTCTTCTTGTTCATGATCGCGAGGACGACGATCACGATGAGCACGAGAGTCTTCACACCGATCTTTGCGTTGTCGACGGGCTCGTCGAGCGCGTATCGCATGCCGACGAGTGCGAGGCCGGTCACCAGCATCAGTAGCGAGCTGTGTAGGATCGCACCGTTGATCTTCGCCGCGCCCGCTTTGAGCTTCGGCATTTGCATCATGACGCCGCCGACAATGCCCGCGAAGCCTGCGATGTGCAGCACCAGGAGTACGTTCTTGAGGATTTCCATACCCTTAGCCTAACCGTTTGCGGCCGGGGTGGCCTCGTCTTCTTCCGACACTCGTCCGCGAGTGCGAGCCACCTCTCGCGCAAGCACCTGGCCTCCGCTCGAGAGCAGTGCCCGCCGCCAGGGAAGCACCCCGTCGATCTCGATCTGGATCGACATGCTGAGCACGGTTCGGATGATCACGATCAGTCCCAGAATCGCGGCTTCTTCCAGCGAGGGAGTGAAAATCGTGCGGATGATGTCGGCAGCGACAAATATCTCGAGACCCAGCAGGAGCGTCCCACCGAACGCGGTCCGTAGCACTTGGAAGGCGGCCGTGCCGCCTTCTCGACGCCTCAGCGATCTCACGGCCAACACCCCCGAGAGCACGAGCCCCACGCACAACGCGACAACCCCGAGCGTCTCGAAGACCAGTACGACAGCGTCAAACACCTGGGTCACAGCCATGACCATAGCCTACTGCCGTGAACCCGCTCGGGACCCGGATCCCTGGCCCCCGGGGCCTAGTGGAAGAAGTGCCGCTCCCCGGTGAAGTACATCGTCACACCGGCGGCCTCCGCCGCAGCGATCACCTCTTCATCGCGAACCGATCCTCCGGGCTGCACGACTGCGCGCACCCCCGCATCGAGGAGCACCTGCAGACCGTCTGCGAAGGGGAAGAACGCGTCAGAAGCGGCCACCGCCCCCCTCGCGCGCTCGCCGGCTCGCGAGACCGCGAGACGGCAGGAGTCCACGCGGTTGACCTGCCCCATGCCCACGCCGATGGACGCACCGCCCGAGGTGAGCAGAATGCCGTTCGATTTGACCGCCCGGCACGACCGCCAGGCGAACTCGAGCTCGGCGAGGGTCGCGTCGTCGGCAGCAGCACCCGCCGCAAGCGTCCACGATGAGGCGGGTGCGAAGGCGCGATCCGCGTCCTGCAACAGGAAGCCCCCGGAGACCTGACGAAGTTCGACCGGATTCTGCGTGAAGCCGGCGGGAAGCACGAGCAAGCGAACGTTCTTCTTCTTGGTGAGGATCTCGACCGCCTCCGGCTCGAAACCCGGGGCAACGATCACTTCGGTGAAGATCTCGGCCACCGTGCGCGCCATGCCGGCCGTCACCGGGCGATTCGCGGCGATCACTCCGCCGAACGCAGACACCGGATCGCACGCATGCGCGAGTTCGTGCGCCGCGGCGATGGGATCATCCGCCGCCTGGGGAGCGACAGCGATACCGCAGGGATTCGCGTGCTTGATGATCGCGACCGCTGGCAGCTCGTGATCGAACGCGGCACGCACGGCCGCATCGGCATCGACGTAGTTGTTGTACGACATCTCCTTCCCGTGCAGCTGGGTCGCCTGCGCGATGCCCGCGCCCTCGTTCTCGGTGAAGAGGGCAGCACGCTGGTGGCTGTTCTCGCCGTAGCGCAGCACGGACTCCCGCATCCCGAACATCTCGTAGCCCACATACGCTTCGGCCTGTTCGAAGATCGCGTCGACCGACTCGTCGGCGGCAAGATCCGCATCGAGCGGCTGAGCACCCCAGTCCTGGTCCTCTTGATCGAGGAACCAATTGGCGACCGCCGCATCGTATTGGGCCGTGTGCACGAACGCCTCGGTCGCGAGTGAACGTCGAAGTGCGAGGTCGGTGCCGCCACCACGCACCGCCGCGATGACTTCCTCGTACCGCACCGGAGAGACCACGATCGCCGCGTTCGCGTGATTCTTCGCCGTGGCGCGAACCATCGCCGGGCCACCGATATCGACGTTCTCGATCACATCTGCAGCAGGCTTGCCCGCCGCAACGGTCTGCTCGAACGGATAGAGATTGACGACGACGAGTTCGAACGGGGCGAATCCAAGCTGATCGAGCTGTGCGCGATGCGATGCCAGACGGAGGTCGGCGAGCAGCCCGGAATGCACTGCGGGATGCAGTGTCTTGACCCGCCCGTCGAGCGCTTCGGCGAAGCCCGTCACCTCCGAGACATCGATCACGAAGTGGCCCGCGTCGCGGATCGTCGCCGCGGTCGAGCCTGTCGAGACGATCTCCACTCCCGCCTCGGCGAGTGCCGCGGCAAGGTCGAGCAGGCCGCTCTTGTCGCTGACGGAGATGAGCGCTCGACGTACCGGAATCAGATCGCGGTGTTCGTAGAGGCTGGGATCGTGGCTCTGAACTGCCATGCGGGAACTCCTATGGTCTGGTGGTTAGAGGTCTTCAGGGGCCCCGAGGGCTCCCGAATCGGTGTCGCTTGGGCGAGGCGTTGTATGCGGCATCGTCCCGAGCTCCAGTTCACCCGTGGCGATATCGCGCACGGTCTCGACGAGCAAGGGACGTTCGACCTGCTTGATACGTTCGTGCAGTTCGTCTTCGCTCTCGCCGGCTCGGATCGGCACTCGCATCTGGCGCAGCACAGGCCCGGTGTCCACACCCTCATCGATGATGTGCACGGTGACGCCCGTCTCCGTCGCGCCCGCGACGAGCGCGTCTCGCACCGCATGCGCCCCGGGAAAGAGCGGCAGCAACGCCGGATGGGTGTTGATCAGCCTGGGCGAGAATTCGCGGACGAAGCCTGCGGGCAGGACACGCATGAGCCCGGCACTCACGACGAGATCGGGAGCGTGGCTTCGGATCTCCGCGGCGAGCGCATCACCCCAGGCGGCTCGGTCGTCGAAGTCGCGAGGACGCACGATGAAGACGGGGACTCCGGCGGCACTCGCAGAGTCGAGACCCGCAGCGTCGGTGTCACTTCCGACGGCGACGACTCGCGCCGGGTAGCCGGATTCAGCGGCGGCATCGAGCAACGCTTTGAGGTTGCTTCCCCCGCCTGAGATCAAGACCACGACCTTCAGCACCAGAACAGTCTACCCGTACCACTCCATCACCTCGGTCGCTCGGCCCACTGCGCAGCGCCAACGGGACTGGATGACGCTGCGCAGTGGGCCGACGCTAGCTTCTGCGGCGGCGGGCCGCACCCCAGAGCGCGCCCGCCGCGAGCAGCAGCACCACGGCCCCGAAGACGAGCGGGAGTGGTCCCGGCCCGCCCGTGGTGCTGAGGCCGTTCGGCCGCACTCTGCCGTCGTTCGATCCCGAGTCTGCGGCGACCGTCACCGTGACGGTTGCCGCACTCTTGAGCATGCGCTGCTCCGCAGGAGTGAATCGCAGTTCGACCTGATACACGCCCACTCCGAGCCCTGTGAGCTCGATGCGCCCCCGACCATCCGAGACGCCGACCGGGTCCCCCAGCGGATCGGAGCCGACAAACGCTTGCACATACCCGTCCACCGGGTCCCCGTTGGACGTGACGGCGACGGCCATCATCGTGAGCGGAACGGCCGACTGACCTGATTCGTGAGCTGTGATCTCCACGAACGCGGGGCGGCTCGGAGTGCCAGTCACCTCGTCAGCGCTGAGCACGAGCGACGTCTCGATCCCGACCACCCGGAGCGACTGTTGGCCGCTCACGGATGCGCTGAATCCCGGAGCCGGCACGAATCTCGCCGAAACGAGGTGCTCACCGAGCAGCAGGTCGGTGGCGTCAAGCTCGAAGCGGGCCTCGCCATCGTCGGTTTCAGGATCGATATCGTGCCCCGCCGGAACCGAGTAGACCACCTCGCCGTCGAACAGGATCTCGATTTCACCACGAGGGTCCGCGGAGTCTGCCGGATCCACGTTGGTGACTGTCGCCGAGAGAGTGACCGTACCATCGGCACGAACCTCGGTGCGCGACAGTCCCAGAGCGGTGGCCGTCTCGATCGCCGTGACTTCAATCGCGAGCGGGTCGGAGGTCGACAGCGCGAAGTTGCCCGCAGTATCTCCGAGATATGCGACGGTCAGCTCGGCGGACCCCCACGGGACGACCACCTGATCGAAGCGGACGGAGCCGTCAGCAGCGAGGTCGGCGTACATGAGAGGACCCCCGTCAGCAAGGAGCACGGCACTGCCGTCGAATCCGACGGCCGAGGCACTGACAGCCGCCGTGACATCGATCGGAGCAAATGCTCGTACCGGTGATGGAGCGCTGACGATCTCGGTCCTCGTGGCGGCCCGACCGAGAGTGATCTGGATCGGTGCGCTCACGGAGGGAAGCGCATCCGGAGTAGTCGGGTCCCCGTCAGACACGCCGTCGAAGCGGGCGATCACCGAGTGGGTTCCCGCGGCGAGGGAACTGAAGAACGGGAAGATCGTCCCGTATCTCCCTCCTCCGATGTAGATGAGCACACTCTGGCCCGCGGGAGTCCCGTCAACTTCGAAGTCGATCAGTCTCATACTGAGATCGTAGGGACCGTCGATCTCGACCACTGCGGTGAAGACAGCAAGATCGCCGTAGACCGCTGGGCTGCTCTCCAGGCTCAACGTGGTAGTCGTCGTGACGTCAACGGATTCGGGTTGCGGCGAAGGCGCGGGATCCACGACGGTCACGGTCGCCGTGCCTGAGGAGAAGGTGGACTCCCAGTTATAGTCTCTTTGGCTCGATCCGGGAATGAAGTCTACTCGGAAGGTGTGTTCGCCCGCGGGCAGTCCCGGCACGGTGAACGTATGATCCCCGTTGCCAGAGTGGGAATCGATGGGTGTGTTCTGTCCGGGCAGGAAGAGACTCATACGCCCGTCGAGCGGAGCATTCGGCGTCCGGGAGTCGGCGGTCCGCACTCGCAGGGAGATCGGCTGGCCCGCTTCCACCTGCGCCGGTGCCGCGACGGTGGTCATGCTCTTCAGCGGTACGAAGATCTTGACCGTATCGCTGTCGGCGAGCGGTCCGGAATAGGTGTGGGAGTCCTCGGGATACATGGCATCGCGATCGAACCTGAGCCCCGGCATCGAGTCGCTGATCCAGCTCATCCCTGCACCGCCGCCCGCACCCGCGGAGAAGTGCCAGAACGTGCGGCCCGCCCCGCCGCCAGTGCCGCTCGACGGCCATCCACCGCCGCCTGCACCGCCTGCGCCGCCGCCGGTGAGATACCCGGCGCTGCCACCGTTCGACCCCGCCTTGTGAAAACCGTCGAAGACGCTGTCGTCGATTCCGTTCTTGCCAGGAGCCCCGGGTTTTGACCCGACTCCCGAGACTGGCGCGGTCATCTCGATCCTGTGACCTGAGCCCCAGATATTGGCGTAGGTGGCTGCGCCGGCCCCGCCCGCCCGATACTCAAGTGTGCCCCCCGTGTGCGAACCGCCGGTGTATCCACCACTCGCCTCCAGCAGTGTCAACAGCGACTGCAGCGTCATCTTGATGGTCGGGTTGCCGCTGTACCCGCCCCCTCCGCCGCCTCCACCTGCGACGGCGACGAGCTCACCGTTCACCTTGAGCGCGGACGCGCCACCACCACCGCCGCCGTGGCTCCCGGTCAGGCTGCCCTTGCCCCCGTTTCCACCGCTCACGAAGCCTGCCCCGCCCTCGCGCGCGTCGGACTTGCCGTGGGCGTTCTTGCCCGCATAGACGGTCAATCTATCGCCTTGCTTCACGGGCACGACGACCGCAAAATTGGCGCCTCGACCAGCGGTGCGAATATCGCCGTCGCCTCCCCTGCCACCGCGGAGACCGACCACGACCTCCGCAATGCCCGCAGGCACGATCCAATCGGTTCCGCTGGGACTGTCGAAGACCCAGGTCTGTCTCTGCGTGGCGTCGGCATGCGCGGGTGCCGACTGGCTCAGGCTCAGGCCGGTGAGCGCGATCGCGGCCACCGCAACCATCCCGACAGAGCGGAGCAGACGCGGAGCGACGCCACGACGAGGCGCATGCGCAGTGGCGTCGCGGGAGGGGAAGTGCAGGGTGCTCATGCACATATCCAAGTGCATTCGATGCCCGCGACGAAGGTCGGATACCGGTTCTCGCGCAGATTGTCGTCACGCTGCGCAGGGTGAACGCTCCCTATTCCGAACTGATCGCTTCGTCAGCAATGCGCCAGGGCTCGTGCTCCGCGAAATGCAGGTCTTCCTGCGACGCCCAGCGATCCCAGTGCGGAGCGAACGTCGCTCCGTCTCGGCCCAGGGCCCTCCTCTTGCGCAGTTCCTCGGGACATTCGATCCAGATCGACCGCACCGAGCCGGTGTTGCCGGACCATGCTCGCGCGGCTCGAAGATTCTCGGTCGTCAAGGCACCGCACCCCTCGATCACGAGCGGTCGCCCCTGGTCGAGCAGGATCCTCGAGTCTTCGAACTCGCCGCGCCCCCAGTCGTACCGTCGGTAACTTCCGTCCTGCAGCACCGCGCTCACCGAACGAACCCCTGCGGAGAGTCCGTCCCACCCCGGGTACAGCGAATCGAGATGCAGTACCTGTGCCGGGTTCGCAGGGGTGCCGAGACGCTCCGCGATCCTTGCGGCGAGCGAGGTCTTGCCCGAACCGGATCGGCCGTCGATCAGCACCACCCGGGGTCCACCCGCACAGGTCACGGCGCGAGTCTCCCGGAGCGCATCGCAAGCACGCGATCCGCCACCAGATCCGCCTCCGCGGAGTCGTGCGTGACGAGGATCGCGGTGGTTCCGGTATCGCGCAACAGCGCGGCGAGATCCATCGCGAGGCGCTCGCGCAGCGCTCGATCGAGTGCCGACAACGGCTCGTCGAGGAGCAGCAATCGAGGCCCCGGGGCAAGCGAACGCGCCAACGCGACGCGCTGTCGCTCGCCGCCGGAAAGCTCCGTGACCGCTCGAGACCCGTAGTCGGGCAGCCCGACGAGTTCGAGCAGTTCGGCCACGCGCGCCTCGCGCAGCTCCTTCGGTGCTCGCTGCGCGCTCAGGCCGTACGCCACATTCTTCGCCACGGACATATGCGCGAAGAGTTGCCCGTCCTGGAACATCAGCCCGAAGCCACGGCGATGGGGCGGCACGCTCGCAAGATTCTCACCGTCCCATGCGACCCTGCCGGCCGCCAGTGGTTCGAGGCCGGCGATCGCGCGCAGGAGTGTCGACTTTCCGCAACCGCTCGGCCCGGTCAGCGCTACGACCTCGCCTCGATGCACCTCGAACGAGGCGTCGTTCACCGCAGCAGGCAGCGCGGCGCCAGCATAGGTGACTGTCACCCCCTCCACCGAAAGCCCCCGGCCAGGGGTCTCGACGCGCGATGCGTCGGTGTGATCCTCGCTCATATCTCCGAAGCTACCTTTCCGCGCCAGCGTTCCGCCAGCAGCATCACCGACGCCGTCAGCGCACCGAGCAGCACCGCCGCCGCGAGCGCCATTCCGTAGTTCTCGGCGCCCTGCCTCGAGATCAGCTGGGACACCATGACCGGCAGCGTCTGCGCGCCGGGTCGAACCAGAAACGCACTGGCGCCGAATTCGCCGAGCGATGTCGCGAAAGCGAAGCCGAGGGCGAGCCCGAGGGGCCGGGCGAGCACACGCAGGTCGATGGTGCGCAGCACTCTGAGCGGCGATGCGCCCAGCATGGCCGCGGCATCTCGCTGACGCACATCGATCCCGCGCAGCACAGGCAGCAAGGTGCGAACGACCAGGGGCAGTGCGACGAGCGCCTGCGCGATCGGGAGCAGCACGACCGAGGTGCGCAGGTCGATGCCGATCCCGAAGGGCTGGTGCATGGTGAGTAGCAGGCCGAATCCGACTGTGACGGCTGAGACGCCGAGCGGCAGCATCACCACACCGTCGAACGCATGGAGCCCCCGTCTGAGCAGCCCGCTCCTGGGCCGTCTCGATGCGACGAGCGCGACGAGCAGACCGAGCAGCATCGCGATAGACGTCGCGATGAGCGCGATCCCGATCGACAGCGCTGCGGCATCGATGACGCTCCCGTTGAGTCGCGCATCGGCGGGCGGGGCGAACAGGTTCCGGTAGTTCACCAGGGTGAAGCGACCGGTTCCGTCGCGCAGCGAACGCAGGACCAGGGCAAGGATCGGCAGTGCGTGCAGCAGGAGCGCGGTCAACCCGAAACAGATCAGCGCCGGGAGATGGGTCCGCGCGACTCGCATCGCCTGCCCGGAGTCGAATCTCATCTGGTTGGCCTGTTCGAGGCGGAGTCGCAGGCGGCTCGACACCACCAGCACCGCCGCGACGATCGCGAACTGCACGAGTGAGAGCGCAGCGGCTGAGCCGAGGTCGAGATACTGCACCGTGAGTCTGTAGATCTCGGTTTCGATGTTCGAGAACGACCTTCCGCCGAGGACGAGCACGACACCGAACGAGGTCGCGCAGAAGAGGAAGACGAGCGCTGCGGACGAGGCGAGGGCGGGCACCAGCCGCTGCAGTGTCACCGTGAAGAACACCCGAGCCGGAGAGGCGCCGAGCATGCGAGCGGCCTGCTCAGTGCGACCGTCCAGTTGCGACCAGAATCCGCCGACCGTGCGTGCGACCACGGTCACGTTGAAGAACGCCAGTGCCAGCACGATGATGAGGAAGCTCTGATCGAGCCCGAGCCAGCCGAGGGGAGCGCCCGGCCCGAGGAGCGCGGTGAAGGCGACGCCGACAACGACGGTGGGCAGCACGAAGGGAACGGTCGCACACCCTCGGAGCAGGTTACGGCCGGCGAACTCGAGACGGTAGAGCACGAAAGCTGCGGGCAGTCCGAGCACGACCGAGATCGCGGTGCCGCAGACCGCCTGCGCGAGGGTCTGGCCGATCACACGCCACGTGCGCTCCTGGGCGAACACCTCGACGAACCCGCCGATGCCCGGCGTCGCGCCCCCGGTTGCCGCGCCGCCGATACCGAATCCCACCGCGATGAGCG
This sequence comes from Leucobacter soli, assembly GCA_040394175.1. Classification (GTDB taxonomy): domain Bacteria; phylum Actinomycetota; class Actinomycetes; order Actinomycetales; family Microbacteriaceae; genus Leucobacter; species Leucobacter soli_A. The sequence continues at coordinate 30,191 of JBEBSS010000018.1, read as the reverse complement.
AGAGAACCGGCCAGAGGAAGAAACATACGAGGAACGCGAGTGGCAGCGCGGTGGCGAAAACCCACCAGAGATGCCCGGGGACGAGCCGTTTCGGGCTCATCCCCCGACCGATCCTGGGTGCGGCATCGCCCCGTCTCGCTCGATCTGCCACCGGGCCACCGCCTTACCAGCCGGTTGCCTGGCTCCAGGTCTTGAGCCAGGCGTCGCGTCCCCGGCCGATCTCCGCAGGGGTCAGATCGTTCGGCGCGTTCGGAACGGGTGCGAACTGCACCCACTCGGCGGGCACGTGGGCCTCGGAGTCGACCGGGTAGACGTACATCGTGTCCGCGATCGTGTCCTGGAACTCGCGCAAGAGCATGTAGTCGACCACGGCTTTCGCGCCCTCCGGGTTCGAGGCGCCGTTCAGCACCCCGGCGAACTCGACCTGCGACGAGCAGGTGTCGAGCAGCGCCTTGGTCGTCGTCGCCGTGCCGTCCTCGGTGACCGTCCATGCGGGCGAGGAGCCGTACGAGAGCACGATCGGGAAGGTGCCGTCCCCACCGCCCTGGGTGAACTGGCCGTTGTACGCTTCGGTCCACCCCTGTTCGACCCGCGTGTCGTTCGCTGCGAGCTCGGCCCAGTACTCGGCGAAGCCGGTCTCACCGAACTTCGCGACGGTCCCGATCAGGAACGATGCGCCGGTGGTCGAGGTCGACGGGTCGAGGATCACGGTCAGTCCGCGATACCGTTCGTCGGTCAGGTCCTCGTAGCTCGTCGGTTCGGCGATGCCGTGCTCGGCGAACCAGGCGGGGTCGACATTGATGCAGGTGGTGCTCTGCGTGACGGGCTCGGCGGCGGCGTCATCGTCGATCACGTTGCCGTCGATCAGACGCGAGAGGTAGACGTTGTCCACCCCGAAGAATGCGTCCGCGATCGGGGCGCTCTGCGTGAGCACGAGCTGGCTGGCGAGTTCGCCGCCGTCACCCGCTGAAACCACCTCGACGCGATAGCCGGTGGCCTCGCTCGCGGCGGCCGCGAAGTCGTCGTTCGGGAACGAGTCGTGCACGATCAGAGTGACCGTCTCGCTCGCCTCCGCGTCGGTGCTGGCGTCGTTTCCTCCGGCGCATCCGGTCAGTGCCAGACCGGCGATCGCCACGAATGCGATTCCGACCGTGAGCGTGCGTGCAGGCGTAGTCATAGAGTTCCTTCCTCCGCTGGAATTACCCAGATCAGGTTGAACGGTCGAAGCTCGCGCGCTTCCTCTCAGCCCGCCGCGTGCGGGCCCCCGTGGATTGCACCGCCAACCATAGCACCTCTCGGATGCTTCGGCTTGCACCCGTGTGCGGTGACCGCGTCGATCCGCATGAACGGAGCGTGGACAGCGGCTATTCGCGGCCCCACTGCGAGCGCATCCGCGACCGCCAGTCCCGCTTCGCTTCGGGCGCTGGCGACTCCGCTGGCTCGGCGTCCCAGGAGAAGGCTCTGAGCAGAGGATCGACGGCTTCCGCAGGCTCCGGTCCGGGTATCGACTCGGGTTCGAGTTCGGGCCCGGATTCCGCATCGGCGTAGTCCGGTGATGGCGCCTCAGCGCGGAGATCGGGTTCGAGGTGAGGCACGATCCCGCCGTCGCCCTCGGCGTCCTGGAGCGCGGAGGGGGCGGGCAACTCGATCGGAGCGGTCTCGGACACGACTTCCTCTGGAGACGAGTCTCCGAACGGAGCGAGCGGCTCGATCTCGACCGTCGGTTGGTCATCGGGAGAAGCGTCGTCCAGCTCAGACGCCGACTCGGAATCCGGGTGGGTGCGCGTGCGTCTGCGTGGGAGCCAGCCGCGCCGTATCGACGGAGGAGCGGGAGCGTTCAAGTCGCTGAGCGGGTCGATCGGGATCGTCTCGGCGAGGTCGGGTGTGGCGCCCAGATCGTCCCGGTCGAGAGCGTCGACCAGGGGAAGGTCGCTCTCGCCCTCCAGCAGCCCCGACGGGACGAGCGCGCGCAAGCGGGCCACGTCGAATCGCCTGGCGAACACGCCGAGGCTCATTCCGAACGCCAACTCCAGTGCGACGAGGCCACCCGTCTGCCACCAGCCCGGGCCGTTCGTCTCAAGACGGCCAGGACCGATCGAGCCACTGGCCAGCAGACTGCTCAGCGCGATCACGAGTCCTGCGAGAATGGCGGCCAGTACAGGAACGGTGGCAGAGACCGCTGCCGAAGAGCGACGCATGAGCGGGCGGCCCCCGGCCAGCCCCCCGAGTACCGTGCCGATACCGACGATGAGCACCGGAGCGAGCCCGCCGACCCACCCCCAGCTCGACGGGATCGCGCCGAGAAGCGGAAGCGCGGGAAGCGGACCGAGCAAGGTGTCGAACGGTGTGACCGACGTCGCCGCACCGACGGAGAAGCCCGACCCTGCGAACCAGGAAACGGACCAGATCCAGGCCGTCGGTATGAACGCCAGCTGCAGCACGAAGAGCATGAGCGCTCCGAACGCGTCGAGCTGCAGCCCCTGGCTCAGCGCGATGATGTCGACGTATCCGAGCAGAATGGCGATCGTGAAACCCAGCGTCCCGAGCATCGCCACGGCGGCGACGGCGACGAGCGCGAGCCGGAAGACTTCGGCGGCACGTTCCGGGAGGGCCGCGGCTTGGGCGGGGGCGACACGCGCCACACCCTGCTGCAGACGGCGCACGAGGGCATCCCACCAGTCGTGGTCCTCGCGCGCGGCACGCACGACGAATCCGAGCACAAGCGGCACTCCGTAGACCGTCGCGGGCATGACGATCCTCGCCCACATCGGCCACACGGTGTACTCCGCCGCGAGCATTCCGCAGAGCCAGGCCGCAGCGGCGAACCCCGCGGTGCCTCCGAGCAGCGCCCAGGCGCCCGCACCGCCCCGCCCTGCGAACCGCGAACCCGACCGATACGCGAGCAGCACTGTGCAGAGCGTGAGCGCGAGCGGGGCGAGGGAGAGCGTGAACGAGAGCTCCGCGGGAGCGAGACCCATGCCGAGCGCAGCCTGCGCGGACACGGCGACCTGCATCGGCACGAGATGCGTCATCTGCCAGAGCCCCGCGACCGCCGCGGCGAGGTCGAGCGGCTCGGCCGCGAGGTCGAAGCCGCGCCACCAGACAAGCACCGCGGGGATCCCGATAGCGGCGAACACCGCAAGTGCCACGGCGGCCGCCTCGATCGCGGCAATCACCGCAGTCAGAAGTGCTCTCATTGTCGTGAATTCTATCGTCGGCATCCGACATAGGCTTGGAGCATGCCGCTACGATCGCCGTATCAGGCCGCTCTCGACGACCGGCTCCATGAACTGCATCCCACGCTGCGCCGGTATTTCTCGGTCATTCCTGAAGGCTGCGTGGGAGTCGGCGAGGGCGTGTTCGCAGAGATCGGCACGGAGCGTCGCTGGATGTGGCCGTTCCTTCGATTCTTCGAGCGAAGGGGGGTGCTGTTCGCAGGCCACGCGCGCTCCGTCCGATTCCGGATCGAGAATCGGACCGTTCCAGTCGAGGGCAGCGACACGGGCGTGTCCGTCGCCAGCCGAGCACTCGATCTTCCCGGTGGGGTCTGGGTGATGACCGACTCGGTGATGCGCTCCGGCTCCGGGGTCGTGGATCGCCTGGGACTTCCGGCGACCGTTGCCGCGTCGTTCGAAATCGGCGTCGCCGACGGTGCGCTCTCACTGACGAGTCGAGCGGTGAGCCTCAGAGCGGGGAGATTCACCTTCCGGCTCCCTCGCTGGTGTGCTCCGGTGGTCTCGCTCTCGGAGCAATACGAACCGGTGAGCGGTCTGCAGCGAGTCGATCTCGCCCTGACGATGCCCGTTGTGGGGCGCCTGTACGGATATCGAGGGCATTTCTCATACGGCATAGTGAAGGAGAGGCACCGTGACGAAGGCTGAATCGAACGGATGTCCCGTTTCCATTGGTCGGGTCGTGATCGGAGGCGCAGGCGGGTTCATGGGCACGTACCTCGCACGGCGATATCGCGCGCAGGGCCGGGAAGTGGTCCGGATCGCGAGACGCGGCTCCGAACTGCGCTGGGAAGATCGTGCGGGGATTGCCGCTGCGGTCGACGGGGCCGCGATGGTCATCGGATTGGCGGGCAAGAGCGTGAACTGCCGCTATCACCCGAAGAATCGTGCGGAGATCTTCCGCTCGCGTCTCGATACCACAGGACAGCTCTCCGCCGCGATCGCCGCAGCAAGCACCCCACCGCCCCTGTGGGTCAACGCTTCGACCGCCACGATCTACCGCCACGCTGAAGACCGGCCGATGACGGAGTCCACGGGCGACATCGGCACCGGATTCTCCGTCGATGTGGCGACCGCGTGGGAAGCGGCGCTCTTCGCCGATGATCTGCCAGACACCCGTCGCGTCGCTCTGCGCAGCGCGATCGTGCTCGGGGACGGCGGGGTGCTGGGTCCGCTCCGGACCCTGGCGAAGCTCGGACTCGGCGGTGCACAGTACGACGGCCCCTGGCCGCTGAGCCGTGCGCGGGTCGCGGCCGGCACCGCGCACTATCCGGGAGCGAAGCGAGGTGCGCAGCGGTTCAGCTGGGTGCATATCGAAGACGTCGCGAGGATCCTCGACTTCCTCGAGACGACCCCGACGCTCTCCGGGCCGGTGAACGTCAGTACGCCGAACCCCTCCGACAATCGCGGATTCATGTCGACCGTGCGAGGCGTGCTCGGAATACCGTTCGGACCGCCGATGCCGCGTTGGATGCTCGAGATCGGGGCGATCGGCATCCGCACTGAGACGGAACTCGTTCTCAAGAGCCGCTGGGTGCTTCCCGAGAAGCTGCAGGCCGAAGGGTTCGTATTCGAGCACCCCGAACTCGAACCGGCGCTACGGGATATCTTCGCGCGCTGAGCCGCGGGCGGCGGGGAGCTCCGCCACCACTCGACGCAGTTCGAGGACTCCCGGATGATCGTCACCGGTACGCGTGCACAGCTCGACCGTGCAGGGCTCGATCCCCGTGATCGGGACGAACGAGACCTCGCCGCTGGAGTGGTAGTCGGCGAGCGATGCCGCTGTGATGGCGATCCCCAGCCCCGCCGCCACGGTCTGCAGCTGCTCGTCCATCGTGCGCACCAGCGGCCCCCAGCGCACCGGACGACCGCTCGGTCGAGGATCGACGGCCCAATACGCGATCCACTCGGCCGCGGCGCGATCGGTCGACACATGCATCTCATCGTCGAGATCGTCGATGGTGACGCTCTCCCGCTCGGCGAAGCGATGCCCGCGGTGCAGCATGACCACACGAGGTTCGACCGTCACCCGTTCCAACGTCAGTCCGTCGATGAGCGGCATCGGCGGACGGACGAATGCAGCGTCCACCGCACCCGACGCGACCTCACTGAGCTGCTCATGCCACTGCAGTTGCACCAACTCCAGCGGAGACGCCACCTTCGAGAGCAGACTCGTGGTGAGACTGTTCGGGCCGCCGTTGATGAAGCCGAGGCGCAGCACCCGATCCTGACGCCGTGAGAAGCGGTTGAGATCGACGGCCGTCTCTTGCGCTGCGCGCAGCATCCGATGCGCATGCGGCAGCAGCGTCTCCCCTGCCGAGGTCGGTCTCACCGGGTGCGCATCGCGGTCGATCAGCCGCATGCCGAGTTGCTGTTCGAGCCGGCGGATCTGCTGGCTCAGCGCCGGGGCGGTGACGAACAGCCGCGAAGCGGCTCGGCCGAAGTGGCCCTCGTCGATCACCGTGACGAACGCGTGCAGTGCACGAAGGCCGAGATCCATCCGCACTGCGTCGTCGTAGCTCATGAGCACCCCCTCGTGCGACCCGGTGCCCCTGACGTTCTCGCCCCGGGCACTACCGACCAGCCTAGGCCGCCGCTCCGGCCCGCGCACCCCGCCGCGTTAAGCAAAGCGTGCTCTCGGCCACGCTTTCCGACATGTACAACCGCGAAGCCCGCACCCAGACTTGCTGGCGAACCCCACATTTCGATTCAAGGAGGAACGAATGACGAAGAGACTGGCAATCGTGACGGGAGCCTCGGGCGGACTCGGCACGGCGATCGCGCGCAGGATCGCGGAAGACTACGACTCGGTACTGGTCACCGATGTGCGGGAGGATCGGCTCCTCGAAATCGCGTCGATCATCGAGCAGGAGACCTCAGCCAGAGTGCTGACCGCCGTGTGTGACGTGTCGGACGCGGAGCAGGTCGCCGGACTGTACGAGATCGCGGCCAAGGAAGGCTCCATCTCGGGGCTGGTGAATGCAGCGGGCATCGGGATGTTCACTCCTCTCACCGAGATCGATCCGGAGTTGTGGGACCGCGTGTTCGCGATCAACACTCGCGGCACGTTCCTCATGTCGCAGCAGTTCATTCGCACGGCCCAACCCCCGGCGGCGATCGTGCACATCTCCTCGATCGGCGCTCGCGCAGGCAATGACATGCTCGCGCACTACGGAGCGTCGAAGGCGGCGGTCATCGAGTTCAGCCACGCTGTGGCGCGTGGCTGCGCACGCAGCGGAATCCGGTCGAACACCGTCATGCCCGGATTCATCTACACCGACATGTGGCGCCACACCGTCGCCTATCTGCAAGAGAACGACCCGTCCCTCGCCTCGCTCACCGCCGACGAGGTCTTCGCCGGCATCGTCGACCAGTCGATCCCCATGGGTCGCGCGCAGGAACCCGAGGACATCGCCGAGGCGGTCGCATTCTTCTTGAGCGATCGCGCGAAGAACGTCACCGGCCAGACGCTCGCGGTCGACGGCGGCGCCATCCTCACCTGATCGACCCGCGTATCGATCCTCGACCGAACACAGAGAAAGCAGACACCCCATGACTCTTCCCACCCGCTACCTCATCATCGGCGCGGGCCCTTCCGGCCTCATCGCTGCCCGTGCGTTCAGACGCTACGGAATCGACGTGGACATCATCGAGCGCCACTCCGGGCTCGGCGGCCTCTGGGACATCGATAACCCGGGCTCTCCCATGTACGAGTCCTGCAGCATGATCTCTTCGCGCACCGCCGGGGGCTTCGTCGGCTACCCGATGTCGGAGGATCTCCCGATGTATCCCCGCTGGTCCGACCTCTACGCCTACATCCAGGACTTTGCTCGCGAATACGGCCTCGACGAGCTCTGCGAATTCGGGCTCTCAGTCGAGCAGGCCACCCCGATCGATACCGAGGAGGGTCGCTACTGGCGAGTCGAGCTCTCGAACGGCGCAAGCCGCGAATACCGTGGAATCTACTCGGCGATCGGCACGCAGTGGTTGCCGCAGATGCCACGGATCGAGGGGCTCGACACGTTCACCGGGCGCGCGATACACGCGAAGGAATACCGCTCTCCCGCCGAATTCCGAGGCAAGCGCGTGCTCGTGGTGGGCGCGGGCAACAGCGGGGTCGACATCGCCTCGGACGCCGCCTTCCACGCGGATGCCGCCTTTCTCTCCACGAGACGCCCCTACTACTTCTTCCCCAAGCAGATCTTCGGGGTCGCACTCCCCGACTTCCTCGACGGTCGTGCCCGGATCGACCCCCGCCCCTGGATGGAGGGACTGGAGCCTCAGGACTTCATGGACGTCATCCTCTCCACCGTCGGGGACCTCTCCGCATTCGGCCTGCCGAAGCCCGAAGGTCCGATCGGCGAGACCCATCCCATCGTGAGCAACACCATCCTGCACGCGCTCTCGCATGGACTGCTCGCCCGCCACCCCGATATCGCGAGGATCGACGGTGGCGTCGTGCACTTCGCCGACGGCTCCTCGGAGGAGGTCGACACCATCGTCTTCGCCACGGGATACCAAGTGCACTACGACTTTCTGCCTGACCATCTGGTGGAATATCGCCGGGGACACCCGAAGCTGCATCTCGAAACGTTCTTCCCCGGCCAGCCGGGACTGTACAGCGGCGGAACGATCCACGCGGCGATCGGCGCGGGGTGGACCGTCTACGACTACTTCGCGAACTTCGCTGCCGCAGACGCTCACGCGACCCTCACCGGAGAGAACGCCGAGAATCTGCGTCGCTTCGTAGAGGAGTACCGACCCGATATGAAGGCGGGATTCCCCTTCGTCGACACCCCTCGAAATGAGAATCAGTACGACGCGGGAATGCTGCTCGTGACCATTCCCCAGACGGCGCGCGAGGAGTTCGATATCGAGCTGCCCACCGGTTTCGACGACGAGAGGTTCTACGCCGAACTCTCGCGCAGTTGAACGCATCGCCCGGGCACCCCGTTCCGTCCGCCCATGCACTACGCTGCACACATGAGTGATCGGTTCGGGGCCCGGGGGATCCCGCCCTGGTCGATGGCGGTCGCCGCGATGCTCACCGTGCAGGTGTCGAATGCACTCTCGGTCAGCGTGATCGAGCAGGTGGGTGCCGGCGGCACGGCATGGCTGCGCATGTGCTTCGGCGCCGTCCTCCTGTGGCTCTTCGTTCGGCCAGCCTTCCGCGGGCTTCGCTGGAAAGACGCTCCGGCGCTGATCGCGCTCGGCGTGGTGACCGGATTCATGACCGTGCTGTTTCTCGCGGCGATCGAACGAATCCCGCTCGGCACGGCGGTCGCAATCGAGTTCCTCGGACCTCTGGCGGTGGCCAGCGTCGCGGGAAGAGGGCGCAACGCGCTCCTCTGGCCGATCCTCGCGCTCATCGGGATACTCCTGCTCACCGAACCCTGGCACGGGAACATGGATCTGCTGGGAGTAGGATTCGCCGCGGCCTCAGGGGTGTGCTGGGGCCTGTACAACGTGCTCACGCAGCACGTCGGCGATCGTTTCTCGGGTATCAGCGGGCTCGCCCTGACCATCCCGATCGCGGCCCTGGCCACCCTGCCGGTCGGTTTGCCCCAGGTGCTGGGCGGCGAGATGGTGTGGTGGGTGCTTCCCGCGGCAGCCGGCATCGCCCTGCTCACACCGGCACTCGCCTTCGGCCTCGAAATGCTCGCCCTGCGCCGGATGACCCACACGGCGTTCGGAACGCTCCTCTCGGTCGAACCCGCGTTCGGCGTGCTTATCGGTCTGCTGCTGCTCGCCCAGACGCCCACACCGGTGCAGCTGATCGGCATCGCACTCGTCGTTGCTGCGGGCGCGGGCGCCCAGCGAGGCGGGCACCGCAGCCTCGCTCGAGATGTCGCACCTGCAGCGGCGCCAAAGGAGCAACCGTGAGCCGGTTCACCGGGATCCTCGAGCTCGGGAGAAGCCTGCGCCTCCCCTCACCAGGCCGCCGACACCGCCCGGTGCGCCTCGAAGAGCGGAAGCGCCGTTCCCTCCGGTGCTCGACCGAACCCGCATTCCGTCGCGACGCCGAAGGGACGGGACACATGCGCACGGGCCGCCGCAAGCCGCCGCTCGGCGCCCTCGACACCGTCTTGACGATGCACGAGGCCGAGATAGAGCTCGGTAGCGGGAGAGATCGCGAGCTCCTCGAGGGGTTCGAAATAGGCTGAATCGTCGCGCTCGATCGGTACCGGCAGGTGCACCCAGGTCAACGAGCGCCGCACCTGAGCCGCGAGCAGATTCGCGAAGCGGGTGAGCACAGCCGTATCGTTCGGCTCGGTGAAATGGGTCTCTCCCACGTCTCCGTAGCAGAGATGCACGCCGACCTGCACCGGTTCGGGCACTCGCTCGATCTGACGAGCCAGGCGCTCGCTCGTACCTGCCCAGACGTCCTCGTACCAGGGCTGCGAGGGCGACCCGTAGCCCGCCCCCTCAAGGTGAGCGAACTCCAACGCGGCATCCCATTGAACGGCAAGCTCCTCCTCCGGAATCGCGTCGATGATCTGCTGCAACTCGGCTGCGAGCGCGGCCTCGTAGACCGGCTCGAACGACTCACGATCCTCCTCGCGCACAAAGCTTCCCACCACTCCAAGAGGGGTCGGAAGCGAGACCTGGAAGCGTGTCCCGGCTGGGACTGCGCCCTCCGCCTTCAATCGCGAGAATATCTGCCAGGAATCGAGTGCGGCCTCCGCGTAGCCGAGTGGCTCCAGAACCAGATCCTCTGCCCTGACTCCGTCCTCCAATCGCACGGGACGAAAGTCGAGACCGCGCACCACCACCGGAGTCTCTCCGACTCTGCCGATGCCCGGCGTCCGGGCGAGACGGTCGGCTTGGAAGGCGATCCAGTGCCACCGCTCCCCCACTTCGCCATCGGGGATGCGCTTGAGGTGCGCGCCGAGCTGCTCCGCCGCGGTGCGGAACGTGGTCTCAGCGTCGTCGAAGTTGATGCTGCCGACGAGATGCACTCCGACGGCTCCGGTTCCTGTTGCCTGCTCACTCATACGTCCCAGTATCGTGCAGCGGCAGCCGCGCTCTGGCAGACATGACGCCCAGTGACGAGCGAAGCGCGCCTCGAACGATCAGAGTGACACATCTCGCGCGAGGGCGGCAGCGTGCGCACGGCTCTCCGCGTTCAGCTTCACCAGGATGCCCGACACGTGCGTCTTCACCGTGGGGATAGAGATCCCGAGCGCCGTGGCGATGCTCGCATTCGAATGTCCCTGCCTGACCGCCTGGAGCACCTCGCGCTCTCGGCTCGTCAGCGCGTCGCGCCAGCCCGGCGCCTCCTTCGTGTCACTCTCATCGGATGCCGCGAGCGCTGCGAGGGCGCGACGCGTCACCCGCGGATCCAGCACTCCCTCTCCCGCCGCGACCGCGCGCACGGCATGCACCAGGGGAAGCGCCTCTGTGGTCTTGAGGAGGAACCCCGCAGCTCCCGCCCGAATCGCCGCGAACACCAGCTCGTCCTCGTCGAAACTGGTGAGCACGAGCACCTCGGCGCTACCGTCGCGAACGATCGCCTCCGTCGCCGCGACGCCATCCATTCCGGGCATGCGCAGGTCCATCAGCACGACGTCGGGTCTCAGGGACGCGGCATTTCTGACCGCGATGGCACCGTCCGCAGCCTCGCCGACAACCTCGATGTCGTGAGTTTCGAGAATCATGCGCAGCCCCTCGCGGATCATCCCGTGGTCATCGGCGATGAGCACCGTCGGGCGAACTCCCTGCCTCGACGAACTGGCGCTTCCGTTCATGCCGCTTCCTCCCGTGGCAGCCTCGCCCGCACTGCCCAGACTCCCGCATCTTCCGCGCCGGCCGCGAAGGTCCCCCCGAGTGCGCGCACCCGTTCCGCGAGCAGTTCCAGCCCAAGGCCGCTGCCGGTGAGGTCGAGCGAGGACAGCGCCGAACCTCCGATCGAAACGACATCGACCCGCACTTCCCCGTCCCGCTCCGCGAGCCGCACTTCGACATCTGCGCCAGAAGAGTGGCGCACGCAATTGGCGAGCGCTTCCTGCACGATCCGGCCCATCGCCTGATCCACCGAGGTGTTGGGCTCGCGAGGCAGTTCGTCCAGCAGCCGAACGCGCACCCCCGAATCGTTCGCTGCGGCTACCAGCTCGGGAACCCTCTCGCGACCGGGCGGCACTTCGAAATCGCGCTCACCGGTCCGCAGCACCCGGATCATGGAGCGCAGAGCATCGTGCGCTTCGAGACTCGAGTCGCGCACGGCGCGAAGCGCGCGCTGCTCGACCTCTGTGGCAGCGGACGAACCGGCGCCCGGCACGGAGAGCGCCGCCTCGCTCCGAATCGCGACCGCGGAGATGTGGCCGGCGACGACATCGTGCAGTTCACGCGCCATGCGATCCCGCTCGCCCTGCACCGCCGACTCCCGATCGAGCACGGCAAGACGCTCAGCTGCTTCGCTCCGCTGACGGTAGAGCTGCACCAGCTCCCTCGACTGCGCGATCGAATTCGCATACCAGTAGGAGAACCCGAGAAGCGCTCCGAACTGCAGCGTCAGGAGAGCGGTGGTGCGCAAGTCGCTTGAACGCACGAGCGCGGCGATCGCAATCGCCACGATCAGCGCAATCACCCAGCCGAGCGCCTGCCTGCGCTGGGCGGCGTCCAGTGTGAGGAGGTGCGAGTGCATCAGTTCGAGCACGACGAGCAGCGGCACGAGCCCGCCGAAGGTCAGGAGGTCGAGGGCGAAGATCAGCACCGCGAGCACCAGGCCGAAGGCGGGGGCACGTCGTTTCAGCAGGACGACGAAGCTGGCCGGGACCGCGGTCAACAGGGTGAGCCACGGCGAGTAGGGCTCGTCGAGCAGCGAGAACAGGTTCCACAGACCCGCCCACTCCATCGCTGCGAGCAGCACCGCCAGAAGCAGGTAGAGCAGTGCCAGCGCCCACGGCCGACCGATGACCCGGCGAAGAGGGCTCTGGCTCTCGCTGTTCTCCATGCCTCCATCCAAGCACCTGAGGGGACCGACGGCCTCCGACCAAAGGATGAGCCCCACCCCCTCCTTCGACCGATTCATCGATACCTCCGCGCGCTCATGCTGGAGACATGGACGTTCTCATCGGTCTCCCCCTCCCCGCGGCGCTCGCGATTCTCGCCCTCGCCGACGGCCTCAGCATCGGCACGCTCCTCATCCCGCTCTTCTTCCTCACTGCTCCGGGCAAACCCCCGCTCGGTCGCCTGTTGCGCTATCTGGGCACGATCACCGCGTTCTACTTCGCGATCGGGGTGCTCTTCACCCTCGGCATCGTCAGCGCGATCGATGGCGCACGGCAGGTGCTCGATTCCCGGGCGGGTCAATGGGGGCTCCTGCTCATCGGCCTTGCTCTGCTCGGTAGCGGGATCTGGATCGGCGAGCGGGACTCGAAGCGGAGAAAGCGTGCCGCGACCGGTGACCCGGAAGCACTCGAAGGCAGCGAGCGGCTCCTGCGCTGGCGGGAACGCTTGCTCGCACCGGACTCCGGCAGCGGGGCGATCATCGGCGTCGCTTTCGCCGCAGGACTCGTCGAGATCGCGACGATGCTGCCCTACCTCATCGGTATGACGATGATCGCCGATGCGCCTCTCGGCATGCCGTCGCGCTTCGCGATGCTTGCCGGCTACTGCCTCGTGATGATCGTTCCCGCGCTCGTCCTGATCGCGGCGAGGATCGTGGCGGCACGCGCGATCGAGCAGCCCCTCCAGCGCTTCACCGCGTGGATGCAGCGGACGGGTGCCGAGAACACCGCCTGGATTCTGGGAATCATCGGGTTCCTGCTCGCCCGCTCGGGCTTCACGGAACTCGGCTTGCAGCTTCCATTCCTCGGCGTGTAGGCCAGCGGCCTGCACGAGGGTAGGAACGATATCTCGCGCCCGAGCCGGTGTGCGTCATGAAAGAGGTCCCGGTGCCACCAGGCACCGGGACCTCTCCTCGCTCGGAAGCGACACCCTGCTCAGAGCGCCGCGAAGACCTCGCGCAGCAGCTCGGCGGTCTCCGTGGGAGTCTTGCCCACCTTGACGCCGGCGGCCTCGAGGGCCTCCTTCTTCGCCTGTGCGGTACCGGCCGAGCCCGAGACGATGGCACCTGCGTGACCCATGGTCTTGCCCTCGGGCGCGGTGAAGCCCGCGACGTAGCCGACGACCGGCTTCGTCACGTTCGCCTTGATGAAGTCGGCCGCGCGCTCCTCGGCGTCGCCGCCGATCTCGCCGATCATGACGATCGCCTTCGTCTCGGGGTCGGCCTCGAACGCGGCGAGTGCATCGATGTGCGTGGTGCCGATGACGGGGTCGCCGCCGATGCCGATTGCGGTCGAGAAGCCGAGATCGCGCAACTCGAACATCATCTGGTAGGTCAGGGTTCCCGACTTCGACACGAGACCGATCGGTCCCTTGCCGGTGATGGTCGCCGGAGTGATGCCTGCGAGCGACTCACCGGGAGTGATGATTCCGGGGCAGTTCGGTCCGATGATCCGCGTCGTGTTCCCGGTCGCCTTGGCGTGCGCCCAGACCTCTGCCGAGTCCTTGACCGGCACGCCCTCAGTGATGATGACGAGCAGGCCGATTCCCGCGTCGATCGCCTCGATCGCAGCGTCCTTCGTGAAGGCCGGCGGCACAAACGCGACCGACACATCTGCACCGGTCGCGGCCATCGCTTCGTCGACGGTGGCGAACACCGGCAGTTCCACGGCATTGCCGTCCTTGTCGGTGTGCGACACGGTGGTGCCGGCCTTGCGTGCATTCACGCCACCGACGATCTGGGTGCCCGCGGCAAGCATGCGAGCGGTGTGCTTGGTGCCCTCGCCGCCGGTAATGCCCTGGACGATGACCTTCGAATCCTTGTTCAGGAAGATAGACATTTCTGGTGTTCCTTCGAGTTCTTCAGTCGTTTCAGGCGGCTGCGTGTGCGAGTTCGGCGGCCTTGTCGGCGCCCTCATCCATGGTGGCGGCCTGAATGACGAGCGGGTGCGCGGCGTCGTTCAGGATCCGACGCCCCTCTTCGACGTTGTTGCCGTCGAGGCGCACGACGAGGGGCTTGTTGGCGGCGTCACCGAGCTTGTCGAGTGCACCCACGATGCCGTTGGCGACCGCGTCGCAGGCGGTGATTCCACCGAACACGTTCACGAAGACGGCCTTGACCTGCGGATCTCCGAGGATCACGTCGAGGCCCGCAGCCATGACCTCGGCCGAGGCGCCGCCACCGATGTCGAGGAAGTTCGCGGGCTTGACGCCGCCGTGGCTCTCTCCTGCGTAGGCGACCACGTCGAGAGTCGACATCACGAGGCCCGCACCGTTGCCGATGACTCCCACCTCGCCGTCGAGCTTCACGTAGTTCAGATCCTGCGCCTTTGCCTTCGCCTCGAGCGGATCCTCGGCGGCCTTGTCGGCGAGCGCCTCGTGCTCGGGGTGGCGGAAGTCCGCGTTCTCGTCGAGCGAGACCTTGCCGTCGAGTGCGATGATGTCACCCTCACCGGTGAGCACCAGCGGGTTCACCTCGACGAGCGTGGCGTCTTCGCCGACGTACACCTCGTAGAGCTTCTGGAAGACCGGAACGACCTTGCCGATGAGTTCCTCGGGGAAGCGTGCGGCACGGGCGATCTCCTCGGCCTTCGCCGCGTCGATGCCTGCGATCGGGTTGACCTCGATGCGAGCGAGAGCCTCGGGCTTCTCGACGGCGAGCTGCTCGATCTCCATGCCGCCCTCGACGCTGCAGAGCGAGAGGTACGAACGGTTGGCACGGTCGAGAAGCACGGAGAAGTAGAACTCCTCCTTGATGTCGGCGCCTGCCGCCACCATGACGCGCTTCACGACATGCCCCTTGATATCGAGGCCGAGGATCGACTGCGCCGCCTCGAATGCCTCATCCGGGGTCTTCGCGACCTTCACGCCGCCGGCCTTGCCGCGACCACCGGTCTTCACCTGAGCCTTCACGACGACGACACCGCCGATCTTCTCAGCAGCTGCGCGTACCTCCTCGGGAGTGTCCGCGACGATGCCGGGGAGCACCGGCACCCCGTATCGTTCGAAAAGATCTCGTGCCTGGTACTCGTACAGATCCACGTACTGTCCTTTGCTGTTGGTCAGAATGATCCGAGGCAGAAAAATGTCTCGATGTCGAGATAAGTCGACCAGTCGTCGAGTCTACCACTGCGCGAGGACGCCACGAGCGAGCGACGATCCCGCCGCCTCGGTCCCGGAATCGCGACTATTCCGCTTCGACCTTTGAGATCGGTGACAGCTTGATGAGCAACTTGCGTTCGCCGACCGAATCGAACACCGCGTGCGCGATCCGCTTCGAACCGGAGCCGGTCACCGCGGTGACGCGACCCTCGCCATAGTCGTCGTGGCGGATCCGATCGCCAGGAGCCAGCTCGAGATCGCCGTTGTCGCGCATGCCCGCACCGACCATGTTCGGGAATCCGCCTCCAGCCTTCTGCGCTTCCTTGGCCAGTCGCTTGCGCTCTCGCCACTGTTCCAACGCCGACTGCATTCCACCGCTCGCAGGCTCGCTGACCGCAGCGCTGCCCGAAGAGCGACCGCCCGATCCGAACGCAACCGACGAGTCCACCGGTCTACGCGACGACCCGCCTCGCGAACCGTAGCTGCCCGACCCGCCACGCGCATTCAAAGCTCGTGAAGCCACTCGCGGCGATTCGGCTCCCCCGACCGCCGTGGCGTCGGCACCTCCCGCGCCAAAGCGCGATGCGTTTTGGCCCAGGCGGGCCGTACCGGTGACCTCGCCCGGCGACTGCCGCCATTCGATCAGCGCATCCGGGATCTCCTGCAGGAAGCGGGAGGGCATCGCGACGTTGATATCGCCGAACGTTGATCTGGTGCTCGCGAGTGTCAGGTAGAGCCGTTCTCGTGCCCGCGTGATGCCGACGTACATGAGGCGCCGCTCTTCGCTGATGCCCCCGACCTCGTCGACCGACATCTGATGCGGAATCAGGCCCTCTTCCACTCCGGTCAGGAACACGGTATTGAATTCGAGCCCTTTCGCCGTATGCAGCGTCATCAGCGAGACCGTGCCGCTCTGATCATCGAGATCGTCGGCTGCGGCGACGAGACTCACCTCGGTGAGGAACTCGAGCAATCCGACCCCGGGGTTGCGCACGTCGAACTCGCGCGCCACCGACACGAGTTCCTCGAGGTTCTCGGCTCGAGCCTCGTCTTGCGGATCCCGCTTCGCGCGGAGCTTCTCGATCATCTCCGTCTCGTCGAGGATCAGCTTCAGCACATCCGCAACGGGGGCGAACCGCAGATTTCCGACTTCTTCTCCGTCGATCTGCCAGGAGCTCGGCTCCGACGGCGCCGTTCGATTCCCCTCCGAGCGCGAGGCGTTCGTGGCCAGGCGAGTCGCGCGCACGAGCAGATCGCCGAGCGCCTTCACAGCCTCACGGACCTTCGGACCGAACGGAACTTCATCGGCGCGGAGCATCGCCTCGTGGAACGAAAGATCGTTCGTCTCCTGGAAGTGCGCGAGTTGCGCCTCGGCCATCGGTCCGATGCCACGCTTGGGCACGCCGATCAGACGCGACCAGGCGATCGGGTCGTAGGGGTTCGCCAAGCTCGTGAGATAGGCCATCGCGTCCTTGATCTCGGCACGCTCGTAGAACTTCGTGCCTCCGAGCACCCGGTACGGGATCGCTCCCCGGATCAGCAGTTCCTCGAGTGCGCGCGTCTGCGAGTTGGTGCGGTAGAAGACCGCGATGTCGCCATACGCGATTCCCTCGCGATGCAGATCCTCGATCTCCTCGGCAACGAATCTGGCCTCGTCGTGCTGCGAGTATCCCGTGAAGCCGACGAGCTTGGAGCCGTCGCCGGAAGTCGTGAAGAGGTTCTTCTCCTGGCGATCGAAGTTGTTCCCGATGACCGCGTTCGCGGCGCTCAGGATGTTCTGAGTGGATCGGTAGTTCTGTTCGAGCTTCACGACTTCGGCGCCGGTGAAGTCCCGTTCGAACTCGACGATGTTGCGGATGTCGGCGCCTCGGAACGCGTAGATCGACTGGTCGCTATCGCCGACTACCGTGAGCGAGGCGCCCGGAATACGGCCCGAGCCGTCGATCTCGAACTCTCGCACGGGAGGAACGAGTCGCTCGACCTCCGGAACGTCGACACCGCGGGTGAGCTCGCGGATCAGCGAGTACTGCGCGTGATTGGTGTCCTGATACTCGTCGACCAGGATGTGACGGAATCGTCGCTGGTAGATCGCCGCGACATCGGGATGCGCGCGGAAGAGATGGACGGTCTGCCCGATCAGGTCGTCGAAGTCGAACGCGTTCGCCCGCCGCAGCTGCTGCTCGTACTCGTGGAAGAGCTCGACGAAGATCCGCTCGCGCGGATCGCTCTCGTTCGCGGTCACCCGGTAACTCGCGGCGTCTTGCAACTCGTTCTTCAGCCGTGAGATCTTCGCTCCGGTGTTCGCCGGAGTGAAACCGTAGCTGTCGGCCTCGTTCTCCTTGATGATGCGCTTGAGCAGCGCTCTCGAATCGGCGGAGTCGTAGATGGTGAACCCGGAGACGTAACCGAACCGCTCCGCCTCACGCCGCAGGATGCGTACGCAGGCCGAGTGGAAGGTCGAGATCCACATGCCGCTGGCGACGTCACCGCCGAGCAGGTCCTCGACGCGTTCGCGCATCTCGGCCGCAGCCTTGTTGGTGAACGTGATCGCCAGGATCTGACTGGGCCACGCCTCCTTGTTGCGGATGAGCTGAGCGATGCGGTGCGTGAGCACTCGCGTCTTCCCAGAACCCGCACCGGCGACGATCAGCAGTGCCGCCCCACGCGCTTCGACCGCCCGCCGCTGCTGAGGGTTCAGGCCCGCGACCAGCGCATCCTCGGGTGGAATTCCCGCGCTCGCTTCGGCTCCGGAGTCGCCGAAGCTCCCGAGCGGCGTGCCATCGGGTGCGAAGAGTTCGTATTCGGTCATCGCATCAAGTCTAGGAGCAACCTCCGACACGGAGGTGTGCGCCGAGATTCGGAATCCTGACCGGGCGCGAGCGAACGGAGCCGATCCTGCGGCGGGAGCGCCTTCGGCTGCCGATGCAGCACGGGCAACGGCGTGCGAGATGTCGGAGAACAGGAGAGAATGGAGGAATGCGCCCCCGCTCGACCGCCGCCCCAGGAGCCCGCCCCGAAGTACTGATCTTCGCGACCGGCGGCACCATCGGGATGCGCGAAACCGACCGAGGGCTCGCCCCGGACCCGGGATTCGAAGAGGCGCTCGAACAGATGGCGCGACGCATCTGCGAGCCGCTCGCGATCGACTTCCGCATCAATCACATGAATCCGGCGATCGACAGCGCGAACGCAGATGCAGAAACCGGCGCAAGGATCGCGAGGGCCGTGCGCGCACGCGTTCGCACGAAGCGGCCCGACGGCGTGGTCATCACACACGGCACCGACACGCTCGCGTACACCGGAGCCCGCATCGCCTTCGAGCTCGACGGTCTCGGCGTGCCCGTGGTGCTCACCGGCAGCCAGCTGGCGCACGGTGCGGCGCACAGCGATGCACCGGCGAATCTCTCGCTCGCGATCCGCGCTGCGGTCAAGGCCAGTCCCGATGCCCCCGCCTGCATCGCGTTCGGCGGCTCGCTGATGCCCGCGATCCGCGCGACGAAAGCGCAGGCGGAAGCGATGCAGGCCTTTCGCGCCGAGCGCAGCCTGGGCACCGATCCTCGGAGAGTGCCGTCACACCTGCTGCACGGGTCTGCCCGGGTCGTGCCTGCGCGCACCCTCGCCTTCAGATTCGTGCCTGGAGTCGTCGCCGACGACGTTCGTGCGGCAGTCGGCGGGGCACCCGACGGGTTGGTGCTGGAGTGCTACGGCAGCGGCAACGCCCCCATGTCCCGGACAGGCATGGCGCAGACCATGCGCGAGATCTGCGACCGCATGCCCGTCGTCGCGATCACGCAGTGCGCGACCGGCAGCGTCGACCCTGGCCGCTACGCCGTGGGGAGCGAGCTCGCCGACACCGGAGTCATCGCAGGCGGCGATATGACGATCGAGGCAGCGCTCGCGAAGCTCGCTTTCGGCATAGACGCCGGTCTCGAGGGTGAACGGCTCCGCGAATTCATGCAGCAGAACATCGTGGGAGAGCTCGGCGACTGAGTGCGCGCCACGAGCCGACGAACGAGCCCGCGTCGGACGGCACGATCCTCACCGAACTCCCACGATTTCCTGAAGCAAAAATGTCGCTCACGGCCGAGCGGAGCACGTTCGTGACAGCACGCCCCGCACTCCGCCGGCTGACGCGCGCTCGCACACCCGAACGGAGTCAGCGTACCTCGGCGAGCAGGTCAGGATGGTCGAGGAACACCCCGTCGAGGCCGGTGGAAAGGATCAACCGCCACTCCGCCCTCCAGTCCCCCCACTCGGAGCGCTCGCTGCCCCGACGGAAGCCAGGCACGAGAAAGCCGTTCTCGGGACGCAGCGTCCAAGTAAAGACCAGGAGACCCCGCGAGTGCGCACGATCCACGACGTCGGAAATGCCGACGGCCTCTCCTCTCCGATCGACCCTCAGGAGATCTCGTTTCGAGAGGCTGATCCCGTGCACCCGACCCATGAGCGAATCGAGGCCCTCGTCAGTGCGATACCAGGCGTACTCGCGCGCCCCGGACCCGCGGGACGAGACCTGATCGGGTGGTGAGCCCGCGTGCTCCATCAAGAAGACGATCCGCGCGCGCACCCCGCTGTCGAGCAATCGATCGAGCGGATCGATCTCGAAGCACTCGATCGTCAGCAGCTCGGGCCGACGATCCCAGCCGCTCGATGCGAGCGCTTCCAACAGCAGGCCGACCAGATCGTGCCCCTGCGTGCGCAGAAAAGCGACGTGCTTCAGTTCGATCACGAGACCCACGGGCTTCGGGTGCTCGGAGTTCCAGGCATCGATCAGCTGGAAGAGATCGCTCAACCGCAGCATGCGCTCGGAGCCGTCATGCACGGTGTTCGCCCCGCGCAGCTCGGGGATCCGTTCGCGGCAGCGCAGTGTGCGCAGTTCGGCCCAGGTGAAGTCCTCGGTGAACCACCCCGTGAGCGTCACTCCGTCGACGACCTTGGTGGTGCGGCGATCCGCGTACTCGGGATGATCGGCGACGTCGGTCGTGCCGGATATCTCATTCTCGTGGCGGATCACGATGACTCCGTCGCTCGAGACCACCAGGTCGGGCTCCACGGCGTCGACCCCCTGCTCACACGCCAGCACGTACGAAGAAGCAGTGTGCTCGGGCCGGTAGCCGGGAGCCCCCCGATGTCCGATCAGCAGGGGCGCAGTGGGCGCGAGCGAGGTCATTCCGCAACTCTACGACACCCCGGTATCCGCCGCGTGAACGCGTCGCCCGCACCCATCGGGTGCCGCTTCTGGCGAACGCCGTCCGATCCTCGCCAGAAATTCAGCAAAATTTCGCGGTCGCTCGATAGTCTTATGGAACATATTCGAACCCGCGAAGGATCCCGTGACCCATGAGTAACCCCGCGCTTTCCAAGAATCCCGCGCTCAGCGGCAAGACCCTCACCGCCGAGGAGCTGCACCGCATCTATGATCAGCCTGCCGCGAACCTCCAGCGCCCAGGCGTCGATGGCGCGGCCGCCTCCGCTGCTGCGGTCGGCGCAGCAGCGCACCAGGGCGGACAGCTTCCTCCCATCACCGGCAGCGACCAGCCGATGACCTATGAGAACACCATCAGCAAGACGGTGTTCCTGTTCATCCTCGTCATCGCCGGCGCAGCTGTGGGCTGGTGGGTTCCGATCCTGATGCTTCCCGGAGCGATCGTCGGCCTCGTGCTGGGCCTCGTGAACGCGTTCAAGAAGGAGCCGAGCGTTCCGCTCATCATCGGCTACGGAATCGCCCAGGGACTGTTCCTCGGCGGACTCTCCGGAGTCATGAACAACATGTATCCCGGCATCGTCATGCAGGCGGTTCTCGGCACCTTCTCCGTGTTCGCGGTCACCCTGCTGCTGTTCCGCAGCGGCAAGGTCCGCACGAGCCCCAAGATGACCAAGATCTTCCTGATCGCCATGGTCGGCTACCTCGTCTTCTCGCTGCTCAACGTCGTCCTGATGCTGACCGGCGTGAGTGGCGACGCCTGGGGCCTGCGCACGGGAATCACCGTCATGGGAATCCCGCTGGGCGTCATCATCGGCGCCCTCGCCGTGCTGCTCGCCGCCTACTCGCTCGTGATGGATTTCGAGCTCATCAAGAACGGCGTCGAGAACCGCGTGCCCGAGAAGTGGGGCTGGTCGGCGGCGTTCGGCCTCATGGTCACGCTGATTTGGCTGTATGTCGAGATCCTGCGCATCCTCGCGATTCTGCGCGGCAACTGACACCGTCTCCCGCAGATACAGGGAAGGGGGATCCGGCTCACGCCGGGTCCCCCTTCCCTGTAGGTATCGAAGCCTCCGCGCGCGTACCGAAGCATGCGTGTGGCCTCGACCGCGAACCGACGCGGCCCGGCCCCTCCCCTAGGCTGCGCGGTGTCGTTCGATCCACAACCTGGTGGCGAGCACCAGGGCATCGACGCCGCGCTGCAACGTCGGGTCGATGACCGGCGCGTAGAAGGGCGAGTGGTTCGACGGGATATCGACGTGCACCGTGCCCTGCTTCTCTGCCGCCTCATACTCCGCGATGTCGTGTCCGCCCAGCATCCAGTACACGAGCGGCGCATCTGCCGCCGTCGCGAGCACGCCGACGTCCTCGCTCCCCGTGAGCGCGCCCGGCGCAAAGTACACGTCGTCGCCGAATTCAGCGATGAACGCGGCATTCAAGGTCTCGGTCAGCTCCGGGTCGTTGTACGTGAGCGGGTAGCTCTGGTGAAACTCGACGCTCGGTGCCTTCGTCGCGTTCGACGCCTGAGCCTCGGCCGCGACGATGCGCTGTATCCCGTCCAGCAGCCGCTCTCGGACCGAATTGCTGAAGCTTCTCACGCTGATACCGAGCTCCGCCGAGTCTGCGATGATGTTGCTCTGGGTCCCGGCATGCAGCTTGCCGACCGTGACGACCGACGTATCGTGCGGGCTGATCTCCCGGGACACGATCGTCTGCAGGCGCATGACCGTCGCAGCCGCCATCACGACCGGATCGATGGTCGTCTCCGGCTCCGAGCCATGACCCCCTCGTCCGTACAGCTCCACCGTGAGCGTGTCGGCCGCGGCCATGGCACCAGCGGGGTGCCCGCCGAGGGTGCCCGCCGGATAGGGGCTCACATGCTGACCGAAGACCACATCTGGCAGCGGCACGCGCTCGTACAGGCCGTCTGCGACCATCGCAGCCGCCCCGCCGCCGCCTTCCTCCGCGGGCTGGAACAGGGCGATCACCGTTCCGCTCCACTCCTCGCGCGTGCGAACGAGCTGCTCAGCTGCACCGATCAAGCACACGACGTGCACATCGTGCCCGCACGCGTGCATGAGCGGCACCTCGTCGCCGCCTGCGCCGATCGCGCGATCCACGCTCGCGTACTCGAGACCGGTCTGTTCGAGCACGGGCAGGCCGTCCATGTCCGCCCGCAGGAGCACGGTCGGTCCCACGCCGTTGCGCAGCACTCCGACGACTCCGGTCCCGGCGATTCCGGTCTGCACCTCGAAGCCGAGTGCGTCGAGGTGCTCGGCCGCGATCCTCGAGGTTCGCACCTCGGCGAACCCCAGTTCGGGATGCGCGTGCAGATCCTTGTACAACGCGACGAGATCGAACGGCAGCGATGCCGGGGGTATCTGAGTGTTCATTGCGTGAGGCCTCACTTACTTTCTACCGTATGGATACTGCACCGGGGCAGGTCGAACGCTACCTGACTGACGAGAGGAAGGCACGCGTGCGCTCATGCTGCGGGTGCGCGATCACGTCGGCGGCCGGCCCGAGCTCGACGATCACTCCCTCGTGCATGAAGGCGATCCGGTCTGCGACATCGCGGGCGAAGCCCATCTCGTGCGTGACCACCACCATGGTCATTCCGGTGGCAGCGAGATCCTTCATCGCCTTCAGCACCTCGCCCACCAGTTCGGGGTCGAGCGCCGAAGTCGGCTCGTCGAACAGCATGAGCTTCGGTTCCATGCACAGCGCGCGTGCGATCGCCACGCGCTGCTGCTGGCCACCCGAGAGCTGTCTCGGGTAGGCGTTCGCCTTGTCGGCAAGGCCCACCTGGTCGAGCAGCTTCAGCGCGAGCGGCTTGATCTCAGCGGTTCTCTTCTTTCGCACGATGCGAGGCGCCTCGAGCAGGTTCTCGAGCACGGTCATGTGCGGGAACAGGTTGAACTGCTGGAACACCATGCCGATCTCGGCGCGGGTCTGGCAGACCTCCTTCTCGGTCTGCTCATAGAGCTTGTTGCCCTTGCGGTTGTAACCCACGAGGTGTCCGTCGACCGCGAGCTGGCCGCCGTCGATCGTTTCCAGATGGTTGATGCACCGCAAGAAGGTGCTCTTCCCGGATCCCGAGGCACCGATGAGGCAGACGACCTCGCCGGGCTGCACCTCGAGATCGATGCCGCGCAGGACCGTGTTCGAGCCGTAGCTCTTCACGACGCCGTCTGCGCGAACCATCGGAGTCTGGGCTGCGGAGTGTGTCATAGTTTCTTCCCGTTCACCTCGGTGGCGTGCATCCGGAATGCACGACGGAATTGATCGGCGAAGCTCGGCGGCGCATGGTGCCCCGAGCCACGTGCGAATCGACGCTCGAGGAAGCTCTGGCCGATGCCGAGGACCGTGGTGATGATGATGTACCAGAGGCTTGCAACGATCAGCAGCGGAATGATCTGCAGGTTCTTCGAGTAGATGATCTGCGCCGAGTAGAGCAGTTCTGGCACCGCGATCACGCTGACGAGCGAAGTCGCCTTGAGCATTCCGATGACCTCGTTGCCAGTCGGCGGGATGATCACCCGCATCGCCTGCGGCAGGATGATGCGCCGCATGGTCTGGATCCGATTCATCCCGAGGCCGCTTGCGGCGTCCGTCTGCCCCCGGTCGACCGAGAGGATTCCCGCTCGCACGATCTCCGACATATATGCCGACTCGTTCAGTCCGAGGCCGAGGATCGCGGCCGTCATCGGGGTGATGATCTCGTTCGCGTTGAGATCGATGCCGGGGATGCCGAAGGAGATCGACGGGTAGAGTGCGGCGAGATTGAACCAGAACAGCAGTTGGACCAGTACTGGGGTACCCCGGAAGAACAGCTGGTACAGGCTTGCCGCACCGCTGATGATCGGATTCGTGGACACTCGCATCACGGCGACGATGATGCCGAGCACGATTCCGATGACCATCGAGACGACGGTCAGGAAGAGCGTCACTCCGATGCCGTTGATGATCGCCGTATCGCGGAAGAAGAGCGCGACGGTCTCCCAGCCGAAACGGGGATTGGTGAATACCGAACGAAGCAGAAGCACGGCGAGGACCGCGATCACAATGATCGCGATCCATCGACCGAAGTGCTTCGAACGGACGACTACCAGTTCTGCGGTGTTGTCGTTCGACACAGTGTGTTCCTTCTCAGGATTCCCGGAGCTCGCTTGCTTACTCGTTTGCCTGCTCTGCCGTCACCATGGTGGTGTCGGGGATGCCCCACTTGGCGTTCATCTGGGGGTAGACCTCGGAATCGATGATCTTCAGCACGGCGGCGCGGATCGCCGGCGTGAGCGGTGAATCCTTCACCATGGCGATACCGGTCGTCACCGGCTCGAAGTCGGCTCCGGGTGCGAGCTCCCACGCGTCTCCGGCGAGCTTGCCCTGGTACGCGACGGTGAAGCTGTCGGCCATGTAGCCGTCGATGCGATTCGAGCTCAGCGCTAGGAAGCCGTCGTTCTGCGAGGGGAAGAGCTGGATGTTGATCTCGTCCTTGCCTGCAGCGACGCACTCCTCAGAGAGTCCGGGCAGCACGGTGAGGCCCTGAATGGTGCCCTTGCCTGCAGCGATCTTCAACCCGCAGAGCGCCTCGTAGGTGTTGCTGATGTCCTTGGGGTTGCCCGGGAGCACGCCGATCCCGCTCCCCGCCTGTGCGAACACGACGAAGTCGGTGTTCTGCTTGCGTTCCTCGGTGACCGCGATGCCCGAATTGCTGAGGTCGTATTTTCCGCTCGACAGACCGGGGATGATGGCGTCGAACGAGGCCGCTTCGGTCTTCACGTCGAGGCCGAGCACCTGGCCGACTGCCGTAATGTAGTCCACATCGAAGCCGATGATCGTCTTGTTGTCGGTGTCGTAGTACTCGAACGGCGCGAAGGTCGGCGAGAAAGCGGCGTTCAGGTACCCGCGCTCGGCGATATCCGCGGGAAGCAGGGCTGCGGCTTCCGCGTCGAAGGGCATCTCGGGGAGCACCGCGGTTCCGAGTTCGACGGAGTTCTCGTCGGTCGGAGCGGCCTCGATCTCGGCGGAGGCCGAGGTGCACGACGTCAGCGC
The DNA here is from genome assembly GCA_040394175.1 of Leucobacter soli. Taxonomy (GTDB): domain Bacteria; phylum Actinomycetota; class Actinomycetes; order Actinomycetales; family Microbacteriaceae; genus Leucobacter; species Leucobacter soli_A. Next base: position 4,592 of record JBEBSS010000018.1, on the reverse strand, counting down.
GAGAGTGCCGATGGCGATCAGGGAAAGTAGGGGTAGGGCGCGGAGCTTCATCGCGGGGCCTCTCTGGGGTGTACCTGCTCGGAGTGGATCTCGCGCAGGATTGTGTCTGGGAGGCCGAGGCCTCATTGCATGTTGGAATGCCACCCTATCCAACCTGGAACCAAATATGCAATTTCTTTTGTCTACTGAATAACATTCCCAGTGAGCGCGCTCTGTTGCACCGCTACGATTACAGGAAGTCGCCCCGGGTTTCCACGATGAGGTTCTTCCCGAGGCCTGGTCGAGTTCAGTCAAGCGAATGGTCGTCATCATGCGTTCAGTACCCGTCGAACCAAGCAGCGAACGGGCCGCGATCGGGAAGCGCCTGCGGGCCGCTCGACTCGCCCAGCGGATCACACTGGAGGAGGTGTCCGGAGCCACCGGCCTCTCCAAGGGATTCATCTCGCGCGTCGAACGCGACCTCACCTCCCTCAGCGTTGCCTCGCTTGTCTCCTACTGCGAGGTGCTCTCGCTGCCGATCGGCTCGCTGTTCGAGTCCTCCGACGCACATCTCGTCCGCGCCGGCACCGGCCCGCACATCAACCTCGGCGGCACCGGCGCCGATGAGCGACTCCTGACGCCACGCGACGAGGGTCGCCTCCAGCTCGTGCGTTCGATCTACGAGCCCGGAGGAGATGGCGGCGCAGAGCTCTACACCGTCAACGCCGAGATCGAGACCGTGCACATCCTGTCCGGAAGCATCACGGTGCGCTTCGCGGATCGGCAGGTCGAACTCGAGGCCGGCGATGCGTTGACCTTCAGCGCGAAGGAGCCTCACAGTTGGCACGCACACGACACGACGGGTGCCGAAGTGCTCTGGGTGCTCGCTCCGGCGGCGTGGAGCGGCACTTCCTGAGGTAAAACGCGAGGCGACGTCCCGGGGTTTGCGGTCGATGGACCGCATATGTATCCTCTGAGTAAAAGAATGTTTCTAAATACGAATACTTTCGTATCTGGCTCAAGGAGGATCCAGCATGACCAGTGCTCCGATCGGCCCCACCGACTCGTCACTCACCCCCCGGTTCTCCGGAGCCGCCACTTTCGCGCTCCTCCCCCGGATCGACCAGGTCCCGCGAGCGGACGTGAAGATCATCGGCGTTCCCTTCGACTCCGGCGTATCCTTCCGCCCGGGTGCGCGCTTCGGTCCCGCCCACATCCGTGAAGCCTCGAGGCTGCTTCGTCCCTACAACCCCGCGCTCGACGTCTCCCCCTTCGAGAATCTGCAGATGGTGGACGCCGGCGACATCGGCGTGAACCCCTTCAACATCGAAGAGGCCATCACCACCCTCCAGGCCGCGGCACTCGAACTGACCGCGGACGGCTCCCGCCTGCTCACCCTCGGCGGAGACCACACCATCGCGCTGCCTCTGCTGCGCGCGGCAGCCGAGCGCCACGGCCCCGTCGCGCTCCTGCACTTCGACGCCCACCTCGACACCTGGGACACCTATTTCGGAGCGGAGTACACGCACGGCACACCATTCCGACGCGCCTCCGAGGAAGGACTCCTCGATCTCGACGCGGCCTCCCACGTCGGCACGCGCGGCCCCCTCTACGGCAAGTCCGACCTCGACGAGGACGCGCGTCTGGGCTTCGGCATCGTCACCTCCTCCGACGTCCACTACCGGGGAGTACGCGAAATCGCTCAGCTTCTGAAGCAGAGGATCGGGGATCGTCCGCTCTACATCTCCATCGACATCGACGTGCTCGATCCCGCGCACGCACCCGGAACAGGCACCCCGGAGGCCGGAGGCCTGACCAGTCGCGAAATCCTCGAGATCCTCCGCGGGCTCGCGGGCCTCAATCTGGTCGGTGCAGACGTGGTCGAAGTATCACCCGCGTACGACCACGCACAGCTCACGGGTATCGCGGCATCGCACGTCGCCTACGATCTTCTCTCGCTCTTCGCCCTGCGCGAGAACGGGGCCGCGTAATGTCCGAGCCCCGCCGCAACGGAGGCGACCTGGTCGTCGAGACGCTCGCAGGCCTCGGCGCGACCACGGTATTCGGCATTCCCGGCCAGCACGCGCTCGGGCTGTTCGACGCACTCGGCCGCAGCCCACTGAGCTTCGTCAGCGCCAGAATCGAGAACAACGCAGCCTTCGCCACCGACGGCTTCGCTCGGGCCACGGGTCGAGTCGGCGTACTCTTCCTCTCCACGGGGCCCGGGGCCCTCACCGCACTCGCAGGGCTCCAGGAAGCGCTGGCGACAGGCGTACCGATGCTCGTCGTGTCGAGCCAGATCCCGCGCGCCGGACTCGGTGGCGCCCACAAGGGAATGCTGCACCAACTGGACGACCAGCAGGCCGCCGCCGCGAACGTGGCGAAGCGCACCTGGGTGGTGCAGACCGCGAGCCAGATCCCCTCCATCATCGAAGAAGCCTGGGGACTCGCCCAGTCCGCACCCGCCGGCCCGGTGTGGATCGAAATCCCCCAGGACATTCTGCTCGGACCGGCCTCGCTTCCCCGCGTGACGAGCCCGCAAGCAAGGATCGATCACCGTCCCATTCGCGTCGAATTGCTCGAAGAAGCCGCCCGGCTGCTCTCCGCCGCGCGCACCCCCGTCATCCTTGCCGGAGGCGGAGCTCGACGATCCGGAGCACAGGCCGAGCTGCTCGAACTCGCCGAGCGCCTGGATGCCCCGGTCGTCATGACCGCGAGCGGGAAGGGCTGCTTCCCCTGGCGGCACCCGCTCTCCGTGCAGAGCTGGGTAGAAGATCGTGCGGTCACGGATCTCCTCTCGAACGCCGACACGGTCCTCGTGCTCGGCAGCTCGCTCGGCGAGGTCACGAGCAACTACTTCACGTTCCAGCCGTCGGGACGCCTCATTCAGATCGACGCCGAAGTTCGAGTCCTCGAATCGAACCATCCTGCGCTCGGGATCCATGGAGACATCGCTCCGGCGCTGCGCGGAATCCTCGCCGCACTCCCGACCAAAACCGCGGAACCCGGCAGCGGGGCGTCCCGCGCAGCTGCCGCGCTCGACGCGGTGCGCACCCGACTCGACGGCCAACCCCTCGACAAGGAACAACAGCTGCTCGACGACCTCCGCGAAGCCATTCCGGATGCCGCGCACACCTTCTGGGATATGACCATCGCGGGATACTGGGCCTGGTCTGCCTGGGATCCACGAGCGGGCGAGTTCCACAGCGCCCAGGGTGCCGGCGGACTCGGATTCGGATTCCCCGCGGCGATCGGTGCGGCGATGGGCCGCGACGACCGCGTCCTGGCCGTCTCCGGTGACGGAGGCGCGATGTACTCGATCTCGGAGCTCGCCACGGCCAGGCAGCACGACGCAGCCGTCACCTGGCTCATCATCGACGACGGCGGCTACGGGATCCTGCGCGAATACATGACCGCCGAGTTCGGCGCACCGACCGCCACTGAACTCGCACGCCCCGATTTCGTGGCGCTCGCACAAGCATTCGGAGTGCCCGCTCGGGCCGTCGCACCGAGCGAGCTGCGCGACGCCCTAGCGGCAGCATGGGGAGAACAGGGACCAAACGTCATCGTCGTGCAGACGCACCTCTCCATGTTCGAGCTGAGCTGATCGCGGTGCGCGCCAAAGCGGACACTACACGCAAGAAAGTGCTGCTCATGGACCCCTTCGGATCAGCGGAGTTGGTTCAGTCCCTCCTCGGTCCGTCGAGAGACACCTTCCAGGTCGTCGAAGCCTCATCAGTCAGCGGTCACCTCGACGCGTACGCCATCCTCATCGGCCCCGAACACGAGCTGAGCGCGGAGGAGGTGGGCGCAATGCCCGACCTGCGCCTCGTCGTGGCCACCTCCACCGGGGTGGACCATATTCCGATCGACACGGTATCAGCCCGGGGCGCATGGACCACCACCACAGCTGGCTACTGCACCGCCGAAGTCGCCGAGCACGCGTTCTCACTGCTGGTCAGCGGCCTGCGCAGGATCCCGCAGCTCGACGCGCAGGTGCGCGCCGGGCAGTGGGACGTCGAAGCCCTCGCTCCAAGGCGAATCGCCGGATCCTCGGTCGCGCTCATCGGCTTCGGACGGATCGCGCAAGCACTGGCGAGGCACCTGATCGCCATGGGAGTCCGTGTGCGCGCACTGGATCCGCTGGTCCCCGAAGCGGTCTTCGCAGGGGCCGGAGTAGAACGCGCTGACACGCTCCACGATGCGGTGTCGCAAGCAGACGCGATCAGCGTCCACGTTCCGCTGCTCCCCGAAACCGAGCGCCTGATCGATTCCGCGACCATCGCAGCGATGCGGCCCGGTGCGTTCGTCGTCAACGTCGCGCGTGGCGGCCTCATCGACGAGGAGGCGCTCATCTCGGCGATCGAGAGCGGCCAGCTCTCCGGCGCCGGCCTCGACGTCTTCCCGATCGAGCCGCTCCCCCAGGACGATCCGCTGCGCGACGCACCCGGCGTCCTGCTCGGACCCCACGGGGCCTGGTACTCCCCCAACGCACAACAGCAGCTCTTCGAACTCGCGGTACGATCACTGCTCGACGTGCACCAAGGGTCGACGCCATACGGCATGATCGCCGCACCAGCGGTCACGGACGCGACCCGGGCCGAGACGGCCCC
>JBEBSS010000017.1:0-49104 GCA_040394175.1 Leucobacter soli | reverse complement strand
CCGCAGCGAAGAAGGCCGACGCCGCTGATGAGAAGCCCGCGGCGAAGAAGGCTCCCGCGAAGAAGGCTCCTGCGAAGAAGCCCGCAGCGAAGAAGGCCGAAGAGAAGTAATTCTCCGCGCGTTCTGAAAAGGATCCCCTTCGGCCAGCCGGAGGGGATCCTTTTTGTCTGCCGAAGTGAGGAGCCCCCTTTCGTCCAGGATGAGATCCCGAGCGGCCCGTCCGCATGGAATCGTGCGCCACGGCTCCGCACAACACCTCCACGCCCACGGCGAACAGGGACACGCGGGCTCCTCGAAATCGGTAGCCTCGTATCAGGCACGAATCGAAGGAGTGCAGCTATGGCTGAACAGATGGCGCCGAACAGTGTGTTCGAGCGACTGCTCAAGGATCGCATCATCTGGCTGGGATCAGAGGTGCGAGATGAAAACGCGAACGAAATCTGCGCCAAGATTTTGCTGCTCGCAGCGGAAGATCCCGAGGCGGACATCTACCTCTACATCAACTCGCCCGGCGGCTCGATCACCGCAGGCATGGCGATCTACGACACGATGAGCTTCGTTCCCAACGACATCGTCACCGTCGGCATCGGTATGGCCGCGTCGATGGGGCAGTTCCTGCTCACCGCGGGCACGAAGGGCAAACGGTACATCACTCCCAACGCGCGCGTGCTGCTCCATCAGCCGCACGGTGGCTTCGGCGGCACCGCGAGCGACATTCAGACCCAGGCCCAGCTCATCACCTCGATGAAGAACCGCCTGGCGGAGATTACCGCTGCGCAGACGGGCAAGTCGGTCGAACAGATCAACGCTGACGGCGACCGGGATCGCTGGTTCAGCGCCGACGAGGCCTTGGAGTACGGATTCGTCGACTTCATCCGCGATTCGGCGAGCGACGTCGTTGGCGGCGGCGGAACCCAGAAGTAGTACGGCACAGGAGACAATTCGATGCAACACACCCAGCCCCAAGCAGGCGTCTCATCCCTGATGATGCCGAACTCTCGCTACGTGCTGCCTCAGTTCGAGGAGCGCACGGCCTACGGAACCCGATTCACCGACCCCTACGCGAAGCTGTTCGAGGATCGCATCATCTTCCTCGGAGTGCAGGTCGACGACACCTCCGCAGATGACATCATGGCGCAGCTGCTCGTCCTCGAGAGCAAGGACACCGAGCGCGACATCATCATGTACATCAACTCGCCTGGCGGCTCGTTCACCGCGATGACGGCGATCTACGACACGATGCAGTACATCAAGCCCCACATTCAGACGGTCTGCCTCGGCCAGGCCGCTTCGGCGGCCGCGGTGCTGCTTGCAGGCGGAACGCCGGGCAAGCGCCTCGCACTGCCGAACGCGCGTGTGCTGATCCATCAGCCGTCGACCGGCCAGGGCGGTCATGGCCAGGCAAGCGACATCGAGATTCAGGCACGCGAGATCATGCGGATGCGCGAGTGGCTCGAGAGCACTCTCTCGAAGCACTCGAAGCGCTCGATCGAGCAGGTGAACCGCGACATCGATCGCGACAAGATCCTCGATGCGAACGAGGCACTCGAGTACGGACTGATCGATCAGGTGCTTACCAGCCGGAAGAACCCTCAGCCGGTTCTCGAGCAGTAAGCTGGCAGCGGGGGCCGGCACGCTGATCCGCAATGAGCGGCGTGCCGGAATCCGCAATGTCGGTGGTGCGGGCTAGGCTCGGGACGACCGTAGAATTCCTTCAATCTCTGGGAGGCGCACATGGCGAAGATTGAGAGCAGCGAGTTGCTCAAGTGCTCGTTCTGTGGCAAGACTCAGAAGCAGGTGCAGCAGCTGATCGCCGGTCCGCAGATCTACATCTGCGATGAATGCGTCGGCCTGTGCAATGAAATCATCGAGGAGCGCCTCGCTGAGCACTCCGTCGCCGAGCAGAGCGAGTTCGCGCTTCACAAGCCGCGTGAAATCGCTGACTTCCTCGACCAATACGTGATCGGCCAGGATCGCGCGAAGCAGTCGCTCGCGGTCGCCGTATACAACCACTACAAGCGCGTTCGGGCAACCAAGTCTCTGACAAGCGCCGAAGCGATCGCCGAGCAGGTCGAGATCGCGAAGTCGAATATTCTCATGCTCGGGCCGACCGGCTGCGGCAAGACCTATCTTGCGCAGTCGCTGGCGAGGCAGTTGAATGTTCCATTCGCGGTCGCCGACGCCACCGCGCTGACCGAGGCAGGGTACGTCGGCGAAGACGTTGAGAACATCCTGCTCAAACTGCTCCAAGCAGCCGACTACGATGTCCCGCGAGCGGAGATGGGCATCATCTACATCGACGAGGTCGACAAGATCACGCGAAAAGCCGAGAACCCGTCCATCACGAGAGATGTTTCTGGCGAGGGCGTTCAGCAGGCACTGCTGAAGATCCTCGAAGGCACGGTTGCTTCCATCCCACCCCAGGGCGGGCGCAAGCACCCCAACCAAGAGTTCATCCAGCTCGACACCACCAACGTGCTCTTCATCGTGGCGGGCGCATTCGCGGGTCTCGAAGAGATCATCGCCACGCGTCTCGGCAAGGGCGGCATCGGTTTCGGTGCGCCCGTGACGAGCAAGCGCAACGAGGCTGAGCTGCTCTCCCAGGTGCAGCCCGAAGACCTGCACAAGTTCGGGCTCATTCCTGAATTCATCGGCCGCCTCCCCGTCGTGGCCACCGTCGATCCCCTTGACGTTGATGCGCTCGTGCGCATCCTCACCGAACCCAAGAACGCGCTCGTCAAGCAGTACCAGCGCATGTTCGAGCTCGACGGCGTAGGTTTGGAATTCGAGCTTCCCTCGCTCGAAGCGATTGCTCAGTTGGCCGTGGAACGCAAGACGGGCGCACGCGGTCTTCGAGCGATTCTCGAAGACGTGCTCGGCCCGGTCATGTTCGACGTGCCTTCGAACAGCGAGATCACGAAGGTGATCGTGACACGAGAAGCCGTACTGGGCGAGGCGCCGCCACGGGTTCTCAGCGCGGCTGGGAGCGTCGAGCGCAGCGCATGAGCAGTCCCGGGTCCTGAGCGCTCGGCGGGACTGGGTGCTCCACGGGACTGATCTTCTCAGCGGGCTTGAGCCGCATAACCGATCTCGCGTCGGTGCTGGGTCCTAGCCTCTGTGAATCGCGTAGCTCAGCTGCACGCTGCCATCCTGCTGAGGAATCGTGATCGCTTGCACGTTGAAGAGCGCATTCACGAGTGTTGCGGACGTGCCGCCCTCGCTCGTCTCGACTTGATCGTCGACCGCGAACGAATTTACGGACACCATCGACTCCCAGAGTGCCTGAGCCGCCTCCGCTGATTCCGCCTGCAGCACGAGGAACCACTGATCCGCACCGCTCTCCCCGGTGTTGTACACCGTTGCGCCGGCGGGAATCACGAATGTGTCGATCGGAAAACTCTCCGGAAGCGTGGTCTGCAGCGCCTCCGCGGGGAGGTTCTTTCCGCCCCACTCGGTCTCCGGGCTGGTCGTCTGAGTCTCCTTGTCGATGGTCCCTGCCGCCTCTCCCGGTTCGGGTGCACATCCCGCGGCGCCGAGGATCAGCGTCACTGCCGAGACTGCGACGAGAGCCCGCTGGAACGGGTGTTGACCAAAACGAGGCTGACTAGTCCGTGGCATGAGGATCCTCCGTAGATTCACCTCTCATTCAACCAATCATCGTCGTCTTCGTCGGACATCGGATCGGAGTGCCCCGATATTGACTCGATGAGCGAGGCGCGACCCGAGGCATCGAGGGTGAGCAGGGCGACGTCGTCGAGCGCGCACCTCGGGAACCCCTCGAGCCAGGTGAGCGTCCATGCCGACGCTTCCGGGTAGCGACCTTCCTCTTCGGCGATGGCCGGGTGCAGCGCCGGGGGCACAGACCTATGCGGCGGATCGCCCGCGCGCCAGCGCACCCCCAGCTGCATCTCGAGCCCTATCCCGCGTTCTCCACCGAGGCGAGGCGGATCTCGCTCACGGTGACGGCACCGACGTCGGCTGCCTCGATGCGCAGTTCCGCGATGCGCCCGACTCCCGCGAGGTCGTCTGCGGCGAGACGAAGCCGATCGACGTCTGCTGCCGGCGCCTGTACGACAGCGAATTCGACGGGAGTCTTCTGCGAGGCCTTCGCCGCGGTCTTCGCGCCACGAACACCGATCAGCGCGCCACCCATGAGCGAGAGCAGGCCGGTGTCTGCGTCCTCGCCAGCGATCTCGGTGGCCTCTGCAGACGTCGGCCAGGCGGCGAGATGCACCGAACCGGTACTGAACCAGGACCAGACCTCCTCGGTCGCATAGGGGAGGAAGGGGGCCAGCAGACGCACGAAGATCGAAAGCGCGGCGCGGAGGGCGGCCACGGCCGAAGCCTGTGCTTGACCTTCGCCACCGTGAGCGCGTTCCTTCACGAGTTCGAGGTAGTCGTCGCAGAACGTCCAGAAGAAGCTCTCGGTCAGTTCGAGGGCGCGCGCATGGTCGTACGATTCGAAGGCTCGGGTCGAGTCCTCGACGACCCTCGCAAGGGATGCGAGCATGGAACGGTCCAAGGGTTCGGTGACGCCGCCATCGATGCCGCTCGCATCGAAACCGAGCGCGAACTTCGCGGCGTTCAACAGCTTGATCGCGAGCCTGCGGCCGATCTTGATCTGCGTCGGGTTCTGCGGGTCGAAGGCAGCATCGGTTCCCAGCTTCGCCGAGGCCGCCCAGTAGCGGACTGCATCGCTGCCGTGCTGTTCGAGCATGCCCGCCGGCGTGACCACGTTGCCCTTCGACTTCGACATCTTCTTGCGGTCTGGGTCGAGGATCCAGCCCGAGATTCCCGCGTGACGCCAAGGAAGCTCGCCCGACTCCAGTTCGCTGCGGAGCAGCGTGGAGAACAGCCACGTGCGGATGATGTCCTGACCCTGAGGACGCAGGTCGAAGGGGTAGACGAGACTGAACAGCTCCGAATCGCGTTCCCAACCTCCGGCCAGCTGTGGGGTCAGTGAGGAGGTCGCCCAGGTGTCCATGACGTCCACCTCGCCCTGGAAGCCTCCGGGAACACCCCGCTGTGCCTCGGAGAAGCCCGCGGGAACATCACTCGACGGATCGACCGGGAGCTGATCCGCCGACGGAAGCAACGGCTGATCGAACACCGGATTTCCATCCGCATCGAGCGGGTACCAGACCGGGATCGGCACGCCGAAGAAGCGCTGGCGCGAGATGAGCCAGTCGCCCGAGAGCCCCTCGACCCAGTTCTCGTAGCGGACTCGCATGAAGTCCGGATGCCATTCGAGCTCCTTGCCGTGTGCGAGCAGACGCGCGCGCAGCTGCTCGTCGCGTGCGCCGTTCTTGATGTACCACTGGCGGGTCGAAACGATTTCGAGGGGCTTGTCGCCCTTTTCGAAGAACTTCACCGGATGCGTGATCTTGCGGATCTCGCCCTGAAGCGCACCGCTCTCCTGCAGCATCTCGACGATGATCTGCTTGGCGCTGAATACGGTTTTGCCGGCGATCTGAGCGAATGCCTCGATGCCGGCTTCCGAAGTGATCGCGTCGGGAGCGTCGGAGACGACTCGGCCATCGAAGCCCAGGATCGCGCGGTTGGGCAGATCGAGTTCACGCCACCAGACGACGTCGGTGACATCGCCGAAGGTGCAGATCATGGCGATTCCGGTGCCCTTGTCCTGCTGCGCGAGGTGATGCGCGAGGACGGGAACCTCGACATCGAAGATCGGCGTACGGACAGTGGTGCCGAACAGGGGCTGGTAGCGCTCGTCATCGGGATGGGCGACGAGCGCTACGCATGCGGGAAGGAGTTCGGGCCGCGTCGTATCGATGACGATGTCGCCCTGACCATCGGTGCGCGAGAAGGAGACCCCATGGTAGGCGCCCGGCTGATCCCGATCCTCGAGTTCGGCCTGCGCGACCGCGGTGCGGAAAGTCACATCCCACAGCGTCGGGGCCTGAGCCTGATAGGCCTCGCCCCGCTCGACGTTGCGCATGAACGCGAGCTGCGATGCACGCAGCGACTCCTCGCCGATGGTTCGATAGCTCTGGCTCCAGTCGACCGACAGGCCGAGGGTGCGCCAGAGATCCTCGAACTGCTTCTCGTCTTCGACGGTCAGGCGTTCGCAGAGTTCGATGAAGTTGCGACGAGAGATCGGCTGCTGATCTGCCGCCTTGATGCTCTTGCCGTCGCCGCCCTCGTGCGGGGGAACGAATCCCTCGGTGTAGGGGAGCGAGGGATCGCAGCGCACCCCGTAGTAGTTCTGCACCCGGCGTTCGGTCGGCAGGCCGTTGTCGTCCCACCCCATCGGGTAGAACACGCGTTTTCCGCGCATACGCTGGAACCGCGCGACCGTATCGGTATGCGTATAGCTGAAGACATGTCCGACGTGCAGTGAGCCGGAGGCGGTCGGTGGAGGGGTATCGATGCTGTAGACGTCGTCCCGGTTAGCGCCTGCGCGGTCGAAGAGGTAGGTTCCCTGCTCTTCCCAGATGGCACCCCACTTGTGTTCGAGGCCTTCGAGTTGGGGTTTGTCTGGAATCGCGCTCATGCCTGGCCTCCGAAATCGATATGGGCGGCACCGAGTGATCGACCGGGGCGCGCCCTCGGTCTTGGTGCCTGATGGTGAACGCTGACAGTCTATCCGTTCGGATCCTCCAGGGCGCGCCTCACCGGCGGTTCTCGCCGGGCCCTGGGAGAATCAGGCAGAGCATGCGGTGTCGTCTCGTTTCCGCAGCCGAGGAAAGGGGATTCTGATGCACCATATCTTGCGAGGTTCGTTGCGGGCGGTCGCGGTCGCGGGGGCAGTGCTGCTCGCCGCGGGTTGCGCTCAGGAAGGCGAAGATCAGGGGAGCGCGGTGACGGAACCCGTTCCGGCAACGGAGCAGGTCGCACCCGGCGTGCCAGAGGGGTGGGAGACGCAGATCGATATCAACCGACTCGGCGAGCAGATCCTTGCGGGCTGGGTCGACGAGGGCGAGTCGTTTGCGGTGGTCACCTGGGGGAGCAGCACCTGCGTGCCCACTGCGGACACGATCCAGGTCACCGGCTCAGACAGCGTGACCGTGGTGTTCGCTCCTTCGGAGAACGAAGTCTGCACCGCCGACATGGCGCCGTCGACGCACACGCTCGCACTGCCGGAGGGCGTGACGGATCGCCCGGTCGAGCTGACGGTCACGCTGAGCGAATTCGATCGCAGCGAATCCTTCGAGCTGAAGTAACGGAATGGGCAGGCAGGAACCGAACGACGCTCAAGCGATGCGGTCTCGCACGCGGGCCGCGCTACCCGGCCCCGCGGCTGCCGCGCTCGCGCTGCTCGTCGACGGCGCGTGCGTTTTCGCGTTCGCCGCGAGCGGCCGATCCCAGCACGGAGAGGCGGCGACGCTCGGCGGGCTGTGGGAGACGGCGTGGCCGTTTCTGTTCGCGCTCGTCTTCACCTGGGCGATCTCAGCGACGTGGCGCCGACCGTTCGCCGTCTGGCGGAGCGGGTTGGCAGTGTGGCTCGGCACGCTCGTGTTCGGCATGGTCATGCGCGTGGCATTCACCGACGGGGGTGCTCCTGTGCCGTTCGTGCTGGTCGCGACCGGCGCACTGGGCGCGGCATTTCTCGGGTGGCGCGGGATCCTCGCGCTTGTGCGACGTCGCACTTCGCAGGCCGCCTGATCATCTCGCGGAGTGCCTGTTGAGTCGTCCGCTGCAGGACGAAGAGCGATCTGCGTCCTGCAGGTCGTTCACGTCGGAACGGGGTTGCAGGACGCAGATCGCGTGCAGTTCATCGTGGGCAGGGGCCGCCCGGCCGCCGGATCCGCCGGCGACGGCCTAGCTGATCAGCGTGGGGAACGCGTCGGGGTTCTCCGAGATCCACTTCGTCACGGCCGCTGCCGGGTCGCCTTCGAAGTCCCCACCGGTCACCAGGCCCTCCAGCGAGCCGTACGCCGAGTCATCGAGCGTGATTCCCGCAATGAGGTCGGCGATATCGGGGTACTGCTCTGAGAACCCCTTCTTCCCGAGGAAGTGCAGCGCCTCGGAGTCGCCCATCGCGCCGAGCGGATCCTTCAGATCCTTCACGTCGTACTCGTTGTATGCCCAGAACGGACGCCAGAGCGTGACGACGATGTCTTCCTTCTTGTCGATCGCGCTTCCGAGCTCCGTGAGCATGGTCGCGGTCGACGAGGTCACCAGCGAGTAGCTGCCTTCGAGGTCGTAGGCGGGCATCATGGAGTTCTCGGTGACCCCTGTCAGGCCGGCGCCCGGCTCGATTCCGACGATCTGGCCGTCGAACTTGTCGGCATTCGCCTTGAGCTCGTCCAGCGAGTCGATGTCCGTGTAGCTCGGAACTGCGATCGTCAGGCTGGCGTTGTCATAGTACGCACCGAGATCTTCGATCTGATCCCCGAACTCATCCATGTACTCGGCGTGAGTTACTTCGGACCAGGCGGAAGGATAGATGTCGATATCGCCCTTCGACAGGCCCGCGTAGAGCACGCCGGCCTCGGTGAGCTCCTCCATCTCAACGTTGTAGCCGAGCTGCTCCAGCTGGTTTGCCAGCAGGTATGCGGTGCTCAGCCCATCGGTCCAGGAGGGGATGAAGCCGAGAGTGATCGTATCGCCAGAGCCGGAGCCCCCGTCGGCATCGCCGCTGCTGCCGCTCGTGCACCCGGCGAGTACCAGACTGGCGGCCGCTCCGAGCGCGAGCGCTCCGGTGAGTCCTAGCTTCTTCATTGTGTTTCCTTTCGTTCAGCGCGAGATGCACTGTGATTGGGGGTGAGAGTGAGAATGGGAACGAGCGGGTTAGGCTCGCGCTGCCTTCTTGCGGCGGCGGCGCAGCCCGAGGAGGGACTGCGGGAAGTCGTTCGGATTGCCGAGTGCCGCCGTGACACGGTCAAGGAAGATCGCGATGACGACGATGCTCAGGCCTGCTTCCACGCCGAGCCCCACTCGCGCGGTCGAGACCGCGGTCACCACGTCCTTGCCCAGTCCGTTCGCGCCGACGATTCCTGCGAGCACCACCATCGAGAGCGACAGCATGATCACCTGGTTGATGCCCGCCATGATGGTCGGCATGGCGAGGGGGAGCTGGATACCGCGAAGGATCTGCCCGGGAGTCGCCCCGAATGCGTATCCGGCCTCGACCGTCTCCGCATCCACGCCGCGGATTCCGAGCTCCGTAAACCGCACCCCGGGTGGCATGGAGAAGATGATGGTCGCGAAGACGCCGGGGGCGAAGCCGATGCTGAAGAAGAGCACTGCCGGAACCAGCCAGACGAATGCGGGCATCGTCTGCATGAAGTCGAGCACGGGCTTGATGAACGCGCTGAAACGGTCGTTGCGAGCGGCGAGGATGCCGAGCGGTACCGCGATGATCACCGAGACGAGTGTGGCGATGATGACGAGGCTCAGGGTCTGCATCGCGTTGTGCCAGAATCCCATCAGCACGATCAGCAGGAAGCCGAGCGCGGTGCCGACGGCCAGCTTCCACGAACGGACCAGCCAGCCGATCAGCGCGAAGACGACGATCAGAATCGGGTACGGAACGGCGACCAGCAGATCGACCAGACCCTCGACGGAGCCCTTGAAGATCAGGGTGAAGAAGTTCAGGAGCCACTCGAAGTTCACCTGGAACCAGTCGAGCGCGATCTTGACCCAGTCGCCGAGCGGGAGTCGGGGAAGTTCGGGGTTCACGCCTGGTCCTCCTTGCGTTCGTGGGTCTGCACTTCGGGCTCGGCACCATCGAGCGCTTCCGTGATGGTCGCCGCGGGCACCTCGGGCGTCGGCTCAATGATGGGGATCTCGGTGGTCGTGGTGGGCAGATCCGCGAGTGCGGCGAGCAGGGTTACCCGCGGGACCACGCCGATCAGACGGTCCTCGTCGTCGATCACCGCGACGGGCAGGTGGCTTTCGACCGCGAGTTCGAAGAGATCGGCGATGAGCTGGTCCTTCTTGACGACGCCGGGAGTGGGGCGAAGGCGCTCGGTGAGATCCGTGCTGCCCTCGCGCACCTGACGGAGCACATCCTTGTCCCTGACTACGCCGAGGAGTTTGCGGTTCGCCGTTGTGACGAAGCACGCAGAGGTTTGCTGATCTCGCATGAGCCGGAGCGCGGTGCGCGGGCCCGCCGATGCGAAGACGACCGCGTGCGGGGGTTCCATGACATCGGCGGCGGTGAGTACGCGCGCGCGATCGACGTCCTGCACGAACTGTGAGACGTAATCGTTCGCGGGATCGGTCAGGATCTCGTTCGGCGTGCCGATCTGCACGATGCGCCCGTCGCGCATGACCGCGATACGGTCTCCGAGGAACATCGCCTCATTGAGGTCGTGGGTGATGAACACGATGGTCTTGTTGAGTTCCTGCTGCAACTCGATCAGTTGCTCTTGCATCTCGCGCCGGATCAGTGGGTCGAGCGCGGAGAATGCCTCGTCCATGAGCAGGACGTCGGTGTCGGCGGCGAGCGCTCGCGCGATGCCGACGCGCTGCTGCATTCCGCCGGAGAGTTCGTCGGGCAGGCTGTCCGCCCAGCCGGTGAGCCCGACCCTGTCGAGCCAGTACCGAGCACGCTCGGTACGGTTTGCGCCGTCGACGCCTTGAAGTTCGAGGCCGTATGCGACGTTGTCGAGTACGGTGCGATGAGGCAGCAGCGCGAAATGCTGGAAGACCATGGACATGCGCCGGCGTCGGAGCTCGCGAAGTTCCTTGGCCTCTCGTCCGACGACTTCCTCGCCAAAGACCGTGATCGACCCGTCCGTGGTGGGGTTCAAGCCGTTGAGCATGCGGATCAGTGTGGATTTCCCTGACCCGGACAGCCCCATGACCACGAAGATCTCGCCGGGTCGTACTTCGAACGAGGCGTCGATGACCGCAGCGGTGCCGAGCGAGCGCACGTCGTCGCGGGTGGATCCGGAGCGAAGCCGAGCCACGGCCTCCTTTGGGCGCTTGCCGAAGACCTTGTAGGCCCCGCGGACTGCGACGGCGGCTTCGCCTCCCGGCGCTTCGGACGGTTGGCGGCGCTCTTCTGGACGAGCAATGGGTATGCTCACGCGGTACTCCTCGGTAGTTCGGTCCCGGCAAAACGGCGCGCGAAAGCGTCATTTCGGTGTGCAGCGACAAAACGGCATCACTCGCCGGGTGGCCTCTCGAAAGGCCAGATCATGTATTGCGGACGCGGTCTGCTCGGAATCGCTCACACTGCCGGCGGCGCCGTATCTCGACGCGGGAATCAGCAGCAGAATGAGCACGTACATATGAGAACCGCATTCAACGCTGTCTTCGACGCTAGCAAGGTTGCGTCCGACATAGCAAGGCGGGGTGCCGGGATTTCAGTCAGATATGCAGCAATAATCTCGCCCTGAGCAGGAGTTTTGCTGAGAGCGTATCGTTACCCAGTCGTTACCTGGGTTGGGCGTTCGGGTCAGGGAGTGGCGTACAGAGGCACGCGATCGTCGCGAATCCAGTCCAGATCCTCGACCCGCTGCGCATCGCCGGTGAAGGCCGAATCCGGGATGAGGAGGTAACTGTTGGGCGCAGAGTCCGAGTCGTTCCAGGTGGGATCGACCGAGAGCCACGTGCCGTCCACGCTGACCTTGTTCCAGGCGTGCCCGCCACCGCTGAGCACATCACCGGTCACGACCACTGTCGGGACACCGGCGGCATTCATCAGCGCCGAGTAGGCGGCGGCGTAGCCCAAGCACACCACAAGTCCGTCGCCAAACACTCCGTCTGCGCGCCAGCGAGACAGATACGGCGTGATGTCCCGACCGTCGAGCACGGTGGCGAGGGCGTCGTGGTCGTACTGCGATCTCGCAGTCACCCAGTTGTTCAGGGCAATCGCCTTCTCCGCGGCCGACATCGAATCGTCGACGGTCTGGGCCAGTACCGACTCGATTGTCTCAGCCATGGACGATTGCATCGCCTCGCGCTCGCTCTGGCCGAGTTCGTAGTACAAGTGGTACACGACCCTGTCGCCGCTTTTGACCGGGTTGAAAGTGATCGCCGAAGTATTGGGAACTCCCACCGCAAACGGATTCTGGTAGAGCGCTTCGTCGAACGCGTCGCGGAAACTCTGGGCGCCCGGAGTCACGGCGAAGTCGGTCACGTCGATGTACTCCGTGCCCGCAATGAGGTGGCTCGCGAGAAAGCGCACATAGTCATCGGATCCGTAAGACGGGTAGGGGGTCTGCGCTGGCTTCGTCGCGGCGGCATCGATGGCATCCGAGATTTCTTCCGGCGTAGCCGAGATGACCGTGTAGTTGCCGAGCCCCGTGTTCGGCCGAAGTGAGGCGGCCTCGGCATTGAACTGAGCGGTGAACGTCTCCGGAGTCGTGGGGGCGCCGTCGTAGAAGGTGAACTCGATTTCCTCGCCCAGCTGGGTGCCGACGCCCTCCACGCGAATGACCCACTCGTCGCCTTCGACCGAGATCCCGTCCTCTGGAATGCGTGCCTGCGTGGTCCGTGTGACACCGTCCAGGCTCGTGAAGGCGAACTCGCGCGGGATCGAGGCAAGGCCGTTGAAGGTATCGGACATGAGGTGCGACATGCCCCATTGGACCATCGTGTTCCACGCTGTGCGCAGCGGAAGCGAACCCGCGAGTCCGGTCGCGTCGACCTCGGCGATGGGGGAGTAGCTCTTCCCGTCGGTAGCGACGACGCCCCAGGAGAATCCGCTCTGCTCGTAGACCCAGCCGTCATTGCCGAGCGACCAGACGTTGTCGCCGAGCAATTCATCGGCGCTCTCATCATCAAAGAGTTCGAGACCCAGGTTCTGGGCAGAGGGGTAGAAGTCGGCCGGCGAAAGTCTCTCGATCTGATCCTTCGATGACCAGGTGGTGGTATCGGTGGAACCGAGCAGCGAGTAGTAGCGGTACTCGTCCGTTTCCGTGCGAATACCCGCGCTGCCGACCACGACATAGTTGTTCGCGCCGGGGACCGCATCCCAGGACAGCTCCACGATTCCATCGGCCGGGTTCACCGACGCAGAGACGACGGGCGCCTCGAATCGCTTCTCGGCACTCACCTTGGTGACGACCGGGGTGTCCAGCTGGTTGCCCTGCGCGTCGATCTTGCGCACGAGATAGTACTCGGGTTGCAGTCCCCATGCACTGGTCCCCACCTGCTCGGGCATCACCGCGGCGGAGTCGCCGGCGGCGCCGTGGACCCGATTCGACTCGAACGGGTGGATCTCCAACGGAGCCCCGGGAGAGCTCTGGTACACCCATGCGCGCCCGAACCGCGTGAGGGTCGGATCCAGGTAGAGTTCGAACGCCCAGTTCTCCATGCCGCCCGCCTCTGCGAGCGCGCTGTCCCAGTCGAAGTCGACTGGGAAGGTGATTCTCGACTCCGGGTCAAGGTCGAGCATGGGCTCGGTGTAGGCGTAGCCAGCCTCGCTCGATGAGACCACCTCTGTCAGGAGGTCTGCCTGCGCTCCCGCAAAGCTTGCGCGGATCGCAGTGACCGCGATCGTGATCAGCAGCACCGGGACGATCACGCATGCACCGACGATGAGCAACGTCTTGCGGGTCCGCTTCTTGCGTGCTGACGCAACGGCTGCCGGATCCTGTGCGACACCCTCGTCGGGCGCGGTATGGTTCGTCCACTGCTGGCCGTCCCACCATCGCAGACTTCCCGTGGTCGCCGGGTCTGGGTACCATCCGGGCGTCGTCGTCACAAGGGGCTCCTCCAGCGAAAGTCGTCCTGCGGTTTTCTGAACCAGTCTCCGAAAACCCTAACAGTCTCGAATGCCGTAGGATTGACCCAGAGACGATGAACCGGCTATCACCGGGGAGTCTTCGGAAGAACAGCAATTCGGTGTGCCTCCTGAGCGAGGAGCACCGGGTGCTCAGTAGAACCGAACGGGTCCGGCCCGTCACAGCCGAACGAAGTGGCCTGACTCGAGCGAAGTTCGCGAGATTTCGGCAAGCGGGGTGGTACCGCGGGAGAGGATCGGGATCCTCGCTCGTCCCAGCAGACGAATATCGATCAGCCGGAGAACCCATGACGTACCCCAAGCAGCCGACCGACTCAGCAGCCGCAAAGCAGCCGAAGCACGCCGAGCCACGTGCGAACGAGGGTGTCGCCCCCTCGCCCTCGTTTCCCGCGATCGAAGAGAGCGTGCTCTCCTTCTGGAAGGCAGATGACACCTTCCGTGAGTCGATCAGGCAGCGCGAGGGCTGCGAAGAATGGGTGTTCAACGATGGCCCGCCCTTCGCAAACGGCCTGCCGCATTACGGGCATCTCCTGACCGGCTACGCAAAAGACGTCTTCCCCCGCTTCCAGACCATGCGCGGGAAGAAGGTCGAGCGTCGGTTCGGCTGGGACACGCATGGACTGCCCGCCGAGCTCGAGGTCATGAAACAGCTCGGTATCACCGAGAAGAGCGAGATCGAAGAGATGGGCATCGACGTCTTCAACAAGAAGGCGCGAGAGTCGGTCCTGTTCTACACCCGGGAGTGGGAAGAATACGTGACGCGCCAGGCGCGCTGGGTCGACTTCGACAACGACTACAAGACGCTCAACCTGAGCTTCATGGAAAGCGTCCTCTGGGCGTTCAAGCAACTCCACGACAAGGGTCTCGCATATGAGGGCCACCGGGTGCTGCCCTACTGCTGGCGCGATGAGACGCCGCTCTCGAACCACGAGCTGCGCATGGACGACGATGTGTATCAGATGCGCCAGGACCCATCGGTGACGGTGACCTTCCCGCTTCGAGGACCTCGGGCCGCCGAACTCGGACTCGAAGGGGTGCGAGCGCTCGCCTGGACGACGACGCCTTGGACCCTGCCGACGAATGCCGCTCTCGCGGTGGGCCCCGCGATCGACTACGCGGTCGTGCCTGCCGGGCCAGGCGGGGCGAGCGACGGAGGGGACACCGCTGCGGCGCGTTACCTGCTCGCGATCGATCTCGTCGGCGCGCACGCCAAGGACCTCGGCTACGAGTCGGCAGACGCTGCGCGCGACGCGGTCGAGCGCGCGATCCCCGGTGCGGACCTCGAGCACGTCGAATACGAGCGCGTCTTCGACTACTACGCCGATGCGGAGAAGTGGGGCACGGAGAACTGTTGGCGGATCCTGGCAGACGACTATGTCTCGACCAGCGATGGCACCGGCATCGTGCATCAGTCGCCGGCCTACGGCGAAGACGATATGCGCATCACCGCGGCAGCCGGGATGCCGACGATCGTGAGCGTCGACGACGGCGGGCGATTCGTGAACGCCGTCACCGATGTGGCGGGAGAACTCTGGTTCGATGCGAACCGGCCGCTGATCCGGCTACTGCGAGAGCGCGGACGTCTGCTCCGCGAGCAGAGCTACGAGCACAGCTATCCGCATTGCTGGCGCTGCCGCAATCCGCTCATCTACAAAGCGGTGTCGAGCTGGTTCGTTCGTGTGACGGAGATCAAGCAGCGCATGCTCGAACTCAACGAAGAGATCACGTGGGTGCCGGAGAACGTCAAGCACGGCCAATTCGGCAAGTGGTTGGAGGGCGCACGCGACTGGTCGATCAGCCGGAACCGGTACTGGGGCAGCCCGATCCCGGTGTGGAAGAGCGACAACCCAGACTACCCTCGAGTGGACGTCTACGGCTCCCTCGAAGAGCTCGAGCGCGATTTCTGCACGCTCCCGGTGAATCCCGAGTCGGGAGAGGTCGATCTGCACCGCCCGTTCATCGACTCCCTGACACGTCCGAATCCGGACGATCCGAGCGGTCAGTCGACCATGCGTCGCATCGAGGACGTCTTCGACGTCTGGTTCGACTCCGGTTCGATGCCCTTCGCGCAGGCGCACTATCCGTTCGAGAACCGTGAGTGGTTCGATACGCATCAGCCGGCGGACTTCATCGTGGAGTACATCGGTCAGACGCGCGGCTGGTTCTATGTGATGCATGTGCTCGCGACCGCGCTCTTCGATCGCCCGGCGTTCACGAATGTGATCAGCCACGGCATCGTGCTCGGCAGCGATGGCAACAAGATGTCGAAGAGTCTCCGGAACTATCCCGATGTGAACGAGGTCTTCGACCGAGATGGATCCGATGCCATGCGCTGGTTCCTCATGGCGTCGCCGGTCGTGCGGGGCGGAAACCTGATCGTCACCGAGGAAGGCATTCGCGAGGGCGTCCGGCAGTTCCTGCTGCCGCTGTGGAGCACCTGGTACTTCTTCAGCCTCTACGCCAATGCGGATGGAATCGAGGGGGAGCGGCGCACGGACAGCGACGATCCGCTCGACCGCTACATCCTCGCGAAGACCGGTCGGCTCATCCGAGACGTCCAGGCCCATCTCGACGCGCTCGACACCACCACGGCTGCCGAAGCGCTGCGGGAATACGCCGAGGTGCTCACCAACTGGTACGTGCGTCGCTCGCGCGATCGCTTCTGGGAGGGCGTGAACGGCGAGAACGGCAAGCCCAAGAACCGCCAGGCATTCGACACGCTGTACACCGTCCTCGAGACGGTCTCGCGCGTCGCCGCCCCGCTTGTCCCGCTGGTCGGCGAGGAGCTGTGGCGCGGTCTCACCGGGGGCCGCTCGGTGCATCTCGAGGACTGGCCGGCAGCGGAGGAGTTCCCCGTCGATGACGAGCTGGTCGAGGCGATGGACGAACTGAGGCAGATCACCTCGCAGGCGCTGGCGCTGCGGAAGGCGCGACGCCTGCGCGTTCGTCTCCCGCTCGCGAAGCTCAAGGTCGTCACCTCCCGCAAGCAGGCACTGAAGCCCTTCGCCGGAATTCTCGCCGAAGAGCTGAACGTGAAGCAGGTGAAACTCGGCAAGCTGAAGGACGACAGCGCGGAGAAGTACGGCATCGTGCAGACGCTTGCGGTCAATGCGCGCGCCGCAGGTCCACGCCTGGGCAAGGATGTGCAGCAGGTCATCAAGGCCGCGAAGGCCGGGGACTGGAGTGAGCAAGACGGCGTCGTGGTCGCCGGAGGCATCGCGCTCGAAGCGGGTGAGTACGAACTCACGCTCACGACCGCATCGGGCGAATCGGACCGTGACGCGTTGGGCCTGCTTCCCGGCGGCGGGTTCGTGCTGCTGCGAACCGAGACGACCCCCTCCCTTGAAGCTGAGGGGATCGCCCGCGACGCGATTCGTGCGGTGCAGGAGGCTCGCAAGGCCGCCGGGCTCGAAGTCAGTGATCGCATCGTGCTCGCATTGAACGCCGCGCCGGAGCATGCGGCGGCACTCGAAGCGCACTCGGAATTGATCGCGAGTGAGACGCTTGCCGTGGGTTTTGCGGTGCAGCCGACAGCCCAGATCGAGAACGTCGTCAGGGATCTGCGGAACCCGGGAGACGGCGTGTTCGTCAGCGCGGCCCAGGCGCTGGGTGTGGAGAAGCATCCACTTGTCATCACGATCGATGCGACGGAACGGAGCGAACGATGACCGACGCGGAACGCGCTGCAGCCGGTGTCTACGAGGAACTGCTGACGCGAGTCGGCGAGGCGCACCCTCGCCCTCGGATCGAGCCGGTGAGACGACTTGCGCAACTGGCGGGTTCGCCGCAGCTGTCGTACCCGGTGATCCAGGTCGCTGGAACGAACGGCAAGACCTCGACGAGCCGCGCTATCGAGTCTCTCGTTCGGGCGCACGGTCTGCGGACAGGATTGTTCACCAGTCCGCACCTCGTCGACTTCACTGAGCGTTTCCAGCTCGACGGAGAACCCGTCGGCGGGAAGGTGCTGTCCGATGCGTGGGAGGAGCTGCGGGCTCCCCTGCAGGTGCTCGATGCCGAACTCGAAGCCGAGGGACAGAGTGCCATCACCTTCTTCGAAGCACTCGCCGTGCTGGCGTTCACCGTCTTCGCCGATGCGCCTGTCGACGTCGCCGTCATCGAAGTGGGGATGGGAGGCGAGTGGGATGCGACCAATATCGCGGATGCGCAGGTCGCGGTTTTCACTCCCATCGACCTCGATCACACGGCGGTGCTCGGCAACGACATCGAGACGATCGCCCGGACCAAGGCCGGCATCGTGAAGGCGGGGAGCATGGTCGTCTCCGCAGAGCAGACGGCGAGCGCGTTGGCCGAGATCGTAGAGGCCGCCGAGCGCGAGGATGCGAGGATCTTCGTATCCGGTCGAGATTTTGATGTGAACGAGGATCTGCTCGCTGTGGGAGGGCGGCATGTCACTCTCCGCGGGTTGCACGACCACGAATACGATCCCGCCTTCGTCCCACTCTATGGTGCGCATCAGGCCCAGAACGTTTCGCTCGCGGTCGTGGCCGTCGAGGCGTTCTTCGGTGCCGAGCGACCGCTGCCCGAAGAGGTGCTCGACGAGGGCCTCGGTCAACTCACCTCGCCGGGCAGACTGCAGCTGATCGGCAACGACCCGATCGTGTATGTCGATGCGGCCCATAATCCGCACGGAGCGGAAGCGCTGGCGCGGGCGGTCACCGAGTCGTTCGCGTTCACGGAACTCGCGCTTGTCACGGGCATGATGGCCGACAAGGACGCGCCTGGAGTGCTCGCCGCGCTGCTGCCGATCGCCGATGCGCTCTTCCTTGCGCCGGTGGACTCGCCGCGCAGCCTCGATGTCGAAGATCTCTACCAGATCTCGGGTGGTTTCGAGCGGGAGGGCATCACCGAGGTGTCGGATTCGCTGATCGAGGCGCTCGATGCGGCTCGTGCGTGGGCGTTGCAGGCCGAGGGTCGGGCCGTGCTCGTCGCGGGATCGGTGCTGCTGGCCGGCGAGGCGATTCTCTGCGGGAGAAACGAAGGCTGGGGAATCGCATGAGCGGGGCGGGCAGCGAGGACGAGTTGCGGCTCTCACCCTCGGAAACGGTCGCGCACAACGCTGCCATGCGTCTGTCGGGTGCTGGGCGGGGTGAGGTCGCCGCGAAGACGCAGCGCGCGCTCGCATCGATCACGCTGGGCTTCGAGCTGATCGTGGTGGTGCTGATCGGGCTGGCGATCTTCGGTCTCAGCCTGCTGGAGCCGCGTGAGTTGGGGCTCTGGATCGCGGGGGGACTTGCTCTCGCCTGTCTGCTTGCGCTCGGGTTCATGCGCGTCGGCAGGGTCGGCATTCTGCTCGGCTGGGTCGTCCACGCGCTCATGCTGGCGACTGCTTTTGTCCTGCCGATGTCACTGGTGGTGAGCGTCTTGTTCACGGCGCTCTGGATCTATTGCATGGTCAAGGGCGCGCAGATCGACCGGCAGCGGCTCGCGTACTACGCGTCGCTCGGCGGGAGATCGGAGTCCTGAGGATCCTTCGCGGACCCGCCGCTCGAGGATCGCTCCTGCGGTTGCTCCGAGGACGATGAGCAGCGCTCCGCCTCCTTGTATCCAGCCCAGGGGCTCGCCGCCCACGCCGATTCCGATGAGTGCCGCCCAGAGCGGTTCGGTTCCCATGAGCAGTGAGGCGCGGGCGGCGGAGGTCTGCTGCACCGCCCAGGCTTGGACGAGGAAGGCGAAGACGCTGCAGCCCAGTCCGAGAAAGATCGCCTGGCCGATGCCTGCTGGGCTCAGCGCGGGGAGCCAGGCGGCTGCGCTCGGTGCGGCGACGGCTCCGAAGAGCACGGTGCCGAGCAGCATCTGAATGCTGACGAGGGCGACGACGCTATCGGTGGGTCGCACGATCCTCGAGGTCGCGGCGACGTGCACGGCGCGCAGCAATGCGGCGCAGAGGATCAGTAGATCTCCGCTGTTCGGCATGCGGAGCCCGCCTGAGCCGGATGACAGGAAGCCGACGCCGAGGATCGCGGTGAGTGCGGCCAGATAGAACGACAGGGGCAGGCGACGTCTCAGCAGTGCAACCTCCAGCAATGGCGTGAGCACCAGAGACAGGCTGATGAGCACTCCAGCGTTGGTCGCACTGGTGCGACCGACGCCCGCGGTCTCGAGCCAGAGAGTTGCGGCTTGCGAGCAGCCGAGGCCGATCCCTGACCAGAGCAGGCGGGAGTCGGGTCGACGGGCGCGATGGAACAGTGCGAATGCGAGCATGCCGATCGCACCGATTCCGTAGCGAAGGGCGAGCGCAGGTTCGACGCCGACTTCGCCGACCAGCTGCTTCGCCGAGAGGTAGCTGCCGCCCCAGACGACAGCGACGGATACCAGGAGGAGATCGGGAGAAGCCTTGCGCACGGCATCATTCTGGCGCGGTGTTGACGTGAGAGGAATCGTGACTTTCTGATCTTTGGCGTTAGTATTCGCTTATGGATGTGCATCAGCTTCGTCTGCTCCGAGAGCTGGACGAGCGGGGGAGCATCGCCGCAGTGGCAGCGGCTCGGCTCGTGACCCCCTCTGCCGTCTCCCAGCATCTCTCCGCGCTGCAGGCCGAGTTTCCTGTCCCGCTGACCGAGAGGCGTGCTCGCCGAACCGCCCTCACCGATGCGGGGCGCGCGCTGGTGGCAGCGGGAGTCGAAGTGGAGACGAGCTTCGCCGCCGCGCGGGCGGCGGTTGACGGCTTCCTCGGCGATCCGTTGGGACAGGTCAGGGTGTCGGCCTTCCATAGTGCTGCCCTCGCCTGGTTCCCCGCGCTTCTCGAACGAAGCGAGGCCGAGCTGCACCTGAGCGATGGCGATGTGTCGTTCGAGGAGTTTCCACAGCTCACGCTCGAGCACGACATCGTGATTGCGCACAGACTGGCGCACGGCCCGGACTGGCCTCGAGATCGCGTGCGTTCCGTGCCGCTGCTGGATGAGCCCATCGGGGTGGCGGTTGCGGCTTCGCACCCGCTCGCCGGTCGGACAAGCGTGGCCCCTGAGGAGCTCGTCGACGAGTCTTGGGTCTCGGTCCACTCGGGATTCCCGCTCTCAGAGCTCTTGGGAATCATCGCCGGAGCCGCGGGGCGCCGGCTTCGCACCCGCTACCGGGTCAACGAGTTCTTCGTTGCCGCCGCGCTCGTGCGCACGGGCAGGGCGGTCGCGCTCATGCCGAGAGTGACGATGCTCGGGGCTCAGCTCGATGGAGTCTCCGTGCTCGAACTGGAGGGTCTGCGCTTGGCCAGGAGTATCGAGGCGTTGGTGCAACCGCAGGCGCTGCAGCGCCGGGCAGTCGGTGAGACGCTCGATGTGCTGCGAAGGATCGCTGCCGAAGGTCCGGCAAGCGGGTGACCGCAGGCCGGGCCGTCGATTCTCGCTAAGCTTATGGTTCGGAGAGATTCTCGATTCGTCAAGGAGTGAACATGCACGCAGAAGAGACCTTGGTACTCGTCAAACCCGATGGTGTT
Organism: Leucobacter soli; assembly: GCA_040394175.1. Taxonomy (GTDB): domain Bacteria; phylum Actinomycetota; class Actinomycetes; order Actinomycetales; family Microbacteriaceae; genus Leucobacter; species Leucobacter soli_A. The sequence continues at coordinate 27,991 of JBEBSS010000017.1, read as the reverse complement.
GCAAGGGGGCTCACCGGCGAGATCCTGCGTCGCATCGAGGCGAAGGGCTACACCATCGTTGACCTTCGCATGGTCACCGCGACGCGGGAACTGCTCGAGGCGCATTACGAGGAGCACCAGGGGAAGCCGTTCTTCGAACCGCTGGTGGAGTTCATGATGTCGGGTCCGGTGGTCGCGGTGCGCGCTGCCGGCGACCGCGTCATCGAGGGGTTCCGTTCGCTCGCCGGTGCGACCGATCCGACGGCCGCACTCCCCGGAACCATTCGCGGTGACCTGGGTCGTGACTGGGGTCTCGCGGTGCAGCAGAACCTCGTGCACGGGAGCGATTCCACACTGTCTGCAGAGCGCGAACTTTCGCTCTGGTTCGACTGACTCGATTGCTCTGCTGGTCTGCGCAACGATTCGGGGAGGGATGAGCTCCCTCGGAGTGCCGCTGCGTCGACCGCGTCGAGAGGTGTTGCGCCCGAGGCGACGGCCTCAGCGTGCAGGTGGGACGTTTCGTCCCGGCCGATAGGCGCTCACCGTCGCGTCTCCGTCGATCCAGAAGCGCCAGGGGAACGCCGCGCTTCCGGCCACTCCGCTGACTCCCACGCGCGGACCGCTCGCGATCTCGATCGGCGGACCCTCGGGTGCGCTCAGCGTGAACGGCTCCTGGAACAGATCGAGACCGTCGTGGATCGGCCTGGTGATGCCGAGGGCGTTCGCGAGGTTGCCCGGTCCTCGGGCGAGCGCTGCGTCCGGAATCGGTTTCGAGGATCGCCCGGATTCACGACGATGTCGGGCCACTTCGAGGCCCTCCACGACCTCACCGGCGCGGAGCAGCACCCCGGATGCCGTGTCCTCTGGGGAGCAGACCACGTTGATCGCGAAGTGCATGCCGTAGCTGAAGTAGACATAGGCATGACCGGGCGGCCCGAACATCGACGCATTGCGCTCGGTCTTGCGATCGCGGGAGTGAGAGCCGGCGTCGTAGGGTCCCGGCACTCCGACGCCGTGGTAGGCCTCAACCTCGGTGATCCGTACGGTGACGGAGCGATCCTCGGAGCCGGTTTCGCTGGTGCCGGATACGGTGAGTCTGGCACCGAGGAGCCGTGGTGCGACTTCGAGTGCCGGCGGCAAAAACAGGCTTCTGTCCACGCAGCCAGTCTTGCACTCGGATGCGCGTCTAGCGAACTGTAGCCAGAATGTCGGCGGTCGCTTCTAGACTCGAACCCATGGAAGCTACACGCAGCGTACGCCCCTTCGAGGTGATCAGCGACTACGAGCCGAGCGGTGACCAGCCACAGGCGATCGCCGAACTCGCCACGCGTATCAACGCGGGTGAGACGGATGTCGTGCTCCTCGGCGCGACGGGCACCGGAAAGTCGGCGACCACCGCGTGGCTGATTGAGGCGGTGCAGCGCCCGACGCTCGTGCTCGCCCACAACAAGACGCTCGCGGCGCAGCTTGCAAACGAGTTTCGCGAGTTGCTGCCGAACAATGCCGTCGAGTACTTCGTCTCGTACTACGACTACTACCAGCCCGAGGCGTACGTACCTCAGACTGACACCTTCATCGAAAAGGACAGCTCGGTCAACGCAGAGGTCGAACGTCTCCGGCACTCGACGACGAATGCGTTGCTGAGTCGGCGCGATGTCGTCGTCGTCTCGACCGTCTCCTGCATATACGGCCTGGGCAAGCCCGAGGAGTACTACGAGGCGATGGTGCCCCTCGTCGTGGGCGACCGCCTCGATCGGGACGTGCTGTTGCGCCGGTTTGTCGACATGCAGTATCAGCGCAATGACATCGAGTTCGTGCGCGGCAATTTCCGGGTTCGGGGCGATACCGTCGAGATCATTCCGATGTACGAAGAACTCGCAGTCCGGATCGAGTTCTTCGGCGATGAGATCGAGGCGCTCTACTACCTGCATCCGCTCACGGGTGACGTGATCAAGCAGGTCGACACGGTGTCGGTATTCCCCGGCTCTCACTATGTCGCAAGCCGGAACGTGATGAATCGTGCGATGGGGACGATCAGCACGGAACTCGAGCAGCGTACACGCGAGTTGAAACAGCAGAGCAAACTCGTCGAAGAGCAGCGGCTGCGCATGCGAACGACCTTCGATCTCGAGATGATGGAGCAGATCGGATTCTGTTCGGGCATCGAGAATTATTCACGGCATATCGACGGACGCGAGCCTGGCGAGGCTCCGCACTGTCTGCTCGACTACTTTCCCGACGATTTTCTCGTCGTGATCGACGAGTCTCACGTCACCGTGCCCCAGATCGGAGCGATGTACGAGGGAGACGCCTCGCGTAAGCGCACGCTGGTAGACCACGGCTTTCGGCTGCCGAGCGCCCTCGACAACCGCCCGCTGAAGTTCAGCGAGTTCAAAGAACGGGTGGGCCAGACCGTCTATCTCTCCGCCACGCCGAGCAAGTACGAGCTCGAGCTTGCGGACGGTGTCGTCGAGCAGATCATTCGACCGACCGGCCTCATCGATCCGAAGATCGTCGTGAAGCCGTCGAAGGGACAGATCGATGATCTGCTCGAGGAGGTTCGTCTTCGGGCTGAGCGGGACGAGCGCGTACTCGTGACGACGCTCACGAAGAAGATGGCGGAGCAGCTGACTACCTTCATGGAGGAGGCCGGAGTTCGGGTGCGCTACCTGCACAGCGATGTCGATACGCTTCGCCGGGTCGAGCTGCTCACCGAGCTCCGTGCGGGTGTGTTCGACGTGCTGATCGGGATCAACCTGCTCCGTGAGGGCCTTGATCTCCCAGAGGTCTCGCTGGTTTCGATCCTCGATGCCGACAAGGAAGGCTTCCTGCGATCGAGCACTTCGCTCATCCAGACAATCGGTCGAGCGGCTCGAAACGTGTCGGGCGAGGTGCACATGTACGCGGACACGGTGACGCGTTCGATGAAGCTCGCCATCGAAGAGACCGAGCGGCGTCGGGAGATGCAGATTGCCTACAACACCGAGCACGGCATCGACCCGCAGCCGCTGCGCAAGAAGATCGGCGATATCACCGAAGTGCTCGGTCGAGAGGCCGCCGACACCGAGGATCTCCTCTCGCGCACGGGCGCGCATGCGCAGCGGAAGGGCGGCTCGTCGCAGCGGGCAAAGGGCAAGGCCGCCTCACGGGCTGGCGCGATCGGCGCCGAAGGATCTGCGAAGCTCGAAGAGCTCGTCTCCGATCTGACTGAGCAGATGCTTTTGGCTGCGGAAGAGCTGAAGTTCGAACTGGCGGCCCGTCTGCGCGACGAGGTCGCCGAGCTCAAGCGAGAGCTTCGCAGCATGGACCAGGCGGGGCACCGGTGATGCCGGCCACCCCCAGCTCCGGAGTCGCCCGCCAGGACATGTTCCTCGGAGAAACGTCGAGTCAGGAGCGTTCGACCGAGTGCGCGGGTAGCGGTTCGTCCCGGCCGAAGAACTTCTGCGGGAGCAGACCCGCGGCGGTCACGACCTCCGAGATCAGCTTCGCATCGGTCCTGACCTGCGCCAACTGCTCCTCATCCCGCACGGACCACGCTGCGGCCACCGACGCATCGGTGTCGCGTTCCACGCGTTCCTTCAACTCCTTACCCTGCTCAGTGAGAGAGGCCGTGTCCGCCGTGTCGGTGAGCAGGCCGCGTTCCACCAGGTCGCATGCGACCGTGCGCCACTCGTCCTCGGTCCACCCCCGAGAGCGGCGCGCAGCAGTCGGACGCCAAGCCTTCCCCGTCGCGCAGTCGAGCACGCTCGCTTCGAGCCCCGTGAGGCCTTGCGTGACGAGCGCCGCGATGTGGCCGTCGCCCCGGAACTCGCGGAGAAGGGTGATCGTGACCCACAACGCGACCAACGGGTCCCCGTGGTCGGTGCTCCGGAACTCCTGATCCAGGATCGAGCGGTGCGCGGCATAGAGCGCACGGCCTGACACCGGTTGCGCTTCGAGTACCGGATGCAGAACGCGGTTCAGGCGATTCGCCGAGGCAATGACCTGCTCGGCGTGTCCCGCCGTATGCAACTGGCGAAGAAGCTCCGCCGCGATCTCTCGAACCCCCCGCATCCGGGCTTCGTGCACTTCGGCGGGCGAAGCGGTCTCCCAGCAGGCGGGCACCGCGAGTGCGATCTTCGCCGGGCTGAAGCTGAAGAACGTGGCAGCGACGAGTTCCGCGGAAGCGGGTCCGAGCGCGCACGACCGCGCTGCAAAGTACTGGGCGGATCGTTCGAGACCGACTTCGGCGATCGAGGCGACCATGATGGGTGAGAAGTAGGTGGCGGCATGCAGCGTGTCGAGCCGCTTCGTCGCGGTTCTGATCAGTTGTGTGCGTGGATCGGTCATGTGGGAGAGTCTAGAAGGTCTCGCTCCACGCCGTGAGCGAAACACTCGAACGTATCTTCGATTTTCGGCATCGACTCGGATAAGATGAGCGAGTGAGTTCGAAGAGTTCCGCAGCAGTGAAGACGACCCCCATCCGTTCCTCCGCCACCCATGCGCAGATCAGCGTGCAGGGAGCCAGGGTGCACAACCTGCGAAACGTGGACCTTGCGATTCCACGCGATTCGATGGTGGTGTTCACCGGTCTGTCCGGCAGCGGGAAGTCGAGCTTGGCGTTCGACACCATCTTCGCCGAGGGGCAGCGCCGTTACGTCGAGAGTCTCAGCGCGTACGCCCGCCAGTTCCTGGGGCAAGTCGACCGCCCCGATGTGGACTTCATCGAGGGACTGAGTCCGGCGGTCAGCATCGACCAGAAGTCGACGAATCGCAACCCGCGTTCGACCGTTGGCACGATCACCGAGATCTACGACTACATGCGTCTGCTCTGGGCGAGAGTGGGGATTCCGCACTGCGCCATCTGCGGTGAGCAGATTCGTTCCCAGACGGTGCAGCAGATCGCGGACACGCTCATGGAGCTGCCCGAGCGAACCCGCTATCAGGTGCTCGCTCCGGTGGTGAGCCAGAAGAAGGGCGAGTTCGTCGATCTGCTCCAGGATCTCGCCGCGAGCGGCTATTCGCGTGCGCTCGTCGACGGCGAGGTCGTGCAGTTGAGCGAGCCTCCCACACTCAAGAAGCAGGTCAAGCACGACATCTCCGTCGTCGTGGATCGCCTGGTCGCGAGCCCCGATGGGCTCGGGCGCCTCACGGATTCCCTCGAAACCGCGTTGAAGCTTGCCAATGGGCTCGTCACAATCGACTTCGTCGATCGCGAGGAGAAGGCCGCCGATCGGACGCAGACCTTCAGTGAAAGCCTCAGCTGTCCGAATCGGCATCCGGTCTCGCTGACCGAGATCGAGCCACGGACCTTCTCGTTCAACGCGCCGTTCGGCGCCTGCACCGCCTGCTCGGGCCTCGGCACCAGCATGTCCGTTGATGAGGACCTCGTGTTGGGCGATCCGCAGCTCAGCATCGCAGAGGGAGTCATCGTTCCCTGGACCAGCCAGGGAAAGAGCCTCTACAACTATTACGAGAAGCTCCTTCGGGGCTTGGCGAGCGATCTCGACTTCACCCTGACCACGCCCTGGGGCAAGCTCTCCGACGAGGTTCGCGAGGCTGTGCTCTACGGAAATGACTTCAAGGTCAACGTCCGATGGAAGAACCGGTTCGGGCGTGAGGTGAAGTACACGAGCGGCTTCGAGGGGGTGATCCCCTTCATCGAACGCCAGTACGCGGAAGCCGAGAGCGATACCAGGCGCGAGCGCTGGGCCGAGTTCCTGCGCGAGGTGCCCTGCCATGCCTGCAACGGGCAGCGGTTGAAGCCAGAGGTGCTCGCGGTGACCGTGAATGGCGAGTCCATCTCCGGGGTGGGCGAGTTCAGCCTGACCGATGCGCAGCGTTTCTTCGCCGACGTGCAGTTGAACGATCGCGAGGCGAAGATCGCGGCGCAGGTCTTGCGCGAGATCAGACTGCGCTTCAACTTCCTCATCGAAGTCGGACTCGGGTATTTGACGCTCGCGCGCGCGGCAGGCACTCTCAGCGGCGGGGAGGCTCAGCGCATCCGCTTGGCCACCCAGATCGGCTCGGGATTGACCGGAGTGCTGTACGTGCTCGATGAGCCGAGCATCGGACTGCATCAGCGAGACAATCGACGACTGATCGAGACGCTGGTCAAGCTGCGCGACCTCGGCAATACGTTGATCGTGGTCGAGCATGACCAAGAAACCATCGAGGCCGCGGATTGGATCGTTGATATCGGTCCTGGTGCAGGCGTTGAAGGCGGTACGGTAGTGCACTCGGGCGACTACGCCTCCATGCTCGAGAACGACGGATCGATCACTGCGGACTACCTCACCGGTCGTCGCGCGATCGACACTCCGAAGAAGCGTCGCAAGCGCGAGAAGGGGCGCGAGCTCAAGGTGATCGGCGCCAGGTCGAACAACCTGAAAGACGTGGATGCGAGCTTCCCACTCGGTGTCATGACCGCAGTGACGGGTGTGAGCGGAAGCGGCAAGAGCACGCTCGTCAACGACATCCTCTACCGGGTCCTCGCAAACCAGCTCAACGGTGCACGCCAAGTTCCCGGCAAGCACACCAGGGTGACCGGCCTCGAACATCTCGACAAGGTGGTGCACGTCGACCAGGCCCCGATCGGCCGGACCCCGCGGTCGAATCCTGCGACGTATACGGGAGTGTTCGACAAGATTCGCAACCTCTTCGCAGAGACGCAAGAAGCGAAGATCCGCGGATACCTGCCGGGTCGCTTCAGCTTCAATGTGAAGGGCGGCCGCTGCGAAGCATGCTCCGGCGACGGCACGCTCAAGATCGAGATGAACTTCCTGCCCGATGTCTACGTGGCCTGCGAAGTGTGCGGAGGTAAGCGATACAACCGCGAAACGCTCCAGGTGCGATACAAGGGCAAGAACATCAGCGAGGTGCTCGACATGCCGATCGCCGAGGCCGCGGAGTTCTTCGAGCCGATTTCGAGTATTCACCGCTACCTGAAGACGCTCGTGGATGTGGGACTCGGCTACGTGAGACTCGGTCAGAGCGCAACGACGCTGAGCGGCGGCGAAGCGCAGCGGGTGAAGCTCGCGACCGAACTGCAGAAGCGCTCCAATGGACGCAGCATCTACGTGCTCGACGAGCCCACGACGGGCCTTCACTTCGAAGACGTACGGAAGCTTCTGCTCGTGCTGAACGGTCTCGTGGACAAGGGAAACACCGTGATCACGATCGAGCACAACCTCGACGTGATCCGCAGCTGCGATTGGGTCATCGATCTCGGGCCTGAGGGGGGCAGCGGAGGCGGCACGATCCTCGCGACGGGCACCCCGGAGCAGCTCGCAAAGCACCCGGAGAGTCACACCGGCCGCTTCCTCGCGGAGTCGCTCTCGAAGCATCCGGGGGCCGGCAAGCGTTGACCGGGGAGAGGGACCACCGCGACTCGTTTCGCCCCGCGCAGGGCGAGATTCCGACGAGTCCGGGGGTGTATCGCTTCAGCGACCGCCACGGACGGGTGCTATATATCGGCAAGGCGAAGAACCTTCGGGCCCGCCTTGCGAACTACTTTCAACCGCTCCGGTCCATCCAGCCGCGCACGCAGCGCATGCTGGCCTTGGCGGCGCGGCTCGACTGGACCGTGGTGGCCACCGATACCGAATCCCTGGTGCTCGAGCACACCTGGATCACGGAGTTCCAGCCTCCGTTCAACGTGCAGTTCAAAGACGACAAGACGTACCCGTATCTTGCCGTCACCCTCCGCGAAGAAGCGCCTCGGCTGATTATCACTCGCAACGAGAAGATCAGAGGAGCCAGGTACTTCGGCCCGTATCCGAAGGTGTGGCTCGTCAAGGAGATGACCGCCCTGCTGCAGCAGGCGTTCCCGATCCGCACCTGCAATGATGCCGACTATCGCCGTGCCATGCAGACCGGAAGGCCGTGTCTGGCCGGGCAGATCGGGCGCTGCTTCGGCCCGTGCTCCGGAAAGATCACCCTGGAAGCGCATCGGGAGCGGGTGGGCGAGCTTGTATCGTTTCTGGCGGGCGGCGACGACCGTACGCTTCGCCAGCTCCAGCGAGACATGCGCGACGCAGCGGCGGAGCAGCGGTACGAGGACGCTGCGCGTCTGCGCGATCAAGTCGCGGCCGTGCAGCACGTCATGGAGCGCAACTCGGTAGCGCTGAGCCACGATGTCGATGCGGATGTGTTCGGCCTCAGGAACGACGAGCTCTCGGCGGCTGCCCACCAGTTCATCATCAGGGGCGGCCGAATCAGAGGTGAGCGGAGTTGGCTTGTCGACGTCGAGCTCGACGACTCTCCCAGCACCTTGCTCGAACAGGTCATTCAGTCCGCCTACGAGGGGGAGCGCGAACCGCCCCCGCAGATCCTCGTCCCCGTTCTTCCCGATAACTCAGACGCGCTGGAGCAGGCCCTGAGATCCCGGCGACCGCGACAAGGCCGGGTGCGGGTGCAGATCCCGGAGCGGGGAGACAAAGCGCAATTGATGGACCGGGCAGTGCGGAACGCGGGGGAGCACCTGCTTCGGTACAAGCTGAAGCGCGCTGCCGACATCACCGCGCGAACGGACGCGCTCGCCGAACTCCAACAGTCGCTGGACATGGCCGAACCCCCGCTGCGTATCGAATGCGTGGACGTCTCACACCTCCAGGGAACCGGCGTGGTCGCCTCGCTCGTGGTGTTCGAAGACGGTCTTCCGGCGAAGGGCGCCTACCGCAAATACCGGATCGAACAGACCACGGACGACACCGACAGCATTTATCAGGTGGTGTCGAGACGGGCCGCCCAACTGAACCAGCTCGCTGAGTCCGGTGCACTCCCCGATGGTCGCTACCGAGATCGCCCGCAGCTGCTCATCGTCGATGGCGGCGCACCGCAGGTCGCTGCGGCACGCCGCGCTCTCGACGAGGCCGGGATCAACGACATCGCCCTCACCGGTGTCGCGAAGCGTCTGGAAGAGCTCTGGCTGCCGGACGATCCGTTTCCCGTCGTGCTGCCGAGGGCGAGCGAGGCGCTCTTCCTCGTGCAGCGAGTGCGAGACGAGGCGCATCGCTTCGCCATCACCTTTCAGCGTCAGCGACGCAGCACGGCGATCGCGAGTCAACTCTCGGAGATCCCCGGCCTCGGGCCGAAACGGGTGCAGACGCTGCTGAAACACTTCGGTTCGGTGAGCCGACTGCGCGAAGCCAGCTTGAGCGAGATATCGAGCGCGCCCGGTGTCGGCCCGCAGCTTGCCGAGCTCATCCACGGACGCCTCTCGGGAGAAGAGGCTGACGCTAAGCTAGAGCGAAGCAATGACAGCGTGTTGCGCAGAGAGGACGAGCAGTGAGCGAGCAGGCGTCGAAGCAGGAGATCTTGATCGTCACAGGCATGTCCGGGGCCGGAAGAAGCACCGTCGCGAATGCCCTCGAGGATCTCGGCTGGTACGTCGTCGACAATCTGCCCCTCGCCATGCTGAAGACGCTCGCCGACATGGCGGACCGCTCCGGCGGTGCCCTGCCCCGCATCGTTGCCGTGATCGATGTCCGAGGGCGCGACCTGTTCGAAGACATCCAGGAGACCGTCTCTCAGCTGCGCGAGAATGCGACGGTACGCGTCGTCTTCCTCGACGCGACCGACGACATCCTCGTGCGTCGATACGAGTCGGTGCGCAGGCCGCATCCGCTGCAACTGGAGGCAGGCAGCCTGGTCGACGGCATCCGGCTCGAGCGGGAGCGACTGCAGGAACTCCGCGCGTCGAGCGACGTCGTGATCGATACCTCTCGGTACAACGTGCACGAACTCTCCACCGCGACTCGAGAGCTGTTCAGCGACGAGGACACGCCCGGCCTGCAGCTTTCCGTGCAGAGCTTTGGCTTCAAGTACGGCACCCCCACCGACGTCGATCTGATGGCGGATATGCGCTTCCTGCCCAACCCTTTCTGGGAGACGGAATTGCGTCCCCTGACCGGCGTTGACGCGGAGGTCAAGGAGTTCGTGATGAGCCGGGAGGGCGCCAAGGAGTTTCTCGACAACTACGTCGCCGCGCTCGAACCCATGCTCGCCGGGTACCAGCGCGAGAACAAACGACACGTCTCTCTCGCTGTAGGCTGTACCGGCGGCAAGCACCGCTCAGTCGCGATGGCACGCGAGCTCGCAGATCGACTCGCCGCACTGCCAGGCGTGCACGTAAGCTTGCGCCACCGTGATCTCGGCCGCGAATAGTGCTGCCCGGACGCGACACGTAGAAACCCTGTGAAAGGAATCGGATTGCCCTCGACCCCTGACGTGAAGAACGAACTGGTTCGCGTGGTCCCCCAGCAAGTGGGCGAACGCATGAGCGAACTCGCTACCGTTTTACGTCTTGCAGGCGGGCTGCACACGATTTCGGGCCGAATCGCCCTGGAAGCAGAACTGCACACTCCATCGATCGTGCAGCGAGTGCGCAAGGACCTCGCCGAGCTGTACGGTGTTCGTTCCGATGCGAAGCAGATGCCCGCTGCATCGACTCGTCCGGGCTCGCCTCAGTTTGTGGTCAGAGTCCTCGATGGGGAAACGCTCGCGCGTCAGCTCGGGTTGCTCGACCAGAAGCGACGTCCGATTCGGGGCCTGCCGAACCGCTTGACGACCGGTTCGCCGGCTGAACTCGCCGCCATTTGGCGCGGCGCGTTCCTCGCCCGTGGATCGATCACCCCTCCGGGACGCTCTGCAAGCATGGAGATCCTCTGTCCGACCAATGAGGCTGCGATGGCGCTCGTGGGTGCAGCGGGTCGACTCGGTGTGCAAGCGAAGAGCCGGGAGATCCGTGGTCAGCACAAGGTGCTCATCAGAGACGGCGAGACGATCGGTCAGGTGCTCGGCATCATGGGCGCCTCCGAGGCTCAGGCCAAGTGGGACGAACTTCGCAAAGCGCGCGAGACTCGGAACACCGCCAACCGTCTCGTGAACTTCGACGATGCGAACCTGCGTCGGAGCGCGCAGGCATCGGTTTCGGCGTGCTCGCGCGTCGAGCGGGCGCTGGAGATCCTCGGGGAAGAGGTTCCGGACCATCTTCGCTACGCAGGGGAGTTGCGTCTGTCGCACCGCGATGCCAGCCTTGACGAACTCGGCACCAAGGCCGAGCCCCCGCTGACCAAGGACGCGATCGCTGGGCGGATCAGGCGGCTGCTGGCCCTCGCGGACAAGTCGGCTGAACAGCGAGGGATTCCGGGCACCGACGCGAATCTGCCCGATGAACTCGACTCGATGTAGTTTCGCTTTCCGCGTCTGAAGGGCGCCTGTGATCCCTGCCGCGGGAGCCACCCGAACACTAGACTGAAGAGTACGCGAGAAATCAGTTCACGAATGGAGAAACAGATGTCTGCCTACACCCTGCCCGAGCTTCCCTACGATTACGCGGCGCTCGAACCGCACATCAGCGGAAAGATCATGCAGCTGCATCACGACAAGCACCACCAGGCCTATGTCACCGGAGCGAACACGGCGCTCGAGCAGCTCGCCGAGGCTCGTGCCAACGACAACTTGGCGTCGGTCAACAAGCTCGAGAAGGATCTTGCCTTCAACCTGGGCGGGCACGTCAATCACACCATCTTCTGGAACAACCTCTCGCCGGAGGGCGGCGAGCGGCCCGAGGGCGAGCTTGCGTCGGCGATCGACGAGTACTTCGGTTCCTTCGAGCAGTTCCAGGCCCACTTCACCGCGACGGCGCTCGGAGTGCAGGGGAGCGGCTGGGCCGTCCTCGCATGGGATGCGCTCGGTCAGCGCGCAAATGTCGTTCAGCTCTTCGACCAGCAGGGCAACCTGCCTGCAGGCACGGTTCCCCTGCTGATGCTCGATGTCTGGGAGCACGCGTACTACCTCGACTACCTCAATGTCCGTGCGGACTATGTGAAGGCGTTCTGGAACATCGCGAACTGGGCCGATGTCGCCAAGCGGTTCGAGGCTGCTCGTAGCCAGACCCCCGGCCTGATCTAATCCGGCGAGAGGATCCCATCACGTCATGCGCACACTTGAGTCACTGGGTGATCTGCGTTCGAAAACGGTGCTCGTCCGCTGCGATCTGAACGTTCCGCTGCAGGAAGGGGTCATCACCGATGACGGGCGCATCCGTGCGTCGCTCACGACAATTCGTGAGCTTCGCGAGGCCGGTGCCCGTCTGGTGCTGATCAGTCACCTCGGTCGCCCGAGCGGGACCCCCGATCCGCAGTATTCCCTGCAGCCAGTCGCCGTGCGCATGGCCGAGCTCCTCGGCAGCCCCGTCGGGTTCGTCCCTGAGACCGTCGGCGACGAGGCAGAGGCCGCTGTCGCCGCGCTCGGGGACGGCGACGTGCTGCTGCTCGAGAACCTGCGTTTCAACGCGGGCGAGACGAGCAAGGACGAGGCGGAGCGCCGAGCGTTCGCAGCGCAGCTCGCCGTTTTCGGCGATGCATTCGTGTCGGATGGCTTCGGTGTCGTGCATCGCGCACAGGCGAGCGTATATGATCTCGCGCAGCTGCTGCCCAGCGCGGCAGGCAGGCTGGTCGCCGGAGAGCTCGAGGTGTTGAAACGCCTGACCGAGTCTCCGGAGCGACCGTACACCGTGGTGCTCGGTGGTTCGAAGGTCAGCGATAAGCTCGGTGTGATCTCGCATCTGCTGGAACGAGTGGATACGCTGCTCATCGGTGGCGGCATGGTGTTCACTTTCCTCGCAGCGCAGGGGCATCCTGTCGGTTCGAGCCTGCTCGAGTCGGATCAGCTCGAGACGGTACGCGGCTATCTCGCCGAGGCCGAGCGCAGGGGGGTTCGCATCGTGCTTCCCTCCGACGTCGTCGTAGCTGCGTCATTCGCTCCGGATGCCGCGTACGAAATCGTGGCCGCTGATGCGATCGAGAGCAGCAGTTTCGGTTCCTCCGGTATCGGTTTGGATATCGGTCCGTCGGCGGCTCAGGCGTTCGCCGAAGTGATCGGGTCCTCGGCCACGGTCTTCTGGAACGGGCCCATGGGCGTCTTCGAGATGCCCGCATTTGCCGAAGGGACTCGCACGGTCGCTCGTGCACTCACCGAAACGGACGGCTTCACTGTCGTGGGCGGCGGCGATTCGGCCGCGGCCGTGCGTGCGTTGGGCTTCAGCGACGATCAGTTCGGTCATATCTCGACCGGTGGCGGAGCGAGTCTGGAATACCTCGAAGGCAAGAGCCTTCCCGGATTGGAGGTGCTCGGATGAACGAGCAGCACGTGCCCTCGGACGTCGATGCGCAGCAGGATCAGCTTCCGCAGGAGCAGTTCGCCGCTCGCGTCCCGTTGATCGCGGGCAACTGGAAGATGAATCTCGATCATCTCCAGGCCATCGCCCTGGTGCAGAAGCTTGCATGGTCGTTGAAAGACGTGAAGCACGACTTCGGGGATGTCGAAGTCGCCGTGTTCCCCCCGTTCACCGACCTTCGTTCAGTGCAGACGCTCCTCGCGGCGGACAAGCTTTCGCTTCGCCTCGGCGCGCAGGACGTCTCTCCGCATCTCTCAGGGGCCTATACGGGAGATATCTCGGCGCAGTTCCTCAGCAAGCTGGAGACGAGGTACGTGCTCGTCGGTCATTCCGAGCGTCGCCATGGGCACGGCGAAAGCGATGAGATCGTCGCGGAGAAGGCCCGTGCGGTGTCCGCGCAGGGAATGGTTCCGGTGATCTGCGTAGGCGAGACTGCCGAGGATCTTGAGTCGCAGGGCGCTGCCGCCGTTCCGCTGGCGCAGCTCGAGGCAGCGGTGGCGGGCCTGCCGAAGGGGGCGTCGTTCGTGATCGCCTATGAGCCGGTGTGGGCGATCGGCAGTGGCGAAGCGGCCACCTCGGCTCAAGCAGAAGAGGTGTGTGCTGCGTTGCGCGGGCGCATCGCCGAGTTGCGCGGAGCGAAGGAATCGGCTGAGACACGGGTGCTGTACGGCGGCTCCGTCAGCAGTCAGAACGTGGCCGGATTCCTGCGTCAGCCCAACATCGACGGTGCACTGGTTGGCGGCGCGAGCCTCGACTCGCAGGAGTTTTCTCGTATCGTGCAGTTCAGGAAGCACGTGACCGGCGCCTAGGCGTTATACTGGTCCCTGGTTTGCAAACATTGAAAGGCCTGCTCTAGTGCTCATTTTGAAGATCGCATTGATCTGCGTGTTGGTGCTCACGAGCCTGTTGCTCACGCTGTTTATCCTGTTGCACAAGGGCCGCGGTGGCGGCCTGTCCGACATGTTCGGTGGCGGTGTGACCTCAAGTCTGGGTTCGTCAGGTGTCGCGGAGCGCAATCTCAACCGTATTACGGTCGTAGTCTCGCTGATCTGGTTCGTCTCGATCGTCGGTCTCGGCCTGGTCGCCCGCTTCTCGGTCGTCTAGTTCCCGGCTGCCTGATTTCCGGGCAGCTTGATCTCGCTGCAAGAGAGGTCACTTCACGGACTCCGGTCCACAGAAAGGTTTCACGTGTCTGGCAGTAATGCTATTCGCGGTGCTCGAGTCGGCTCGGGCCCCATGGGCGAGATGGATCACGGGGTGCGCGCTGAGCGCATCACCGTTTCGTACTTCGACGTGCTCGGCAACGAGACCGTTCGACACTTCTCGGCTGATGTCGATCCTGAGGAGATTCCTGAGCAGATCGATTCTCCGCACAGCGGCCTGCCCGCGGGTCGGGACCAGCAGAATCCGCCCGAGCTCTTGAAGAACGAGCCCTACAAGACGCATCTCGCGTACGTGAAGGAACGCCGTACGCCCGAAGAAGCCGAAGAGCTGCTCGAGCAGGCATTGCAGAAGCTGCGCGAGCGACGGGGGAGCGCCGCCAAGGCTTCGTAGTCGCTTTCAATCAAAAAGGGAGTCCTTCGGGACTCCCTTTTTTTGTGCGAGGGACGGCTGCGCTGTGCAACCCACCACAGCGCGCGTCTACTCGGCGCAGGTGAGCACGGTGCGCCCGCGAGCCTCCAGCACGCTCCGATCGCCGCGCGCCTGCGCGCGCAGGAGTGCGGCGACACCGTTTCGAGTTCGGGGGATCGGCAACTCCGCAGCGCGCGTGTCGAGGAGTTGCACATAGACGCCGAGCCCGGGCCCGCCCTTGTGCAGCTGACCGGTGGAGTGGAGATAACGCGGCCCCCAACCCAGCGCGACAGGAGCGCCGAGTTCTTCGGCGAGGCGGTCTCGCAATCGACGGGCATCAGCGCCTCGCGATGAGGTGGGGTCGACATACGCCTGGATCGCCACATACCCGTTCGCCGGGAGGGCGTCGCGAAGGCGTGCGATGAGAGTATCCTCATCGAGTGCGGCTTCCTCGGTGCCGGAATCTGAGTTCTGCCCGATGAGTGCATGCGCTGCGGCCTTCGCAGCTTCGACGTCCGGTTGATCGAAGGGGTTGATGCCGATGAGACGGCCGAGCGCCACAGTGACGACCTGCCAGAACAGGAGTTGTGCGCCAAGCGGTGCGTCGACTTCGAACTCGAAGGTGGTGCCGGAATCCACTCCGATACCGAGCCGCACGGAATTGACCGGTGGAGCGTAAAGCTCATGGGAACCTCGATCGAGCGCAATGGGCAGCACTCCTCGGCCGGACTTGCCGGTCGACTCGGCGATCAGCTGCTCGATCCAGTCGCCGAGACCCCATCGCGCGTTCTCGGCTTCTGAGAGCAGCAACACATACCGCTCCGGCAAGCCCCCCGCGAGGGCGGCGGCCAGCCGCAGCGCGGGATTCTCTGCACTGTCGATGCCCAGCAACGCACTCGCCTCACGCGCCTGATCCAGGAGCTTCGCGGTGTCGGCACCCGCGAGAACCGTGGGAACGATCCCGAACGCGGTCAGAGCTGAGAAGCGTCCGCCCACTTGCGGATCAGCTCGGAACACTCGGTAGCCCTCATTCTCCAATGAATCCAGAGGCGAACCGGGGTCGGTGACATAGATGAGATGATCTGTCGGATCCAGCCCAGCTGCAAGAAACGCGGACTGAAAGAGCTCAGAATGGGTGATCGTTTCGAGCGTGTCGCCTGACTTGGAAGAGATGACAACCGCGGTGCGCGTAAGATCGCAATCGAGCGCTCTCCGGACCACTTCCGGATGAGTGGAATCCACAACGTGCAGCGTCACCCCTGCCTCCCGCGCCATCACTTCGGGCCCCAGACTCGAGCCACCCATACCGCAGAGGACCACCCGGTCGATTCCAGTCCGAGCGAGCTGCGTGCGCAGTCGTATCGCTTCCGCGAGCACTCGTTCGGACTCGGCATACGGATCCACCCATCCGAGGCGGTTCGAGGCATCGACTTCAGCCTCCGGACCCCAGAGCGTGCGGTCCTCTCGAAACAGTCGGCTGGCGAAGCGATCCTCGATCAGACGAGCGAGCAGCGGTGCGCCGGAGCGCTGCTGCTCCTCGTTGACGTACAGCCGAATAGTCACGCAGCCTCCCGGAGCGCGGCCGCAACGGTGTCGAGCAGTTCGGTCCAGGAGTCCTCGAACTTCTGCAGGCCCTCGCTCTCCAACTGCTCGGTGACTTCGGTGTAGTCGATGCCGAGTCCATCGAGTGCATTGAGCACCGCATCGCTATCTCGATACTCACCGGTCACGGTGTCGCCCGTGACGAGGCCGTGCTCGGCAAACGCATTCAGGGTTGCTTCGGGCATCGTGTTCACCACGTCGGCTGCGACGAGTCCGCTGACATACAGGGTGTCGGGAAGCGCAGGGTCCTTCACGCCCGTCGAGGCCCAGAGCGGGCGCTGCAGGTTCGCGCCGAGATCGAGCAGGAGGCGAGCGCGTTCGTTGGTGAATCCCTGTTCGAACACCTCGTAGGCGAGGCGTGCGTTCGCGAGGCCCGCCTTGCTGCGAAGCGCTGCGAGACTGTCGAGCTCGGCGGCGCCCGACTCGGCGACCGCGTCGAGGCGAGCATCGACCATCGTGTCCACGCGCGATACGAAGAACGAGGCGACCGAGTGGATCTTCGAGAGCTCGTGACCGGCGACACGGGCGCGCTCCAGGCCCACCAGATAGGCATTGATGACCTGGCGGTAGCGGGTCAGGCTGAAAATGAGCGTGACGTTGACGCTGATGCCAGAACCGATTACTGCGCTGATGGCCTCGAGGCCTTCGACGGTCGCCGGAATCTTGATCATCGCATTCGGACGGTCGACCTGGGCCCAGAGCTCGCGAGCCTGTGCGATTGTGCCCTCGGTATCTCGTGCGAGGGTGGGGGAGACCTCAATCGATACCCGTCCGTCCCGTCCGCCGCTTGCCAGAAACGCAGGCTCGAGCACGTCGCACGCATCAGCGACATCCGCGCACATCAGTTCGAACACTGTCTGCTCGACGCCTGCACCCCGCTCGGCGCACTCGGCGATGCGATCCTCGTAGCCCGCGCCCGAACCGATGGCGTTCGCGAAAATGGTCGGATTCGTCGTGACGCCGACCACGTTCTGAGCGGCGATGATCTCAGCCAGATTTCCGCTGCTGATTCTGGCTCGCGAAAGATCGTCGAGCCAGATGCTGACGCCTGCCTCGCTCAATGCGGTGGTTCGCTGATTACTCATCGTGAGGATCCTCTTCTCGTCGGAGCACGTGAACTACGCGGCGAGCGATTCGCGCGCGGCGGCCGTGACTGCCTCGGTCGTGATACCGAACTCGCGGAACAGCGTTTCGGCGTCTGCGGAGGCGCCGAAGTGCTCGATGCTCACGGACCGCCCGCGATCACCGACGATCTCGCGCCACCCCAATGAGATCCCGGCCTCGACGCTGACGCGAGCGGTGACATCCGTGGGAAGCACGGACTCGCGGTACTCCGGGGTCTGCTCGGCGAACCACTCGAGGCACGGAGCCGAGACGACGCGCGCACCGATGCCTTCGGCGGCGAGCTGCTCGCGCGCGCTCACCGCGAGCTGCACCTCGCTCCCGGTCGCGATGAGAATGACGTCCAGGCGCGCTGTTGGAGATTCAGCGAGCACGTAGGCTCCACGACGCACGCCCTCTGCCGAAGCGAAGACGTCGTCGGCGGCATCTCCGTCGCCGCGTTCGAACACCGGCACATTCTGCCGGGTGAGTGCGATGCCCGTTGGCCCGGCGTGCCGGCTCAGCATCTCGTGCCAGGCGATGGACACCTCGTTCGCATCCGCCGGACGAACCACCGAGAGATTCGGAATGGCACGCAGCGAGGCGAGGTGCTCGATCGGCTGGTGCGTGGGGCCGTCTTCTCCGAGCCCGATCGAATCGTGCGTCCAGACAAAGATGCTCGGAATGTCCATGAGCGCCGCGAGACGAACGGCGGGACGCATGTAGTCGGCGAACTGCAGGAAGGTGCCGGCGTAGCTGCGGGTCTTGCCGTGCAACTGGATTCCGTTGACTATCGCGGCCATCGCGTGCTCTCGGATGCCAAAATGCAGCACTCGTCCGTAGGGGTCGCCCTTCCAGGCTCCCGTCGAGTGGTGTGCGGGCACGAACGAGGGCGCACCGTTGATCGTCGTGTTGTTCGAGCCTGCGAGATCGGCGGAGCCGCCCCAGAGCTCCGGCATGATCGGCGCGAGCGCATTCAGGACCTTGCCGCTCGCCGATCGGGTCGCAACGCTCGTGCCGGCCTCGAAGGACGGCAAGGCGCCAACGGCACCCTCGGGCAGCTCGCCCGCCTCGAGCCGGTCGAGGAGCGCCTTTCGCTCGGGATTCGCGGTCGCCCACTCGTCGAAGCCGCGCTGCCAGACAGCGCGATCCTCGGCGGCCCGAATGATGAGCCCGCGCGAATGGTCGATGACCTCGGGAGCCACCACGAAGTGCTGTTCGGGATCGAAACCGAGTTCGCGCTTGAGGCCGGCCAACTCCTCTGCTCCGAGTGCGGAGCCGTGAATGCCGCCGGTGTTCTGCTTTCCGGGAGACGGCCATCCGATGATCGTCTTCAGGATGATCAGGGTCGGTGCGCTGGTTTCTGCCTTCGCCTCTTCGATGGAGGCGTAGAGTGCCGGGAGATCCTCGCGGTAGCCTTCGGCGCTCATATCGTCGCCGGAGCGCCAATCGACCTCGAGCACCTGCCAGCCGTAGGCTTCGTAGCGCTGGCGCACGTTCTCGCTGTATGCGATGTCGGTGTCGTCTTCGATCGAGATCTGGTTCGAATCGTAGATCGCGATCAGGTTGCCGAGCTCCTGGTGACCCGCGAGCGATGCCGCCTCGCTCGTGACACCCTCCTGCAGATCGCCATCACCGGCGATGACGTAGGTGAAGTGATCGAACGGGCTCTCTCCCGGGGCCGCGTCCGGATCGAAGAGCCCGCGTTCGTAGCGCTGCGCGTAGGCGAAGCCAACGGCCGACGCCAGGCCCTGACCGAGCGGTCCCGTGGTGATCTCCACGCCATCTGTATGGCCGAACTCGGGGTGCCCCGGAGTCTTCGATCCCCAGCTTCGCAGCGCCTCGATGTCCTGGAGTTCGAGGCCGAATCCACCGAGGTAGAGCTGGACGTACTGGGTGAGCGAGCTGTGCCCGATGGAGAGGATGAACCGGTCGCGTCCGATCCAGTCGGTGTCACGAGGATCGTGCCGCATCACCTTCTGGTAGAGCAGGTACGCGGCGGGAGCCAGGCTGATGGCGGTACCGGGGTGGCCGTTTCCGACTCGTTCGACCGCGTCCGCTGCAAGCACTCGCGCGGTGTCCACCGCACGATCGTCAAGCTCGTCCCACTGCAATTCTGCGCCCACTGACCGGCCTCTCTGAGTTGTCGCGCAGAGATGCTGCGCGCTGGCTGTTGCAGGCTCGGCGGAGTAGTGCCGAGCGCCACCACAAGCCTACCGTGAGAGCGGGTAAGCTAGAGGGTGATGTCCAGCGAAACCCTCTCCTCAGTTCAGTCAGGTGCGCGTCCCGAAAAGATCGGCTTCCGACGCACGGTGAAGGCATACGTTTCGCTCACGAAACCGCGGGTCATGGAGCTGCTGCTCGTCGTGACGGTGCCTGCGATGATCCTCGCGGCAGGCGGCCTGCCGAACCTGTGGCTGGTCGTCGCCACACTGATCGGCGGCGCGATGAGCGCGGGATCCGCGGGGGCATTCAACTGCTACATCGATCGCGATATGGATCGCCGGATGAAGCGCACCTCGAACAGGCCTCTGGTGACGGGTGAGATCAGCGATCGCAATGCGCTCGTCTTCTCCTGGGTACTGGGCCTGCTGTCGGTCGCCTGGCTCTGGCTGACGACGAACTGGCTCGCGGCGGCGCTCTCGGCGGCGGCGATCTTCTTCTACGTCGTCATCTACACGCTCCTGCTGAAGCGTCACAGCGAGCAGAACATTATCTGGGGCGGCATCGCGGGCTGTTTCCCGGTCCTGATCGGCTGGGCGGCGGTGACCGAATCGCTCGGCTGGCCGGCCTGGATCTTCTTCCTGGTCATCTTCCTCTGGACCCCGCCGCATTACTGGCCGCTGTCCATGAAGTATCGTGAGGATTACGCGAACGCCGGCGTGCCGATGCTCGGCGTCGTTCGCGGGCGCGTCACGGTTGGACTCCAGATCATTCTGTATGCGTGGGCCACCGTCGCTTCGAGCCTGCTGCTGATCCCGGTCGCACAGATGGGCATCCTGTACACGGTCGTCGCGCTTGCCACCGGTGGCTGGTTCATCATCGAATCGCACCGTCTTTACGGCAGCGCGATCCGCGGGCAGGAAGGCAAGCCGATGAAGGTGTTCCACGGCTCGATCGCCTACCTCTCGCTTCTCTCGCTGGCCATCGCCGTGGATCCCCTGCTGCCGTTCTAGGGAAGCGTTGCCCGGGTTTATGCTGAGTGCATGACCGAGCACTCTGCACGCATCCGACCAGCCACCTCAGTCGTATCGCTCGGCCGACCGCAGAGAGAAACCGGCGGATCCTTGAATCCTCCGATCACCCTGACCTCGACTTTCGTCGGGTCCGCGATTCCCGAACCGGGTGACCGCGTGTATGCGCGCTTCTCGAACCCGAGTTGGGAGCCCCTCGAAGCGGCGATCGCCGAGCTCGAGGGATCTCCGGTCCCGGGACTGTCCTACGCCTCAGGGATGGCGGCGGTCGCTGCGGTGTTCGCACTGGTGCCGGTGGGCGGGGTCATCGTGGTCCCGACCACGTCGTACAACGGCACGATCGGCCTGGCTCGCCAGCTCCACGCCGAGGGGGCCGTCGTGCTGCGCGAGGTGGACCCCACCGACGTCAGCAGCACGCTCGATGCATGCGCTGATGCGGAGCTTGTCTGGCTCGAGTCGCCGACGAACCCGCTGCTCGACGTGTTGGATCTGACCGCGCTGATCGCAGGAGCGAAGCGTCAGGGCGCGATCGTGGCCGTGGACAACACGTTCTCGACCCCGCTGCGGCAGCGGCCGCTCGCGCAGGGTGCCGACCTCGTCGTGCACTCGGCGACGAAGTTCATCGCCGGCCACTCAGATGTGCTTCTCGGCCTGCTCGTGGCGAGAAACGAGGAGCTCCGCGCGCGGCTCCTCGCGAAGCGCACGCTGCTGGGCTCGATTCCGGGGCCGTTCGAGGCGTGGCTGGCGCTTCGCGGTCTGCGCACCCTCTCGGTTCGCCTCGATCGCGCCGAGGAGTCGGCGGCGGAGCTCGCTGGTCGTTTGCAGTGCCGTCGCGAGGTCTCGCGCGTGCGCTACCCGGGGTTGAGCGACGATCCCGGGCACGCGCTCGCCCAAGCGCAGATGGACGGCTTCGGGGCGATGGTGTCGATCGAGTTTGTCGGGGGAGCGGCGGCGGCGGAACGATTCGTCGAATCGTTGGACCTGATCACGCCGGCCACGAGTCTCGGCGGGGTCGAAACGCTCGCGGAGCGCAGACGCAGACAGCCGACCGAGCCGCTCGAGGTGCCGGAGTCGCTGGTGCGGCTGAGCATCGGGATCGAGCACGTCGAAGACCTCTGGCTCGACATCGAGTCGGCGCTGGATCGGCTCTCGGTCGTGACGCACTAGCATCGAAGCTATGGCCGACGCATACGCACACGGGCACCATGAGAGCGTGCTCAAATCACATACCTGGCGCACCGCTGAGAACTCCGCGGCCTATCTGGTGCCTGAGCTGCGCCGCGGGCAACGGGTGCTCGATGTCGGCGCGGGCCCCGGTACGATCACGGCGGACTTCGCGCGAATCGTCGCACCAGGGGAGGTGCTCGGGATCGATGCGGCAGCGGACGTCGTGTGGAAGGCGACGGAGGATGCGGCCGGGCTCGGACTCCCGAACCTCCGATTCGAGGTGGGCGACGCCTACGCGCTCGATTGCGCGGACGACTCGTTCGATGTCGTGCACGCGCATCAAGTGCTGCAGCACGTCGGTGATCCCGTCAGCATGCTCCGGGAGATGCGCAGAGTGACGGCTCCCGGTGGGGTGGTGGCGGCTCGCGACGTCGACTATGAGGGCGTGATCATCTCTCCGCGAATGCCGGAACTCGACGACTGGCTCGAGCTCTACCTCCAGGTGCACCGAGGGGTGAGCGGCGAGCCGGCGGCGGGTCGCTTCCTCAAGAAGTGGGCGAGAGACGCAGGCTTCGTCGAGGTCGTCTGCAGCGCTTCGCTGTGGTTGTTCGAATCCGACGAGGATCGCGCATGGTGGGGCGGCATGTGGGCCGAACGGGCCCTCGAGTCCGCGTTCGCCACGAACGCGCTTCGCCTCGGTCTCGCCGACCAGGCACGACTCGAGCGAATCTCAGATGGATGGCGGCGATGGGCGGACGACCCCGATGGATGGATGCTGATGCCGCACGCCGAGATCGTCGCAAGGCTGTAGTGGGCCTCGGCTCGGCTCGACGGCGTGCCCCGATCGTCGACGGCACCGTGCCGGAATAGCTTGTTCAGCCCTCGGCGACCGGACGCTTCAGCCGCAGCACGGTCACCGTCGTGGCAGCCGCGGTCAGCGAGGCGAGTACCATGTGCACCCCGACGAGGAGCGGCGGAAGGCCGTGTCTCGCCTGATAGATTCCCACGGCGATCTGGACGATGAGGATCGCCAGGAGTGCAATCGCCCAGCGCGCCGGACGGAGATGCTGCGATACCGCCCATCCGACGAGCACGGCGACCAGTGCGAACGTGAAGTAGCCCGGCCACGCGTGCAAATGGCTGAGCAGGGTTGCGTCGAACCCATCGCGGACGACATCCTTGTCCCCGGAATGCGGGCCTGCGCCGGTCGTGAGCACCCCCATCACGATCAGCACCGCCATCGCGAGCGTGGTGACATGGGTGAGGATCGCGAAGAGCTTCGGTACGGCCCGCTCGCGCGCCCCCGCCCGCTCGTACATCCGTGCGAGATACGCGGCAGTGATGCAGACGATGATGAGCGAGACGGTGTAGTGGAAGCCGACGAGCACCGCACGCAGTTCCTCCCAGACGATCACACCGCCGACGAAGGCTTGCAGCAGGACGAGCGCGAGGACGATCCAGGACAGCGCGGAGAGATCGCGCCGTTGCGCCCGGATCCGCCAGGTGAGCACCACGACGAGGATCGCCGCGAGCAGGAGCGGGCCCGAGATCGTTCGGTTGCCGAATTCGATGAGTCCGTGGATGCCGAGCTCGGCGGTGGGAACCAGGGAGCCCGGGGTGCAGAGGGGCCACTCGGAGCATCCGAGACCGGATCCGGTCAGGCGGACGGCACCGCCGGTGGCGATGATGACGACGTTGAGCACAAATGAGACCCACGCCGAGATCCGAAGCGCACGCGAAGGAATCGTCGGGGATGGATCTGCGGTCACCGGATGGGTGTTCGCGGCTGACAAAACGACTCCTCTCGGCAGTTCCCATCCCTGTTCGCTCATTGCGACAGGCGCCCGCGGGCTATTCCCGTTTCCAGGCGACATCTGTAGAATGGGAAGCTGTGGTTGCGTAACACGAAGCGATCATCGGTGGTTCGCGCCGCCGACGCCCGCTTCGTCCGACGCCCAGAATACTGCACCGCTGCAGGGAACCTGTTGTGTACCCGATACTTCGTGTGCGCACCGGATCCGAGTAGCGCTACGAAGAATGAGGGATGACACGATGCCAGATGTGCTGATTGACCGCCCAGAACTGGAAAGTCTGGGGGTGTACGAGTTCGGCTGGCACGACGCCGATGCCGCCGGCGAGACCGCGAAGCGCGGACTCAGCGAAGAGGTGGTTCGCAACATCTCGGCGCTGAAGAACGAACCCGAGTGGATGCTGCAGCGACGCTTGAAAGCGCTGCAGATCTTCGGTCGCAAGCCGATGCCGACCTTTGGCGCCGACCTGAGCGACATCGATTTCGACAACATCAAGTACTTCGTTCGCTCGACCGAGAAGCAGGCGACCACCTGGGAAGAGCTTCCGGAAGAGATCAAGAACACCTACGAGCGCCTCGGCATCCCCGAGGCTGAACGTCAGCGACTCGTCGCGGGCGTCGCCGCTCAGTACGAGTCCGAGGTCGTGTACCACCAGATCCGTGAGGATCTGGAGGCCCAGGGCGTGCTCTTCCTCGACACGGACACCGCGCTCAAGGAACACCCGGAGATCTTCGAGGAGTACTTCGGTACGGTCATCCCCTCGGGCGACAACAAGTTCGCTGCGCTGAACACCGCCGTGTGGTCGGGTGGCTCGTTCGTGTACGTGCCGAAGGGTGTGCACGTCGAGATCCCGCTGCAGGCTTACTTCCGTATCAACACGGAGAACATGGGGCAGTTCGAGCGAACGCTCATCATCGCCGACGAGGACAGCTACGTGCACTACATCGAAGGGTGCACCGCTCCGATCTACAAGAGCGATTCGCTGCACTCCGCGGTCGTCGAGATCATCGTGAAGAAGAACGCCCGCGTTCGCTACACGACGATTCAGAACTGGTCGAACAACGTCTACAACCTCGTCACCAAGCGCGCCATCGCAGAGGCTGGCGCGACCATGGAATGGGTCGACGGCAACATCGGCTCGAAGGTCACGATGAAGTACCCGTCGATCTATCTGACGGGTGAGCATGCCAAGGGCGAGACGCTTTCGGTCGCCTTTGCGGGTCCCGGCCAGCACCAGGACGCCGGCGCGAAGATGATCCACCTTGCACCGCACACGAAGTCGTCGATCCTCTCGAAGTCGATCGCACGCGGCGGCGGTCGCACGGGATACCGTGGAGAGGTCCGCGTGGATGCCAACGCTCACCATGCCGCCAACTCGGTGGTCTGCGACGCGCTGCTTGTCGACACCATCTCTCGGAGCGACACGTACCCTGCGATCGACATCCGCACCGACGATGCCGAGCTCGGTCACGAGGCCACCGTCTCGCGCGTGAGCGAGGAGCAGCTCTTCTACCTCATGAGCCGCGGTCTCGCAGAGGAAGAGGCAATGGCGATGATCGTCCGCGGCTTCATCGAACCGATCGCTCGCGAGCTGCCCATGGAATACGCACTCGAACTGAACAAGCTCATCGAGATGGGCATGGAAGGATCCGTCGGATAATGTCGTTGACTGAAAGTACTGAGACTGCTCAGCACGGGTTCAAGGCACACTCAGACGGAGGGTGGGACGCCGAAGGCGCCGCGAAGCACGTTCCCGTGCAGACTCGCAGCGCGCGTTTCACCTCGACCGATGTGAGCGACTTCGAGGCGGTCACCGGGCGCGAGGTGAACTGGAAGTTCACTCCGATCGCGAAGATCGAGCACCTGCTGACTGGCGAGCTCGACGGTGCACGAACCCCACTCTCGGTGACCGAGATCGCTGGGGTGACGAGCGAGTGGATCGCCCGCGATGACGCCCGGATCGGTCGTGCGGGGGCTCCCGAGGAACGAGGGGCCGCTGCCGCTTGGTCGGGGTTCGGCGAGGCGCACCTCATCACCGTCGCTTCCGAGGAACCGGTGACGGCGGTCGTCGATCGCTCGGTGCTCGGATCCGCGCCGCGCGCCGCGCACACCGTGATCGAGGCGCTGCCGAACTCGCGGGGGCTCGTGATCCTCGAGAACACGGGTGATGCTCAGCTGAGCGAGAACGTCGAGATCGTCGTCGGGGACGGCGCGGAACTGACCGTCGTGAGCGTGCAGCAGTGGGCGGATGACGCGCTCCACCTCGCCAGCCACTACGCCAGCGTCGGTCGTGACGCCACGCTCAAGCACATCGTGGTCTCGCTCGGCGGCGAAGTGGTCCGTCTGAACCCGTCGATCCACCTCGACCACGAGGGAGCGAACGGCGAGGCTCTCGGGGCCTACTTCGCAGACGCAGGTCAGCACCTCGAGCATCAGGTCTACATGGACCACGATGCTCCGCACAGTCGAAGCCGCGTGAATTACAAGGGCGCACTGCAGGGCGAGGGAGCGCACACCGTGTGGATCGGCGACGTGCTGATCCGCAACAGCGCGACCGGCACAGACAGCTACGAGCAGAACCGTAACCTCGTGCTCAGCGAGGGCACCCGCGCCGATTCGATCCCGAACCTCGAGATCGAAACCGGCGATATCGCCGGAGCCGGTCACGCGAGCGCGACCGGACGATTCGACGACGAACACCTCTTCTATCTCCGCAGTCGCGGTATTTCGGAGGAAGAGGCACGCAGACTCGTCGTGCACGGATTCCTGCTCGAGGTGATCCAGCAGATCGGCGATGCAGAGACCGAGGACCGTCTTCGCGACGCAGTCGAGGCTGAACTGTCCGAAGCGGTGAGTGCGTGACCCGACAGCGGGCGCTCTCTGTCAGCGAGCTCTATCAGGATCAGGCGGTGCGCGTCGTGCTCGACGGCGTCCCTATCGCGATCGTGCTCGACGGCGAGGGTGAGGTGCACGCCATCGGCGACACCTGCACTCACGGTCAGATCAGCCTCTCCGAGGGGTTTGTCGAGAATGGTGAGATCGAATGCTGGGCTCATGGCTCGGCGTTCTCCCTCACCACCGGCAGGCCCGGCAACCTTCCGGCATTCGAGCCGGTACCTGTGTACGTCGTCGAAATCGAGGGTGACGACGTTTATATTGACCCCACTGTTACGAAAGAGATTGCAGCATGAGTTCCATTCTTGAAATCAAGGATCTGCACGTCAGCGTCGAGACCGACCAGGGCGCGAAGGCCATTCTGAAGGGTGTGGACCTGACGATTCGCCAGGGCGAGACCCACGCGATCATGGGCCCGAACGGCTCGGGCAAGTCGACGCTCGCCTATGCGATCGCCGGCCATCCGCGCTACGAGATCACGAGCGGTTCGATTCTGCTGGACGGCGAAGAGGTCACCGAGATGTCGGTTGACGAACGCGCGCAGGCGGGATTGTTCCTGGCGATGCAGTATCCGGTCGAGATTCCGGGCGTGACCAACGCCAATTTCCTGCGCACCGCGAAGACCGCCATCGACGGTGAGGCTCCGGCCATCCGCGAGTGGATGAAGGATGTCCGCGGTGCGATGGAGAACCTCCGCATGGATTCGTCCTTCGCCGAGCGCAACGTGAACGAGGGATTCTCGGGTGGCGAGAAGAAGCGAAACGAGATCCTGCAGCTCGAACTGCTGAAGCCGCGCTTCGCAGTACTCGATGAGACCGACTCTGGTCTTGACGTCGACGCGCTGAAGATCGTGTCGGAGGGAGTGAATCGCGCCAAGGAGCAGACCGGCCTCGGCATTATGCTGATCACCCACTACACCCGTATCCTGCGCTACATCGAGCCCGACTTCGTGCACGTCTTCGTCAACGGACGCGTCGCGGAAGAGGGCGGCCCTGAGCTCGCAGATCGGCTGGAAGAAGAGGGCTACGACCGCTTCCTCCCGGCCGCATCGAACGCGTAAGCTGGTCGGTATGGACGAGACAACAAGCGTCGCTTCGATCGACCCCGAGTTCAAGGAGCAGGCGCTCGAAGCGTTGAAGAACGTGAGCGACCCCGAACTCGGTGTGAACATCGTTGATCTCGGACTCATTTACGATCTCGCGTTCGACGAGGAGCATGACGCACTGGTCATTTCTATGACGCTGACAAGTGCCGGTTGCCCGCTGACCGATGTGATCGAGAACGACATCGCTGAATCGCTCGATGGTCTCGTGCGCGCGTTTCGCATCAACTGGGTGTGGATGCCGCCGTGGACGCCCGAGCGGATCACCGACGACGGGCGCGACATGATGAGGGCATTGGGCTTCGCGATTTAGCCCCGGTGGGGCTGAATGCCCAATGCCCCGCGGAGCGGTTGGGCTTCGCGATTTAGCCCCGGTGGGGCTGAATGCCCAATGCCCCGCGGAGCG
>JBEBSS010000016.1:0-51218 GCA_040394175.1 Leucobacter soli | reverse complement strand
CGGTGCGGCGCGACGACACATTCGTGACAGGCTTGCCGGGTTGGGTTGGGTTGGGTTGGGTTGGGTTGGGCTGGGGGCGCCCGACACTTCGCGACGACACATTCGTGACAGGCGTGCCGGGCCTGGGCTATTCAGCGCGGTCCGCTGACGCATTCGTGACAGATCCGCTCTATTCGAACCCCTCGCCGAGGCGAAGCACTCCTCCGTTCCAGCGGGACCTCAGCCACCGGTCGTGGCTCGCGATTGCGAGCGCGCCGGGATAGCGCTGCAGCGCCTCCTCCAGTTCCTCGACGAGTGAGAGAGACAGGTGATTCGTCGGCTCATCGAGCAGAAGCACCGGCGGCGCGTCTGCGACGAGTATCGCGAGCGCGAGACGGCGTCGCTGACCGACGCTCAGCTCCTCGACGGGCCGATCGAGATCGCGGGCGGCGATCAGGCCGATCGACTCCAGCGGGATCTCGTCGGCGATCTGCTCGCCGAGCGCCCTCCGATAGCTTTCGGACGAGGATCGCGAGCCTTCGGGGAACGAGACCTCCTGGGGCAGATAGCCGATCCGCGCCGGGCGTTCGACGATGCCTCGCTGGGGTTCGAGCGAGCCGGCAAGGATCGCGAGCAGCGTCGACTTTCCGGCTCCGTTCGGTCCTGAGAGGAGGAGTTTCTCACCCTCCCGCAACTCGAGCGAGGTCTCCGCGAGGCGGTGCTCGATGCCGATGCCGCGTGCGCTGAGCAGCGCCCGAGCGGGCAGGCTCACGGAACCGGCAGTGCGTTCGAACGGAATGCTCGGGCCGGACCCCGCGCCGGGGCCGGGCACGGTCGTTTCGGGAGCCGCTGTCGTCTCAGCGAAATCAGTCGCAGCCGAAGGCACCTCGAATCCTCGGAACCTCAACGGTTCAGGCGGGCGACGCAGGCGGTCTCGGTCGAGCGTCTCGAGACGCACTCGCGCGTTTCTCGCGCGGCGCGCGGTGACCTTTGCGTCCTTGTCCGCGTAGAACTTCCGTGTGATCCTCGATTCGGATTTCGATTCGTGCTTGCGGTTGACCTCTCGGGACCCCACCTCGATCTCGTGCTCGAGCGCGGATTGCTCCTCGCCCTCCGCGGCGTAGCGTTCGCGCCAGCGACGCATCTCCTCGGCGCGTTCTGCCCTGGCGGCGGAGTAGCCGACGCCCCAGAGGCGCACACCCATCCCCGAGCCTGGATCCTCGCCCACGTCTTCGGCGAGTTCGTGCGCGGACATCGGCAGCGCATCGAGGTCGAGGATCTTGGTCGCAACGGCGTCGAGCAGGGCTCGGTCGTGGCTTGCGAAGATCACGATCCCCGGCCAGGCCCGGAGCACGCGCTCGAGATACGCGGCCGATGCGTCGTCCAGGTGGTTCGACGGCTCGTCGAGCAGCAGCAGATGCGGGGCTCGGAGCAGGACAGCGGCGAGAGCCAGGCGAAGGCGTTGGCCGCCTGACAGCTCGCCGATCGTGCGGGATTCGGTGAGGCCTCCGAGCCCGAGGCCGTTGAGCGTATCGCCTCTTGCCGACTCGGCGGTCCAGGCGCCCGAGCGCTCAGCTGACTCCAGGGCCGAGGCGTAGGCATCGGCGATACCGGGATCCTCCGGGTGCAGTGCGAGTTTCGAGCCGAGTGCTTCCAGCTGTCCGAGTACCTCCACCGCTTCACGCTGAGCGTCGTCGAGGACGGACGCTATCTCGGTGTGATCGGGATAGGGGAGCTCCTGTTCGAGGAGGGCGACCGATCCGGGGATCTCGATGCGTCCCTCATCGGAGGTCTGGTGCCCCGAGAGCACCCGGAGCAGGGTGGACTTCCCGGTGCCGTTTTCGCCGATCAGACCGAGGCGGTCGCCTGGGCGGGCGGTGAAGGAGAGGTCGGTGAGCACCCTGCGGTCCGGGTATGAGACGGAGAGACCGTCGACCGAGAGGTGCGTGCCGGCCGTTGCGCCGGTGTCGGTGGCGGCAGCGCGGCGAGCTGCGGCGAGGGTCGGGTGTGAGGAATGAATGGTTGCGGGCACGGATGCCACCTTCGAGATCGAGCGGGTTTCGCGCGGGCACGCAGAGGCCACGAGCGCGAAACGGGACTGGATCAGATCTTCACGGGTTCGAGTGTACATGAGATGCGGCGTGTGGCGACCGAGAACTTGCATCTGCCTCCCGCTATAGATAATGATAGTGAGAGTCGTTCTCAGTAAGGAGTCCGACACCTCATGACATTGAAAGGTCACTCGATGCGCTTGCTCACCAGAGGCAGTACCGCGGCACTCGCCGCGACGCTCGCACTCGGCGGGGTCGTCCTCCTCCCCGCCGCCGCCCACGCGGCACCCCCCATCCTCGACCAGCCGATCACCCTGCAGACCGGGCACATCGACGCATTCACTCCGGTGCTCACGGACGACGGCTCGTTGCAACTCGCGGTGAAGGAGGACGTCACTCCTCCCGGAGGCGTTCTGCGTACTCCCGAGTCCGTCGAACTCTTCGTGAAGGCCGAATCGCTTCTCGAGTTTCCGGACGGATACGTTCCGGGGCTGTCAGGCGAGGCCTATCATCTTCCGCTGACGCAGAACCACAACCTGATCTGGCCGGGCTGGGAGACTCAGCTCATCACCTCTGCGTTCCCCGACGCGGACACCGACATCGTAGTCAGCGAGATCGAGGGTCCAGGAAAGGTGTTCCTCTGGTCGCAGAGCGGATTCGGATCGTTGACCTCGCTGCTTCGGGGCGGCGGATACGAACTGCCTGCAACCATCTCGCAGCCGTACCCCGCACATACGCACGCGGCATGGGCATTCACCGAGCCGGGAACCTACAAGCTCACGGTGCGCGCCGACGTGACCGCGAGCGATGGGAAGACCGCTTCGACGCAGAACGCGACCTACACCTTCGTCGTGGCCGAGCAGAGTCGGCTGACCCCGGAGGCTCCCGTCCAGAGCGGCACCACTGTCACGATCCCGGAGCAGAAATGGGTCAGCTACACCGACTCCGACGGCGCGCCGATCGCGAGCGGCGACTTGGCGCTGACCGAGCGCCTGGACATCGTTGCCCATCCGGCACTCGGCTTCGCGTTCGCAGACGGCGCACCCGCGCACTGGAGCTTCGAGCCGGACGCACCCGCGCAGCAGACTCTCGAGATCGAGGGGCTTCGGCACCACTATCACCAGGGCAGTCCGATCTCGCTCCAAGCGGTAGCCTCGGACGAGGTGCCCGGAGCAAGCTACGAATGGTTCATTCAACGCAAGGATCAGAGCGTGCGCGTACCGGTCCCCGGTGCGCAGACCTCATCGCTCCAGGTCACTGCCGAGCAGGCCTATGACGATGCGGCCGTGAGCGTGCGGATGCTCGACGCAGCCGGTGCCCCGGCCCTCGAGTCAGCTCCCGTCATCATCGACATCGACGACCACGGAGCCGCGCCCTACCAGAGCGTGAGCATCGAGGGCGTCTCGGATCATTACCACACCGGTTCTGTCGCGAACCTGTCCGCGACCGTCGAGCCGGAATCCGTGCTCACCCGCTTCGAATGGCAGCTCCGGACGGCGGATGAATCGGACTGGCGTTCCGTGCCGAACGAGCACACCAACGCCCTCTCCTTCACGGTGACGGACGATCTCGACGGTGCACAGGTGCGTGCGCTGCTGACCTTCGACGACGGCAGCGAATACGTGGCTTCGGCTCCCGTTCATATCGAGATCGACTACCATCACGGTGGCGCGCACACCGAATTGAGCATTTCCGGCCTCGAGAGTTCGTATCGTGCCGGTGACTCCGCGAAGCTCCGAGCCGTGCAGAGCCCCGAGACCGGCGAGGACCACTACCACTGGTTCATCAAGCGACACGGGGCCGAGGCATACACGGTGATTCCGGGTGCCTTGAGCGCTGATCTCGATTACACGGTGCTCGCCGAAGATGCAGAGGCCCAGTTGGTCGCAAAGCTCTACGACCACGACCACCGGGTCATCGCCGAGAGTTCGCCCGTGACGCTGCACCTCGACGCCTCGCCCGAGCCCGGTGCATCGAAGCCCGAATCCGACCCGGCGGCGCAGACCGGCCTCTCGCTCGAGGACGTCCCTGCAGGAGGCATCGCCCTCGACCGGAGCTCTGTCACTCAGGGCGGGACGCTCACCGTGACCATCGGAGCAGAGTCCGGACTCGCGGGTGACTGGATCGCAGCGTGGATGTTCTCGAACCCCACTCTGCTCGGCGGCGACTGGCAGCAGGTCGCCTCGGACGGGACGGTGACCCTGCGCGTTCCCGCGGATGCCACGCCCGGTGCCCATCGGCTTGCCGTCTTCGACCGGACCGGAACGCTGGTGGGGTGGCAGCCGTTCGAGGTGACACCGGCGGGTGCTGGCACGCCTGTTGCGCACGGCCTGGTCAACACCGGCAGTGAGCACATGGCTCCGCTCGTGGCAGGCGGAGTGATCCTCCTCCTCGTCGGAGCTGCGGCTTCGCTGGGGGCCCGGCGGCGCATGCGGACCGCAGAGTAAGTGCGCTCCTTCGGATCACGGGTCGCGAGCAGTGCGACGGCGGCCTCGGCCGTCCTCGCGCTGCTCGCGGGCTGCGCACACGCGTCAGCTCAGCCCCGGGCGACCGCGGCCGAACGTCTCAGCGTCATCACCACCACCGGTGTGATCGCCGACCTGGCGCGCAACGTCGCCGGCGAGCGCGCCGACGTTCGCGCGCTCGTGCCCGAGGGCGGCGATCCGCACAGCTATGAGCCGACGCTCCGGGATGTGCGCGACATCGTCTACGCCGATCTCGCCTTCACCAACTACCTCATGCTCGAAGAGCAGAGCCTCATCAAGGCACTCGATACCAATCTTGCGGAAGACGTGCCGAATATCGCGCTCGCAGAAGAAGCGGTGAAGTACGCGGCGGAGATCATCCCGCTCGTGGAAGACGTCTCGCTCGATACCGTATGGCTCGGGCTGCGCGTCCAAGGCGAGGGTGCCGGGTGGGGAGCCGAGCGGAGCTCCGACGTGATCCTTTCGGCGACGCAGGTGAAGGGGCCGGGGGAACTCGTCGCCTACCTCACCGGAAGTTTCGGCGATGTCGATGTCTACTTCGATTCGGGCGACGGCTTCGATACGGCACAGGGATACCAAGACGACTCGGTCACCGTTCCGCCGAATACGCACACGCACCTCAGCTGGGCCTTTACCGAACCCGGATACTACACACTCGACCTCCAGGGCAAGCTGCAGGTGTCACCGGAACAGAAGCCCATTGAGATCGCACAGGGCACTGCGACCTTCGCGGTCGGAGTGAACCCGCACACAGCGCCCGGCATGCGGGGCGCACCCGTGCTCGACGCCGGGCACGCCGACATCGCCCTCCAACTCGATGAACGCAGATTCGCGATCGTCATGGATCACGAGCACGGCACCTCCGAATTGCATCAGGAAACACTCCCGATCGAGGGCGTGGTGATCGAAGTCCCCAACAAGGCACTGCATCAGGTTCCGGGCGATCCGGCGTATCGCTTCCTCGGGAGGGCCGGCAGCATGGTCTACCAGCTGCCGCAAGCGGTGCTCGGGAAACACGTCCACGGTGAAATCGACCCGCATCTCTGGCAAAACGTGCAGAACGCCATGTCGTACGTGGAGATCATCCGTGACGCCCTGATCGAAGCCGACCCGGCAGGGGCCGCCGAATACCGGGAGAACGCGACCGAGTATCTGCGCGAACTCACCGAACTGGACTCCGAGGTGCGCGAGACGATCGGAGAAGTGCCTCGCGAACGCCGCACGCTGGTCACAACCCATGACGCGTACGGCTACCTCGCGAGAGCCTATGATCTGCAGATCGCCGGCTTCGTCACCTCCCATCCGGCGATCGAACCCTCGCTCTCGGAACGCAAGCGTCTCACCGAGACCATACGAAACCTCTCGGTGCCCGCGGTGTTTCTCGAACCCAACCTCGCCGCACGGTCCTCGACCCTCGTCGAAGTGGCGACCGAGCAGGACATCGCCATATGCGAGATCTACGGAGATGCCTTCAGCAAGGACGTGACGAGCTACGTCGACATGATGCGCTTCAACGCACGATCCATCCGTGCGTGCCTCGGCGCACCCGAACCCCAACCCACGCAGGAGCACAAGAACCCATGACCCTCCGATCTCTCCGCATCGCGGGAGCCGCAGCGCTGGCCATCGCAGTGGCGCTCATTCCGCTGTCGACCGCTACCGCCGAGGAACCACCTGAGAGTGGACTCGCCCAGACCATCGACCCGAATCAGGGGCAGGGGACCGGGCGCGTCGTGCTCGACGACGGCCACATCGATTACGGTCCCACCCTGAACACCGGTCAGTGGATCATTCAGATTCACGATGACACCGCGCAGCCAAGCTATTGGCGCATGCCGGCAGATGTCGTTGCGCGGGTCAACGACACCTCGAAGCTCACTGCTCCTGACGATGCCGCCTACGCGTTCCTCGGGCTGGAACCCGGAAGCGAGGTGTGGGTGATTCCGCAGGTGCGCCGCCCGGGGGTGATCTGGACGGGTTGGAACACGCAAGAGCCAACGGTGCTCGATTCCTTGAGCCTCGGCACGACTCAGCGCGTGCTGGGAGTCGACGGTCCGGGTGACGTCTCCGTGTACCTGCAGGCGGGGAACTTCGGAGAACCCCAACCGCTCTGGTCGACGCTCGACTCCTTCCCTCAGGAGTCATGGATCGAGGTGAACACCCACACGCACGCCAACTGGGTATTCACCCAGCCGGGTGTCTATCTCGTGGCGCTCGAGTTCGAGGGCCAACTCATCGACGGCAGCACCGTCGCGCATCGAGACATTCTCCGCTTTGCGGTGGGCGACGCCACCGATGTCGATCTCGCGTTCGACGCCCGGTTCGACGAGTCGCTGCTCGAAGAGATCGACGGCACGGCTGCGCCGACCTCGACAGACGACCCCGGGCCCGGGGGCGCGGACGGAGACACTCAAGGACTCGGTCTGCTGCTCGGCGTCATGGCGGGGGTCGTCGGTGTGGGAACACTGGTCGCGATCGTGATCGTCGTGATCGCCGGTCGCCGAGCGCGGCTGCGAGCGCGCAGCGCCAGAGCCACCCGTGCCGAGCAGCGCGAAGGAGACCTCGAATGAGCGTGCTCGACGTGAAGGAGCTCTCCGTGCGGCTCGGCGGTCGTCGCGTGCTGCACGATGTTTCGCTCTCGGTCGAAGCAGGCGACTTCCTGGGTCTGATCGGTCCGAACGGGGCGGGCAAGACCACGCTGATGCGGGCCATCCTCGGCACCGTACGGGTCGAGACGGGGGAGATTCGCATCGAGGGCGAAAGGCTCGATCGTGCGCGTGCACGCGTGGGCTACGTGCCCCAGCGCACGGAGTTCGCCTGGGACTTTCCGATTTCCGTCGAGGAGACCGTGCTCACGGGTCTCGTCAGACGGATCGGCTGGCTGCGGCGTCCGAGGCATGCCGATTACGAGGCCGTCGCCGAGGCGCTTGAGCGTGTCCGCATGCTGGACCTCGCGGAGCGACCGGTGGGCGAGCTGTCGGGTGGGCAGCGTCAGCGCGTTCTCGTGGCCCGTGCGCTGGCGTTGCAGCCGAGGCTGCTCATGCTCGACGAACCGTTCACCGGTCTCGACATGCCGTCGCAGGAAGTGCTGCTCGAGCTCTTCTCGCACCTCGCGTCGGAGGGAAGGGCGGTCGTCATGAGCACGCACGATCTGCTCGGAGCCATGCATCAGTGCTCTCGGCTCTGTCTCGTGAACCGAACGGTGGTGGCCGACGGGCGGCCCGCAGAGCTGAAGAGTCCCGATATCTGGATGTCGGCCTTCCACGTACCGGCTGACAACCCGCTGCTCAGAATGCTGGAGGTCGTCTGATGCTCTCACCGTTCGACTTCATCGAGGATCTGCTGAACCCGGATCTCCGGTTCCTCCCGAAGGCATTGCTGGTGTCGATGATGGCGAGCCTCGTCGCAGGCGTCATCGGCAGCTACGTGGTGCTGCGCGGGATGGCCTTCATCGGGGATGCCGTCGCGCACGCGGTGTTCCCGGGTCTCGCAGTCGCCTTCGTCGTCCAGGGCAATCTCGTGCTCGGAGGAGCGGTCGCAGGCGTGGCGACCGCGATCCTCGTCGCCGTCTTCTCGCAGCATCGCAGGTTGAAGGAGGACAGCATTATCGGGGTCTTCTTCGTCGGCGCGTTCGCGCTCGGCATCGTCATCATCTCGCGAGCCCCCGGATACTCGGGATCCTTGCAGCAGTTCCTCTTCGGCTCGATCACCGGCATCCCGGATGAAGACGTGATCGTGGTCGCAGTCATGGGGGCAATCCTCCTGCTCGTCGCGTTTCTGCTGCACAAGGAGTTCGTGGCGGTCACTCTCGACCGCGAGATGGCCCGCTCGACCGGGCTGCCGGTGTTCGCGCTCGATCTGGTGCTCTACATCATGGTCGCGATCGCCATCGTGATCTCGATTCAGACGATCGGCAATATCCTCGTGCTCGCCCTGCTCATCACGCCCGCGGCCGCAGCTCGGCTGCTGACCGATCGGCTGGGGGTCATGATGCTCGTGGCCCCGGTGATCGGGACCGGGTCCGCCCTCGTCGGGCTCTACCTGTCCTGGAGCCTCGACCTTCCGGCGGGTGGCACCGTAGTGCTCGTCGCAACGGCGGTCTTCCTGCTCGCCTGGCTCCTCGCGCCAAGGCACGGATGGCTCGCGCGCCGGGCTCGGCCCGCGCTCCGCGAGGAAGATCCGGTCGCGCCGTCGGGCGGGAGCGCCGCATGATCCGGGGAGCGCGGATCGCGGCCGCCGCTGGACTGGCCCTCGTCGTGAGCGTTTTCGGCCTGATCGCGGGCGCTCCGGTGCACGCTGAGACGGTGGTGCCCTCCGCGGCCGCCGCGCAGCCCCTTCCCGGTCAGTCCGATCAGCCTGCCCCGGGAAGCAGACAGAAGCTGGTGCTGGATCATGGACACATCGACGCGTTCACTCCCGTGCTGGACTCCGAGCAGGGACTCCGCCTCGAACTGAAGGAAGACGTGACCGGGCTGAACGTGATGCATGCCCCGGAATCCGTGCTGCTGCACGTCGCCCCTGCTGCACTGCTCGAGATTCCGGAGGGCATCATCGATGGACTCGCAGGGGATGTCCACCATCTGCCGCTGATCCAGAATGCCGCGCTCATCTGGCCGGGGTGGGAGACGCAGCTGATCGTCGCCGAGTACCCCGACGCGAATACCGAGTTCGTGGTCAGTGAGGTCGACGGGCCAGGCGAGGTCTTTCTCTGGTCTCAGAACACCTTCGGTGAGGTCACCTCGCTGATGCTCGGCGGCGGCTATCGGTTCCCCGGCACGATCTCCCAGCCCTATCCCGCACACACGCACGCCGCATGGGCCTTCACGGAAGCCGGCACCTACACGCTCACCGTCCGGGCGGATGTCACCGCGTCGAACGGCAGAGTGGCGAGCACTCGGAATGAGGACTATACCTTTGTCGTCGGCGAGTTCGACGAGCATCTGAGCCGCACGACCACGTCGCTCGCCACCGACGTGCAGGCCGCCGATCCGGGGCAGCCGGTGACGCTCGCCGCGACGGTCGCGCCTGCGGGGGCGGGCGCGGTGCAGTTCCGCGATGAAACGAGCGGAGCCCTCCTCGGTCACAGTGCGCTCGCGGCAGACGGTACCGCCGTCTTTCGCACTGCGGCACTGCAACCGGGCGTTCACCGCATCATCGCCGAGTATGTGCCGACTTGGGCGACCGATTTCGCCCCCTCCGTCTCCGGGCCTGTGACCCTGGAGGTGGGCGGCGAACAGGTGCCCAAGCCGGCGCACGAGGATCCACTGGCGGCCACTGAGGAGCAGTTGCGGTCGCACGTACCCGGGACCCAGGTGCGAGTGACGAATCCGTCGCGAAGGGCAGTACCAGGGGGAGTGGTGACGGCGACGGTCGACGCTCCCGAGCAGCGGGGCGACTGGGTCTCAGTCTGGCTGCACGGAACGGAACCGAGCTGGCTCGGCTGGGTCCAGCTGGACCTCGACGGGGCGCTCGCCGTCGCACTGCCTGCTTCTCTCGATGCCGGAGATCTCCGCGTGGTGCTCAAGAACCGTGACGGCACGGTGCTGGGCTGGGATCGACTCGAGGTCGGTGCGCCTGACACGCCGATCGGCCCAGAGATTCCGGTCGTTCCGCAACCGCAACCGGTCGCCCCGGTGCAAGAGTGCATGCCGCAGGTGACATTGGATCATGGGCATATCGATGCATTCACGGTCTCAGCAGGTGGCGGACTCGCCGTACTGCAAGTGCTCGAGGATGTGACCGGACATCGCGTGCTGCGGGAAGCGGAAACGGTGCTGCTGAAGGTCAAGGAGTCCGCATTCGCCCAGATTCCCGGACTTCCAGGGGGGCCGGCGGGATACGTGCTGCCGCTCTCGCAGCATCCGGCCCTGATCTGGCCCGGATGGGACACGAACCGAACGGCGGCCAGTGGCTACACCGACGTATCGATACATGTCACGGATGTGAGCGGCCCTGGCACGGTCTCGCTGTACACCAGCCAGGGGGCGTTCGGCGGCTGGCGGCCCCTCCTGACGCACGGCGGCTACGCCCTCCCCGGCACGATACGTGAACCGACGCCCGCACACACCCATGCGCAGTGGGTCTTCGAGAAGCAGGGGATCTACGTACTGACCGCTCATGCCGTGGCGACCAATCCCGCAACGGGAGCCAGTCTGACGACGCAACCCCACTCCTACGTCTTCCAGGTCGGCGAGGTGCCGCTCGGGGATGTGTTCTGCGGCCTCACCCCACATGGTGCCGATGACGCGACACGGGTCAATGCCGCGGTACTGCAGGCGGGGCAGGAGGCCGTGGCGGCGCAGCAGGCCGCGACGATCCAGGAGCGGCAACAGCGACGGTCGGGTCCGGGCGGAGCGCAGAGCCGGGCGCACGGACGGCAGACCGAGGGGGCGGCTGGGATCCCAGTCGGGGTCGCAATCGGGATCGTCGGTGGCGGTGCGCTGCTGCTCGCCGGCATCGCCGGTGGGACGATCTGGTTGCTGCGAGGCATTCGCCTTGCCGAATACGAGGGAGACTCGCAGTGAGTGAGTTGCGTCCCGGCCCGGGTGTGGATCTCCGATCAGGGGGGTCGAAGCGCCCACGGTGGTTCCTCTGCGCGTGGGTCGGGGCACTCCTGTGCGGCGTTCTCGGCATCGCGGGCTCCTGGCTCGCATTCATCCTTTCCCCGCCCAGTGCCTCCTCGACCGTCATCGCCTCGGCACCGCTCGGATCTGCTGCTCGCGGCGACGAGGGACCCGGGGCCAGGCTCGGCGCCCTCGACCCGGCGGACGCGCCTGGGGCCGCTGAGATGAGCGGGGCGGACGGAGACGGGCGGAGGATCGACCCGGACTGGGTACGCCGGGTCTCCGCCGACACCGGGATCCCTGAGCGTGCGATGCACGCCTACGCCGAAGCCGCCGCGCGGGTGTCGCGCGAGCAACCGGGGTGCGGCCTCGGCTGGAACACGCTCGCCGGGATCGGCTACGTCGAAACCGACCATGGGCGATTCGGAGGCGGCGGCCTGAACGCCGACGGCCTCGCAACGCCACCGATCATCGGCCTGGCCCTCGACGGCACCGTCACGGACGCGATCCCGGATACCGACGGAGGCTCCCTCGACGGCGACGCCATCTGGGATCGCGCGGTCGGCCCCATGCAGTTCATCCCTGCCACGTGGGCGCAGTGGGGCGCCGACGGCAACGGCGACGGGGCGGCCGAACCGCAGCAGATCGACGATGCCGCATACTCTGCGGCTCGCTATCTCTGCGCAACGGGTGACCTTCGAAGCGCCGAAGGATGGATCGCCGCCGTCGCGGCCTACAACAACACCATCGATTACAACCACAGCGTGGCCGCGGCTGCGAACCGCTACGCCCGGGGCGCAAGCGCCTCCT
Organism: Leucobacter soli; assembly: GCA_040394175.1. Classification (GTDB taxonomy): domain Bacteria; phylum Actinomycetota; class Actinomycetes; order Actinomycetales; family Microbacteriaceae; genus Leucobacter; species Leucobacter soli_A. The sequence continues at coordinate 39,329 of JBEBSS010000016.1, read as the reverse complement.
GACGAGAAACGGAAGCATGACCGCCGCGGCGCGTGCTCCCGTCTGGCCGGCGACTGTCTGCGTACCGCGCAAATATGCGCTAAGCTTCTAAGCTGTACTTCGGCGAGGGGCGTTCGCGCCCGTGATCGACGCGGTGGAGCCTCTAGCGGGCCCTTCTGACGCGCCATACGGCGAGGCATTTCAGACCGGCGGCCCGAGCCGCCCTGTTTGGGCGCAAGCCCGCTAAAGGAGAACCCCCATGAGCAGCCAGACTGCACAGCTCGTCGCAACGGCACGAGAGACCTTCGGCAAGGGCGTCGCCCGCAAGCTCCGTGCTGCAGGCAAGACCCCGGTCGTCGTCTACGGCCACGGTGCTGAACCCCTCCACCTCTCGGTCGAGACCCACCCGCTGAGCCTGATCGTTCGTCACGCGAACGCGCTCATCGAGCTCGACATCGACGGCAAGAAGCAGCTCGTGCTCGTCAAGGACGTGCAGAAGAACCCGGTGCTCCAGGTCATCGAGCACGTGGATCTGGTGATCATCAACAAGGGCGAGACCGTCGAGGTCGAGGTCCCGCTGGTGATCGTCGGTGCGCCGTTCTCGGGCACCAACGCGCTGCAGGAGCTGAACACCATCCGCCTGAGCGTCCCCGCGGCCAACATCCCGGAGCACGTCGAGGTCAACATCGAGGGCTTCGAAGCAGGTTCGCGCGTGCTCGCCGGCGAGGTCAAGCTCGCGAGCGACGAGACCCTTCTCGATGCTCCCGACCAGCTCGTGGTGCAGGTCGTCGAGCCCCGCGGCTCGAAGGAAGAGGACGAGGCAGCCGCAGAGGCTGCTGCCGAGTAACTCTCGAAGCAGCACAGCGAGAGAACCCCGCCGGGCGACCGGCGGGGTTCTCTGCGTGACGCGCACCGGACTCTGCTGCGAACATTTCCGCCGCGGTGTGGTTCGATAGTTCGGTGGGAATATTCTGGTGGAGGACAAAAACGGAGGATGAGCCGGTGGGCGACGCGTGGTTGATCGTAGGACTCGGAAACCCCGGCGCCAAGTACGAAGCGACTCGGCACAATGTCGGCCAGATGGCGCTCGACGTGCTGGCCGACCGTCGCGGGAGCCGATTCGCCACCCACAGGACAAACGCTCGTGTCGCCGAGGGCTTCCTGCGCCCTGGAGGGCCGAAGCTCGTGCTCGCCAAGTCGAACGGCTACATGAACACTTCCGGAGGGCCGGTGTCGGCACTCGCCAAATACTTCGGCGTACCCGCCGAACGAATCGTCGTGCTGCATGACGAACTCGACCTGCCCTTCGACTCGATCAAAGTCAAGCAGGGCGGCGGTCACGGGGGGCATAATGGCCTGCGTGACATCGCCAAGGCGCTCGAGACCCCCGAGTTTCTGCGAGTCCGCATCGGGATCGGTCGTCCTCCGGGTCAGCAGGATCCAGCCGACTTCGTGCTGAAACCCTTCGCAAGCGGCGAACGAGACACGCTTGCGGTCCTCCTCGAGGACGCTGCAGATGCGGCCGAGACGTTGGTCGAGGACGGGCTGCTCGCGACGCAGCAGCGTTTTCACGGGCGGGCTTCGCAATGAGTCTCGCCGGACTCGAACGCCTCCTCGCCGCTTCGGAGTCGTTCGAACGAGCACTCGACGCGGCAGAGGAGAGAGCGGATTTCGCGGTGGCGGAAGCGCTGCGGCCATCGCTCATCGCAGGCTTGGTCCGACGCCGCATGCAACGAGGATCCCGTGGCACTCAGCTGCTGATCGCCGCGACGAGTCGTGAAGCCGAAGCGCTTCGCTCCGCGGTTGCCTCGCTCATTCCCGAAGCCGTCACTGTCGAGTTTCCCGCCTGGGAGACGCTGCCTCACGAGCGGTTGAGCCCGAGTGCCGAGACCGTCGGCCGCCGGGCCTCCGCATTGAGGAGACTGCGCGATGCCACCGACGCCCCGGCCGAGGCAGGGCGCCCGCTCGTGCTCGTCGCCTCGGTCCGAGCAGCGCTGCAGCCCGTCTCGCCGCATGCGGCGCATGCCGAGCCGGTGGTGCTGACGGCCGGCTCGCAGAGCAGCGGCCTCGAACGCATTGCGGCCAGGCTCGTGGAAACCGCGTACACCCGGGTCGATATGGTGACGCGCCGCGGCGAGTTCGCGGTCCGCGGCGGCATTCTCGACGTGTTCCCCCCGACCGCCGAACAGGCGGTCCGCGTCGACTTCTTCGGCGACGAGGTGGACCAGATCCGCCGCTTCGCGGTGAGCGATCAGCGCAGTGCGGGCGATCCGCTGCCGATGATCGAGCTCTGGCCCGCACGAGAACTGCTGTTGACCGAGGACGTGCGCGCACGCGCAGCAGCGCTGCTTCCCCGATTCCCGGCCCTGAGCACGCTGCTCGAGAAGATCGCCCAGGGAATCGCCGTGGAGGGCATGGAAAGCCTGCTGCCCCAGTTGCTGCCGGCATTGCAGCCCCTCACTGCGCTGCTGCCCTCGGATGCTGCCGTGATGGTCGTCTCACCCGAGCGGGTGTCCGGTCGTGCGGTCAGTCTTGCGGAGACCAACCGGGAGTTCCTCGAAGCCGCATGGTCTGCCGCCACCGCGGGCGCGGATGCACCCGTGCCGACGGACAACCACGGCATGCTCACCATGGAGGAGCTGCTGGAGGCCGCAGGCACGCGTCCCTGGCAGACACTGACCGGTTTCGTGTCTGATGCCGATGACGAGCTCTCGTCGGACGACCAGATCGTCGTGCGGGGGAACCCGCTGCTCCGTCCCGCACCGGGCGCGGACGCGGGAGTCGCCACCATAGACTCGTTGCGCGAGCGCCTGCAGCTTGGTTGGCGCGTCGTCGTCACTGCGCAGGGCGTCGGCCTCGTGGAGCGTGCGCGCGACGTGCTCGCCGACGCGGGAGTCGCCGCCCGCATGGTCGATCTGCTGCCCCAGGAGCTCGAGGAAGGGGTCGTCTACCTGACCCCGGGGACGGCCTGGGCGGGGTTCGAGAGCGCGGAGGCGAAGCTGCTGCTCGTCAGCGAGGCGGAGTTCTTCGGCCGAGCCGTGAGCCAGCATCAGGCGCCGACGAAGCTCGCGAAACGCCGCGGCAAGAACGTGGTCGATCCGCTGCAGTTGCAGCCGGGAGATTACGTCGTGCACGAGACCCACGGCATCGGCAGGTTCGTCGAGCTCACTCAGCGCATGGTTCCGACGGGGATCGGACGCAGTGCCGCGGATCGAGGCAAGGCACTGCGCGAGTATCTCGTGCTCGAGTACGCCTCCACCAAACGCGGAATGCCGAAGGACAAGCTCTTCGTGCCTACTGACCAGCTCGATCAGCTCTCGCGCTACGTCGGCGGCGAAGCGCCCGCGCTCTCGAAGATGGGCGGAAGCGACTGGGCTACCGCGAAGAAGAAGGCTCGCAAGGCGGTGCGCGACATCGCGGTCGAGCTGGTGAAGCTCTATTCGGCGCGTGTCGCGTCGAAGGGCCACCCGTTCAGCCCCGACACCCCCTGGCAGCACGAATTGGAAGAGGCGTTTCCCTACGCGGAGACCCGGGATCAGCTCACGACCATCGACGAGGTCAAACGCGACATGGAGCGCGAGATTCCGATGGATCGTCTCGTTTCGGGCGACGTCGGCTTCGGCAAGACCGAGATCGCGGTTCGTGCCGCTTTCAAGGCCGTGCAGGACGGCAAGCAGGTCGCGGTGCTCGTGCCGACGACGCTGCTGGTGAAGCAGCACCTGGAGACGTTCCAGGACCGCATGGCAGGGTTCCCAGTGCGTCTCAGGGCGCTCAGCCGATTCCAGACCGACAAGGAGTCGAAGGACACGCTCGAGGGCCTCGCTGCCGGCACCGTGGACGTGGTCATCGGCACGCACCGTCTGCTCACCGATCAGGTCCGCTACAAGGATCTCGGCCTCGTCATCATCGACGAGGAGCAACGATTCGGTGTCGAGCACAAGGATGCGCTCAAGAAGCTCAAGACCGGCGTCGACATTCTCGCCATGAGCGCGACTCCGATCCCGCGCACCCTCGAAATGGCGGTGACCGGGATCCGTGAAATGTCCACGCTCGCCACCGCACCGGAGGATCGGCATCCGATCCTGACGTTCGTCGGTCCCAGAAGCGACAAGCAGATCGTCGCGGCGATTCGTCGAGAGCTGCTGCGCGAAGGGCAGGTCTTCTTCGTGCACAACCGCGTGCAATCGATAGGCCGGGTAGCCTCGCAGATCGCTGAACTCGTTCCCGAGGCACGCGTCGCCGTCGCGCACGGACGGCTGAGCGAGCATCAGCTCGAACAGGTCGTGGTCGACTTCTGGGAGCGCAAATACGACGTACTCGTCTCGACCACCATCATCGAGACGGGTCTCGACATCGCGAACGCCAACACCATCATCATCGATGCCGCCGACCGGTACGGCCTGAGCCAGTTGCACCAGCTTCGCGGCCGCGTCGGACGCAGCCGCGAGCGTGCCTACGCCTACTTCCTGTACGATCCCGACAAGCCGCTCACCGAGCATGCGCACGAGCGGCTCGATACGATCGCGGCGAACAACGAGCTCGGCTCCGGCATGCAGGTCGCGCTGAAAGATCTCGAACTGCGCGGCGCCGGAAACCTTTTGGGGGGCGAGCAGTCGGGACACATCGCCGGTGTCGGTTTCGACCTCTACCTCCGCATGATCGGAGAGGCCGTCGCCACGTTCAAGGGCGAAGACGTCGCCGGAGCGAATGAGCTCTCCCTCGAGCTCCCGATCGATGCGCACATCCCCGAGGACTACGTCGAGAGCGAGCGTCTCAGGCTCGAGGCCTACCAGAAGTTCTCGGCGGCCTCGCATCCCCAGGCCCCCGAGGACCACGTCTCGCTCGTGCTCGAGGAACTGACCGATCGCTATGGCGAGCCTCCGCTCGAGGTCCAGCGGCTTGCGGCGATCTCCGCCCTGCGGCGACGTTCCGCGCAGCTGGGACTCACGAAGGTCGTGGCGACCGGATCCGCGCTCCGCATCGAGCCGGTCGCCCTTCCGGGATCCCGGCAGATGCGAATGAACCGGATGTATCGCGGTGCCCGATATACCGAAGCGAGCAAGTCGCTCCAGATCCCGCTTCCAGAGGCGGGGCCCACCTCGCGCAGTCCGCTCTCCGGAGTCGGTCGCGGGGGCGCAGCTCCCTACGACGGAGACATCGTGGCCTGGGTCGGCGGGGTGCTCACGGCGCTGCTGGAGCCAGACGAACCGTCACCGAGCTCGGGCGCATGACGTCGGATTCCCGCGACACGATCGCGTCCGCGCTGTGCGTGCGCGACGCGGGTATCTGACGTCCCGGAAGATTGGGATCAGCCGGCGTTGCAGAGAGCTTGCAGCTGCTTGCCCGCCTGCGCCAGGTCGCTGAGCTGGGAGCCGAGCGAAGCGAGATATCCGGGGAGTCCGAGTGCGGACTCCGGCTGCTGGATATCTGCGAAGCCCTGCATCGCCGTGCGCACGTTGCCTACGGCGGCGAGCACCTCGGAGTTGCTGAGCTGCCCCTCGATCTCTGCCAGTGTGTCGTCGAGGGTGCCGGAGAGCGCGTCGAGCGAGGGCAGATTCCCGCTCGCGAGTTCGGACGCTGCGAGTTCCATCTCGCTGCTGATCTGCTGTTGCGCATCAGCGGTCAGGCGATCGACTTCGTCCCCCGAGATCGCGCAGGCCTCGATCAACGACTGTTCGGGCGCCATGGTGGGCGACGTGAACCCGAGTTCGGGCTCGGCAGCGCAGGCTGCCAGGCTGCTTGCGAGCGCAGCGACCGCGAGGATCCCGCCGGCTCGCACGGCGAAAGTCGAAGAAGGCATGAGTCGATGCTAGCCCTCGCAGGATAGGGTTCCCTGTATGAGAACCGGCGAATCTGATGGAGCGCGACGGTCGGCGATCGAGGCTGCACGCGAAACCGTGCGGCGAATGGCGAACCCCGGAGGGTGCGCCTGGCATGAGGCTCAGACGCACGAATCGTTGCTCCCGTTCCTGATCGAGGAGACCGCCGAGTTCGTCGATGCCGTCGAGCGGGGGCTCTCCGCTGACGAAGTGGCAGGGGAGCTGGGGGATGTGCTCTACCAAGTGCTCTTCCACACCGCGATCGCAGCGCGCGACTCCGAGGGCTATGACTTCGACACCGTGGCTGCAGCACTCGACGAGAAACTGCGGGCCCGGCACCCACACGTCTTCGGCGACCGCGGATACATGACGGTGAACGAGCTCAACGCCGAGTGGGAGCGACTGAAGGAGGACGCCGCCGGTCAACGCCGTGGATCCCGCGGCGCACTCGACGGCATACCGGCGGGGATGCCGACTCTGGCGCGCGCCGCCAAGGTGGTCGAGCGGTTGAAGCGTGCGCAGCTCCTGGACGTGCGATCAGCGGGTTCGCCCGAACTGCGTGGGGACGCCCCCAGGTCCGAGGCGATTCACGCGGAAGGGGAAGCGGAAACGGAACCGCGGCCTGGGCTCGAATCAGTCAACGAGGCATCTCTCGGAGACGAGATTCTGGCACTCGTGATCAAGGCCAACGCTGCTGGACTCGATGCGGATCGAGCTCTGCGTCGCGCGACCGCGAAGCTCTCCGAGGAATGCATGCGCAACGCCCCCGATGCCTGAGCGGGCGCAGTCGATCACCTGATCCTGAGTGGATTCGAGCCTCGTCGAGGTCGATTCATCGCCGCAGCGCGTGAAAGAATGAGAGCACTATGGCTACACAGGTGAACCCCCCGCGCGGCATGCGCGACTTCCTGCCCGCTGACAAGGCCCGGCGCGAGCACGCGCTCGGCATCATCAAGAGCGTGTACCGCGCGCACGGCTTCGACGAGATCGAAACCCCCGTGGTTGAGAACTACTCGCGTCTGCATGCGGGTCTCGGCGGGGACAACGAGAAGCTCTCCTTCTCGATTCTGAAGCGCGGGATCACTCCCGATGCGCTCGCCGCAGCCGTCGATTCGCAGAACCCTGAACTGCTCGCCGACCTCGGTCTTCGGTTCGATCTCACGGTTCCCCTCACTCGTTTCTACGCGAGTCACCGAGCTGAGCTGCCCCCGGTCTTTCGGGCGCTGCAGATCGCTCCGGTCTGGCGCGCCGAGAGGCCCCAGAAGGGGCGCTACCGCCAGTTCGTGCAAGCGGACATCGACATCATCGGCGAGGCCGGGTTGCTGGCCGAGATCGAACTCATCACTGCCACCTCTGCGGCGCTCGCGGCGCTCGGGCTGGAGGGCTGCGTCATTCGCGTGAATGATCGCCGGGTGCTCTTCGGCCTGCTCGCTCACTGCGGGTTCGACTCGGTGCAGCACGACCGCGCCCTCATCACGGTCGACAAGCTCGACAAAATCGGCGCTGCAGGGGTCGTCGAGGAACTGCGAGAGCTCGACTCGGTCGCGGCCGAGAAACTCGGCGCCGTGCTCGCTGCAGTCGAGCCGGCCCTGGCCGGCGAGGGGATCGCGCTCCGCCGCGAAGCCATCGAAGCGGTGCTTCCTGGTGTCGCGCAGAACGCGGGCGCTGCCGAGGGGATGGCGAGCCTCGCGGAACTCGGTGAAGCGCTCGACGGCGCGTTGCCCGCCGGTGTCGTCGTGCGATTCGATCCCACGCTCGTCCGCGGCATGGGTTACTACACCGGCACCATTTTCGAGATCGCGCACCCGGGCTCGGGCAGTTCCGTGGGTGGCGGCGGCCGGTATGACGGTATGGTCGGACGCTTTCTCGGCCAGAACGTGCCCGCTGTCGGATTCTCGATCGGATTCGAGCGAGTGGTCGACCTGATCGAGTTGCCGGAGCACGTCGGGCCGGATTCGGTTGTCCTCGTGTTCGATCGTGAGGTCGCCCCGGCAGATCTCGCTTCGGTCAAGCAGCAGTTCGTCGCCCGCGGGCATCGGGTGCGGCTCGAGCGGAGACAGAAGAACATGAAGGCGTTGCTGGCCCGTGTGGCCGCCGAGGGTTTCACGAGCTTCGCGAATGTGCCGGCCGGTGCGCGTGACGCCGACGCGATCGAGCTGCGCCCGCTGAGCTAGTCGCACGGCTCGGCGATCCCCGCCCCTTTCTGCGACTGATGCACAAATCATCGCTCGTTCAGCGAACTCCTATTGACCTCCGAAATGAGGGGTGTCAGGCTGTTGCCGTACCTCGAACCGCGGTGAGAGTGTGACGCCAACGCAGGCCAGGGAAGGGCAGGACCCAATGAGCACCATGATCTTCGTCAACCTCCCAACCGACGACCTCGAGCGCTCGAAAGCGTTCTACACGGCGCTCGGATGCGAGATCAATCCACTGTTCACCGACGAGAACGCCGCCTCCATCGTCTGGGACGACCGGATCTTCTTCATGGTGTTGACTCGCGACTACCTCTCGACGTTCACCGAGAAGAAGATCGCAGACACGCGAACCACGGCGCAGGTGCTCATCGCCTTCACTCGAGACTCTCGCGCGGAGGTCGACGAAGTGCTCGAACGGGGGATCGCTGCGGGTGGGGCGGAGCCGCGACTCCCGCAGGATCACGGCTTCATGTACTCGCGTACGCTCGAAGACCCGGACGGCAATATTCTCGAGTTCCTCTTCATGGAGCCCGATGCAGCGGAGCAGGGCCCAGACGCGTACCTGGAATCGCAGGAGTAGGAGCGGCGGCCCTCCCACCCTTTGGGCGTTGGGGCGTTTCGGCTCTCGAACAGGGGTCGCGCGGTGGTGCGAGCTCCGGGTCTTCGGCGCGCGTGCAGTGCAAGCCCAGATACACTGTTTCTGTTCCCAACCCCGAACCCAAGGAGCACACGGTGGCATTTGTAGACGCGGTGATCGCACGCGAGATTCTCGACTCGCGAGGCAACCCAACGGTCGAAGTTGAGGTCGGACTGACCGACGGATCGGTGGGTCGCGCGGCGGTACCCTCGGGTGCATCCACGGGCGCATTCGAGGCGTACGAGCTTCGCGATGGCGAGGATCGTTACCTGGGCAAGGGCGTGCGGAAGGCCGTGGATGCGGTGTTCGACGAGCTCGGCCCGGCGATCGACGACTTTTCCGCTGACGATCAGCGTCTCATCGACCTCGCCCTCATCGAACTCGACGGCACCGAGAACAAGTCTCGCGTCGGAGCAAACGCGATCCTCGGCGTCAGCCTGGCCGTAGCGCACGCTGCTGCCGCCAGCGCCGGCCTGCCGCTCTACCGCTATCTCGGCGGCCCCACCGCATGCACGCTGCCCGTGCCGATGATGAACATCATCAACGGCGGCGCGCACGCCGATACCGGTGTCGATATCCAGGAGTTCATGGCGGTGCCCCTCGGGGCGGAGACGTTCAGCGAGGGTCTGCGCTGGGGTGTCGAGGTCTATCACGCGTTGAAGGCCCTGCTCAAGGAGAAGGGGCTTACGACGGCCCTCGGCGACGAGGGCGGCTTCGCCCCCGATCTTCCGAGCAATGCGGACGCACTCGATCTGATTCTCGAAGCGATCACGCGCGCCGGCTTCGAGCCCGGCCGCGACATCGCGCTCGCGCTCGACGTCGCCTCGACCGAGTTCTACGAGAACGGCGTCTACCGGTTCGAGGGCAAGGATCGCACTGCGGCAGAGATGTCGGCGTACTACGCGGATCTCGCGGATCGCTACCCGCTCGTATCGATCGAGGATCCGCTCGCGGAGGACGACTGGGCGGGCTGGAAGACGCTGACCGACGATCTCGGAGATCGCCTGCAACTCGTGGGCGACGATCTGTTCGTCACGAACCCGGCTCGGCTCGCAGACGGCATCGAACAGGGCGCGGCCAACTCGATCCTCGTCAAGGTCAACCAGATCGGCACGCTGACCGAGACGTTCGACGCCGTGCAGATGGCGCAGCGCGCCGGCTACACCGCAGTGATGTCCCACCGCTCCGGAGAGACCGAGGACGTGACGATCGCCGACCTCGCCGTCGCGACCGATTGCGGGCAGATCAAGACCGGTGCCCCGGCGCGTTCGGACCGGGTCGCAAAATACAATCAGCTGCTGCGCATCGAGGAAGAGCTCGGTGAGGCTGCTCGCTATGCCGGACGCAGCGCCTTCCCGCGCTTCGACGGCTGAGCGACTTCGGGACGAGGGGAACGATCAGCGTGGCCAGGCGTCGCTTGGGCGAAGAGCTGGGGGACTGGATCTCCAGCCTTCGCTTCAGCGGCTTCACCGCGCTGATCGTGGCCCTCGTCGTTGTGGGCGGTATCATCATCAGCCCCACGCTCACCACCTACGTGCAGCAGCAGCGTGAGCTCGCAGAGCTGCGAGAGAGCGTGCGTCTGCAGAACGAGCAGGTCACGAAAGCCGACGAGGAACGTGCGAAATGGCTCGATCCGTCATACGTGCGCTCTCAGGCTCGGGGACGCCTCTTCTATGTGATGCCGGGGGAGATCCAACTGAGCATCATCGACGACGTCGTGATTCCCGCGGAGTCCGACGAGCAGACCAGCGAGAAGCTGACCGCCGCTGAGCGCAACTGGGCTCGCGCCCTCGCCATTTCGACCCTTACCGCAGGCACCACGAACGCGAGCCCCGAAGAACTGAACGGAAAGACCGAATAATGCCGAGACCGCCATACGACACCCCCTCCGCAGCCGATATCGCCGCGGTGAGCGAACAACTCGGACGCGAGGCCAGGGGAGTGATCGGCATTGCCGCGCGGGCAGCTGATGGCTCACCCGCCGTCGTCGCGACCGCACCCCGGCTGCCCGACGGCAGCCCGTTTCCGACGTTCTACTACCTGTGCCACCCCGAAGCGGTCGCGGCCGCATCGCGGCTCGAAGCGGTCGGCATGATGGTCGAGTTCAACGAGATGCTGGCAGCGGACGACGAGATGCGAGCGCAGTACGAGGCCGCGCATCAGCAGTACATCGCGGATCGAGACAGCGTCGGCGAGGTGTCCGAAGTGGCCGGGATCAGCGCCGGTGGCATGCCGACCCGCGTCAAGTGCCTTCACGCGCTCATGGGGCATGCGCTCGCGGCGGGTCCGGGGGTCAACCCGATCGGCGACCTCGTGATCGAGCGAAGCGGCTGGGCCTAGAACCGTTGCGCGGGCGAACCGCGTCCGGTGCGTGCTCGACCTCGACCCTGACCCGAGCCCGACTCTCCCGGGACAGCTGAGCGCGAGCGCACCCTTACACGCCGCCTCCGCCTCCTCCGCCTCCGCCCCCGCCGGAGAAGCCGCCTCCCGAGGAGCCGCCGCTGAACGAGGAGAACGAGGATCCCGAACCTGATCCGCTTCCGCTGAATGAGGCGGTCGACTGCGTCGTCGGACTCGAAGCCACGCTCGTCGCGAAGGCTGCGATGGGGAAGGTATTCGTGAAGGAGGTCATTCCGGTATCGGTGCCGGCCACCCATTCGGGGCTCGACTCGCGATAGTACTTCTCCAATTCGCCCTGCCATTCCTTCTCGAAGCCGAAGAGGACGGCGTAGGGAAGCAGCCGTTCGTAGACTCGCACGATGAACTGTTCGTCGACCTCGGCTCCGCTTGCGCTCTGCAGCATGCGGATGCGATCAGCCTCGGCGAGGCGGATGTACTCGCGTAGTCCTCGCAGATGGTCGAGAAGGAGCGCTCCCTCGGGGGTGACGCGTCGCCCGGCCACCAGCGCGGCCACCATGCCGAAGAGTCCCCAGATGAGCACGTTGATGCCGACGGCCAGCAGGATCGTCATCAGCACGAACTGACCGAGGATGATCGAGTGGAGCACGGGGAGGGCCAGGCCGAGTACCATGAGGGCGACCACCCAGGCGATCGCCCTGCCGCCGACCGGGCGGACCAGGCCCCGGGTCTTCACCTCGCGTTTGACTCGCTGCACGAGCGAGCCGGCGGTGTCGCCGAGTGTCGTGCTCTTCTGCGTAAACCAGACTCTCGTTCCCGGATCGATGCCCGCAGCGTCTCGTCTGCCGTCGAACAAACGCCCGTAGACCCAGCCCTCGGTCGTGTCGAGTCCGCCGGCATCGAGCGACTCCACGCCGTATCGATTCGTCGCCTCGTCCCGCAGCAGCCGGATCTTGTGCCGGACCGCGAGATCGAGCAGAGTCGCGGTCATGCTCTTCTTGCGTGCGCGCAGGAGTTCTGCCGCGGTCGCCGCGTTCACTCCCTCGGGAGGCTCGTATTCCGCGATGATGGCGCGGCCTGTTCGAGCGCTTCGCCCGCGAACGAGGGCCACGACGAAGACGGCGATGCCTGCGAGCGCACTCGCGATCCCCGCCCAGATGAGCAGCGGCGTACGCTGCAGGAACGGGACCGGGGGAGTCGGCGCCGGAGCGAAGGTTTCCGGTTCGAAACCGAGTGCGATCGTGATGTTCTCTTCGATTCCGAGACCGAAGGCCTGAGCGGTGAAGTCGCCATCACCGCCCACGATCTCGCAGGACTCGGCCTCGCCGAGTGTTCCGCGGTAGCAGGCGGCCGCCCCGGAGAAAGCCTCGGCGAGCGAGTCGTCCAGGAGCACGTGGGCCGTGACGCTGCCGAACGGCTGTCGCCATCCGGTCCCATTGATGTCCCAGTAGAACTCATCGGCTCCGGTGTCCTCGAAATGCCGGGTGACGTCGCGTTGCGTGTATTCGATGATGTAGTGCTGCTCGCCGTGCACGTAGTCGCCCTCCGGCACGGCCATGGTGACCGATAGGTAGTCGCCGGAGGCATCGAGCGAGTAGTCGCGAGGCGTGCCGTGCTCATCGGTGACGCTGAGGACGCGCAGATCGGTGTCGTGTCCGTCGTAGACGCGCACCAGATCGCGCACGAGTCCGCGATTCTGATCGAACTCGGGAAAGACTGCGACGATGTGCTCCGTGGTGCTGAGCGAGGATCGCCCCTCGTCGTCGAGACTCAATCGGTACTCTCCGGCGAAGGAGTCGATGACAAAATCGTCGAGGTCCGCCGCGTAGGCCGGCGCACCTCCGAGGGCAAGAGCTGCTGGACCGATTCCCGCGAGTCCCGCGGCGCCCATCACGAGCAGCGCCGTGATCGCGGTCGCGATCCTCGAAGCAAATCTCGTTCTGCCGTGTCTCGCGCTCATGTCTGCGAGTCTAACCGCGGCACCCATCGGTGTCAGGACTTCGCCTGGAGCGTATTAGGATAGGAAGGTCGGGCGGAATAGCCCGGTTTTTGTGCGCCCGAGAACATGCCGGGCGCGTCCCCCTAACGCGCTCTAAGGAGACTGCTTCGTGGCGAAGAAGATTCTGATCGTCGGCGGCGGCTACGCCGGGTTCTACACCGCATGGAAGCTCGAGAAGATGCTCCGTGCAGGCGAGGCGGAGGTCACCATCGTCGACCCGCTGCCCTACATGGCCTACCTGCCGTTCCTCCCAGAGGTGGCCTCTGGCTCGATCGAACCGCGGCACGCGGTCGTCGCCCGCCGTCGTCATCTCGACCGCACCGCCAACATCGCGGGCAAGGTCACCGGCATCTCGCACGCGTCGAAGACCGCGACCATCACCCCGAACCAGGGCGAGGCATTCGACTTCGAATACGACCACATCGTCGTGACCACCGGTTCGGTATCGCGCACCTTCCCGATCGCGGGCATCGCCGAGAACGCGATCGGCATGAAGACCATCGAAGAGGCCGTCGCCGTGCGCGACCGCATGGTCGACAACTTCGAGCGTGCCGCGTCGTTGCCCGCCGGCTCCGCCGAGCGCGAGCGTCTGCTGACCGTCACGGTCGTCGGCGGCGGCTTCGCAGGCATCGAGACCATCAGCGAGCTGCGCTCGTTCGCAACCGCACTGCTGCGCAGGTACCCCGAGATCACCTTCGACGAGACGAAGTTCCATCTCATCGAGGCAATGGGCCGCATCATGCCGGAGGTCGCCCTGGAGACCTCGCTCTGGGTGATCAAGGATCAGACCCGACGCGGTGTGAACATCCACCTCGACACCCAGCTCTCCTCGGCCGTCGACGGCAAGATCGAGCTGTCGACCGGCGAGTCCTACGAGAGCGATCTCATCGTCTGGACCGCAGGCGTCATGCCCCGCCCGTTCCTGCGCGGCACCGACCTGCCGATCGGACCTCGTGGGCACGTCGTTGCGCTGCCCAGCCTGCGCATCGCAACCGAAGAGGGCGAAGCGCTCGAGGGCGCCTGGACGGCCGGCGACACCTCGCAGGTTCCCGACATCTCGGCGACCCCTGGCCCCGGCGGATTCTGCGTGCCCAACGCGCAGCACGCCGTGCGTCAGGGCAAGCTGCTCGCGAAGAACATCCTTGCCGACATTCGCGGTGAGGGCGTCGCGGAGTACAACCACAAGAACGCCGGTGCGGTCGCCGGCCTCGGGTTGAACACGGGTGTGTTCCAGTCCGGAAAGTTCGCGATGAAGGGCTACTTCGCGTGGCTCGCGCACCGTTTCTACCATGGCCTCGCGATCCCGACGTGGGAGCGCAAGTGGCGCGTCTTCGGCGGCTGGGTCGGACACTTCTTCCTCGGACGCGACGTCGTCAACCTGCCCGAGCTCGAGCGCCCGCGCGCGATCTTCGAAGAGTTCGCCTCGCGTCCCAAGTAGGTCTGCTACGCCTTCGGCTTCGGCCGAGCAGTGCGCCCGTTCCGCTCACGCGGGGCGGGCGCTTCGCGTTTCGCGAGCGGGCTTCCGAGCATCCCGTCGATGACGCTCCCGGCCGACGCCTCGCGTTGCTCCAATTTGGGAATGGCGGAGGGGTTTGGTAGAGTTGATTCTCGGTGCTGCTGCTGGTTTACCGGCTCGCAGATACCTCTTGGGATATGGTGTAATTGGCAACACTACGGTTTCTGGTACCGTCATTCTAGGTTCGAGTCCTGGTATCCCAGCCATAGAGGCCCTGATTTTCTGCGGAGAATCGGGGCCTTGTGCATTACTCACGCACCGACGCCCGGAGCGCGGTGTTGGCTCGCTCCGTGCTGCAGCCCTGAGCCTGTGCGGCTTCGAGGTGCGGCCCGCCGGACTCGCGGCGAAGCCGAGTGGCCGTGCATGCTCGCCGTCGCCGAGCAAATGCGGGACTTCGAGAGCGATGTCGCTGAGGGAGCGGGTGCAGCACGAAGCCGCGTTCGCCGAGGGTCGTTTTTCCGGCGCACGTGAGCTCACGACCTGACAGACTGTTGACATGGCTGAAACCCAGAATGCTCGCGTGGCCGTCTATCTCGACTTCGACAACATCGTGCTCTCGTGGTATGACCGGGTGCACGGGCGCAACTCGTTCGCCCGCGACCGCCAGCGGATCAGCGAGGATCCCGCCGACGCTGAGATCGTCGCCCGCCTGCAAGCCGCGGTGGTCGATGTAGGGACGATCATCGACTACGCGTCCTCCTTCGGCACACTGGTGCTCACGCGTGCATACGCGGACTGGTCCTCGCCGGTGAACGCGGACTACCGTTCGCAGCTGGTGGCGCGCGCCGTCGATCTGGTGCAGCTGTTCCCGGCGGCGGCCTACGCGAAGAACGGTGCAGACATTCGACTTGCGGTGGACGCCGTCGAGGACATGTTTCGACTCGATGACCTCACTCACGTCGTGATCGTCGCCGGGGATTCCGACTATGTGCCCCTGGCGCAGCGCTGCAAACGTCTGGGCAGGTACGTGGTCGGCGTCGGAGTGGCCGGATCGACGGCGAAAGCGCTCACCGCCGCGTGCGACGAGTTCGCGACCTACGACTCGTTGCCTGGCGTCAGCATTCCGCCGCGTGAACAGCGTCGCTCCGGCGAAGCGGCGACGGCGAATACCGGTGCGGGAACTGACTCGAGCAGAGTGGCAGAGCCGGCGGAAGGGAGAGGATCGCGCCGTGCTTCGACTGCGAAGTCGGTCAAGGCTGAGGCGCCGAAGCAGGCGGAGTCGGTCGAACCCGTCGAATCGGCCGAAGAGATCGAAGAGCGCGACGCCGAAATGACGGGCCTGCTCATTCGGGCACTCTGGCTGACCCAGGACAAGGATGACGAGGGGTGGCTGTACAGTTCGGTCGTGAAACAGCAGATGCGCCGGATGGACCCCTCGTTCAATGAGAAAGCGCTCGGATTCCGATCTTTCTCGGACTTCCTGAAGTCGCGCTCGGATGTGGCCGAGCTCGAGGAGAGCGGGCATGAGCGCATCGTGCGGTTACGGGATCAGAGTTCCTGAACGCGAGGGGCGACCAGGCTGCCGGAGGCCCCTCGCTGTCGCTCGCGATACGATCGTTGGATGCCCCCGAAGTCCCCGTTGCCCCAGAGGGGCGGTCTCGACCCCGCCTGGATGCGTTCCGAGGGGATCGGAGACGACCACTCCCGGCGCTGGGCGACGATGCGCGATTGGCTCGATTTTCGGCTGAGGGGAAACCTGGACGTCGACGAGAGCATCGCCGACGAGAGGTTCGTCTATCAGAACGGCGACCCGGTGCTCGCAGAAGACCGCTACCGCCCGCACACCTTCGTCTGGTTCCACCGGGACCTGCGCGACGAGCCCCCGGTTCCGGGCAGGGTGCACGTGCGCTATCAGGACGAGCGCATCGTAGTGGTCGACAAGCCACCGTTTCTCTCGTCGATCCCGCGAGGGCGTCACATCACCGAGAGCGTGGTGGTCCGCATGCGGACCGAGCTGGGACTGCCAGAGCTGACTCCGATGCATCGACTCGACCGGGTGACCTCTGGACTGCTGCTGCTCGCGACCGAGCGACGCTGGCGAGGCCCGTACCAGTCGATGTTCATGCGTGGAGAGATTGAGAAGAGCTACCGTGCGATCGCCCCGCTCCGAGAGGATCTGAGCGAGGCGGTCACCGTGCGGAGTCACCTCACGAAGCGGCACGGGGTCATGCGTGCCGAAGAACTGCCCGATCGTGAGCCGAACTCCGCCTCCATCGTCGAGCTCGAGGCAGAGTTGCCAGAGAGCGTGCGGCCGCTGGGGTACGGAAGCGGTCAGGCCGAGCGGATTCAGTCCGACGAGTCGAGACTTGCCGTCTACCGGCTCACTCCGCTCACCGGCAAGACGCACCAGCTGCGGATGCACCTGAACAGGCTCGGCATTCCGATCGTTGGCGACCCGCTCTACCCGGTCGAGCGCCAGGTGGACATCGACGACTTCAGCGTTCCGCTGCAGTTGCTCGCGAGCGAACTCGGATTCGTCGATCCCATCGACGGCACCGATCGTCGTTTCGTCAGCGATCGGGCGTTGCCGCTCGTGGGTCACGCCTGACCGGGCCGCACGCGCGTCCCCTGGTCGTCGGCATCGCTCGCCCCTGTCGCACGTCCACGAATGCGGGTAGCCTCGAGGGCACCTGGACAGGCAGCAGAGGGGAGGCATCGTGTGCCGCTGGCTCGCGTATCTCGGATCTCCGATCGCGCTCGAGGACGTGCTCGTGCGCCCGAACCACTCGCTGATCGATCAGAGCCTGCTCGCCCGGGACCTCTACCTGCCCGGAGATCCACTCGCCTCCCAGTTTCGCGGAAGCGCATTTCCGACGAACGGCGACGGATTCGGCATCGCCTGGCTGGGGCGCGCACGACGCATCGGTCAATACCGGCAGATCGTCCCTGCCTGGGACAGCCAGAACCTGAGACATCTCGCCGCGCAGATCTCGTCAGGCTGCTTTCTCGCCCATGTGCGCGCGGCGCCGGGTGGCACGATCGCCGAGCAGAACTGTCACCCCTTCGTGCACGACGGGTGGATGTTTCAGCACAACGGCGAGGTGCCTGGGTTCAGTGCGCTGAAGCGCGAGCTGACGATGGAGGTCAGCCCCGAACTCTACCCGTCGATCCTCGGCAACGCGGACTCCGAGGTGTGTTTCTATCTGGCGCTCAGCTACGGGCTGTCCCAGGATCCGGTGGCCGCGCTGACACGGCTGGTGGCTCGGATCGAGCGCGCCCGGAAGGCGCACGAGATCGCCGATCCCTTCCGGGCGACGGTCTGCGCATCGGATGGTGACCAGCTCGTCGTGCTGCGCTGGGTCAGCCCAGATGCGGGCGACGCACGTGCGCCTTCGCTCTTCCGGTCGTCAGGCCCGACCTCGCTGCGCACGCGTGACGGCGCCAGTGACCTGCTGCCGGAGGATGCGCAGCTCGTCGTCTCAGAACCGCTCGAACTGCACTGGAGCAGTCACACCTGGGCCGAAGTGCCGACCGGAATGATCGCGGTCATGCGTCGTGGAGAGGAGCCGGTGTTCATCGCGGTCGAACCGGCTGAGGGGATCGACGAAGCGTGACGGGCGCTAGGCACCCAATTCGTGGGTCCGGACGGTCATGCTGAGCGACGTGCCATTCAACTCGAGATAGAGTTCTCCCTCCGTCACCGAGACGGAGAGGGTGTTCCGGCGTTCGAGTGCGCGAGTGGCTTCGTCGATTCCTTTGGGGTCGAAGCTGCGAAGTACCACGGCGTCGGCGCGATGGATGGTCTTGCCCGCCCAGGAGGCGAGTATCTTCTCCGGGTCTCGGTGCGTGTAGACCGCCGTGCGATCGGCGAGCTTGCTGCCGAAGTGCACACGCGCCGCATCGGGCGAGCCGACCTCGATCCAGGCGGTGATCGCGCCGGTGAGGTCCCGCACCAGGACCGCTGGTTCTTCGGCGGTGGAAACGCCTCCGCCGAATTCGATGCCCTCCTGATACTCAAGGCAGTACGCCAGGAGCCGCGTGAACATGAATGCGTCCGTCTCCGAGGGATGCCGAGCCACGCGAACGGCGAGATCCTCGTAGACCCCACGGTCGACGTCCGCGAGTTGCACGGTAAAAACGAGGATCGTCGAGCCGATTGCCATAACTGTCGATTCTAGTAGGGGAGTCGAGCGCGCGGAGTCGCCCTGAGGGCCTACCGCAGCGTCTGTCGTGCAGTCAAGGGCCTAGCCGAGACGGCGGGGCGCCGCGAGGCTGGAACCCTCGTACCCATGGAGGTCTCATGCCCACGCACACTGTCGAAGCTCGCAGTCCAGTCAATTGCTCGCCTCGCGGAGCACTGAGCGAGGCGGTGCTCCGGGTTCTCACCGGTGGGCGAGGCGGCGAGGATCTCGATGCGCGTGCGCGCAGCGCTGCGGATCGCGCAGTGAACCTCAGCCACGACGACGATATCCAGCTTGCGCTCTTCCTGCTCTACGCCTCCTCATATGGTTCGCTCGAGGGCCTGGACCCTGAACTCGAATGGAGTCCCGCGCTCATCGCCGCGCGGCGTGCGCTCGAGCGGCCCTTCGAACAGGAACTGCGCGAACGGGTGCCGGTTCCTGAGCTTCCAGAGCCGACCGCGGATGCAGTCGCACGTTCGCTGTTCGCATTGACCTCGGGAGAATCCGGTCCGAGTCTCGCGCGTTACGTCGCGAGGCAGGCCGATGCATCGCAGCTTCGAGAGTTTGTCGTGCAGCGGTCCGTGTACACGCTGCGCGAAGCAGATCCGCACTCCTGGGCGATCCCGCGCCTCACCGGCAAGCCGAAGGCAGCGCTCGTCGAGATCCAGTCCGACGAATACGGGGGAGGGCGACCTGATCGCGTGCACGCTGCGGTGTTCGCCAAGACGATGCGTGGAGTCGGGCTCGATGACCGGTACGGCGCGTATCTCGATGTCGTCCCGGCCGTGACGCTCGCCTCGCAGAACATGATGTCGATGTTCGGCCTGAACCGTCGGCTGCTGGGAGCGATCGTCGGGCACCTTGCCGCCTTCGAGATGACCTCCTCGATTCCGAATCGCATGTACGGGGATGGCTTCCGAAGACTGGGCTTTGGCGAAGACGTGACCGACTACTTCGATGAGCACGTTGAGGCGGACGCCGTGCACGAGCAGATCGCGAGTCGGGACCTGGCCGGAGCGCTTGCCGTGCAACGCCCCGAACTTCTCTCGGACATCATGTTCGGCGCGGCAGCCTGCCTCGCGGTCGACGGATGGGCCGGTGGGCACATGCTCGCCTCGTGGGAGCGCGGCGAGTCCTCTCTGCGCAGCCGGGCCTGACATGAGTGACGAGAGGCCGACCATCACGCCGTACCCGGATGGCCCGCTCATCATTCGCGGAGACGTGGAGATGCAGACCGTGGAAGGCGAGCCGATCGGCAGAACACGACGCACAGTCGCGCTCTGCCGATGCGGGCTGTCCTCCATCAAGCCGTTCTGCGACGGCACGCATAAGGCAGCCGGCTTCCGCACCGAGGAGTAACGCCATCGGGCAGGCGGAGATCCCGCGCGCCCGACCGCGCTCCCTCAGTTGACGCAGGGAATGCCTCCGGTGCGGATCGGCTGATCCCAGGAGTCGTAGACGGCGTTGCCCGCATCCGTCCATGCCGGTTCGGGCATAGGGGATTCCGGGGCGTCGCCTGCTTCCTCCTCGTTCGAGGCCTCGCCCTCCTCCGCTTCCGCGTTCGCCTCTGGTTCAGGGGTCGGCTCCCAGTAGGTGCCATCGAAGATCGACGTGACGATCGCACGGATCTCGTCGAGATCGACCCGGTTCACCGAGGCCCCGTCAATCTCATCGAACTCCGTGATCGGCAGGGTGACGAAGCCGACTCCGTGCCCGGACGCCTCCTTCGCGATACGCAGAAAGCCCAGCGCGTCGAACCCCGAATCGAGGGCGACGTAGTTCTGGGTGGTCTCCGCGAGCGAGGCGACCGTCGCCGGATTGAGGTAGGTGCTCTGATCCTTGAGCTTCTCGGCCAGGCCGATCAGAAACGCCTGCTGGCGTCTGGATCGATCCAGATCGGTGAGATACGGACCGTCCTCGTTGGTATCGCGACGTTGTCGGACGAAACTGATCGCCTGCTGCGCGTCCAGTTCCTGCACGCCCGCCGCGAAACTGGCTCCGGAGTATTCGTCCGCGGTCGCCTGATTCAGGCAGACGGAGATCGGCGCGACGGCCTGGGCGATTTCGTAGAACCCGCCCATGGTCATCTCCACGAAGTGATCGATGCGGACGTCACCCAGGAAATGCGAGACCGTCTCGATCTGGGCTTGGCGGCCCGCGGCCCGTGCCTGCTGGTAGGCCTCCTCGTCCGAGAGTTCTTCCTCGCCCCACACGATCTCGTTCATGCGCTCCTGCATGGCGAGTCCGTACGCCTCCTTGATCTTGGAGTGCGTGACACCGAGCGGCGCGCCAGCGAGCTCGACGTAGTCATCGCGCGGGATCGAGATGCCCACGCTCTTCGAGCGGTCCGCAGGCATATGCAGCAGCATCAGCACATTGGCGTTGTAGCCGCCGTTCTCGGCACCGCCGGCGTGCAGCGCGTCGTAGAGCTCGTCTGGCAGCGGATTGCCGTTCTGATCGACGCGACTGTCGAGCCCCATGATGAGGATGTTCTGTTCGCCCGGATCGACCCAGGTGTCCTCGTCGACCTGGGGAAGCGTGAATTCCGAGCGCACGATACTGCGGTCGAGGCGATGGATCGCGAAGGCGACGGCCGCCACGGTGGCGACGAGTGCGACCGAGAGCGTTGCCGAGATGGTGATGAGCAGACGACGCCGTCGTTTTCGACGGGAGGCCAGGTGCGGCGAGGGCGGGGAGGATGTCGAGCGATGCATGAGGTTCCATTCCAGGGAGAGTCGTCTTCTGAGGCGCCGTCGGCGCATGCGACAGCAGAGGACCGCGACCAGGGCGCTGCGCGCCGACAGGGGTCGGCGAAGCGTCGAGCGCGAGGCTGGGTCAGGCAGCGACTAATGGTGGAGTGGTGGGTACTTCCCTGTGCGGGGAGAGCGGCATCAAGAGTCGCGAGAGCTGCTGCCGCTCATGCCGCTGGAGCGCTGGAGGCGGAATGCATGACGATCGAAGCACGGCTTGCGGTGCGTGCGTGCCGGTGGCGGTGAGAAGGTACGTGCTCGCTGCGATCAGCGGGCTCTCCTCTGCAGTGCAGTGGCGGATCTGATGTGCCTGCACACCCTCGGTCACTCGGCTGAGCGTGTCCTGTTCGCTGCGGGATTCGTCGAATCGCAGCGTGTTCGGAGCGAACTCGGTCGAGGCCGTCACTTGGTGGGACTGCAGTGCGTCGATCATCCAGAACAGGGGCATGCTCAGCGCGAATGCGACGAGCATGGTGAGCAGGATGCGCAAGATCTGCAACGCACGCATCCGGTTCTCCTCTCTCGCGCATCGGGAGTTGAACTGCGATCGTAGCAGTCGGCGCTGAGGCAAACTCGGAGGGAGGCTGTGCGGTGGTGCGCCAGCGGGGTCAGCCCGGGTCTCCGGGGTCTGCCGAGTCGCCGGCGCAGCGTTTCGCTTCAGCGACCGTGCGTGGGTGGCTCAGAATGCGGAAGTGCCCACCTGTCGGGACGCGCACGTTCGTGGCGCCGTCGAGTTCGCTGCCCTCGGGAATGTGCGGATCGAACTCGGCGAAGACCGAGACGATTCGCGAGTTGACACCGAAGGAGGTGGCGAGAAGCGTCAGCGTCGCATCTCCAGGTCGAAAGGCGCGAAGCGTACGCCCCGGCAGCAGGCGGGCGTATCTGGACCCTCCGAACGGGGTCGCTATCGCGACCATCCCGCGCACCCTGCGCTCCGCGTCGCCGAAGCTCATGACGTGTTTGCCGATGAGCCCGCCCTTGCTGTGCGCGACGAGGGTCGTGTCGCGGAGCCCTTGCGTCGCGAGGTACTCCTCGACGAGACGCGCGGCAGCGGGAATCGGCATTCGATTGGTGCGAAGGGGTGCGACGACGTGCACCGGATGTCCCGTATCGTGGAGCGCTCGGATCAGTGGCAGCATGAAGCGCCAGGGCTCGTAGACGCCGGGAATGATCAGGATCGGGTTGCGATCTCCGCTTGCGAACTCGGATGGTGAATGGTGCGAAAGAGCGGCGCGCACCTGCCACCACGCGGCGTAGAGGTAGTCGGCGACCCACCAGGCCGCCTCGTGAATGAGCTTCATGAATGGTTCCTCGCTCGGAGCCTGCTCGGATGGTCTTGCGCGCATTCAGTCGGAACTGTTCAGTGAGACCCACTCCTCCCAGGTCATCGGGGCGCCGCGCACGCTGCGGCCCGCGCGACGCTGGTCGAGTCCGAGGAGGTAGTGGTCGAGTTGGCGGAGATGCAGTTCGATGGCGCGCTCCTTGTCAGTGGGAAGGAGCGGTCTGAGATGCGTGATCGCAATCATGAGCTCGCCCGGGCCGTAATCCTCGGGAACGAGGCCGAGTTCTCGATCCTGCGCGATCACCGACTCCAGTGCGGTCCGGAGTTCTTCCGCTGCCGCATCGACCTCGGGGGAGCGTGGAACATGCTTGCCGAAGGTCGTGACGAGCGGGCTCGAAGCCTCCCGGAGGTGTCGTTCGAGGAATCTCCGGACGGCCGAGCCGTCAACGGGGACGGCCACCTCGTGCGCCATGTCGATGACCTGGCGCAGCGCGTGCAAGCGGAGGGCCAGGACGAGGCGGTCCTTGTTCGGATATCGGCGGTAGATGCTGGCGACACCCACTCCCGCGCGTTCAGCGATGGCTGAAATAGGAACATCGAATCCTCGCTCGGCAAAAACGGTTCGAGCGGCTTCGAGCACGGCGTCATCGTTCTGCCGCGCCTCCGCTGCGCGCCCTCGTAGAGGAGGTTGGGCCGGGGCGACGGGTTCACTTTCCATGACAGCAGCGTATCGGACTGCTAACATAAAACGGAACGGAATAGTCCGCTCCGAATAGAAATCGAGGAATCCATGGCACAGCCTCCGTCATTGCGCGGAACACCCGACACATTGACCGACAGCGGAGGCCGCCGAATGGTCGTTGCCCTTGCCTGCGCGGTCCTCGGCTTCTCTCTCATGCAGACTCTGCTGGTACCAGCACTGCCGCAGATCGCCGGTGCGTTCGAGGTGAATGCCGGGGTCGGCGGATGGATCCTGACCAGCTATTTGCTCGCCGGAGCGGTCTCGGCTCCGATCCTCGGCTCCCTCGGAGACCTGTTCGGCCATCGAAGGCTGCTTCTCCTTTCGCTCCTGGTCTTCAGTGCCGGCGGGGTGCTCGCGGTGATCGCCCCGAACCTGCCGGTGCTGCTGATCGCGAGGGTGCTCCAGGGCGCGTCAACCGCCACCTTCCCGCTCGCGCTCGCGCTCGTCAGGCGCCATCTGGCCCCCGCGCCTCAGGCTTCGGCCATCGGGTGGCTCAGTGCCATGCTGGGAGTCGGTGCCGGGTCCGCGCTCGTGATCGGCGGCCTGCTCACCGACGTGCTCGGCTGGCGCTGGCTGTTCGGAGTCGGGGCGGTCCTCGGCGTGCTCAGCGCACTTCTCGTGATCCGCTGGGTGCCGAGCTCGCGGCGGGGGACTTCTGCCCGGCTCGACCTGCTCGGAGCCGGGCTTCTCGCCCTTGCCCTCCTGGCGCTGCTGCTGGCGATCTCTCAGGGGAGTGCTTGGGGATGGGCCTCCGCTCCGGTTCTGAGTCTCTGGGGTGTCGCCGGCACGAGCGCAGCGGCGCTCGTGCTCGTCGAACTTCGTGTCGCGAACCCGGTCGTCGACGTCCGGGCGCTCGCGCATCCGGGGCTGTTGCTGACCCATCTGGTGACGCTCTTCCTCGGATTCGTGCCCTACCTCTTCTACGTCGGACTCCCTGTGCTGTTCGAATCCGGCGGAGGGATCGGACATGGGATGTCGGTGACGGCCGCCGGGGTCGCCATGCTGCCGAGCGCCGTGCTCGTGTTCTTCGGCGGACGATTCACCCCGCGACTGCTCCGGTCGGGATCGGGCGGAGCAGTCGCCGCAACCGCTCTGCTTCTCATGTGCGTCGGCAGCCTGGTCGCGGGCGCGCGCCCGGAGTCGCTCGGCCTGGTGGTGCTCGGATTCGCGATCGTCGGCCTCGGGAACGGAATCGGCTTCGCGGTTGCAGCCGACCTCGTGACGCGCATCGCGCCTCGCTCGGAGATCGCCGCGGCTGCGGGCCTCAACGGGGTGCTCCGCACCATAGGATCCGCGATCGGCATTCCTGTGACCGGGCTGTTGCTTGCCGGCGCCGGTGAGGGAGACGCGATCGCGGTCGCGCCGGTCCGCACCCTGTTCCTGGTCGCGGCAGCGCTCAGCCTGCTTGCAGCGGGGCTGGGTGCGTGCATTCGCGTTCCCCGCACGGAACACCGCGAACCCGGCGCTGACGCCGGGTAGGGTCCGACCCGCGGCCGCGCGTATGCGAGAAGAGGCGTGGCTGAATAGTCTGGGGACATGACAGCAACACTCGTGGCGCAAGGGATCGCCGGTGGACACGCGCATCGCACGCTTTTCGACGATCTCGACCTGACCGTGGCGCCGGGGGAGGTGATCGGGGTCGTCGGGGTGAACGGCGCCGGGAAATCGACCCTTCTGCGCATTCTCGCCCGTGAGCTGCCCCCTCAAGCCGGGGAGATCCATCTCGC
The DNA here is from genome assembly GCA_040394175.1 of Leucobacter soli. Classification (GTDB taxonomy): domain Bacteria; phylum Actinomycetota; class Actinomycetes; order Actinomycetales; family Microbacteriaceae; genus Leucobacter; species Leucobacter soli_A. The sequence goes on along the minus strand of JBEBSS010000016.1, from coordinate 14,204 downwards.
CCCCGGTGATGCGTTCGTCGGTTGGCTCCCCCAGGAGCACGAGAGAATCGAAGGCGAGACCGTCGCAGGCTACGTCGCGCGTCGCACGGGATGCGCGCGGGCCACCGCCGAGATGGACGCCGCCGCAGCAGCGCTCGGTGCGGCGGATGGGATGCACGGGAACGCCGATCCGAACGAGGTGTACTCGATCGCGCTCGAACGCTGGCTCGCGAGCGGTGCCGCAGACCTCGAGGATCGACTGCCCGCGGTGCTCGCCGAACTCGGGCTCGATGCCGAGGCGTCCCCCGATGAGAACTCCCGGAAGGCAACCGCCCGAGTGACCGGGGACACGCTCATGACCTCGCTCTCAGGCGGTCAGGCTGCGAGGGTGGGGCTCGCCGCCTTGCTTCTCTCCCGATTCGATATCGCCCTGCTCGACGAGCCGACCAACGACCTCGATCTCGACGGACTCGAACGCCTGGAGCGGTTCGTCCAGGGGCTCCGCGGAGGCGCGGTGCTCGTGAGTCACGACCGAGAGTTCCTTGCGAGGTGCGTGACGCGCGTACTCGAGCTCGACCTGGCGCAGCACAGGAATCGTGTCTACGGAGGCGGCTACGAGGCCTATCTCGAGGAGCGAGACATCGCGAGGGCGCACCGACGCGAGGAGTACGACGAATTCGCCCGCAAGAAGGCGGATCTCGTCGCGCGCGCCCGCACGCAGCGGGAATGGTCGAGTCAGGGCACGCGCAACGCCATGCGCAAGGCGCCGGACAGCGACAAGATCAGGCGTCGGGCCGCGACGGAATCGAGTGAAAAGCAGGCGCAGAAGGTGCGTCAGATGGAGAGTCGGATCCGTCGGCTCGAAGAGGTCGAAGAGCCGCGAAAGGAGTGGCAGCTGGAGTTTACGATCGGTACTGCGCCCCGATCGAGTGCCGTCGTTGCCACGCTCAATGAAGCAAGCGTCCGGCAGGGAGACTTTGTGCTCGGTCCCGTCTCGCTGCAGTTGAACGCGGGAGATCGGGTGGGTATCACCGGTCCGAACGGTGCCGGGAAGTCGACGCTTCTGCGCACCCTGCTGGGTCGACGGATCCCGGATTCCGGCAGCGCGAGCCTGGGGTCATCCATTGCGATCGGGGAGATCGATCAGGCCCGCTCGCGGTTCGCTGACGAGGTGCCGCTGGCCGCCGCCTTCGAACGAGAGGCCCCCGAGATGGCAAGCTCCGACGTTCGTACGCTGCTGGCGAAGTTCGGGCTGAAAGCGGATCATGTGCACAGTCCGAGCGGCGAGCTCTCGCCAGGAGAGCGCACCCGGGCCGGGCTCGCCCTGCTGCAAGCGCGGGGAGTGAACGTGCTCGTCCTCGACGAACCGACGAACCACCTCGACCTGCCGGCAATCGAGCAGTTGGAGCAGGCGCTGGAGCAGTACGAGGGCGCGCTGCTGCTCGTCACCCACGACCGCCGGATGCTCGACAATGTGCGCCTCGACCGTCATTGGCATGTCGAGGCGGGTAGGGTCACGGAGCGATAGCGGCTCGGCCGCTCTGTCACCGGCTTGAACCCACCAGGCAGGATGCCTGGATGCCGGATCGCTCACGACCCGATCCGCGACGTGAGCGAAGGCCGAAAACCGGCACAGGTCGATCAAATAGCAGTACTCGTTTCTACTAATCTGATGAAAGTAAGGCTTACCTGAGCGAAACTTCACTCCTTCGGAAGGTGCATCGTGGACTCCTCCTCCGTCCGCTGCCGAGCAGTGCGAGGACGCGCGTGCCACCGTCTCGGGGCGTTCCATCGGTGACACGCGGGGTCTCAGGTGAGTGATCGAAACGGATCGGCTCGCGCGGACGGGAGCCTTCGCGACCCGCTCGAACCGGGCGCTCCTGCGCGAACGAGAGGTTCCTGGCGCCGCCGTTTCGGAACGGTGCCGACCGTGCCGCCGGGCAGCGACGTCGCCACGCCCCATGTGCCGAATCTCCTGGGTATCGTCCTCGTCGGGAGTCGTCGTGCCCACCGGCTCGCGGCAGCGTCGTTTGGCCTCATGCTGCATCAGGCGGGCGAGGCGGCCGTCCCGATCCTGATCGGGGTGATCATCGATCGTGCGATTGCACCTGGAGACCTCGCAGGGCTGCTGTGGTGGCTGGGCGTGCTCGGCGCGGTCTTCCTGCTGCTGTCGCTCAGCTATCAGCGGTCGGCGCTCGCGATGGCGGGGATCTACGGCTATGCGGAACATGACCTCCGGCTGCTCGCCGCACGCCGGGTGCTGCACTCTCGCGGCATGCGCTCCGGCAGACACCCCGGCGAGATCCTCTCGATCGCCACCAGCGATACCGGTCGGGTAGCCGGTATCGCATGGAGCATCGCCCAGCAGGCTGCGACGCTGACCGCCGTGATCGCGGCGACGGCCGCGCTGCTGGTGATCTCGGTCCCGCTCGGTGCCGCGGTAGCGCTCGGCGCCATTGCGGTGCTGATCGTCATGCAATGGCTCGCCCGTCCGCTGGAGCGCGCGGGCGCTGCCGAGCAAGCCGCGGTGGCCGGCACGAGCGAGATCGCGACCGATGCGCTGACCGGGCTGCGCGTGCTGCACGGACTCGGCGCTCAGGGTGAAATGGTGCGGCGGTATCGCGCCGCGAGTGCGGCATCACGAGATCGTGCGCTCCGATCCTCGCGCCTCCTCATGACCTATCAGGCCGCGAGCACCGCGATCTCGGTTCTCTACCTCGCCGCGCTCGCGCTCGCTGCTGGATGGCTTGCGGTGCGAGGGGCGATTACCCCGGGGCAGTTGGTGACGGTGGTGGGACTCGCACAGTTTCTCCAGGGTTCGCTTGCGCATGTGGGGACGTTCGGCGCGAACTGGGCGCATAAACGGGCATCGGTGAACCGCCTGCGCGGTCTTCTCGGAGAGAGCTACGCGCTGCAGGCCGGAACCCGGACGGCTCACCCGAGCGCCGATTCCCCTCCCGGTCCGCAGACGGAGCCTGAGCCCGCTTCGCCCTCTCCGCTGCTCGAATGGCAGACACCGAGGGGCGACACCCTGCGAGTTCGACCCCAGGACGGACTGATCGGCGTACGCGTCCGCACCGCAGCGGAGGCGCGCCTCGCATCGGCCAAGCTTGGCTACCGCATCGAGCTCGCATCCGGCGAGGTCCGGCTCAGGGGTGAAGATGCACACCTGCTCGGTCCTGCGGAGGTTGCAAGGCACGTCGTCGCACCCCCGCACGATGCGACGGTGTTCTCCGGGACGCTTCGGCAGAACGTCGCCGTCGACGGACACCTTCGCGACGAGACGCTCAGGGCGGCTGGTCTCGCGGACGTGCTCGCTCACCTCGGTCACCCCGATACCGCGATCGGTTCGCAGGGCAGACGGCTCTCGGGAGGTCAGCGTCAGCGGGTCCTGCTCGCGCGCGCGTTGCACGCCACCGGTGACGTGGTCGTGCTGGACGAACCCACGAGCGCGCTGGATCCGATGACCGAGCAGCGAGTCGCCGCGGCTCTGAGGGAGGTCGGTCGTCCGATCGTGGTCGTGACCTCGAGCCCCACGCTGCTCGCGGCATGCGAGCGGGTGCACGACGGAGGAGGCGTGGAGCAGCCGATGCCGGGTGAAGGCTTCGACTCGGGCCCGGCGTCGGGCCCCGCACCCGGGAGCTCCAGGTGACCGGGCTGCTCCCGGACGCGGGAGTGGCCGAGACCGCCCAGCTGGGGTTCCGCTTGCTTGCACGGCGACCCTGGGCGATGCTCGCAAGCCTGCTCCTGCTCCTGCTGGGAACCTCCACGATGCTGCTCATTCCGCCGCTCCTCGGTGCGATCGTGGACGTGGTCATCGCAGGCGACGGGTTCGCCAGCGTGTTCCGGATCGGTGGTGCGCTCGCCGTTGCCGGCACGGCCGCGGCGTTGCTGGAGTGGGCCAGCGGCATCCTGCTTGTTCGCTGCCTGCAGGCGGCTCTCTCGGAACTGCGAGAGGACGTGTTCGAGGCAGCGCTCGCGCTGCCTCTGCAGCGCATCGAAGCGGCGGGGGACGCGGATGTGATCTCGCGCATCACGAACGACGTGGAGGCGGTGACCGAGGCGATCTCCGGTGTCATACCCCTCTGTGCGAGGGCGGCGCTCACGATCGTGCTCACGCTCATCGGCATGGCCGTGCTCGATCCCTGGCTTGCGCTCGCGGCGCTTGCGGCTGTGCCGCTGCAGGTCTGGAGCACTCGTGTGTTCCTGCGCCGTTCGCGTCCGCTCTACGCGCGGCTGCGGCGCGAAGAAGCGGAGCGCGGACGCGAGTTCGTCGAGGCGGTGTCCGGAGCGGACACGGTCCGGGCGTACGGCGCTCACGACCGCCATCTGGAAGCGATCGCCCGGGCAAGTGCGACCGCGGTCGAGACGCACCGGGAAGCCACGAGGGCGCGCAATCGACTCAACGGGGGACTCAACGGCGCCGAGTTCATGGGTCTTGCCGCGGTGCTCGCGGTCGGTTTCGTGCGGGTGAGCACGGCCGGCCTGTCGGTCGGTGCGGTGACTGCGGGTGCCCTGTACTTCCACCGGCTGTTCGCACCGATCGGCGAGTTGCTCGGGAGCATGGACGACCTGCAGCGGGCGCTCTCCGGGTTGCAGCGGCTTGTCGGTGTCGTGCAGATCGCTTCGGCGAACCGTGAGCCGGTCGCCGAGGATCGGTGTGCGTCGGACGCTTCTGTGGTCGATGATCAGCGCCTCCTCCGGGCCGAGGCCGCACACGCCTCCGTGCGTATCGACGGGGTCCACTATCGTTACGGAGCGCACACGAGCAGAGCGGCGCTCAGCGGTGCGGCTCTCGAGATCGCCGATGGAACGACGGTTGCGTTGATCGGCAGCTCGGGTTCGGGCAAGAGCACGCTTGCGAGGCTGATCGCGGGGCTTGACGAACCGACCGCGGGTCAGGTGCTGATCGGGGGAGTTCCCGCGACGCAGGCGGTCCGATTCGGCAGGCCCGCGGCCCTCCTGGTCGCGCAGGAGACCCATGTGTTCTCGGGGAGCGTCTCGGAGAATCTTCGCCTCGCCTCGCCCGGTGCGAGCGAGCGCGAGCTCCTCGCGGCCCTCGCCGAAGTCGGCTTTGATCCGAGGCGGGTAGAGGGCGGTCTCGACGGGAGGCTTTCAGCGGCGTCAAGCCACCGGGAGGCGCAACAGATCGCCCTTGCGCGGGTGCTGCTCGCCGCGCCGGCGGTGGTGGTGCTCGATGAGGCGGTGTCCGCCGCACGCGCGGATCCGATACTCGCGGAAGCGGTGCGGGCGGTCTGTCGAGGCCGTACGGCGGTGGTCATCGCGCATCATCTGGAGCAGCTTCGTGACGTCGACCTCGTCGCCGTCCTCGACGACGGCTCGGTGCAGGAAGTGGGTTCGCCCGAACAGTTGCTTGCGCGGAGGGGGAGCGCCTTCGCGAAGCTGTGGCGAGTAGCCCGCGGCGAGCGCGACCCTGGCTCGTAGCCGTTGCGCCGGGACGGGGCGACACGAGTCAGACGGGAATGCGGCGTGCCCCGGCGCCCGACTCGCCGAGGGTGTCGTCGGGATTGAGCAGCGCGCAGGCTTTCATCGAAAGGCAGCCGCAGCCGATGCATCCCGTGAGTTCCTGTTCGAGCCGCTCGATGCCCCGCCTGCGTTGTTCCAGCACTCGCTTCCAGCTGCGAGAGGCGCGCTGCCAGTTCTCGTGGGTCGGCGTGTTCGAAAGCGGCACGTCGGCAAACGCCTCTTTCACATCCTCCAGCGGGATGCCGAGGCGCTTCGCCACTGAGATGAGCGCGACTCTCCGAAGCATATGCCTGGGGAATCGTCGTTGGTTTCCCGCGGTGCGTTGCGATGCAATCAAACCGAATCGCTCGTAGTAGTGGAGTGCGGAGACCGGTACGCCCGTGCGTCGGCTCATCTCGCCGACGCTCAACAAGTCGTCCGGGTTGTGACTGGGCTCGTTCGGCGCGTGCATGTCTCTCCGTTCGCTCGGACTTGACCTCAACTTTACTTGAGGTTTTAGCATGGCGGTACGCAGGGACATCGCACGCGAACCCGGCACGACGAGCACCGAACAGGCCTCGTCAGCCCCTTCGGCCAGCGGTCGCCCGTCCGCAGACCTTCATCACCTATCGAGAGGAACTTCAATGTCCGTCTACACCCTTCCCGATCTGCCCTACGACTACAGTGCACTTGCGCCGCATATCTCGGGACGCATCATGGAGCTTCACCACTCCAGGCATCATCAGGCCTACGTGACCGGTGCGAACACCGCGCTCGAACAGCTCGCGGAAGCCCGTGAAAGCGGAAACCTCGCCAACATCAACAGGCTCGAGAAGGATCTCGCGTTCAACCTCGGCGGGCATGTGAACCACAGTGTCTTCTGGGCGAACATGTCGCCAGACGGTGGCGGAGAGCCGCAGGGTGAGCTGGCAGAAGCGCTCGGCACGCACTTCGGCTCCATCGAGCAATTCCGCGCCCACTTCACCGCCGCGGCCATGGGGGTGCAGGGCTCCGGATGGTCGGTACTGGCCTGGGACCGTCTCGGTGCGCGCCCCGTGATCTTCCAGCTCTTCGACCAGCAGGGGAACGCGCCGCTCGGTGTGACACCGCTGCTGCAGCTCGACGTCTGGGAGCACGCCTACTACCTCGACTACGAGAACAAGCGCGCCGATTACGTCACGGCGTTCTGGAACGTCATCGACTGGCAGGACGTCGCCCAGCGGTACGCGAGCGCTTCGATGCTGTAAGCGCAAACCGCAGCGCGTCGGCGCCGGAGTCCCATCTGCCGACGCGCGAGCCGCTCGGAGCGATGCGCGGTTCGAGATCCCGCGCATCGCGAGCGAATGCTGCGCTCCCAGCTCTCCGTCCATAAAATAGGAGACGGAGTGTGCCGCTCCGCCCATCATGCAGGTGCCAGAGGATCCCCTCTGCGTGCCATGAAGGAGTCGCAGATGACCAGCCAGCTTCCCGACCGCCGTATTCCGCTCGCGAGCGCACCCAACATGCGCGATCTCGGCGGGATCCCCGTGCGGAACGGCGCAGTGCGCAGGGGGATGCTCTTCCGCTCCGCGTCGCTCGCGAAGCTGCAGGGCGACGACATTTCGGCATTCGCGCGGCTCGGCATCACCACTGTCTACGATCTGCGCACCGCAGCAGAGCGGGACGGGGCAGCCGACCGACTTCCGGCGTCCGCTCGAGGCGTCTGGCTCGACGTGGTCGCGGATGCCCCGGACAACGTCGCCGCGAGCATCCCCGAACTCATCGCGCACCCGGAGGCGCTGGAACAGGCCCTCGGCGGAGGCGCCGCCGAGGGCTACCTCGCAGACGCAAACCGCAAGTTCGTGAGCATGCCCTCCGCACTCGCTGCATACCGAGCGTTCTACCTCGACCTCATCGATCCGCAGCGTACCGGTGCCGCACTCTTCCACTGCACCACCGGAAAGGACCGCACCGGATGGGCGGCAACCTCCTTCCTGCTGCTCTGCGGCGCCTCCGAGGACGACGTGCGCGCGGACTATCTCGAGACCAACGCGGACCTCGCCCCGGTGCTCGCGCCCATGCTCGCGCAACTGGAGGAAAAGGGCGTGCAGGTTGAGCTGCTGAAGCCGATCCTCGAGGTGCGGGACAGCTATCTCGACGCGGCCCTCGACGAATTGCGTGCGAAGTTCGGAACCATCGAAGACTACGCGCGCGAGGGCCTCGGGCTGACCGACGAAGCGCTCACCGCACTGCGCAGGCGATTCGTCGACGCGGGCTGAGTGCACGACGCTCGCTCAAAGCGGCCCTTCGGAGCGGAATCCTGAGACCCGTCAGCGGTCCGGAAATCGGGCGCTCACGTCAGACTTCCACCCGAACGGAGCTGGTCCAGCACGAGCATCTCCTGTGCGAGATTGGCCCGAGCCCGGTGCTCCCAGAGTTCCAACGCAGTACCCGTTCGGTAGATCGTCGGCTGCGCGAGGTACGTGTCGAAGATGCGTGAACGACCCGTCGCGAAGTCGCCTTGCGGAACGTGCGCATACTCCTCGCGCACCGCGGAGGCGTATTCCGCGTATCGAGTCGGTGAGGCGGCGAAGATCGAGAGATCGGCATCCAGCAGATGCGCGAGGGCGGCCGGCGGGTCCGGGATCGATCGGCCGGGTGCGGTCTCGACGATGAGTCTCCCCACCGCTCCTGAGAGGCCGGAATCGAGACCGACCGCGTGCAGCGAGGCCGTCGCGAGTCGTGCCGAGTCGAGTTCGTCTGCACCCCCGTCTGCACCGTGATAGATCGCATCATGAAACCATGCGGCCAGCTGCGTCTCGATCATGATGCGCTCGCCGCGGACGGAGAGGTGATTCAACGCGAGCAGGACATCCTCGAGGTGGCGTTCATCGTGGTATCGGCGGTGCGTCTCGTTCCAGCGTGCGAGGAGCTCCTCGCCGAGCCCGAGCCACTGCTCCGGCACGCGACCGGCCCGCCCCATGCCGAGCGTTTCGCCGAGCGACGCCCATTCCGCGAGCAGGTAGCGGCGGCGCTGCACCGGCCGCATCGCCTCGCGCTCGACTCCGCGCACGCGCAGACCTGAACGGCGAAGCCGGTGCACCACATCCTTCGCCGTCACGGGGAGTGCGCCGAGCATGATCGCTCGATCGTGCAGCGAAGCGGGTACGTCGTAGTGATCGAGGTCGAAGCCTCGTCGAGGCACTCCGAGGAGCGCGGCGAAAGCATGGAGCTCGTCCTGGTCGTGGTCCGAGATGAGGTGGCTCCAGAGCGTGCCGTGCGCCGGCCACGCGGGCGGATCGATGAGAATCGCCATCGAATCAGCGTAGCGCGCGTCGCGCGGCAGCGCATCGTTTGGCGGGTCGCCGTGTTCCCTCAAGCGGAGAGCGGGAGATCGCGGAACGACCGCGCCGCTACGAGGGAAGCGCTCGGGGAGTGTCGATGCTCCAAGAGTCGGTCGGCCTGATGATCGCTTCGCTCCAGGAATCGACGGTCCATACGAATCGCGCTACGGCACAGGTCGGCATGTGCGCGATCCCATCGTCCGAGAGCAGGGAGGCGAGTTCGGAGATCCCTGGGTCGTGGGCGACGATCATCACCGAGTGCGCGTCGGACACGGCCGCCTTTCGAAGCAGCGTCGGCGCATCGGCGAGGTACAGCTCGCGGTCCAATTCGATGTCGACCCCGAGCTGTTCGGCGAATATCACGGCAGTGCTCCGTGCCCGTACGGCCGTACTCGACAGGAGGCGTTCGACGGTCACCCCGTCTTCGACCAACCGCCGCGCCATTTTGGGCGCGTTCTTCCGGCCCCGCGCGTTCAGCGGGCGGTCGTGGTCAGCGAGCAGCGGGTCGCCCCAGTCCGACTTCGCGTGCCGCGTCAAGATGAGCTGGCGCATGGGTCCTCCCACAGTCGTCGTAGCGTGTCGCGACCACGGGGCTGACCAGGACCTTTCCCGCTCGCTTGCCCAGATTATCGGAAGTTCGACGCATCAGTCACTCGGATCGAGAGAGATGAGCCCACCGTCTTCTCGCTGGTCATCTCGTGTCTGCTTGATGCGATGCGCCTCTTCGCGGGTCTCCATCAGGTCGGCGCTCTCGTCGGGATCAAGATCGGACCCCGGTCCGGCCGCGGGCGTACCTGCGGCACGATCGCTCTTCTCCGCGGCGAGGGGCGGGTCGCTCGCGTCCGCCCCCTGGGTGCCGGCATACTCGGCTTCCTCGTACACGGAGTGCTCCACCGACTCCGGTGCAGGTGCGCTCGGGCGCCTCTGGTCATCGTGCTTCTGATTCATGATGGGGTTCCTTTCGTGTGCAGCCTCGGGTTCAAGAGTGTTCCCGCTTTCTCGTATACGCCGGATTCCAGCAGGCGCCGGCTCCAGGCACCGGTGCTCCCTCGCGGGGGATCATCACTCCGCCTCCACGGCGGATTCGGAGTGCGGGGCGCCTACCGGCTTCGACTCCGCTGATCCTCGCTGCCTGAGGAAAATCGCGAAGGCGACCATCGATCCGACCGCGAGCAGCTCCGACTGCCAGTTCTGAAGCGTGCGATTCCAGAAGTCGGCCGAGAGTAGATACCGACCGACCGTGACAGCAGGCTGCCCGTGCTCGGCCTGTTCCGCGTTGTAGACGACCGTGCCGGCAAGACCCTGTACCAGCCACGAGAGAAGGAATATCGCCCCCATCGTGAGCAGCAGCGAGTTGCTGTAGACCCACAAACGCCACCCCCCGGCGCTCGCCCAGGCAGGGGAGTCGCGCCGCGCATGGGATCCGACGAGTTGAGACGTGTCGCTTCCGATCCCTTCGTCGCCCGGTTTCTTCGACTCGGGTGAGCCGCGCTGCACCAACCACACGGTCGCGAGGATGAACAGGAAGAACTGCAGATACTCCGATTGCCAGTTCTCGGCCACATCCACGACGAATGCGGATGACGTGACGAAGTCGAGCCACCCCACCTGAGCGGCGCCGTGCACGAGCTGATCCTCGTTGAAGGCTGCAAGGCCCGCAACCGACTGACCCGCCAGCGCGAGCAGGAAGGCCAGTCCGAACACCAGAGAGAGCGCGTGATCCTTGACCTTCACCATTCACCTGCCCATCGCGACGAGCACGAACATCGTGACCAACCCGACCACGACGATCGTCATCCAGAGCCAGAACATCGCCTTCATGCTGCTGATCGTACGATCGAGATCCCCCTGCGCGGCAGACCCTTGCACGCCCGGTGACAAGTGTGCAATGAGGCGCATGGTAGGGCAGAGGGAGCGCGAATGCCAGGGGCTGGCGATCGTCCACGCAGCCGCGTAGAACTGAAGACACGAGCACCCGAACCGGGAGGCAACGATGGAGAGGCAGAGCGGGAGCGACCCGAGACCCGACCCGACCAAGATGGCCAATCAGCCTGCGCTGCAGACATCGAGCGGGACCGTATGGATCGTCGTCGGGGGTCTGTTTCTGCTCGCCAGCCTGGTGTCATTCGGCGCGATGGTGCTCGGAGGGAACGGGCAAGCCGTTCCGGTCGCGATCACCGGGGCGCTGCTCGCGGTCGCCCTCTACACCGCACTCGTGGTCGCGCGATTCTCCGTGGGGCCCGGGACGAAACGCCTGCGAGTCATGGCGATCTGCATGCTCACGATGGCGTTCACTTCGCTGCTCGGGATCTGGATATGCGCGCTCATCGAGGGCGCCGCGCTCGAAACCGCCGCCGGCTCGTGACACCCCGCCCGGAACGGCATCGGCAGACACCACCACCACAGCACACATGAAGAAGGGACACCGCCATGATGAAGACATGCGATACCTGCGGGAACGAATACGACAAGACCTTCACGGTGCACTGGGGCGAGCAGGTCGGCACCTTCGACAGCTTCGAATGCGCCGCCCACCTCATGGCGCCGGCCTGCCACCACTGCGGCTGCCGAATCCTGGGGCACGGCGTGGAGACCGACGGAGCGATCTATTGCTGCGCAAGCTGCGCCAGGCATCAGGGAGAGGACCAGCTCGTGGATCGCGCCTGAGCGCACGCGTCTCCGGGCCGCTGCAGGCGTACCGACCCGACCGGTCCCACGCGGCCTGGCGGCTCGCACCTCCCCGGCGTACGCTGGGCGCATGAACGATATCTCGCGCAGCGGCGCACAGCCGGCCCCGCACTCAGACGAGGGACTGCCCTTCATCGGTCAGCCTGCAACGGGCGCGCTCGCCGCAATCGGCGTCACACGGACGAGCCAGCTCGCAGCGTTCTCGGAAACCGATCTGCTCGCCCTGCACGGAGTCGGACCGAAAGCGATCCGCATCCTGCGTGAGTCGGGCGTTGTCCTGCGCGGCGACTGATCGGCGCCCACAAGTGGACTGGGAAACGGCGGGTCGAATGGTGTCCTTCACGCCCTCCTCGCCCTCCGCGTCCTCCCGCGATCCTCAGGGCCGGAACCGGGCTTGGCTCCGAGCGAGCGGAACGGCGTAGGAGGGGCGGCGAGCGATGGCATCACGACGCGGCACGGCGCTGCACCTCACGCGCGAGTGGCGGGGAGACACGCCCGTGTACCGATTCCGCGGGCGCATTGTCACGGGCGCCCGGGAGAACGATCGAATCAATGCGCTCGCGATCCCGCCCGCCTGGACCGACGTGCGCATTGCTCGGTCGCCGCGAGCGAAAGTCTTGGCACGTGGCATCGACGCCGCCGGCCGAGTGCAGACGATCTATCACCCTGCGTTTCGCCGGAAGCAGGATCGTCGCAAGTTCGACCGGCTGTCGCGCTTCGGCCGCGCACTGCCCAGGCTGCGTGCACGCGTCGACCGGGACCTGCGTCGCCGAAACCTGAGCAAGGATCGGGTCACCGCCTGTGTGCTGAGACTGATCGATCTGCAGTTCTTCCGCGTGGGAAACGCCGCATATGCGAAACAGCACGGAAGCTACGGGGTGACGACGCTCCGCGACACCCACTTGACGGTGAGTGAGCGGGCGGTGGGCTTCGATTTCGTCGGCAAAGGGGGCAAGCGGCACCGGCGCCGGGTCGAGGATCCTCGTGTCGCTCGCCTGATCGAACGGCTGCTCGACGTGCCAGGTCATGAGGTGTTCCGGTTCTTCGACGAGGACGAATCGCTGCATCGGCTCCACAGCCGGCACGTGAACGAGTACGTCAAACGTCATATGGGCAAGGAGTTCACCGCGAAGGACTTCCGTACCTGGGGCGGTACCGTGATCGTCGCGACGGCACTGATCGAGACGGGCCCGGAGCAGCTGCGCACCGAGCGGGATCGCGCTTCCGCGGTGCGCGACGCGGTGAGGCTCGCGGCGGAGCGGCTCGGCAACACACCGGCTGTGACGCGCGAATCGTATGTGGATCCGAGGGTGATCGCGGCCGCCGAACGTCCTACCCGGCTTGCCGAGCTCCGGAGCGCGCGCATCCGTCCCGCGCGCTATCTCACGCGCGATGAGCAGCTCACGCTGCGGCTGTTGGCGAAGCGCTGAGAGCCCGATCATCCGCCCTGGTCGAGCGCGGAGCGTGCCGCAGGACTACGCTTGCAACATGGCACGCATCATTATCTTCGGTGGACACGGCAAGATCGCACTGCTCACCATTCCGCTGCTCGCGCAGCGCGGCGATACGGTGACGGCGGTGGTCCGCAACCCGGAGCACACTGACGAGGTGCGCAGCGCCGGGGCACAGCCCCTGGTGGTCGACATGGAGCGGCTCGATGTCGACGGGCTGGTGCAGCTCATCGCCGGGCACGATGCCGTGGTGTGGTCCGCGGGCGCTGGCGGTGGTGATCCGGAACGCACTCGCGCGGTGGACCGAGATGCCGCGATTCGCGCCATGGCGGCGACGGAGCAAGCCGGAGTGCGGCGTTTCGTGATGGTCTCGTACTTCGGATCTTCGGCTTCGCACGGCATCGATCCCTCGCATCCGTTCTGGCACTATGCCGAGGCAAAGGCTGCCGCCGACGACCACCTGCGAGCGACCCGCTTGAATTGGACGGTGCTCGGGCCGAGCACCCTCACCTCTGAGCCGTCAACCGGAGGCATCGATACCCAGGCGGCGAGTTCGGAGACCGTGTCACGTGCCGCAGTGGCCGAGACGATCGCCGCCGTGCTGCGTGACGACTCGACGATCGGGCGTACGATTCGATTCAACGATGGCAATACCCCGGTTGCGCAGGCGATCAAGGGTGCCGATCTCGCCTCTGCCTGACTCACTCCATCAGAGTTGCGGCGACGGTCGAGCCGAGTTCGGCCGCCCGTTCGACGTACTGCTGGTCGACCTCACCGGTGAAGATCAGGGGCTCCGTGACGAGCGACCAGCCGTATCCGGTGGTGATGGACTGCATCGCGGTCTCCGCACCGGTGGTGTCGTATCCGCCGTGAATCCAATAGGAGAACGGGCGCTTCCTCGTGATCTCGTGAGTCGCATTGAATGTCGTGTCGAAGAAGTGCTTGAGCGCTCCTGAGATGTAGCCGAAGTTCGCGGTCGTGCCGAGAATGTAGCCATCGGCACGCAGCACATCGTCGACGGTCGCGTCGAGCGCCGCGCGTTCGACCACTTCCACGCCCTTGATGTCGTCGAGCCTCGCGCCGGCAAGCACCGCGTCAGCGATCCCGCGCGTTGGCAGCGTGGGAGAGTGATGCACGACGAGCAACCTGGACATGTTGGCAGTGTATCTCCGCTTCGCCCGAGGCGACAGAGGCCATATGAGGCATGCCGCTCGGTCGTGAAGCGTCTGGTTAGGCTGGTCAGCATGAGCGAGATCAGGGCAGCAGTCGTCACCGGAGCATCACGCGGCATCGGGCG
>JBEBSS010000015.1:0-53774 GCA_040394175.1 Leucobacter soli | reverse complement strand
CCGCCGAAGCAATCCGCATCCACGACCACTCAGAAGTCCGCAGGCCAGAAACCTGCCTCAGCGAAGAAGGCGGAGCCCAAATGAGCCGCCCCATCACCGAGGACACCGCCACCCAGGCGATGCCGATGCACCTCTTCCGCGGCGCAGCCGAGAAGCGTCACGCAGACCGCATGAAGAAAGAACTCGCGGTCGTCGAGAGAGATCTGCTCGACCAGCTGAGGTTCGCGTCCGAGATCGCCGATGCGCCGGCACGCTACCTGGCCGAGGCCGGCGGAAAGCGTATCCGACCGATGCTGACGCTGCTCACGAGCGAACTCGGCACCGGGCCGAACGAGCAGGTGCGTCGAGCGGCCATCGCGATCGAACTGACGCATCTCGCATCCCTGTACCACGACGACGTCATGGACGACGCGCTGCTCCGGCGAGGGGTGCCCGCCGCCCAGACCGTCTGGTCGAATTCCGTGGCGATCCTCGCCGGTGACCTGCTGTTCGCCCGCGCCTCCTCGCTCGTATCGGGTATGGGAGAGGAAGCGATCCTGCTCCAGGCGAAGACCTTCGAGCGGCTCTGCCTCGGGCAGCTCCACGAGACCGTCGGCCCGCGCCCAGAAGAAGATCCGATGCAGCATTACCTGCAGGTGCTCGCAGACAAGACCGGCGCACTCATCTCGACGGCCGCGCGCATGGGCGTGCTGTTTTCGGAGGCTCCGCGAGAGTTCGCGGACTGCGTCACCGCGTACGGCGAGAAGATCGGCGTCGCATTCCAGCTGATCGACGACGTCATTGACCTCTCGCCGAAGGCCGAGCAGACGGGCAAGCTGGCCGGCACGGACCTGCGTGCCGGCGTGGTCACCATGCCGCTCCTGCTGCTGCGTGATCGTGCGGCGAAGGGCGATCGCGACGCCGCCGAATTCTGCGCGCGCATCGATGCCGGGGTCGCCCGTATCGCCGCGGGCGAAGACGCCTCGATCCTCGACCCGGAGGTCGTCGCGCTGCGCGAGCACGAGGTCACCCAGCTCACCGAGCAGGCCGCTCGCCAGTGGGCGGCAGACGCCGTGACCGCCCTCGACCCGCTGCCGAAGTCAGCGGTGAAGAGCGGACTCGAGCGCCTGGCCGAATCCATCGTCACCCGGGAAGGGTAGTACGCAGCTGTCGGCCTCGCGGCGTTCGCGGTGAGGCCGGCGCCCAGTCGCCCATCGTCGATCGGGCGACAGGCGCACCCCGGCTGCGCACGCTTCAGAGCGAAAGGAAGAAGATCTTGAACAAGATGCGCCTCGCGATCGTGGGGGCAGGCCCGGCTGGGATCTATGCCGCCGACCTGTTGATCAAGGCAGAACGCGACTTCGGTGTCGAGATCGATCTCTTCGATCAGCTGCCGGCGCCCTACGGACTCGTGCGGTACGGGGTCTCCCCGGACCACCCGCGTATCAAGGGCATCATCACTGCCCTGCGCGAGGTGCTCGATCGCACCGACCGCGGCGATGGGAGCGATGACGAGGCGCCCGCCGATGCCGGTCCGGGCAGGCCCCGTGGCAGCGTGCACTACTACGGGAACGTGCGATACGGCGAGCACCTCGTGCTCGAAGACCTGAAGCGCCACTATCACGCGGTGATCTTCGCGACAGGAGCGATCCGCGACGCCTCCCTGCGCATTCCCGGAGTCGAGGCAGCGGGGTCATACGGTGCGGCCGACTTCGTCAGCTGGTTCGACGGACACCCCGATGTTCCGCGCGACTGGCCGCTCGAAGCGAAGCAGGTGGCGGTCATCGGCAACGGCAACGTCGCGCTCGACGTCTCGCGCATGCTCATCAAGCACGCCGAGGATCTGCTCCCCACCGAGATCCCCGACAACGTGCATCGCGTCCTCGAGCAGAACCCCATCGAAGAGCTGCACCTCTTCGGACGTCGCGGCCCGCAGTACGTGAAGTTCACGCCGCTCGAGCTGCGAGAGCTGGGCGAAGTGCGTGACGTCGACATGGTCATCGACGAGCGCGACTTCGACCTCGACGATCCGTACGTCGAAGAGACGCTCATGCGGAACAAGCAGATCATCGTGATCACTCGCATCATGAATCAGTGGCGCGAAGCGCAAAAGCTGCGGGACAGCGGCGAGGTCGCACCCGCGAGCCGCAAGCTGCACCTGCACTTCTGGTCCAAGCCCGTCGAGGTGATCTCCGAGAACGGCCGCGTCAGCGGCATCAAGATCGAGCGCACCGCACCCGATGGCAACGGCGGCATTGTCGACACCGGCGAGTTCGAGGTGATCCCGGTGCAGTCCCTGTACCGTGCGGTCGGCTACTTCGGCTCGCCGCTCGACGAGATCCCATTCGACGAGGAGCGAGGCGTCATCCCGAACGAGCAGGGTCGCGTGATCGGCGCGGATGGCGCTCCCGTGCACGGTGTCTACGCCACCGGGTGGATCAAGCGCGGGCCGGTGGGGCTCATCGGGCACACCAAGAGCGATGCGATGGAAACGCTCGAAAGCCTGCTCGAGGATCGCACCAGCTGGTGGGATCCCAGCGAACCCGACGCGGCCGCGATCCCTGCGCTGTTGCAGGAGCGCCACGTGCCGTACACGACGATCGAGGGATGGCATCGTCTCGATGCGCACGAACTCGGCCTCGGTGAGGCGCGGGGTCGGGAGCGGATCAAGGTCGTCTCCCGCGAGGAGATGACGAGCGTCGCGATCAGAGAGTAGTTCCGGCGCCTAGGCGGACTGGAGCGGCTGCAAGCTGAAGCCGGTGGTGAGCTCGGCTTCGAGCGCACGGCGGATGAGATGGCCGAACTCCTCCAGACGGTCGACCATGCGGGTGCTCGGCCCGGAGATGCTGATGGCGGCGACCGCGCGGCCCGAGAACAGCACCGGTACCGAGACGCAGGTGATGCCGGCTTCGTTCTCCTCGTGCTCGACGGCGTAGCCGCGTTCGGCGGCCTGTGTGATCGTCGGCCAGAGCGAGGTCGGATCCTCGCCGATCACTCGCCCGAGTTCTTCGGGGGTCTGGCAGTCGACGCTGAGCATCGCGCGGCCGAGTGCGGTGTTCCGCATGGGATAGCGGGCGCCGATGTAGGACCCCACCCGCATGTCCCTGGCGGGCTCGACCTTGTCGATGTAGCGGACGAACTGCCCCTCGGGGACGCCGGTGTGCGAAGTCTCGTTCGCTTCCGCGCAGACCGTGAGCAGCGCGCGATGCAGCATGGGTCGCATGCCGTTGTGGCTGATGAAGGTGTCGGCGATTCCGAGGGCCGCTGGACCGAGCGCATAGTTCCCGCTGTCGGGATCCTGTACCGCGAAGAATCGGTGTTTGAGGGCGTTGAGCGAGCGATGCACGCTCGCCTTGTCCTCGCCGAGGCGGGTGGCGATCTGTCCGAGCTGCGCGCCCTCGCCGTCGAACTCCGCAAGGCAGATCAGGATGCGGAGCGCACGGTCGACGCTGTGGATCGGGCTGGCGCCTTCGTTCAGCGCGGGGATGATGAGCTCGTCACCCTGCTTGGGGTGTTGTTTTGCGGGCCGGGGATTCATGTCGAGGGCTCCTGGGTTGCGGTGAGAGCGCGGGATCATCGGTGATCCTGCAGTGCGCCTCGTGTCGCAGGGCGAAGTGGGCGTTGCACTCTCGGAAATATTTAGAGTCTAGCTTGCACTTTCTCGGGGAAGCGTCGTGTACACTCTTCATTGGGCGAAATGATCATTTTGCTCAGTGAAACGAAGGAGTCTCGAGTCATGACTGATCCGTCATCGATTTCGCGGTTCGCTCGCGAGTACCCAGCCTCCGCGATCCGGACCGTGTTCGACCGAGTTGCCACCTACGAGGGTGTGACCAAGTTGACGGTCGGCGAGCCGAACTTCGATACTCCGGCCCATATCGTCGAAGCCGCTGTCGCCTCTCTGCGCGACGGCGAAACCCGCTACAGCGCCAACGCGGGCATTCCCGAGTTCCGGTCAGCGATTGCGAACCACTACGGCCAGCGCTGGGGTCGCCCGCTCGACGAGCGCAATGTCATGGTCGCGGTGGGCGGCATGGAGGCACTGCTGCTGGCCATGAGCACCGTCCTCGACACCGGCGACGACATCCTCGTGCCAGACCCGGCCTACCCCAACTACCACGGGCAGGTGCACATGCTCGGCGCGAACGCGGTGCGCGTGCCGCTCAGCTCGGAGAACGGCTTCCGACTGACCGCTGCAGCGGTCGAGGCGAATCTGACCCCCAAGACGCGCGCCGTCCTCGTCAACTCACCGTCGAACCCGCTCGGAGTGATGGTCGCGGAGGAAGAGCTCCGCAAGATCGCCGAGCTCGCGGATCGCCACGACTTCACGATCATCTCCGACGAGGTCTACGACCGAATCGTCTACGACGGCCGCGCCCACGTCTCCGTAGCGGCACTCGATCCGGCGTTCGACCGGTACCTGATCGTCAACGCCCTCTCGAAGAGCTACGCAATGACAGGCTGGCGATGCGGCTACATCATCGGGCCCCATCATCTGATCGCACCGATGCCGCACATCCAAGAGGGCATCACCTCGTGCCTGCCCGTCTTCATCCAGCGCGCCGGTATCGCCGCCCTGACCGGCCCCGATGACGCAACGCTCGCGATGGTCGAGGCGTACCAGCGCCGCCGCGATCTCGTCGTCGACGGCATCCGAGCGATCCCGGGCCTCGACTGCGATACCCCGGAGGGAGCGTTCTACCTGTTCGCCGACATCCGGGGAACCGGCCTTGGCAGCGAAGCCTTCGCGAACGGTCTGCTCGAACAGCAGCGCGTCGCCGTGATCCCCGGCACCGCCTTCGGCACCAACGGCGAAGGCTTCATCCGGATCTCCTTCGCCGCAAGCGAGGAGACCATCGGTGCGGCACTCGCCGGAATCGGGCGCTTCGCGCACTCACGGCGCTGATCCCTCGCCCCCTCCCACAGAACCCGGCGCTCACAGGAGAGCGTCATCCACAAAGAAAGAGATATTCATACTCATGAAGAACCAGAAGTTCCTCAAGGCGGCCGGCGCCATTGCCATCGCCGCACTCGCACTGACCGGCTGTGCAGGCGGCGCACCCGCCGCTGAAGGCGGGGACTCGTCGAACGAGCTCAACCTGATCACCCCGGGCGAACTGCGCGTCGGCATCGACACCGTCTCGAAGCCCTTCGCGTACGCCGAAGGCGACGACTTCAAGGGCTTCGACGTCGAACTCATGACCCACATGGCCGAGTCGCTCGACCTGAGCCCGGAGTTCGTCGGCATGGAATTCGCATCGCTCCTGCCGAACGTCGTCAACGGTCAGCTCGACACCGTCTCCTCGGCAGTCTCGATCAACGAAGAGCGCAAGAAGACCGTCGACTTCAGCGACGGCTACTTCATCGCGTACTACACCGTCATGACGATCGACGGTAGCGGAATTTCCGATCAGGCCTCGCTCGACGGCAAGAAGGTCGGCGTGCTGCAGGGCACCTTCCAGGACAAGTGGGCAACCGAGCACTTCGAGGGTGCGGAAATCGTTCGCTTCACGGATCACAACCTGACCTTCGCCGCGCTCAAGAACGGCACGATCGACGCGCAGTTCTTCGACCTCGCAGTGGCGAACGAGTACGTCGCGGACAACCCCGATATGAAGCTCACCTTCGCATTCGACGTTCCCGCCGAGGAGTCGCCCCACGGCTTCCCCGTGAAGAAGGGCAACGACGCGCTCCGCGAGGCGCTCAACGGCGCACTCGCCGATGCGATCGCCGACGGTACGTACGAGGAACTCTTCGAGAAGTACTTCCCGGGCCAGCCGCTGGACGACCGGTTCAAGGCCTAAGACGAGCCGGCGGTGGGGCCTCGGCCCCACCGCCACTCTCCCTCCTCAGAGCAAACGGACTCTAGCGACATACTATGAACGACTTTTTCAACTCATTCTTCAATCCCGAGTATCTCGGGCAAGCGCTTCCGTCGATCCTTGCGTACGGACTCTGGAACACGCTGCTGCTCGCCCTCATCTCGACGGCTATCGGCGTCGTGATCGGGTTGCTGCTCGCGGTGCTCGGCGTGAGCCGCAACCGCTTCCTCCGTCTGATCTCACGGGTCTACACCGATGTGCTTCGCGGTCTGCCTGCGATCCTCACGATCCTGCTGGTCGGTCTGAGCCTCGCCTCGCCGCTCCGCGGTCTCACGGGAGGGAACCCCTACTTTCTCGCGATCCTCGCACTGAGCCTCATCGCGGGCGCGTACATCGGCGAGATCTTCCGTGCAGGCATCCTCGCCATCGACAAGGGCCAGATGGAGGCCAGCCGCGCGCTGGGCATGTCCTACGGCGCTTCGATGCGGCTCGTGGTGGTGCCGCAGGCAGCTCGCCAGGTGCTGCCCAGCCTCGTCAACCAGTTCATCTCCATCGTCAAGGACACCTCGCTGGTGTACATTCTGGGTCTCATGACCACCCAGCGCGACCTCTTCCGCGTTGGTCAGGACACTGCCGTGCAGACGGGCAACCTTTCGCCGCTCGTGCTCGCAGGCGTGTTCTACCTTGTCATCACCGTGCCGCTGACCCACCTCGTGAACTACATCGATCACCGACTTCGCACCGGAAAGCCCGCGAAGAAGATCGTCGATCCCGAGCAGGATCTGCGAACCTCGGCCGTCGATCTCAACGCAGAGGAGCGTGCCTCGTGAATCAGCACGTCGAACAGAAGACCGATCAGGAGTTCGCACTCGAACTCGTCGGATTGAAGAAGAGCTTCGGACACGTGGAGGTCCTGAAGGACATCAACCTCGGAGTCAAACCGGGCGAGACCGTCTGCATCATCGGGCCCTCAGGGAGCGGCAAGTCGACCGTGCTCCGCTGCATGAACCGCCTGGAGGAGGCGAGCGGCGGCATCGTCAAGCTGCGCGGCGAGGACGTCTCGTCGGGCAACGTCGACCGCCTGCGCCAGCGGGTCGGCATGGTCTTCCAGCACTTCAACCTCTTCCCACACAAGTCGGTGCTCGACAACATCGTCCTCCCGCTCCGGCAGGTGCGGAAGATGAGCCGCGCCGCCGCCGAGAAGCTCGCGCTCGATCGCCTCGGCGAGGTGGGCCTGCGCGAGCGTGCCGATGCGCAGCCGGCGAGCCTGTCGGGCGGCCAGAAGCAGCGCGTCGCGATCGCGCGTGCGCTCGCGATGGAACCCGAAGTCATGCTCTTCGACGAGGCGACCAGTGCGCTGGACCCCGAGCTCGTGAAGGGTGTGCTCTCGCTCATGGCCTCGCTCGCGAAGTCGGGCATGACCATGGTGGTCGTCACTCATGAGATGGGCTTCGCCAGGAACGTCGCGGATCGAGTGGTGTTCATGGACAAGGGCTACGTCGTGGAAGAAGGCACTCCCGAGGAGATCTTCGATCACCCGAAGACGCACCGCTTGCGGACGTTCCTCGACCAGGTGCTCTGACCCGCGGCTCCGGCCGACTTCGGACGGGGCGGCGTTCGACGCGAACGTCGCCCCGCACCCCTCACACGTATATAAGGAGTAGAGAATGCGCGCAGCGCGATACCAGGGAGCCCGCAACTTCCTCGTCGAAGAACTCGAGATCGCCCCGCCGGCACCCGGGGAGGTGCAGATCAAGGTGGCGTATGCCGGGATCTGCGGCACCGACCTGCACATCTTCCACGGTCAGATGGACCATCGGGTGAACGCTCCGCAGTCCATTGGACACGAAATGAGCGGTACCGTCGCGGCGCTCGGGGAGGGCGTCGAGGGCCTGGAGATCGGGCAGCAGGTGACGGTCATGCCCCTCGCGCCCTGCAACGACTGCCCTGCGTGCCGCGCAGGGAACTGGCACATCTGCCAGAACCTCGATTTCATCGGTATCGAGACATCGGGCGCACTGCAGGAGGACTGGAACGTCCCCGCACACACGGTGGTCCCGCTCGACCCGTCGCTCTCGCTCGAGCACGCAGCGCTCATCGAACCGCTCGCCGTTGCCTGCCACGATGTGCGTCGGGCACGGCTCGACCACGGCGAGTTCGCCGTGGTCATCGGAGGCGGACCGATCGGACAGCTCATCGCGCTGGTCGCTCAGGCAACGGGCGCGCAGGTCGTGCTCTTCGAACCGAATGCCGACCGGCGTGCAGTTTCGGCCGAGCTCGGTATCGAGGCGATCGACCCGATCGGCATCGACGCGGTCGCCCTGGTCGAGCAGCGCACGGGCGGGGCGGGCGCGGATGTCGTGTTCGAGGTCGCCGGCGTTGCCGCAACTGCGCTGCAGAGCGTCGAGTTCGCCCGGGTACGCGGCCGAGTTGTGATCGTCGCGATCCATTCGCAGCCGGTGCCGATGAATCTGCACCGAATGTTCTGGCGCGAACTCGAGATCCTCGGCGCCCGCGTGTACGAGCGCGAGGACTTCGAACGGGCGGCGGCACTGCTGACCGCGGCCGAGGTGCCGGCGGAGAAGCTCATCACCGAGATCATTCCGCTCGACCAGGTCCAGCAGGCGTTCGAACGCCTCGAACGTGCAGATGCCATGAAGCTGCTGGTCGCAGTCGGCGCCGAGTAGACATACGAACGAAGAGGGCAGACAGATGAATCCATTCGATCTCACGGGCAAGGTCGCCGTTGTCACGGGAGCCCGCCGAGGAATCGGTCGCGGTATCGCGGAGGCGCTGGCGGCAGCCGGTGCCGACATCATCGCGGTGTCAAGCCAGCAGGAG
The DNA here is from genome assembly GCA_040394175.1 of Leucobacter soli. Lineage (GTDB taxonomy): Bacteria > Actinomycetota > Actinomycetes > Actinomycetales > Microbacteriaceae > Leucobacter > Leucobacter soli_A. Next base: position 45,132 of record JBEBSS010000015.1, on the reverse strand, counting down.
GCCGACGGAGGCGAGGTCGGTGCTGCGGTCCGCGCACTGGGCCGTTCCTTCACCGGCCACGCCGTCGACTTCACTGACGGGGACGCGGTGCGCGAGTTCGGCGAGTCCGTCGGGCAGGCTGACATTCTCGTGAACAACGCGGGGACGATCCGGCGGGCACCCGCAGTGGAGCATCCGATGGAGTGGTGGGACGAGGTGCTGCAGGTCAACCTCTCCTCGCAGTTCATCCTGAGTCAGGCCGTCGGCCGCAGCATGCTCGAGCGCGGAGAAGGACGGATCATCTTCACGGCGAGCCTGCTCAGCTTCCAGGGCGGCATCAACGTGCCCAGCTACACCGCGGCGAAGTCGGGTGTCGCCGGTCTCGTCGGCGCGCTGAGCAACGAGTGGGTGGCGAGCGGTGTCACCGTGAACGGCATCGCCCCCGGCTACATCGCTACAGACAACACGAAGGCGCTCCAAGAGGATCCCGATCGCTCGCGCTCGATCCTCGACCGGATCCCCGCTGGCCGCTGGGGCACTCCGCAGGATCTCGGAGGAGCAGCAGTGTTCCTCGCGAGCCCCGCCGCCGCCTATGTCTCGGGCATCATCCTGCCCGTCGACGGGGGATGGCTCGCTCGATGAACAGCATTGAGGCCCAGCGGCTCTTCCCGCTCGCGGTCCCGCGGAACGCGGAAGAAGCCGAGGCGCTCGGTGACGGGCTCGTTGCGGGAGGCGTGGGAGCCGTCGAAGTCGGGATGCGGCATCCGTTTGCACTGCAGGCGATCCGCTCGCTCTCGGCAAGCGACCGCCGCCTGCTCGTCGGCGCCGGAACCGTGCGCACTGCCGCGGAGGTGGATGCCGCCGCGGAGGCGGGCGCAGCCTTCCTGGTCTCACCCGGACTCTCGGTGCCGGTCGCGAAGCGAGCCGACGAGCTCGGACTCCCCCTGATCCCAGGGGTGGCCACCGCATCCGAGGTGATGCAGGCGCGCGACCTGGGCTTCGACCGCCTCAAACTCTTCCCCGCGAATCTGCTCGGGGGCCTGTCCGCGCTGTCCGCATTGCACGCCGTATTCCCGGAAGTGACGTTCGTGCCGAGCGGAGGGGTCTCTCAGGAGAACCTGGCCGAGTTCCTCTCGCATCCGGCCGTCGGTGCCGTGAGCGGAAGCTGGATCACCTCATCTGCCCAGCTCGCCGCAGGCGCCGATACCGTCGCCGCTGCTGCCGGGCAGGCCGCGGCGGTCGTGCGGGCACACTTCGGAGTCGCGCAGTGAACGCGCCGCTGCTGGTGACGGTGGGCGAGTGCCTTGGCCTCGTCAGCGGCACGGGAGCGGGCGGCCTCGAGTACGGCACGCAGGCCGAGATCAGTTTCGGCGGAGCAGAGGGCAACGTGGCGATCTGCGCGAGCCGTCTCGGCGCGCGTGCTGCGTGGGTCGGGCGCTTGGGCGACGATCCCTTCGGGCACCGCATCGTTCGGACGCTGCGCGGAGAGGGCGTGGAGGTGTGCGCGGTGCAGGATCGCGAGCACTTCACTGCGATGCTGCTCAAGGAGCGGGTCGGCGACGGGATGACGAGGGTCAGCTACCTCCGCGATGGAGGCGCCGGCAGCCGAATCACCCCGGCCGATCTTCCGGCCGATCTGCTCGCTCGCGCATCGGTGCTGCACGTCACCGGGATCTCCGCGGGTCTGAGCGCGACTGCGCACGAGACCGTGGTAGCAGCCGTCGCGATCGCCCGCGAGGCGGGCGCGCTCATCTCCTTCGACGTGAACCATCGGAACAAGATCTGGACCGCCGAGCAGGCCGCCCCCATCTATCGCGACCTCGCTGCCTCCGCGGATGTGCTCTTCGCGGGCGTCGACGAGGCGCAGATCCTCGTGGGTCAGGGTGCGCCGAGCGACCTCGCTGCTCGCCTCGCCGAGCTCGGTCCGAGCCAGGTGATCGTGAAGCTGGGCGAGCAGGGTGCGCTGGGGCTGATCGATGGCGACGAGTACGCCCAGCCGGCGTTTCCGGTTCGTGCGGTGGACACCGTTGGTGCAGGGGATGCGTTCGTCGCCGGGTATCTTGCAGAGCTGATGGCCGGGGAGGCCGCCGAGACGCGCATGCGAACGGGTGCGGCGAGCGGTGCCTACGCCTGCTTGCGCTCCGGCGATTGGGAATCGATGCCGAGTCGTGAACGACTGCAGAGCCTGTTCGATCAGGCCGACCCGGTAGAGCGGTAGCACGGTCTCGTCGCGAAGGGCGTCAATCGCCGGTCGATGAGTGGAGTAGAGAGAGAAGAACGAGAACAATGAATGCTTCGGATGCGCATCAGGTGCTCCCGCGTGATCGAGAGCGCGCAACGCTGGTCGGCCGAGTCTGGGACCCGTCGGTGCAGGCCGGTCGAGTGGTCGCCGTCCGCGGTGAACGTCTCGTCGACCTGAGTGACCACGTCGACTCGGTTGCCGCGCTGCTCGAGCGCGCCGATGCCGTGGCTGTGGTGCGCGCGGCCGAATCGGCTCGCAGTTGGTCTCTTGACGAGGTGCTCGCGGCGAGCACACCCGGTGCGGGGGTGGAAGCGGCGAGGCTGCTCGCGCCGGTCGACCTGCAGGTCGTCAAGGCGTGCGGAGTGACCTTCGTCGATTCGATGATCGAGCGAGTGATCGAGGAGCGCTGCGGCGGGGATCCGGCTGCCGCTGTCGAGGTGCGGGCGCTCGTGACCGAGGCCATCGGCGGCGACCTCGCGGAGCTCCAGCCGGGTTCGGCGGCAGCCGCCGAGGTGAAGGCGGTGCTCCAGGAGCAGGGCATCTGGTCGGCGTACCTCGAGGTGGGCATCGGTCCCGACCCGGAGGTGTTCTCGAAGGCGCCGGTGCTGGCCTCCGTCGGATATGGTTCGGGGATCGGTGTTCCCGAGAAGTCCTCGTGGAACAACCCGGAGCCTGAGCTCGTCCTCGTCGTGGACTCGTGCGGGGTGATTCGCGGCGTGACACTGGGCAACGATGTGAACCTGCGCGACATCGAAGGACGCAGCTCGCTGCTGCTCGGAAAAGCGAAAGACAACAATGCGTCCAGCGCGCTCGGCCCCTTCGTGCGTCTCTTTGACGATGAGTTCACGATCGAGTCCGTCAGGGACGAGGAGATCGTGTTGCGCGTGGAGGGCGATGACGGATACGTCATGGACGGGGTGAACTCCGTCGGGCGCATCAGCCGCTCCTTCGAGGAACTGGTCAATGCGACGTTCGGCGAGGATCACCAGTACCCGGACGGGTTCGTCCTGTACACGGGGACGCTGTTTGCGCCGACGGAGGATCGCGGCGAGCCAGGGCTCGGGTTCACCCACCAGTATGGTGACCGCGTGAGTATCTCCAGCACGCACCTGGGCACCCTGCAGAACACGGTGCGCCGCATGGACCAGTTGGAGCCGTGGACATTCGGAATCGGCGAGTTCATTCGTGCGGCGCAGCGGATCGATGCCGATCGCGCGTCGCGCGCCTGAACCAGCGCTTCGGCGCGCTCGAACACGACGTGAAGTCTGAGAAAACGGAGGAACAGTGAAGTTTGCACAACTGGGCGATGCGGGGAACGAGATTCCCGTCGTCATCGCAGATGAGGGCACCTACGATCTGCGGAGTCTGACCGCTGCGATCGACGGCGAGTTCTTGAGCGGCGGCGGCATCGAACGCGTACGCGAACTGCTGGCCGAAGGCGCATTGCCGGTGCTCGCGGGCGCGGATCAGATGCGCACCGGCTCGCCGATCGCTCGGCCGAGCGCGGTGGTGTGCGTGGGAATGAACTATGTCGCGCATGCGGCAGAGTCGGGCTCGGCTCCTCCCGAGCAGATCGTGATCTTCCAGAAGACCCCGAATACCGTTGCCGGTCCCCACGACGACGTCGTTATCCCGCCGAACAGCGAGAAGACCGACTGGGAAGTCGAACTCGGCATCGTGATCGGAACGCGTACGAGCTACCTTGAGTCGCGTGAAGCAGCGGCGGATCACATCGCGGGGTTCGTGATGGTCAACGACCTGTCCGAGCGCGCCTGGCAGATCGAGATCTCCGGAGGGCAGTGGGGCAAGGGCAAGTCCGGCCCAGGGTTCTCGCCCACCGGGCCGTGGCTCGTTCCCGCAACAGAGATCGACGCCCAGCAGCTGCGCCTGCGCAGCTGGGTGAACGGAGAGCCTCGGCAGGATTCGAATACCGCCGACATGATCTTCGACATTCAGACCATCGTGTATGAGCTGAGCCAGTATCTGGTGTTCGAGCCCGGTGACCTCGTGCTGACCGGCACTCCGCAGGGAGTCGCGCTCTCGGGACGTTTTCCGTATCTCCAGGAGGGCGATGTGGTGGAAATGGAGATCGAGGGACTCGGTCGTCAGCGACAGCAATACATCGCGTATCGGAAGGCGACTGCAGCATGAGCGGGGAATTCGAGGGGCTGGTCGCAGTCGTGACCGGAGGAGCATCGGGCATCGGATCGGCGATTTCGCACCGGCTCGCCGAGCTCGGCGCGCGGGTCGCGGTGTTCGATCTCAACACTGAGGGCGTCCCGGAGAGCATGCTCGCCTGCACCGTGAACATCGGCGACGACGACATGGTACGACGCGCGATCGATGAGGTTGCCGACCGGTTCGGCCGCATCGACATCGTGGTGAACAACGCGGGTGCGGGCGCCCAGGGCACGATCGAGGCCGGCGACGATGCCGAATGGCATCGTGTCTACGACATCAATGTGCTCGGACTCGTGCGCGTGTCGCGTGCCGCTTTGCCGTGGTTGCGCAAGTCTCCTGCTGCTTCGATCGTGAACATCGCGTCGATCGCCGCGACGGCGGGGCTCCCGAACCGAGCGCTGTACGGGGCGACGAAGGGCGCGGTCCAGGCACTGTCGCTGCAAATGGCCGCCGATCATATCCGTGAGGGAATCCGCGTCAACTGCATCAACCCGGGTACTGCGGACACCCCGTGGGTGCAGCGCCTCCTGAGCGTCGCGGACGATCCGTTGGCAGAGCGGGCCGCCCTCGAGCGTCGGCAGCCCCACGGTCGCCTGGTGGCGCCCGAGGAGGTCGCCGAGGCGGTCGTGTATCTCGCAAGTCCCCGAGCCGGTTCGACCACGGGCGCATCGCTCGCGGTCGACGGCGGAATGCAGGGTCTGCGTCTCAGGCCGCTCGAATAGGCGGGTGCGGGGTCACCCGCTCAGCAGTTCGACGAGGTCGGTGAGCGTTTCGCTCGTCCCGGCATCGATGCGTACCCGCACCGACTGACGGCGGTCGATCTGCGTGGGGCCGCGGTTGATCACCGCAACTGGCAGGCCGCGCTGCTCGGCCCGGTGGACGAGCCTGACCCCGGTGTTCACCGCAAGCGATGACCCCGCGATGATGAGCGAACTCGCCGCGTGCACGATGCGTTCGGCATGCTCGAATACTTCGAGGGGCACGTGCTCTCCGAAGTAGACGACGTCTGGGCGCAGCATGCCTCCGCAGGCGGGGCAGACCGGAACACGAACCCTGTCGGTTCCGGACACGTCCGCATCGCCGTCAGGAGTGATCCTCGCCCCGGCATTGCGATCGGCGAAGCCAGGGTTCGCGACATCGAACCAGGCGAGCACCTCGGCCCTCGTGAAGCGATGCCCCTCGGGCACGCATCGAATCGTCGCACCGTTGCCGTGGAGCTCGGCGAGGTTCGCGGTCCCCGCGCGCCCGTGCAAGCCATCGACATTCTGCGTGATCACGCCGCTCAGCCGACCGTCGCGTTCGAGGGCGGCGACGGCGCGGTGCCCGGCGTTCGGCTGGACGCTTGCGAGTCCGAGCGAGCCGACGCGCGCCCCGGCCCAGAACCTGCGGCGGTAGCTCTCGTCCTCCGAGAACTGCTGGATGCTCATCGGCGTACGCGGGGGAGTGCCTGCTCCGCGATAGTCGGGAATTCCCGAGTCGGTGCTCATTCCCGCACCGGTCAGCAGGGCGGCCGGTCCTCGCGTGAACAGTTCGGCGAGGTCGGTGAGCTCGGTGCTCTGGCCACGGTGTTCGTGCATGCGCTCCACCCTACGCCGGGGAGCGGTGGAAGCGCCTGATCGCGGCTGCATTGCCTTCGGTGCTCGAGCGCTCGGTAGAATCGATTCCATGACTAGCGCTCGTGAACAGCTCATCGACCTCATCAAGACCGAAGCGGTGTTCCACGGGGACTTCACTCTCACGAGCGGCAAGAAGGCCACGTATTACATCGACCTGCGGAAGCTCAGCCTGGATCATCGGGCGGCTCCCCTGATCGGGCAGGTCATGCTCGATCTCATCGACGATGTGGACGGCGTGGTCGCCGTCGGGGGTCTCACGATGGGCGCAGACCCGATCGCGTCCGCGATCATGCACCAGGGTGCAGCTCGCGGCAAGACCTACGACTCGTTCGTCGTGCGCAAGGAGCCCAAGGATCACGGCCGCGGCAGGCAGGTCGAGGGCCCCGACCTCGAGGGCAAGCGCGTGATCGTCGTCGAAGACACCTCGACGACGGGCGGTTCTCCGCTGCAGGCGATCGAAGCGCTCGAGAAGGTCGGTGCAGAGATCGCGGGGGTCGCGGTGGTCGTCGACCGGCAGGCGCCTGCGAAAGCCCGTATCGAGGAGGCGGGCTACGAGTATCGCTACGCGATCGGACTCGCGGACCTCGGTCTCGACCCGCAGTAGTGGCGCGCCCGTTTACGCCGTCCCCCGAGTGAACCGCGGTTCTCGGGGCCGACGCCGTTGCGGAGGGGCCTAGGCCGGAATGATATTGCTTCGCTTGTGCACGTCGAAGAGCAGCGCAGTCTCTATGCTGGAGACTCTGGTCGTCCATCCTTTCTCGGCGGTGACGCGTGCGTAGAGTTCAGACCTGCTGGGAACCGTCAGCTGCGCGATGATCTGATCCGACCCTCCTATCGCTGCGGCATAGCGGACCTCGGGGACCGCTGCCAGCTCCGCCCCGACCTGGGCGATCTGGTCCGGTCGAGTCTTGATCCACAAGAGCGCTTCAACCGAGTACCCGAGGAGCGCGGGATCGACGACAGCTCTGATCGAGATCAAAGACGAATCCCGAAGGGCCTCGACGCGACGGCTGGCGGTGGCCTGGGATATGCCGGCGAGCACAGCCAGCTCTTCGTGAGTTCGGCGCCCGTCCTCCTTCAGGCTTTCCACGAGGATCCGGTCGATCGGGTCGAGCTGTATCTGCGGACCCGAGCTCTCCGGGCTCGGCACATCGGTGGAGTATGCGATCGCTCCGATCTCAGGGCGGTCCACCAGCCCGGGTTGCCATTGATCGACGGTGCGGAAGTAGTGGAGCACCGGATGAGTGGACATCGACGTGACTCCGGGGAGAGGCGCGACGATTTCGAAGAGAAACTTCGAGAGGCGTTCTGGGCGGCAGAAGAGCTCGGCGACCACTTCGTTTGATCCAGCAGTCGAATACACCCAGAGACACTCCGGCAGCTCTGCCAGCGATCGACCAACGGATGGCGACAGTGTCGGGTCGCACCGTAGCCTCAGGATGAGGGGGTCGCCGGTGCCGATACGTTCGTGTTCGAGCGCGACGACGTGCACTGCCCCGGAAGCGATGAGGCGGTTGCCTCTGCGTGCCACGGTTCGCTCTTGCTCGCCGAGGAGAGCTGCGATTTCTCGCCACGAGGCGCGGCCGTTGACTTGCAGTGCTACCACGATGCAGGTATCGATCTCACTGAGCGTGACCATTTGACTCTTCATGTTTGAATTCTAGTTCTATTTTTATTATTTAGCACCTTCTGCTTGACGAATTTATGCAAATGGTGTGTCATTAAGGCACTCGGAAGGGAAAGGGCTCACTACGATGGCGTGGAATGAGTTGTGCGGGATGGGTGCGCTGCGATTGCGGAACCTGATTGCCCAGGGCGAGGTCTCGGCGCGCGAGGTCACCGAGGCGCATGTGCGGCAAGTGGAGAGCCTGAATCCCCTCATCAATGCAATCGTCACGTTTACCCCAGAGGACGCGTTGGCCCGAGCAGACGAGGCCGACCGGGCGTTCGGGCGGGGGGAACTCCTGGGGCCATTGCACGGACTTCCCGTTGCGTACAAAGACCTGCAGGAGACGAGAGGTGTGCGCACCACCTACGGCTCAATCGGATACGCGGATTTTCATCCGGTATTCGATTCCCTGCTCGTGCAGCGCGTGAACGGTGCTGGCGCAATCTCGCTCGGCAAGACGAACACGCCAGAGTTCGGTACGGGCTCGCACACGTACAACTCGCTTTTCGGCCCGACAAGGAATCCGTATGACTTGTCGAAGAGTGCCGGGGGAAGCAGTGGGGGTGCTGCCGCGGCTCTTGCCAGCGGAATGGTCGCTTTGGCAGACGGTTCGGATATGGCCGGCTCGTTGAGGAACCCGGCGAGCTTCTGCAATATCGTCGGTCTCCGCCCCACACCTGGCCGCGTGCCGTCCTGGCCTGCTCCCGCGGCGTGGTTCCCCCTCTCGGTCGACGGGCCGATGGGCAGATCAGTAGGCGATGTGGCATTGATGCTGAGTGTCCTCGCGGGCGAGGACTCACGCAGCCCGCTCTCGATCCCGGGCGATGGGCGTGAGTTCGCCCGCGTGCTTGAACCGCCTCCTGCTGGTGTGCGTGTGGCCTGGAGCCGTTCGGCCGGCGGGCTCCAGATCGATCCTGAGGTCACGCGGGTACTGGACTCCTTCGGGCGGGCGAGCCTGGTCGACATGGGTTGTGTCGTCGAGGATGTCGAACCAGACTTCTCGGGAGCCGATGAGTCGTTCCTGACCTGGCGCGCCTGGTATTACGCGCTGGCCCTCGGCGAAGATCTCGATCGACACGGCTCGGAGTTGAATTCCGATGTCATCGCGAACATCGAGCTCGGGCGACGACTCAGCGGCCACGACCTCGCACGGGCCGAAGTGCTCCGCACCGGTCTGTGGCACCGAATGACTGAACTCTTCGAGAGATTCGATGTACTTGCGCTCCCCGCGGCCCAGGTGATGCCATTCGACGTCGAGCAAAAGTGGGTCACCGAGATCAACGGCCATCCCCAGTCCAGCTATCTCGACTGGATGCGAGCCGCTTACCGCATCAGCGCCACGGGCCTCCCCGCCATCTCCGTCCCATGCGGGTTCTCGACGGACGGCAGACCCGTCGGACTCCAGCTGGTCGGGCGTCCGCATCGGGAACTCGCGCTGCTCGAGGTTGCTCACGCCTTCGAACAGGCCAGAGGCGGCTGGAGTCCTCCGCGCCTGGGCGAAAGATCACGCATCCCCGCCGCGGCGTCCCCGACCGGGGCGACAGACGTTACATACAACTTCAAAGAAGAAGGAAGGTAATGAAAATGAACACACTCAGAAACCCCAAGCTCCTGTTGCCGGTGATGTGTGCAGCACTCCTGCTCTCGGGGTGCGCGGCCGGACAGACGGAAGTCGCCGACCCAGCGGGTCAGCCACCGGGCGCGGAGCACACCTCCATCTCGGACTGGACCGATCCTCGCCCGAGCGAATGGACTGATGACTATGTCTACTTCGGCCCCGTCGACGCGAGCGATGATTCGTTGCAGCGAGTACAGGAAGCGGACACGCTGGTACTCTGCGCGAGTCTCGGGTTCAAACCCTACGCCTTCTACGAGGCCGGCACCAAGAACGTCGACGGGTTCGAGCACGACATGGCGCTCTACCTCGCCGAGACGCTCGGTATTGCGAATCTCGAGTACAAGAACCTCGATTTCTCTGCCCTCATCCCGGCCGTCGGCGCGAAGTCGTGCGACGCGGTGATGACCGGCATCGCGATCCGCACGGATCGTGCGAGTGCGCCGAATGTGAAGTTCACGACGCCCTATATCAAGCTCTATGACCAAATCGCGGTGCGGCCCGATTCAGGCATCACCTCGCTCGAAGATCTTGCCGGAAAGAAAATCGCGAGTACCACGGCGTCCACTGACCTCCAGATTGCGGAAGCCTATGTCGCAGAGCAACTCCCCGGGGCAGAGGTGCTCGGCTTCAACAACACCAACGACTGCTTCCAAGCGGTCCAGGTGGGGAACGTCGATGCTTGCTGGCTCGAAGCGCCGTCGATGAGTACAGCGATTCAGGACTTCTCAGATCTCGTGATCGTCGGTGATCCGATTCCCTACAAGCCGGTCGGCAGCTTCTCGAAGGACGGCACGGAGAATCCCTACGTTCTCGGCGCTGTGGGAATGGTCACGAACTCCGATGATGGAGCGCTCAACCGCGCGTTGTCACTTGCGATCGACAAGATGGCTGCCGATGGAACCCAGCAGAAGATCCTTGAGAAGTGGAACCTCTGGAACGAGAGTCAAACAGATCTCGTCCGTGAGGATGCGTAGCAGCAATGGATGAGTTCCTCAACAACTTCGCCACGTGGTGGCCTGTCCTGCAGTCCGGGCTGGCCGTCACTCTCATGGTCACGCTCGTCTCGATGCCCGTGGCGATGCTGATCGGGTTGCTCATCGCGGTGATCAGGTCGAGCAAGTCGAGAGTGGCGAAGCTGTTGCGTCCAATCGTCATCGTGTACGTGGAGGTGATGAGGGGGCTCCCGCTGATTCTCATTCTCTTCCTGCTCTACTTCGCGCTGCCCGCATTCGGACTGCGCATCTCGAGCAGTGCCACCATCGTCGGAATCGTGGGCCTCTCGATGAACCTGAGCGCTTACCTTTCCGAGGTCTTCAGGGCGGCGCTGCTGTCCGTCGACCCCGGGCAGTCCGAGGCTGCCTTGTCATTGGGAATGAGTCCGAGGCGAACGTTCGTGAAGGTCATCTTTCCACAGGCCATACGTGTGGCAGTACCCACTCTGGGGGGCTACTTCATCGCGCTCCTGAAAGATTCTTCCTTGCTCGGATTCATCAGTGTCGAAGAACTCACAAGAACCGGCGTGAATCTGGTTTCCGTTACCTTTCGCGCGGGCGAGGTGTACTTGATCGTGGGCGCGATGTACCTCGTATGCAGTATCGGAAGCTCCTTGCTGATCAAAGCACTTGAACGCCGACTGGACCCTGCCCTCAAGCGCAAAGAACGGCGGCGCGAGGGAGAGATATCGGCAGCACTCACGAGTCAGGAGATTTCGAGATGAGTACCCTCATTCCCTCGCAGTCGTCACGCGAGCCAGGCCCGGCTCTCTTGCAGCTCAACCGAGTGAGCAAGTTCTTCGACGGCGAGCCGATCCTGCAAGACATCGATCTGAGTGTCCAGCGGGGAGAGGTCGTCGCCCTGATCGGACCGAGCGGAGGCGGCAAGAGCACGTTGCTCCGGTGCGTGAACTTCCTGACTCCCCCCGATACGGGGCAGGTGATTTTCGATGGCAAGCAAGTGGGCGTCTCGGGCGACAAGAGCCCTCACGGAGACCAGAAACTCAGCCCGGTGCGGACTCAGATGCCCATGGTCTTCCAGCGATTCAACCTGTTTCCGCACATGACCGCGCTGAAGAACGTCATGGAGGCTCAGGTTTCTGTCCTGGGTCGCACGCCCGGCGAAGCACGGGAAAGAGCGCAGGTCGAGCTTGCCCGGGTCGGGATGAGACATCGAGAGGAGTCGTATCCGGAGACGCTCTCGGGTGGCGAACAGCAGCGGGTCGCAATCGCCAGGGCGCTGGCTCTCGATCCCCAGCTCCTGCTGCTCGATGAGCCGACGAGCGCTCTCGACCCCGAGCTGGTGGGAGAAGTCTTGTCGATTCTCAGAGATCTCGCAGCAGGAGGACTCTCGATGCTGATGGTGACGCACGAGCTGGGCTTTGCGCGCGAGACCGCCGACGTGGTCTATTTCCTGCAAGGAGGACGGATAGAGGAATCCGGTCCGCCGGATCACATCTTTGGCTCACCAAAGAGTGAACGTACACGAGCATTCATCGCCGCGGTCTCGCACTGAGCCGTGCAAGTAAGTCCAGGAGGTAACAATGGGGTTTATCGAGGGATTCAGTCCGCAAGGACTCATCGAATCGCTGGAAGATGTCACGCATAAGCAGTCGATGTTCTATCGAAATCTGCGGCAAAATGCGGAGGCAGAGTTCGGAACCGCGGCTCTTCGAGCGATCGAGAGCGGTTTGGGCGACTACGGTCGCTGGCGGGCCGGAGTGAACAAGACTCAGCCTTCCGTGCTCGTTGCCGGTGGGAACGCGGCAGCGAAGCTGAGCAACTGGGAGTGTGCCGACTTCCAGCTTTTTGCATGCGATGTCAGCTATTTCGTCGAACAGCAGGCAGGAGGCCTGGACATCTCACTCACCGGCCCTCCCGAACTCGAGTACTTCGATGCATTCGGACAGGGCGAGTGGCTGTGGCAATTCTGGGAGTGGATGTTGCGGGGAGTCTCCGAGGAGTTCGGGGACCTTGCGGTCGAATCGACCCGAAGCGACGGCCAGTGGCGGTTGAGGATTCGAGGCAGCGGTCTGGAGCAGGTGCCTGCGCTCGTGTCCTCGCCCCATGAGGTGCTCGGTGACGCCGCACGGGCGATTGCCCTGATCCGCCAGTCGTCCGTGCACAATGGCGCCCTCTACTTCTTCCTGGCGAGAGCGATCATGGACCAATTCGATGCCTCGGGCGAAGCGTGCGTGCGGGCCGCCGTCCGCGCGATCGGACGTGAACGAGGAAGCGTGCTTCGAGAACGGCATCTTTCCCAAGGCAAGGAACTCAATCTCGAGAATCTCATGAACGATTGGGACGGCCCTCTTGCATCCGTCTGGCAGTGGCGGGACGAAGGAGTGCTGAACCGGGGGCAGTGGCTCCAGGACTGCAGCTGGTGCCCGTACGCGTCGGCGTGGAATCAATTCGGAGAGGAAGGAAGGGCGATCGGCTATTTGTACGACATCGAACTGCACACCTCGATGTACACCACATATCTCCCGGGTATTCGTGTGCGTTGGGAGACGCTCATGACTCGGGGCGACTCGACTTGCGGCTTCCGCATCGAAGTGAATTCCGATGACCTCCTGGCTGCGAATGCGCCACCGCACGCTGTCGCGTAGTCACGAACGCGCCGCGCACCCAGGCGGGAGCGCCGGGCGCACCGCCTTCCGTGACCACGTATCGAGTCGCGCTACGCTAGTGAACCGGGGCCGGGGCATCTGCCCTTCCGCCCCAGCGAGTTCACCCAGACGAAAGCCGCACGATGACCGACCTCTCCCGCCCAAGCTTCCTTCCGCTCGCGGCACTCGGGGCGATCACGGGACTGCTCTCCGGCGTGTTCGGTATCGGTGGCGGCGTGGTGCTGGTTCCGCTGCTGGTGCTCTTCCTGAAGTTTCCGCAGCGACTGGCCGCGGGTACGTCGGTCGCTGCGATCCTCCCTGCGGCCGTGGTCGGCGGAGTCGCCTACGCGATGAACGGCAATGTCGATTGGGTCGCTGCGATCTGCCTGGCAGTCGGGGTGATCGGAGGTGCGCAGCTCGGCAGCTACCTGCTTTCGCGCGCGCCCACCGGCTTCCTCGCCTGGATCTTCATGGCATTCCTCGCTGCGGTCATCGTGAGCCTCTGGTTCGTCGTGCCGCAGCGCGACGACGTGATCTCGATGACGGCGGTCGTCGCGGTGCTCCTGGTGCTCCTCGGGTTCGTCACCGGGGTGCTCTCCGGGCTTCTCGGCGTCGGCGGCGGTGTCGTCGTGGTTCCGATCCTGATGTTCGCCTTCGGAGCGAGCGACTTGATCGCGAAGGGCACCTCGCTCATCATGCTGATTCCCGGATCGGTGTCAGGGACTCTCGGCAATCTGCGTCGCAAGAACATCGATCTGCGTGCGGCACTGATCCTCGGCATCGCCGCGGCCGCCTGCTCGCCGCTCGGCACGCTGATCGCGATTCGAATCGAGCCGTTCTGGTCGAACGTCGCGTTCTCGCTCCTTCTCCTCTTCATCCTGTCGCAGATGGTGCTCAAGCTCATCCGCAAGAGGTAGCGGTCGACTCACCCCCATCTGACTCCGCTGCGCTTGAGGGCCTGGATCATGATCGACGTGTCGACTTCGAGCGAGTGCTCCGTCCAATCGTCTCGAAACAAGAAGTCGTTCAGCGCACTCTGGCTGACGCACGCGATCTCCGCGAAAAGCTGGTAGCTACCGGTCGTGAACGCGAGATAGCGGATCTCGGGTACTTCTGCGAGGATCCGGGCAACCCGGTCGATGTGCTGGGGCATCGTTCGGATCCGCAGTACGGCCACGACGGGAAACCCGATCGCGGCCGGCTCCACCACCGCGCGGATATACACGCGGCCATTCGCCTGCAACTGCGCCAGACGGCGACGGGCGGACGCGGGGGAGAGCGCGGTCGCGCGGGCCAGCTCCTCGATCGTCGCTCTGCCGTCGGACGCGAGCACCCTGACGATCTCCAGTTCCTCTCGGCTCAGCGGCGGCAGCTCGACCGCGCCGGTGGGTTCCCAGCTCTGCCGGGAGTCCTGCAGCGCGAGGAGCTGCGGATCGGCCTCGATCGCGGGTCGCCACTGGTGCGTCGCCTTGTAGAGTCTGATGACCGTCGCGCTCGCGCTGCTCTCCACCCCGGGGATCGCGGGCAGCTCATCGAGCAGTACCGCGGGTGTGCGTGCTCGATCGCCGACCATCTCGAACACACAGTCGAGCTCGCCCGTGGTGAGAAAGGTGAAGACCGTATCGTCCCGGTTCGCCGCTGCAGTCGCCGCTACCCGATTCATTCCTGATTTGCAGCGCAACGAGATGATGCACTCGTCGAGCACCCCGCCTGCCGGGAGGAGCGTGAATCCGGAGACGCGTACCTTGCCGCTCCGCAGCATTTCGGTGCCTCGCGCCGCGACCGTGCGCTCGGGGGCGTCGAGTGCTGCGGCGATCTGGCGCCAGCCGGCGCGTCCGTTCACCTGCAGGGCCCCGATGATTCGACGGTCCAGGGCATCGAACGCAGGGTGCTGTTCCGGCAGTGCAGAGATCATAGCAAGATTCTCTGCTGATTCCGTCAAAATTGCAAAAGCATATCTCCAGACCCGACATTCCTGGTTATGGTTGTGGCTAATTCGACCAGCGTCGGTGGAATTCCCAGACATACGTGCCGACGCGGCGGATTCTGAATCTCCCAGTGAAAGGTGCACCCCCGCATGAAGTACCGTAAGTTCGGCCTCGCGGCACTCGCCGCAGTCTCAGCCCTGGCTCTCGCCGCCTGCAGCGGCGGAGGATCGGCCCCCGCACAGGATCAGCCCGCTGACGATGAAGTCATCAAGATCCGCATCCAGGGCCAGCCGTCGATCGCGGCGGAGCCCATGTATCTCGCCATGGAGAACGGCTTCTTCGAAGAGGAGGGACTCGAGGTCGAGGTCGTCGACCTTCCCGACGCCGCAGCCGCCTTCGCGGCGCTCCAGGCAGGCCAGCTCGAGCTCGCATTCTCGCCGACCATCGGCGTGCTGCAAGCCGCCCGCCAGAACCTGCCGCTCGTGATGGTCGCCCCGTCCGACGGCCTCAACCCCGCCTCCGAAGGCGTCTCCGTCGACGAGGGCCGCGACTTCACATCGGTGGGCGTCTACGTGAGCAAGGCGAGCGGCATCACCGACATCGCCGGCCTCTCCGACGCGAGCATCGCCGTCCCCGAGCTGAAGAGCCAGCCCGATGCCACGATCACCTCCGTGCTGCACGAGGCGGGCCATGAAACCGACAGCATCGAATGGCTGAACCTCAGCTTCGTGCCGGCTCTCGACGCACTGAAGAACGGCACGCTCGATGCGGCGTTCCTCGTGAGCCCCTACACGATCGAAGCCGACGAAGCCGGACTCACGCGCGTCATGAACCCCAGCATCGAGTTCTTCCCGCCCGGAACCGCGACCTCGGCCTGGATCGGCACGCAGAAGTGGACCGAGGAGAACCCCGTCGCCGTCGAACGCTTCCAGCGCGCCATCGCGAAGGCCGCAGCCCATGCGAACGACAATCTGACCGAGACCAAGGAGCATGCGATCGAGCGTTCGGGACTTACCGTCGCACCCGAGGACATGCCGCAGTCGTACTGGCCGACCGCGTTCGATGCCGCCCAGTTCGCCGAGGTGGACGAGAAGCTGGTGGACATCGGCTTCTTCGAAGGTCCCATCGACATCGACGCGCTGATCGCGAAGAGCGCCGGCTGAGTCCGGTTCACCGCGAGAAACGTCAGGAGGAGGACGCACATGAAATCTACGAGTAGGGCAGGCGGTATCGCGCTGGCGCCCTTGCTGTACGGAGTTCTCGGCATCGTCCTCCTCCTGGCGGCCTGGCAGTGGGGTTCCACCCAGGTCACCACGGAGGGCGCGCTGCCCTCGGTGCCGAAGGTGCTCACCGCGCTCGCGGGACTCGCAGCACAGGGCTCCTTCTGGCTGCAGGTGCTGCAGACCATCGGCATCGCGCTGCTCGGCTGGGCGATCGCCGGCGTGATCGGCGTCACCCTCGGCATCCTGGTCGGCACCTCGCAGATCGTGTTCGCAGCCACCAGGGTGCTGCTCGAGTTTCTCCGCCCCATTCCCGCGATCGTCATCCTCCCGCTCGCGATCATGGTGCTCGGACCCACGGCCGAGATGGGGATCTTCCTCGTCGTCTTCGGCGTCACCCTGCCGATCACCGCTCAGACGGCGGCCGGAGTAGAGGCCGTCGATCCGGTGATGCGCAACACCGCGCGATCATTCGGCATGAGCAACGGCGAGATCCTCGCACGCGTCGTGCTTCCCGGAGCCGCTCCCTACATCGGCACCGCCATGCGCGTCGCCGCCCCCGTCACCCTGATCATGTGCGTGGTCGCGGGAATGCTCGGCGGCGCCCCGGGCATCGGCTCCTCGCTCACCATCGCGCAGGTTGCGGGCCGCACGAGCGACATATTCGCCTACGTGATCGTGCTCGGGATACTCGGACTGCTCGTGCAAACCGCTGCGGTTCGCACCGAACGCAAGCTCCTCCACTGGCACAGCGCCTATCGAAAGGAGAGCTGACATGAGCGACGCTCCCTCCACTCAGGTGATCCGTACCCAGGCCCGCGCGAGGCGAGTTCGAGGCAATCGGCCATTCCTCATGGCGCTGCAGATCGGCGTGCCGGTCCTGCTGCTCGCCGCCTGGTGGTTCGGCTCGCTGCAGTCGACGGACCCGTACTTCCCGCCGCTGCCGGATATCCTCGTGCAGTTCCAGAAGCTGTGGCTCTTCGACAAGTTCCTCAGCGACGTGGTCCCCAGCATCGCGAACTTCGCAGTCGGCTACCTGATCGCCGTCATCGCGGGCATTCTGCTCGGCGTCCTGCTCGGACTGGTCAAACCGCTGTTCTGGCTGCTCGACCCCATCGTGCAGCTGGTGCGCTCGATCCCCGCCGTCGCGCTGCTGCCGATCTTCATCGCGCTGATGGGCTTCGGCAATGAGGTGCGGGTGTTCGCCATCGCGCTCGCCTCGCTCTTTCCCGTGCTGATCTCGACGATCGACGGCGTGCGAGCAACCGAGCCGCTGCTGCTCGAGACCGCACGGTCGTACCGCCTCACTCGCTGGGAGAAACTGCGCCGCGTATACCTCCCCTCGGCAGCGCCGCAGATGTTCGCAGGGGCGCTCGTCAGCCTGCAGGTGGCGTTCATCGTGATGATCACGAGCGAGATGATGGGCGCCGCGCGCGGCATCGGCGCGTTGACGCTGCTCGCGCAGAAGAGCTTCGAGGTCAAGAGCATGTGGGCGGGCATTCTGCTGCTCGGCATTCTCGGCTTCCTCGCGAACCTGCTCTTCACGCTCGTCCGCCGCCGAGCCCTCGCCTGGTTCATCGGCGCCCAGAAGGCGGCCTCCGCCGATTGATGGGCTCGGCCCATCCTCGCCCCGAATCACCCGGCCCGCCTCGGCGACCGGACACGAATACTCCGGACTCGAATCCATGAGAAAGCAACAGACCATGTCGAACATCCAACTCAAAGTCGATCAGCTCTCCAAGTCGTACACCGTCGGCAGCGGACAGGTCGAGATCATCGCCGATCTCACCTTCGAGGTCTCGGCAGGCGAGATCGTGTCCATCGTCGGACCTTCCGGCATCGGGAAGACGACGCTGCTCAAATGCCTCACCGGGCTGCAGTCGATCACCTCCGGCACCGCCTTGATCGACGGCAAGCCGATCGACGGTCCGCCCGAGGAAATGGCGCTTGTGTTCCAGGAGTACACCCGATCGCTCATGCCCTGGCTGACCGTCGAGAAGAACGTTCGGCTACCGCTCAAGCACCTGCGGCTCCCGAAAGCAGAGGTCGAGGATCGCGTGCGCACGGCACTCGCGTCGGTCGGACTCGCGCAAGCCGCTGAGCGTTTTCCCTGGCAGCTCTCCGGTGGCATGCAGCAGCGCGTCGCCATCGCGCGCGCTCTCGCCTACCGCCCCGAGGTGCTCGTCATGGATGAGCCCTTCGCCTCGGTCGACGCGCAGACCCGATTCGAACTCGAGGATCTCTGCCTGAAGATCCGAGACGAGTTCGGCATGACGATCCTCCTGGTGACCCACGACATCGACGAGTCCGTCTACCTCTCCGATCGAGTGGTGGTGCTCGGGCACCGGCCGGCGATCGTCACGCGCATCGTCGACGTCGATCTTCCGGCGCCCCGCGACCAGATCGCGACCCGTGCGCTGCACGAGTTCGCCGAATTGCGCACCGAGATCTTCGAGTTGATCAGAGCTGGCGCAATCGTGACCGAACCGAGCGAGAAGTAGGGAGCAGCAGATGAGCGACGAACTGCACTGGATCTCCGCATCGGAGCTCGCTGCGCGTATTCGCGGCGGTGAGCTCTCTGCACGAGAGGCCCTCGAAGCGCACTGGGCTCGCATCGACACGGTGAACCCGGCGATCAACGCGGTGGTGTACGAGGACCGCGAAGCGGCGTGGGACGCCGCCAGCAGGGCGGACGAACTGCAGGCGGCGGGCGAGCAGCTCGCCCCCCTGCACGGTGTGCCCCTCACCAACAAGGACACGAACGACACGGCGGACATGCCCACCACGTGGGGCTCTCCGCTGCTGCGCCGTTCGGTGCCGAAGAACGACAGCATCATCGTGCAGCGTCTGCGGGCGGCGGGCGCGATCATGACCGGAAAGAACAACGTTCCCGAGTTCGCGGCGGGGGGACACTCCTTCAACGAGGTCTACGGAGTGACGCGAAACCCGTACGACATCGACCGCAGTGCCGGCGGCTCCAGCGGCGGGGCCGCAGCGGCGATCGCTGCGGGGATCCAGGCCATCGGAGACGGTTCGGACATGGGCGGCTCGCTGCGCATTCCCGCGTCCTTCTGCAACGTCTACGGGCTGCGCCCCTCTCGCGGGCGGGTCCCGAGCGTGGGCGCAAACTCCTGGGCGTGGCTCGGACGGACGGGCCCGATGGCACGCGAGGTCGAGGACTTGACGCTCATGATGAACGTGCTCTCCGGGCCAGACCGGCGCGCGCCGACATCGATCGCGGAGCAGGGGGTCGACTTCTTCTCGGAGCTGGAAGCCGGTCTCGAAGGTCTGCGGATCGGCTGGGCCCCCGATGCCGGACTCGGGTTGCCGTTCGACCCGCGTACCGTCGCAGTGGTCGAGCGGGCGGTTCGCGCGCTCGCCGACGCGGGTGCCGAAGTCGAACTGGCCCACCCGGTGATCGCCGAGGCGGACTTCGTCTTCGAGCAGACCCGGGCCTTCGACTTCGAGATCGCCTGGGGTGAGCTGGTGCGCGGTGCCCCCGATCTGGTCAAGCCGGAGATGATCGAGAACGTGGCGCTGGGCACCCGGCAGACGGCGTCGGCGCTTCGCGCGCTCGCCCTCGCCCGGACGAGGCTCGAGGGAGAGGTGCGCACGTACTTCGACCAGTTCGACCTCTGGATCACTCCGACCACGCAGTCGCTGCCCTTCCCCGTCGAGTGGCGCTTTCCGGAGGAGGTCGCGGGCGCGCCGACACCCGGTTACCTCGACTGGATGCGCTCGGTGTGCGTGGTGTCCGCAATGGACGTGCCGGTGATCTCGGTCCCCGCGGGCTTCTCACCCGAGGGACTCCCGGTAGGCATGCAGATCGTCGCCCGACACGGGGCGGAGGATCTGCTATTGCGGGTTGCACGAGCGTTCGAAGTGCTGCAGCCGTGGGCCCGCACGCGCCCGGTGCTGGACGTGGAGACGGCGAAATGAGTCTCGCGCCGGGAGCGCGGACCGCTTCCGACGGCGCACTCGACGGCGTGCTGGTGATCGATCTCTCGCGCGCCTTGGCCGGCCCGCATGCCGGCCAGATGCTCGGCGACCTCGGGGCCCGGGTGATCAAGGTCGAATCGCCGGGCGGCGGCGACGATACCCGATCCTGGGGGCCACCCTTCGTCGAGGGGAGCGATGGCCGAGACTACTCCACGTACTTCCTCTCCTGCAATCGCAACAAGGAATCGATTGCGCTCGACCTGAAGAGCCAAGGGGGGCGCCGGGTGCTGACCGAGCTCGTCTCTCGAGCGGACATCCTGATCGAGAACTTCCGCACCGGCGTCATGGATCGCCTCGGGTTCTCGACGACGGCGCTCGCCGAACTGAATCCTGGACTGATCCAGTTGTCGATCACGGGCTTCGGCCACGACGGCCCCGAAGGCGGGCGTGCCGGCTACGACCAGATCGCGCAGGGGGAGGCCGGACTGATGTCGATCACGGGGTCCGCCGCCGACGATCCTCAGCGAGTGGGCACCCCCATCGCCGACCTGCTCGGCGGGATTCACGGAGTCGTCGGCGTGCTTGCCGCTCTTCACGAGCGCGAGCGCACCGGCCGGGGTCGAGTGGTGAGGACCTCCTTGCTCTCCTCGGTCGTGGGGGTGCACGCGTTTCAGGGAACGAGGGCCACTGTCGCCGGGCAGACTCCCGTCGCCCAGGGCAACCACCACCCGTCGATCGCACCCTACGGCCTGTTTCGCTGCCGGGATGGGGCGGTGCAGATCAGCGTCGGCAGCGAAAAGCTCTGGCAGGCCTTCTGCACCGAGTTCGGACTCGATCCCACGACCCCGGGTCTTTCGACGAACCCGGAGCGCGTCGCGAACCGGGCACAGACAATCGCGCTCGTCGAGCGAGCGTTCGCAGAAATCGATGCCGCCGACTTGCTCGACCGTCTGCGGCACGGCGGGGTCCCTGCGGGGAAAGTGCGCACGCTCCCCGAGGTGTACGAGTGGGATCAGGTTCGCTCGCAAGGACTGATCGTGCAGGTCGAGCATGCAGCCCTCGGCACGATCTCCCTGCCAGGGCCTGCGATCCGATTCTTCGATGTCGATGCGGCAGGCGAGACCGAACGCGCCCGCCGGGAGCACACCGCCCCGCCCGTACTCGACCAGCACGGCGAGGCGATCCTCGACTGGCTCCAGCACGAGGCGGAAGGTGCACTCGGCACAGGCGAAACGGCAACGCTGAACCCCGCTTCCGGTGCCGGTGCGTACTCGGATGGCACCGGAACAGGACGGGGCCGATCATGAACCATCCGGCGTCCTCGAATCGCAACGGCGCTGCTGCTCCTGCGGATGCCCCCGCCACCCCGCGCCGGGGCCGCGTCTCGGCGACCGAGCTGATCGCGCTTGTCGCCGACCCGGGCAGCTATCAGTCGTGGGATGTGTCGCCGAGAGAACCAGACCTCGGCGACGAGTATCGGGGCGAGCTCGCTGCGGCTCGGCAGAAGAGCGGAGCCGACGAATCGGTGCTGACCGGGGAAGCGCTCGTGAGTGGGCGCCGCGTGGCGCTGATCGCCTGCGAGTTTCGATTTCTCGCCGGTTCTCTCGGCCTGGCGGCGGCGGAGCGGCTCGTCGCGGCGCTCGAGCGCGCGACGCACGAGCGGCTCCCGGTTCTCGCCTCATCCGCATCCGGCGGCACCCGGATGCAGGAGGGGACCGCGGCGTTCGTCGCGATGGTGAAGATCGCCGCTGCGGTCGCGACGCACAAAGCTGCGGGGCTGCCTTATCTGGTGTATCTGCGCAACCCCTCGACCGGTGGATCGCTCGCCTCGTTCGGATCCCTCGGTCAGGTGACCGTCGCCGAACCGGGCGCGCTCGTCGGGTTTCTCGGTCCGCGCGTCTACGAGGCCCTCTACGGCGAGGCGTTCCCCGAGGGAGTGCAGATTTCCGAGAACCTCACCAAGCAGGGCGTCATCGACGGTGTGCTGCCTGCGGAGGAGTTGCGCGGCGTGGTCGAACGGGTGCTCGCCCTGCTCGATCGCCCGACGCATGCCCAACTCGTCGCGCGGGCGAGCGACCCGGGCACCGCGCACGAGGATCCCGCGGGCTCGGGAGACACCTGGGACTCCGTGACACGGACGCGCGACCGTCGGAGGCCCGGACTGCGCGAGCTCTTGCGCCATGCGGCCACCGATGTGGTGCCGCTCTCGGGTACCGGGCAGGGGGAGCGCGACCCCGGGCTCGCGCTCTGTCTGGCGAGGTTCGGCGAGATCCCTGCCGTGGTGGTTGGGCAGGATCGGCGGGTGCAGCGCGCCTTCGCCCCGCTCGGACCCGGCGGGTTGCGGGCCGCTCGGCGAGCCGTGCGGTTAGCGGCGGAGCTGAAGCTGCCGCTCGTCACCGTGGTCGACACTCCCGGTGCGGCGCTTTCGAAGGAGGCGGAGGAAGGCGGGTTGGCCTCCGAGATCGCGCACTGCCTGCAGGATCTCGTCATGCATGACGGCGTGACGCTCTCCGTGCTCTTGGGCGAGGGGACCGGCGGTGGCGCGCTCGCCATACTTCCCGCCGATCGCACCATCGCGGCGGCGCATGCGTGGCTCTCGCCTTTGCCGCCCGAGGGCGCATCGGCGATCGTGTACCGCGACGTCTCGCACGCGCCCGAGCTCGCGGAGCAGCAGGGAGTCGCCTCGGCCGCGCTGCGGCGCAACGGCATCGTCGATCGGATCATCGCCGAATCTCCTGACGCGGCGCACGAGCCGGATGCATTCAGTCGGCGGATGGGCGATGCGATCGCACAGGAGCTGGCTGCACTGTCGCTCGTGCCGCCCGACTCCCGTCGGGTGCGACGATTCGAGCGATACCGCAACCTCGGCCTCTAGTCACGGTGCGTGCGCGCAGTGCTCCCGCGAGCGGGTCGTTGCCGAGCAGGTGCCGGTGGGGTGCCCCGGCCGGTTCGGGTTCAGCGCGCAGCGTCCGGGAGGAGGTCCGCGACGGAATCGAGGATCTCGTCCGGCCTGAAGGGAAACTTCTCGATCTCAGCGGGATCGCTGATGCCGGTCATCACCAGGATCGTGTGCAGACCGG
This sequence comes from Leucobacter soli, assembly GCA_040394175.1. GTDB lineage: Bacteria > Actinomycetota > Actinomycetes > Actinomycetales > Microbacteriaceae > Leucobacter > Leucobacter soli_A. Next base: position 22,059 of record JBEBSS010000015.1, on the reverse strand, counting down.
CTTCCATGCCCGCGACCACGTCGGTGTCCATGCGATCGCCGATCATGACGGTGTTGTGCGAGTGCGCCCCGATCTGATTGAGCGCCGAGCGGAACATCATCGGATTGGGCTTGCCCACGATGTAGGGCAGCTTGCCCGTCGCCTTCGTGATGAGCGCGTTGATCGCACCGGTTGCGGGCAGCGGCCCCTCCGGGCTCGGTCCCGTCGCGTCCGGGTTGGTGGAGATGAACCGCGAGCCGCCGTTGATGAGCCGAATCGCTTTGGTGATCGCCTCGAACGAATAGTTCCGGGTCTCGCCGACCACCACGAAGTCCGGGTCCGTCTCGGTCATCACGAAGCCGGCATCGTGCAGGGCGGTGAGCACTCCGGCCTCGCCGATGACGAATGCCGTGCCGCCCGGTTTCTGCTGGCTGAGGAAGGCGGCGGTGGCGAGGGCGCTGGTCCAGATCCGCTCCTCGGGAACGATGAGTCCCGATGCGGCGAGACGGGCGCTCAGATCGCGAGCCGTGAAGATCGAGTTGTTGGTGAGCACCAGATAGGGCTGCTCTGTGGCGGTCCAGTGCGCGATCAGTTCCGCGGCGCCCGGGATCGCCCGATCCTCGCGCACGAGCACACCGTCCATGTCGGTGAGCCAGCATTCGATGTGCGCTCGGGGGTTCGTGGATGCTTCTCGAGATTCGCTCATACGCTCAGCCTACGTGGACGGGGTGAACTGCGGGTGGACGGGATCGGCTTCGTTCAGCCGAGAGTCGGGTTGGCGGCGAGGATCGCGGCAATGGTGCTCGGGGTGAACATCTCAGGCGGATACGGGCTATAGGTGGCGATCCAGACGTCGCCGATGAACGCGTGGAGCGTGTAAGACACCCCCCAATGCCCACCGATATCCGTCTGCTCCCACACGAATACCTGCGCGGCTCCGCTCGTGCTCTCGACGAAGTCCCCGTCCGCACGCAGCTGGGCGAGGAATGCGTCACGGGGTGCTCCGGAGAGCTCGGCGGTGTAGACACGGAGGCCGGTCTCCATGCCGAAGGGATAGGTGCAGCCACGTGCGTTGATGCTCTGGCTCAGCGCCGCCTGGGCGGCGGGCCCGAAATCTGTGGAGAAGTCCGCGGTTCCGGTGTCACCGTAGCGAATCTCCACCGATGGGTAGCGCGCGGTCGTCTCCTCCGCGGACGCCCACGCTTCCGGGTTGAGTTGCGGGCATTCGGGGATCACGATCGGCGCGGCCGCGGGCGGCTCGGGTTCCGTCGTCGGTTGCGGGGCGCTCGGCGTCGGGCCGGGCCGGTTCGGTTGCGGATCCGGCGACGACTTCGGCAGGAGGAAGGCGACGGTGACGAAGACGAGGGCGGCGACGAGGATCGCGCCTGCAGGGACGACCCACCACACCCACTTGGGCGTTCGGCTACGTGCGGGCGGCTCCGCAGACGGTGGGATCTCGCTCATTCTAACTCCTCCGGCGCGACGGTCTTCATTCCGAGCGTAGTGGTCAGGCGTCGGAAAAGCAGCCCGGTGCGTGGCTTCGGCGCCGCGGCTGGCAGACTGGTCTCATGCACGAACGGGCAGGCATGCAGGCGGAGCCGAGTGAGTTGATCGACCTCGATGAGCTGCTGCACGCATTCACCGAGTTGGTTCCCGATCCGGAGCACCCGGGGCAGCGAGTCGTCTTCGGCACCTCGGGCCATCGGGGAAGCTCGTTGAACGGTTCGTTCAACGAGGCGCACATCGAGGCAATCAGCCGAGCGATCGCCGAGTACCGGGCGGGAGAAGGGATATCGGGCCCGCTGTTCCTCGGCGGAGACACGCACGCGCTCTCGGCGCCGGCGCTCCAGGTTGCCGAGCGTACGCTCACGGCCGCAGGGGTGCACGTCCTGCTGAGCTCGGGAAGCGGCGACGATGCCTGGGTGCCCACGCCCGCGTTGAGCCGGGCGATCCTCGCCCACAACCGCGATCGAGCGGTCGACGACCCGGGGCGAGCCGACGGCGTCATCGTGACTCCGAGCCACAACCCGCCCGGTGACGGCGGGATCAAGTACAACCCTCCCCACGGCGGCCCGGCCGACACGGATGCGACCGGATGGATCGCCGCGCGGGCGAACGCACTCCTGGCCGGACGCGCCGACCGCGCCATGCCCGGTCCCGCGTCACATGTCTCGGGTCAGGCGCGACCGGAGCCGATGCGCGAGGCGGGTGTCGGCGAAGGAACGGTCGGCCACTACGATTTCGTCGCCGGATACGTCGATTCGCTCGGGGAAGCGATCGACCTCGCCGCTATCCGAGACGCCAAGGTGCGCATCGCCGCGCACCCGCTCGGTGGCGCGAGCCAGGCGTACTGGACGGCGATCCGAGACCGATACGGGCTCGATCTCACGGTGCTCGGCCCCGGGGTCGACCCGCAGTGGGCGTTCATGCATCTCGACTGGGACGGCAAGATTCGCATGGATCCCTCCTCGGCGCACGCGATGCAGACCGTCCTCGGCTATCGCGACGAGTTCGACCTCGTCACGGGCAACGATGCCGATGCCGACCGGCATGGCATCGTGACACGAGACGGCGGTCTGATGAACCCGAACCATTTTCTGGCCGTCGCGATCGACTACCTGCTCACGCACCGTCCCGATTGGCCTCTCGCCGCGAGCGTCGGCAAGACGCTCGTCTCCTCCTCGATCATCGACCGCGTGGTCGCCGCGCACGGCCGCACGCTTCTGGAGGTGCCGGTCGGCTTCAAGTGGTTCGTTCCCGGGCTCGGCGATGGCAGCGTGGTGTTCGGCGGCGAGGAGAGCGCCGGCGCATCGTTCCTGGACTTCGGCGGGGGTGCATGGAGCACGGACAAGGACGGCATCTTGCTCGCGTTGCTCGCGGCGGAGATCCAGGCCGTCACGGGCCAGTCGCCCAGCGAACGGTATCACGCGCTGACCGAACGATTCGGCGCTCCGGCCTACGCCCGCATCGATTCGCCCGCAACGCCCGCGCAGAAGGCGGCGCTCGCGGCGCTCGCCCCCTCCGACGTCAGCGACTCCGAGCTCGCGGGCGACCCGATCACCGCTGTGCTCGTCGCGGCACCCGGCAACGGAGCCCCCATCGGCGGGCTCAAGGTGCAGACCGCGCACGCCTGGTTCGCAGCGCGGCCGAGCGGCACCGAGGATGTCATGAAGATCTACGCGGAGTCGTTCAGAGGCGAGGATCACCTGGCGCACGTGCAGGTGGCGGCGAAAGCGCTCGTCGCCTCGGCGACCGCCTGATCCTCGGAGCAGACCCAGGGGTCATCTCCCTCGAGCGCAGACGGGGTCGGGCCGATCTCATGGGCAGAGTACGCTTGATCCATGTCCGCAATACCTGCCCCGCCCCGACGCTACAGCTTCCTGGGCCCGGCCGGCACGTTTACCGAGGCGGCGCTGCGGCAGGTGCCTGAGGCCCAGGGCCAGGAGTGGGCCCCCGTGTTGAACATCGGCGAAGCGCTGAACGATGTGGTGTCGGGCGCGAGCGACGCGGCGATGATCGCGATCGAGAACTCGGTCGACGGCGGAGTCACCGTTGCGCAAGACGCGCTGGCAACGATCCCCGGGTTGCAGATCATCGGCGAGTATCTGGTGCCCGTGCGTTTCGTCCTCGTCGCGAAGCCGGGGAAGAGGCTCGAGCACATCAACGTCGTGACCGGCCATCCGGTGGCGTACGGGCAGTGCCGGCGCTGGCTCGACGACCAGCTGCCGCGGCACCGCCACCTGCCCGCGACGTCGAACGTCCAGGCGGCTGCCGATCTGTTCGATGAGACCAAGGGCATCGATGCGGCGATTGCCCCTCCCGGTATCGAGGAGTACTACGACGTCGAGGTCGTGGCCTCGGGCATTGCCGAGAATCCGGATGCGGTGACTCGATTTGTGCTCGTCGGCCGGACCGCACCCGTGGGTCAGCCGACCGGTGCGGACAAGACGAGCCTGATCGTCGAGCTGCCGAACGACAAGGCGGGATCCCTGCTCGAACTGCTCGAGCAGTTCGCGACCCGGGGGGTGAACCTGACGCTCCTCGCCTCGCGTCCGATCGGTGACCGGATGGGTCGCTATCGCTTCGTGATCGACGCCGAGGGGCATGTGCGCGACGAGCGGGTGGCCGATGCGCTGCTCGGCGTGAAGCGCTTCAGCCCGCGGGTCGTCTTTCTCGGTTCGTATCAACGCGCGGATCGCGTGGCTGCGACGACTCGTGACGAGCACGACAATGACTCGTTCCGGGAGGCGCGCGATTGGTTGAGTAGCCTGCTCGGATAGGTCGCTTGTCCCTCGCTCTTCACCGTGCGGGATCTCGAGGGTATGGCTTGGGGCAGTGGGCAACTTCACGTGCACTGCGGTCGCTCGAGCACGTGTGACGCGGCGAACCGCGGCTCTCCGCACCTCTTGACAGCACAGTACTACGCAATGCACACTAGTGCGTATGGAAGCAACGCAACTCCTCAAGGGAGTGCTCGACGCCGCAGTGCTCGCCGTCGTGCAGCAAGACGACGGCTACGGCTACGACGTCGTACGCCGGCTCCGGGACGCCGGGCTGGAGGAGGTGGGCGATGCCTCGGTCTACGGCACCCTGCGCCGCCTCTACGCTGCAGGCGCCCTCAGCACCTATGTCGTGCCGAGCGAGGACGGTCCGCACCGCAAGTACTACAGCATCACGCCGGTCGGGGAGCAGCTGCTCGACCAGCAGCGCGGCACCTGGCGCAGATTCAGTGCGGTGCTGAGCGAGCTGATCCTCCAACAGCAACCCGCGTTGACGGACTCCGAGGCGAAAGGACCCCGAGCATGACGACCACCGCTCCCACACATGAGCAGCAGGCGAGCCGCTTTGCCGCTTCGGTCCGCGAGCACCTGTCGGACCTGCCCGAAGCGGAGCTCGACGAATTGCTCGACGGGCTTCCCGCCGATCTCGCCGAACGCCTCGACGATGACGGCGAACTCGGCGATCCGCGGCAGTACGCCGACGAACTGCGTCAGGCGGCAGGGCTGCCATCGAGGGGCGAGGTGCGCACCGCTCCCTCTCGGAGGATGCGGGAGACGCTTCGGGAGACGAGGATCCGCTTCGCCGAGCGCACCAGCGACTTCTGGGCGGCGACGCCCGCACGGCGATCGCTGATCGAGTTCCTCCTGGCGCTTCGACCGGTCTGGTGGGTGCTGCGCGGACTCGTCCTCGGCTGGTTGCTGCTCATGCTCGCCGGGCATCCGGTCGTGAACGGGCTGCCGTTCTCCTTCCCCGCGTTGCTGCTCGCCTCGGTACTCGTGATCGTAAGCGTGCAGTGGGGGCGGGGGCGGTGGCAGCCGAAGGCATGGACCGTGGGGCTGCGCCGAGTCACCAGCGCCGTGGCCGCGCTTCTCCTGCTTCCGGTCACGGGCATCGCCTGGAACGCGCTCACGAATCCGGTCTACATCGAATCCGGTCCGATCGTCGTCGACGGCCTCTCGATCGACGGCATCCCGATCAGCAGTATCTTCGCGTTCGACTGCGCGGGGCAGCCGATCGACGGCGTGCAGCTCTTCGATCAGAACGGACAGCCCCTCACCACGCTGCACAGGGATGGCGGTGCGGGTGCCGAGCCGGTCTGGGGGTTCGACGAGGAACGACAGGAGAATATCGTCTACGACAGAAACGGGCTCGCGGGCTACGCGGGCATGTGGAACGTCTTCCCGTTGCAGGAGGCGCGAGCCGGTATCGATCGGGACCCCACGCGTGCGGAACCGCGCGACGCGACCTGGCCGCTCGCCGAGACGCTGCCCCTCAGCCCCGCCTGCGCGGGAGCCGAGAACGCACAGTCGACGACTCCTGAGGCAGGACCGGCCGAAACCTCCGGTGGCGGCCCGGTCGGTCCGGACAGCGCAGGCCGCCCGGACGCGAGCGGAAGATGAGCCCCGCGCCGCAGCCTGTGCCGACCCCGCTCAGCGCACGACTGCACACCGCGAACGTGACGCTGGGACTATACGGCGGGCGCCCACGAGGGAAGCACGCGCACGATGAGCGCGCCGGGGTCGACGGTTCCGCTGGCAGCGAGAGCCAGACCGAAGTCGTCCCCGTCGAGCTGGATCGGCTCGGGATGCGAGACCGAGAGGGCGTAGCGCCGCGCACGCATGTAGCTGACTGAGCGAGTGTCATTCACCAGGTCGATCATCTTGCGCCCGGTCTTCGTCTTGCGGAGCACGCCATTCTCGAAACCGAGCTTGTGCCAGATCCGCAGCCAGGAGAAAGGCCCGAGCGGTCGAAGCGCGACCACGTCGAGCAGCCCGTCGTCGAGCTCGGCATCGGGAATCAAAAGCACGCCGCCCGGCAGCAGACCGCAGTTCCCGATCATCACGGTGAACACCGTCAGCGACTTCACCGGGTCGTCGTCGACGGAATAGTGAATCTGCAGCGGCGCATCCTTGATGATGGTGCGCATACCTGCATCGACGTACGCGAGCCAGCCGAGTCGCTTTTTCAGCGAGGATCGGGTCGCCGTGATCGCGCGTGCGTCAAGGCCCATCCCGGCCAGCACGAGGAAGACGTGCTCATCCTCGCTCTCGTCCGGGCGAGTGATCGTCACCACCCCGAGGTCGACCGGACGGTTCTCGCCCTGGAATCCTGCCCGCACCGCGGCCTCGAGATCGTTCAGCGGGGTTCCGAGATTTCTCGCAAGCAGATTGCCCGTGCCCTGCGGGACGACGGCGAGCGGAACAGACGATCCTCGAAGCGCCTCCGCCACCGCGCGCACCGTACCGTCACCACCGGATGCGAGCACCACACACGCTCCCGCGCTGAGGGCAGCGGTCGTGACTCCTTGCCCGGCGTCCTGCTCGCTCGTTCCGTGCCAGAGGGTCGGCGCCCAGCCGGCCTTCGCCTCCTGGCGCAGCACTGCCGCTCGCAAGGCTGGCAGATCGGTCTTCAGCGGATGGTACACGACTGCGGCGCGGGGCTGAGAGGTGACCATGTACCCACGTTACTCTGTCGCACTTCGCCCAGGGAGCGAGGCGAGCTGGTGGATAGGATGGGTGCGTGATCGATCCTCAGCTCCTGCGCAATGACCCTGAGACCATCAAGCGCTCGCAACGAGCACGCGGAAACGACGAATCGACGGTGGATCTCGCGATTGCCGCTGACGAGACGCGTCGTGCGACGCTCGGCGAGTTCGAGAGGCTGCGCGCCGAACAGAATCAGTTCGGCAAGCAGGTCAAGGCCGCTTCGAAAGAAGACAAGCCCGCGCTCATCACGCGTGCGCAGCAGCTCGCCGCCGAGGTGAAGAACGCGGAGGCGCGTTCACGCGAGGCGGAGACCGCATTCGATGCCGCCGCCAGCCGCATCGAGAACGTGATCGTGGACGGGGTGCCTTCCGGAGGCGAAGAGAACTTCGTGACCCTGCGGGAGGTCGGGAAGGTGCCGCAGTTCGATTTCGAGCCCCGCGATCACCTCGAACTGGGGGAGATGCTCGATGCCATCGACATGCAGCGAGGCGCAAAGGTCTCGGGAGCTCGCTTCTACTTCCTGAAAGGCGTCGGGGCCCGACTGGAGCTCGCTCTGATGAGCCTTGCGCTCGACCGCGCGCTCGCCGCGGGCTTCGTGCCGATGATCCCGCCGACGCTCGTGAAGCCCGAGATCATGCAGGGTACCGGCTTCCTCGGCGAGCACGCTGACGAGGTGTATCACCTGCCCAGCCAGGATCTCTTCCTGACCGGTACGAGCGAGGTGGCGCTCGCCGGCTACCACTCCGACGAGATCGTCGACCTCTCCCAGGGGCCGCTGCGCTACGCCGGCTGGAGCACCTGTTACCGCAGCGAAGCCGGGTCGCACGGCAAGGACACCAGGGGCATCCTCCGCGTGCACCAGTTCAACAAGCTCGAGATGTTCGTCTACACCGACCCCGCCGATGCTGAGGCTGAACACGACCGGCTCGTCGCCTGGCAGGAGGAGATGCTGCAAGCGCTCGGTCTCAGCTACCGCGTGATCGACGTCGCTGCGGGCGACCTCGGTTCGAGCGCCGCACGCAAGTTCGACATCGAGGCGTGGGTTCCCACCCAGGGCACGTTCCGCGAACTGACCTCGACCAGCAACTGCACGACCTACCAGTCACGGCGCCTGAGCACTCGCTTCCGCGGTGAAACGGGCAAGACGAGCCCGGTTGCAACGCTCAACGGCACGCTTGCGACGACGCGCTGGCTGGTCGCGATCCTCGAAACCCATCAGCAGGCCGACGGGAGCGTGCTCGTGCCCGAAGCGCTGCGACCGTACCTCGGAGGGCTGGAAATACTGACGCCGGTGGCAGCATGATGCGGGCCGAGGAGCGTCACCTCGTCGCGCTCGACATCGACGGCACCGTGATGCCGTTCGGCGAGCGCAATGCCGCAGGCGAATACATTCCTGCGACACCGCACGAGGAGGTCGCCGAGGCGATTCGTACGCTGCATCACGCGGGTCACGAGGTGGTCATCTCGACCGGCCGGGCAGTCGAAGCGACGCTGGATGTCGTCGAGGAGCTGCGCATCCAACCCGATTGGGTGGTCGCGTGCAACGGTGCGGTGACGTTGAAGCGCGATCCGCTCGCAACCCGCGCGTATCGGCGTGAGCATGTCGAGTCCTTCGACCCCACTACGCTGCTGCAGCGTATTCGCACGCATCTTCTCACCGCGATGTACGGCGTCGAGACCGCCGAGGGCGACTTCCTCTACACCGAGAAGATGCCTTCGGGCACGCTGCCCCGGAGACAGAAGCAAGTGAGCTTCGACCAACTGCTCGGAGTCCAGGCCAGCCGGGTGCTCGTCGTCTCTCCCGACCACGCACTGCAGGACTTCCTCGAGATATCGCAGACCCTCGGGCTCAACCGCGTGTCGTACGCCGTGGGGCTCACGACATGGTTCGACATCGCGCCCGAGGGCGTGACCAAGGCGAGCGCCCTCGAACTCGTGCGTTCGAAGGTCGGTATCGACCACGCACGCATCTTCGCGGCGGGCGACGGCGAGAACGATATCCAGATGCTGCAGTGGGCCGCTCGGCGAGGTGATGCGGTCGCCATGGGGCAGGCCGACCCGCACGTGCAAGCGTCCGCCGGCCGCGTGACCGGCACCGTGTTCGAGAACGGGCTGCTCACGGCATTGCAGGATCGTTTCCCGGCACTGCTCGACTCCGCCGTCTGAGCCTCGCCCCACTTTCCAGTAAGCTCGTATGCGGAGGGTTGTCCGAGCGGCCGAAGGAACTTGTCTTGAAAACAAGCAGGCGGTAACCCCGTCTCAGGAGTTCAAATCTCCTACCCTCCGCTCTCCGAGTGTGGGGCCCGCCCGAAGGGTAGGCCCCACACCCATGTTCGGGGCACGAAATGAACACCCCGGAGTAGCCGCTGTTCGCGAAGGCTGCAGGGAGCGTTCGGGGATCTCCGGCTGCGAACGGCGCAGGTCCCGATCCTCCGCTCTCGGGATCGTCGCGCCGCAGGACCTGCGAACGAAGCTGGAACGGTCTTCAGCTCTTCGAACCAGACGCCCCCGGGTATGGAAAGCCTCCCGGAGGCACCCGAATCCCACGATTTCAGCGAGTATTCAGTGCTGGTCGGTAAAATCGATGGATGCGCGTTTTGTCGCGCAGTTTTTTGTGGATCTGGGAGCTTGATTTATGGCACGACAGCAGCGTGGAGTCAACGCAGCCAATCTTGGTGCGCGCCACGGTCGTTTGCGTCGCTCTGTCTCGTGGATGAATGCCGCCAAGGTGCTGCTGACCGCGGTGCTCGTGGTGGCGATCAGCGGCGTCTCGGTGACGGCCTATGCCCTCTGGGGCGTGGTCCAGGGTGCTCAGACGGTCGAACTCGACACCACGCCCAAGGCCGAGGCGGTCGGAGCCGGCGTGAAATCGCTCGAGGGAGAACTCACGATTCTGCTCGTGGGATCCGACAAGCGCAAAGAGGACTCGATCATGTATGACGGCGAGGAGGGCGAGCTCAACGACGTCAACCTGCTGATGCATATTCCCGCGGATCATCAGAGCGCGACCATCATCAGCTTTCCGCGTGACCTCATGGTGCCGATCCCCAGCTGCACTGATCCTGACACCGGCGAACAGACCAGCGCAATGAGCGAGCAGCAGATCAATACTGCACTCCATTACGGCGGGCTGCCCTGCGTCGCTTCGACGATCAGCCAGCTCACGGGCATGGAGATTCCCTACGCCGCGATGGTCGACTTCGACGGCGTCATCGACATCACGAATGCGATCGGTGGAGTCACCGTCTGTCTCGCGCAGCCGATCGAAGATACGGAAACAGGTCTCGAACTGCCCGCTGGCGAGGTCACACTCGCAGGTGTCGAGGCGCTGAACTTCGTTCGCACCCGCTATGGCGTGGGCGACGGCAGCGATGTGAGCCGCATCAGCAATCAGCAGGTGTTCATGTCCGCACTGCTCCGCCAGATGCGAAGTGCGGAAACGCTGAGCAACCCGATCAAGGTCTACGGCCTGGCCAAAGCGGGCTTCGAGAACCTCACGCTGTCGAGCAGCATGGCATCGGTGCAGTTCCTGCAGGCGCTCGCCGGGACCGTCGTCGACATCGATCTGGATCGCGTGAATTTCGTGCAATATCCGTCGTCCTCGCATCCCTACAACCCGGGACGCCTGTCACCCGATCGGTACTCGGCCGAGCAGCTCATCAACGTGGTGTTGAGCGGGGAGCCCTTCCAGCTCGCGAAACCCGGTGAGGCCGCGGTTGAGACCGTTCCCGCCGAGCCGGTCGTTCCCGCCGAAGGCACCGACGCTGCGGATGGGACGGTGGCGCCGCCTCCGGTGACCGTGCTCCCCGAGAACGTCACCGGTCAGCCGGCATCGAGCCAGACCTGTTCCGCAGGTCGCACACGCTACTGAGCCCGACGACTGCGGACTCGATTTCCCGGTGCCGGGGGACGTGCCCTAAGATGTTCTACGGAGCCATGCCGGAGCGGCCGAACGGACTTCACTGCTAATGAAGGGTCGGGGTTAAACTCGACCGGGGGTTCAAATCCCCCTGGCTCCGCCGAAATGTAACCCCCTACTCGCATAGAAAACATTGGCGAGTAGGGGGTTATCTCATACCTCGCCCTTGACGCCGACTGACTCGACACCTCGGGTCTCCATCGGTATGAGCGCCCGTACGCGTGTGCTGTCGCCCTCGTGCCGGTGCCGGTCTGATCGACAGCGGACTGAGGGAGGGAGACCGGGGCGGGCTCGCGCTCCCAACTGGTTTCCTCGTGCCGCACGATGTCATATCGAGCAGCGGGCCGACCCCCCTAGTCATGCGCAGGTTGATCCCGACGAGACAGACCGCGAGGAACAGCGGCACCCATCTTCTCGGACCGCACTGAGTTTCGCTCGGAATCACACCAGGCTAACGACAGCGCCCCTCTCCGCCCGTGTCCGATGGCGCGCAGCGACGAGGGCGGCCTATTCCGCGGGAGCAGGTACCGGGTGCGCGACCCGATGTTCCCTTGCGAGTGCGGTCAGCCCAGCTCCGAGGACCGAGAGCACAGCTGCGACGGTGAAGACCAACCAGAACCCCCCCACGAGCGCGACGAGCCCTGCCCCGATGACGGGACCGAGCAGCTGGCCGAGCGCGGCGATGACGTTGACGACGCCGAGGTCACGGGCGTGGTCGCGCTCGCTCGGCAGCAGGTCGGTCGCGAACGCGAGCCCGACGGTCATGAACGCTCCGTATCCGACCCCCATCAGGGCGGCCGCCACCATCGTCATCGAGAACGTGGGGGAGATGACGATCACGATTCCCGAGATCGCCTGCACGAGCGCTGCAACCACCGTGAGCCCTCGCCTTCGGCCGATCCGATCCGAGACCAGCCCTGCGATGATAGATGCCCCGACGACGAACACTGTGTAGACGACGATGATGAGCAACAGATTCTCTTCGGCCTCGTCGTGGGGCTGTCCGATGCCGTACATGAGGAAGAACAGGAACAGCGCCGTGCCGAGCGCGTTGCCGATGTTCACGACGAGGCGCCCGATGAGCATCCAGCGGAAATCCCGATCGCGAAGGAAGGCGAATCGAGATTCGCCAGGCAGCCGGGCACCCCGCACGCCGAAGGACGCGGCGGAGGGATCGGGGAGCAGGAGGGCGACCGCGGTGCCGAGCACGGCCATCGCGATTGCGAGCACCAGATAGCCGTCGAAGACCCCGAGCCCGAGCAGCACAACGGTACCCACCCCCACGACGATGCCGACCGCCTGCGCCGACGAGGCGGCGGAGGAGGCCGCACCGCGCTGCTCGACGGGCAGCTGATCGGCGATCATCGCGGTGAATGCCGCAGAAGCGATGGCCACACCGACGGAGACCCCGACCCAGGAGGCGCCAATGGTCAAGGCATGCTGGCTGGCTCCCGTCAGCAGCAGACAGACCGCCGTGATCCAGACGCCGACGAGTGCGAACGGACGCCTCCGCGGACGCGATCCTTGTCTCCGATCGGAGAGTGCGCCGGCGATCGGACCCGCGATGACGCCGGCAAGGCCGCCGACGCCCAGCACCAGGCCAGAGGAGACCACGCCGGACACCCATCCTGCTTCGCTGTCTGCGGTGTCGAGTTGAAGGGGAAGGAGCAGCTGCAATGGAGTGAGCTGGACAGTCCAGATCACGAGCCACGCAACGCTGAAGAGCAGGAACCATCTCGCCCCGACCTTGCCGATTGCCTTGGCGGGCAGGGCGGGCGCCGCGCTCATGCTCGTGTGCTTTCGATCAGCGCACGGTACCAATCGTAAGATGCCTTCGGCGTTCTCCTGCCGGTGAGCATGTCGACGTGTACGAGCCCGAAGCGTTGGGTGTAGCCATCAGCCCATTCGAAATTGTCGAGCAGGGACCAGACGGTGTACTCCTCGACCTCGACGCCTGCTTCGGCGGCATCGGCGACGGCGGCGATGTGGCCTGAGAGGTACGAGATGCGGTCCGCGTCATCGAGAACCTCGCCCTCGGTCAGCACGTCAGGTTCGGGGAAGGACGCCCCGTTCTCGCTGATGATGATCGGGGGGAGCGAGCGAGCGTAGCGCTTGTCGAGGTCGACGAGCAGCGCGGTCAGGCTCTCCGGCACGATGGGCCATTCGTCGCCGAATCCGGTGACGGGAGCGTGGGGCGTCGGCACGAGTTCGAATGGGAGGGGACCGCTGGCCGCCGCAGCCGCGACGGTCGTCGGATTGTAGAAGTTCACCGCGTAGAAATCGCTACTGCCGTGGATGAGTTCGAGATCGCCGGGAAGTGCGGGCATCGGCGGCAGTCCGAGCGCCTCGAGGTCGGGGTAGGAGCCGACGAGCAGGGGATCGGCGAAGAGGCGATTGTGGATCGTGTCGTACGCCGCTGCGGCCATTGCGTCCTCGGCCGAGTCGGTGAGCGGACGCACGTGGGTGTGATTGTTCGCCAGGCCAACCCGTTCGGCCCCGAACTCTCGCAGGAGCGGCGCCGCGAGTGCGTGCGCCAGAAGCTGGTGGTGCGCTGAGGGGAGCGCCCCGAAGAGCTCCGTGCGACCGGGGGCGAGGGAACCGACTCCGTACCCCTGCAGCGTCGTCATCGCGGGTTCGTTGATCGTGTACCAATCGGTGACCCGGTCGCCGAGATGCGCGGCGACTACCTCTGCGTAGTCGCGGAACCGCAGCGCCGTGTCGCGTTCGAGCCATCCGCCCGCCTGCTCGATCGAGGCGGGAAGGTCCCAGTGGTACAGCGTCGGAAAGGGGGCGACTCCGGCATCGAGCAGCGCATCGACGAGGCGCGAGTAGTAGTCGAGCCCGGTCGGGTTCGGGAGTCCCGTCCCATCCGGGAGCACACGCACCCAGGAGATGCCGAAACGGTAGCGGTCGATTCCGAGTGCCCTGGCGAGTTCGACATCCTCGAGAAAGCGGTGATAGCTGTCGGGACCGGGTTCGGCCGTCGACGCGTCTCTCACGGCCCCCGGGCTGTCGACGTAGTCGTCCCAGATGCTTCGGCCCCGGCCCCCCTCGTTGCGAGCGCCTTCGATCTGAAAGGCCGCTGTGGCAGCGGACCATCGAATACCAGATGGCACCGCCCTCGGGCGGGGGTGCGAAGCCGGTAATGGAGAGGATTCGTGCGTCACGGAGATCCCTTTCGCCTCTGCTCGCACGCGACCCTGCGCGCGAGATGACCGAAGCCTAACGCCATTCGGCGCCATCGTGCAGAGAATTCTCGGTTGTCCTTCGACCGGCATCCAGTTTCTGGAAGTTCGTGTGGAGAGTCCGGACAGGCCAAGTCTGTGGCGCCAGGAGATAAGTCCGTTCGGTGCGGAACGAGCAGACTGAGGAGCACGAATCCGAATTCCCCGGCTCGAATGGTGTGCATCCTCGACCGGCCGGGCGGCAGCAAAAGATATCGAGAGGGTCTCCATGGGCACGCATCCGCAGATTCTGCACGTTCCATCCGTCGCACGAACCGAGTCCGGGTGGACGCCATTGACGGTCGGTGAGCTCGTCGCAGGCGAGTTCCGCCCGCTGCCGTTCTCGGCCCCCGAGGACGAGAGCATCGTCGAGAAGGTCTCGGTGTGGAGGCATGCCGGCGGAGAGCTTCCGTATGCCAGACCGGTTTCGGCTGAACTCTTCTACCTCATCGAGGGCCGCGTCCGCATCGAATGGGAGCACGACTCGCAACTCGAAGCGCAATCCGGCGACGTCGTGGTCGTTCCCATCGGGTTCAGCGGAACCTGGCACACGCTCGAACCCATCGTGAAGATCAGCATCTCGACGATTCCCGCGGTCGCGGGCTGATCGCACACGGCGGTCGAACGATCGTCTACGCGCACATACTGAATGAAAGGCACAAAGTCGTGACTCACACCCCCACCCTCACCGCAGGGCGTCGAATCGAAGACGCCCCGATGACCGCGCTCGTCTGGCGAGTCGCCGCCTTCACGGTCGGCGGCATGTTCACGGACGGATACATCCTCGGACACATCGGCATCGGCTTGAGCATCGCCACACCCGAGCTCGGACTCAACTCGCTCTGGTTGGGGCTGCTCGCCGCCTCCACACTGCTCGGAATCCTGTTCGGCGCTCCGATCGCTGGCCGTCTGGCCGATCGCTTCGGACGGAAGAACCTGCTTGCGATCGACTTCGCGATCCTCGCGGTGGGCGCGCTGGCGCACCTGCTGCTGGTGGAGCAGTCCGGCCTGCTGATCCTGCGCTTCCTGATGGGCGTCGCGATCGGAGCCGAGTACGCGATCGGTGCGGCACTGCTCTCCGAGATCGCGCCGCAGCGCCGCCGAGGAGTGCTGCTGGCGTCGCTCAATGCGATGTGGATCGTGGGATTCGTGGGAGGTTTCCTCGTGGCCTACGCCATGCGCGACTCGGGAGCGTCCTGGCAGGCGATCTTCGCCACCGCCGCGATCCCGGCGATCGTCGTATTCTTGCTTCGGATCGGCAGCCCAGAATCTCCCCGCTGGCTGCTCGCGCACGGGCGTGAGGAAGAAGCGCTCGCCGTCGTCCACAAGCACTTCGGCCCGGACTACGGTCTCGGTGGTCTCGAGAGCAACGAAGACGCGACGAACGTCGGTCTCGCGCGACTCTTCGCGCCGGACTATCTGAAGCGCACCCTGTTCGCGGGCATCTTCTGGGCCTGCCAAGTAGTCCCGCTGTTCGCGCTGACGATCTTCCTGCCGCAGGTGTTCGAAGCGCTGGGCATCGCATCCGAGCTCGGCGCCGAGATGTTCGTCAACGGCGTCCTGCTGCTCGGAGCGGTCGGTGGAATGGTCGCCATCGCGGTGCTGAGCCGGCGCGGGTACACCATCTGGTCCTTCATGATCGTCGCAGTAGCCCTGACCTTCATGGCGTTCTCGGGCTCGTTGCCGATGGCGGTCGGACTCGTCGCCTTCGCCGTCTTCGTGCTGGTCGGAGCCTCGGCGACGAACCTCGAATACGTGTACCCCAGCGAGATATTCCCCACCGAACTGCGTGCGACCGGAGTGGGCTTCGCGGCTGCGGTCAGCCGGGTCGGAGCCGCCGTCAGCACCTTCCTGCTGCCCGTCGCGCTCGAACAACTCGGTACGATGTGGACCATGCTCTCGCTCGCGCTCGTCGCACTGATCGGTGCCGGAGTATCGGCGGCGTGGGCGCCTGAGACCAAGGGTCTCTCGCTCAGTGACGCCGCCCGAGTTCGGGAGGCCGACGTACGATGAGAGTCGCGGTCATCGGTGCAGGAGCCGTCGGAAGCCAGACCGCCTGGCAGCTCGCGCTCGCAGGGGTCGAGACCGTCGTCTACGAGCGATTCGAGGCGCCGAACCGGTGGGGTGCGCACGATGGGGAGAGCCGCTTGCTGCGGGGCCTGCCGTACCTCGAGACCGCGCCGGGAGATAGGCGGATCCTCGCCGAATCGATCCCGGCTTGGGAGCGGATCCAGCGGCTCTCGGATCGCTCGATCCTGGACCAGTGCGGGGGGCTCATCATCGATCAACCGGGGTCCGAGCCACTTCGGCTCGCCTCCGAAGCCGCGGAGGGACTGCCCAGGGCGCACGCGCTCGACCATGCGACGCTGACGTCGCGATACCCGCAGTTCGCGGTGGATCCGCAAGAGCTCGGAGTGCTCGACGAGTCGGGCGGACTCGCGGATCCGCAGCAGGCCGTGGCGGCGGCACTCGAACTCGCGATCGAGGCAGGTGCGGTCGTGCGCGAGCGGGCCAGGGTGACGGCGCTGCATTCGACCGACGGCGCGGTGGAGCTCGAGTTCGCCGACGGCTCGCGGGACCGCGTGCACCGCGTCGTGCTGGCCGGAGGGGCCTTCGCGCGTGAACTGATCCCGGAGCTGCCGCTGCATTCGAGACGGCTCCTGCTCGGCTGGTTCGCGCCGAAACCGGGTCAGTCCGGCCTCGTCGGGGGGATGCCCTCCTTCGTCTGGACTGCGCCCGATGGCGGTTTTCTCTACGGCGGTCCCGCGGAGGGTGGCGCCACGGTGAAGGTCGGGATCGACGCACCCTGGGGTGAGGTCTCGGACGCGATGACGGGGCGGGAGGTGACGGTCGACGACATGGCGCCGATGGCCGATGCCGTTCGTCGCCACCTCCCTTGGCTTGACACGGCGACCGCACGCTACGAGATGCACATCGACGGATGGTCGAGCGACGGGCACGGGATCCTCGGACCGCTTCCACGCGATCCGCGAATACTGCTCGCGGTCGGCTGGACGGGACACGGCTTCAAGATCTCCCCAGTGCTCGGGGAGATCGCGGCGTCGCTCGCGGTGACCGGCGACACCGGGTTCGATATCTCGCATCTGGATCCCGCCCGCTACGAGGCGCTGCGCGCGGCCTGACAGCGGCGAGGTCACCCGCCGAGTCGCCGCGTCTCCCTTGCGGAGATGCCGTACTGCTCTCGGAACGCGCGGCTGAAGTGGGTGGCTGAGGCGAAGCCGCACTCGTGAGCGATGTCGGTGATGGGATCGACTCCGGTGACCAGCCGGTGATGCGCCCTCGCGAGGCGCTCGGTGCGCAACCAGCCCGCGAAGGTGGTGCCTTCGGAGCGGAACAGTCGCTGGGTGGTTCGCGTCGAGACGTAGTTCGCTGCGGCGGCGTCCTCGACTGTCAGGTCGGGGTTCGAGAGGTGCGCGTGGGCGTAGAGCTTGAGCGATGCGAGTTGGGCTTCGCGCGCGGAGTCGGATGGTGCGTGCCTGACGGTCTCTGCGAGCACGATTGCCGCGATCAGCTCGGAGATTGCGCGCGAGAGGTGGTAATCGCCGGTCGGCCCGGTCTGCATGTCGCCCGTGAGCGCTCCGGTGAGCAGTGCCGTGAGAGTGGCCGCGAGAACGGGGCGTTCGGTGAGCGGCTTTGCGGTGACATCTGACACCAGCGCGGGGTCGATCGGGAGTTCAGCACGCGGGATCAACGCGATGATCGAGTCGCTGTGCCCCGGGAACTCGAGAGTGTACGGTCGGCCCGTGTCATAGATCGCCAGGGAGCCGGGGGTGAGGAGCGAGCGCCTGCCGTCCTGTTCGAGCCATCCTTCGCCGGTGACCTGGCAGCTGACCTTGTACGCGTCCGCGGGGTGTTTCAGGATGTTGTGCTCGGTGCGTAGGGCGACGTGCGCGTCGCTGACGACGCGCGAGAGGCTGATGAATCCGATCCGCATGCGCTCCACCGAGGCGTGAAAGGCGCCTGAGTGGTTCTGGTCGGGCTGCACTTCCATGGGGACGAACGAACGTGCGATGCTCCTGCGCCAGGCTTCGAGGGTCGTCGAAGTCTCCTGCTGCTGCGGCTCCGTCTTGCGGCTCATCGGTGCTTCCCTGCGGTTCGTCGTTCTCTCCATCATGCCCTGAAGCAGGGCGCCGTGGGAGAAGCTCCGGGAGGCGTGCGCTAGGCGGCAAGCACTGCGGACTGGCAGCGCAGACGGCCGCGCTGACGGAGAAGATCAGTAGCAAAATTCGTCAATGAGCGGTAAACTTGAGTCAACATCACTCAAGTTTGCGGATGCGAGGATCGCCGCCGCATACGACACCGTTCTGGAAGACGAGAGAGGAACCATGCAGGCAAATTGGCAACCGGCCGCTGAAGGCGGCGAACAGAGCGCGCTGGAGCAGTTCGGCGTGAATCTCACCGAGGTGGCGCGCACCGGCAAGCTCGACCCGGTCATCGGACGCGACAGCGAGATTAGGCGCGTCAGCCAGGTGCTCACACGTCGCACCAAAAACAATCCAGTGCTGATCGGCGAACCCGGCGTCGGCAAGACCGCCGTGGTCGAGGGCCTCGCCCAGCGCATCGTCGCGGGCGACGTCGCCGAGTCGCTCAAGGACAAGGAGCTGATCTCGCTCGACATCTCGGCCCTCATCGCCGGCGCGAAGTACCGCGGCGAGTTCGAGGAGCGCATGAAGGCCGTGCTGCAGGAGATCAAGGACAGCGACGGCAAGATCATCACCTTCATCGACGAACTGCACACCCTGATGGGCGCAGGGGGCGGCGAGTCTTCGGTAGCAGCCTCGCAGATGCTGAAACCGATGCTCGCTCGAGGCGAACTCCGCCTGATCGGAGCCACCACCCTGGACGAATACCGCGAATACATCGAGAAGGACGCCGCGCTCGAACGACGCTTCCAGCAGGTCTACGTCGGCGAGCCCTCGGTCGAGGACACCGTTGCGATCCTGCGCGGACTCAAGGAGCGGTACGAGGCGCATCACAAGGTGACGATCGCCGACTCGGCACTCATCGCCGCCGCATCGCTCTCCAACCGCTACATCACCGCGCGTCAACTCCCGGACAAGGCCATCGATCTGATCGACGAGGCGGCCTCGCGACTGCGCATGGAGATCGACTCGGCCCCGCTCGAGATCGACGAACTCCGTCGCGCTGTGGATCGGCTCAAGCTCGAAGAGCTGGCGCTCAAGAAGGAAAAGGACGACGCCTCGAAGCAGCGGCTGACGAAGCTGCGGGAAGATCTTGCCGCAAGGCAGAGCGAACTCGACGTGCTCGAGGCCCGCTGGGAGAAGGAACGCGCGTCGCTCAACCGTGTCGGCGAGTTGCGCGAGCAGCTCGATCAGCTGAACATGCGTGCACAGGTGGCGCAGCGCGAGGGCAATCTCGAACGTGCATCGAAGCTGCTCTACGGGGAGATCCCGGTGATTCAGAAACAGCTCGCGGAAGCGGAGAGCGCCGAGATGGCGGCCGAGGTCGACGGTCAACCGCGAATGGTGAACGAGCAGGTCACCGATGAAGACATCGCCGGCGTCGTCGCGGCCTGGACCGGCATCCCCGTCGGCCGGTTGTTGCAGGGCGAGACCGAGAAGCTGCTCGCGCTCGAGGGCGAGTTGGGGAAGCGCCTCATCGGGCAGACCGACGCCGTCCGTGCGGTGAGCGACGCCGTGCGCAGGTCGCGCGCGGGCATCGCCGATCCGAACCGCCCGACCGGCTCCTTCCTGTTCCTCGGCCCGACCGGCGTCGGAAAGACGGAGCTCGCGAAGGCGCTCGCCGAGTTCCTTTTCGACGATGAGCATGCAATGGTGCGCATCGACATGAGCGAATACGGCGAGAAGCACTCGGTCTCTCGGCTGGTCGGAGCGCCCCCCGGGTACGTCGGTTACGAGCAGGGCGGTCAGCTGACCGAGGCCGTGCGTCGTCGTCCATACTCGGTCGTGCTGCTCGATGAAGTCGAGAAGGCGCATCCCGAGGTGTTCGATGTGCTGCTCCAGGTGCTCGACGACGGCCGCCTCACGGACGGCCAGGGCCGCACGGTGGATTTCCGCAATGTGATCCTCATCCTCACCTCCAACCTCGGAAGTCAGTACCTGATCGATCCCGACATGCCGTGGGCTGAGAAGGAGGACGCGGTACGAGAGACCGTTCGCCGTGCCTTCAAACCCGAGTTCGTGAACCGGCTCGACGAAATGGTGATCTTCCGCCCGCTCTCCGAGCAGGACCTGGCGCAGATCGTCGACATCTCGATCGACCGGCTGCAAGCGCGTCTCGAGGATCGTCGACTCACCGTCGGCGTGACGCCGGAGGCGCGGGCATGGCTGGCCGCTCGGGGCTATGATCCCGTATACGGCGCTCGCCCGCTACGGCGACTCATGCAGCGTGAGATCGATGACCGACTGGCTCGGGCGATCCTCTCGGGAGAGGTTCGAGACGGCCAGGCCGTGCGGGTCTCGCTCGACACCACCGGAGACGGGCTCGAAGTGTCGAGCGCGGGCCCGGTCCCGACCCAGGGGTTCGATTCGCGGCCGATGCACCCGGACGATGACGTGGTCGAGGGCGAGCTGCTCGACGACTGACGCGACTCGACTAGTACCGGCGGGCCTGGAAGAGCCGCAGCTCGGGCCAGTCGCTCCCGCTGAACGTCGCCCCCGCGAACTCATTGAGTTCTGCGGGGGTGGCGGCGTCGGCCCACTCGTAGAGGTAACCGCCTTCCTTCCAGAACTCTGGGCTTTGCGCGTACACGGTGACGACCGTCAAGCCATCCTCGAGAGGCTGACCGAGGTCGTCACGAGGCAGGGAGACCTTGATGCCGAATCTGTTGTGGCGCGTGTCGCTGAATCTCAGTTCTTCGGCGACCAGGATCTCATGACCTGCCGCATCGACCTCGGTGAACCGCTCCGAAGCTTCCGACTTCCAGCCCTGCTGGCTCGCGAGGGCGCTCACACGATCACGGGCGTCGGCGTACCGCTCTTCAAGCGTCGTTCGCCAGATGACCTCGAGCGTGTAGCTGGGGAGGGGATCCCGGAAGCTCTCGAGTTCGAACCCGAATCCCAGGCCGGAGCCGTCCACGATTCCACTGGACGAATAGTCCGTGCGCTCGGCGGTCCAGCCGCTCGCGGAGATTCCGCTCCGCAATCCCACGAGTTCGCCCTGCAGCGCGTCCCAGCGAGCATTCTGAGCCGCCCGAGTCTCCTCGACGGTCAAGGCGAGAACGTCCGATTCGCGGTTTCCCGCTGCATCGCGCTCACCGTTGAGGCTGCTGCCATACATGGTGACGAGCGCCAGGAGGATCGCGAGCGGGGGTACCAGCAACGCGGCCGATGTCCAGATCCAGCGCTGCTTCGGACCGTTCGGGTAGCGCCGCCCAGTGGAGCGGAGGGAGGACAGCAGCACCGCGAGCCACGCGAGACCGCTGATCCCACCGCCGAGCAAGCTGAACCACTGCTCGGACACCGGGGGAAGCCACCACAGCAACTCTCCCGCGAACGATGAGACCCCGCCGGAATCCCCCGTGCCGCGGAAGAAGACTGCGAGGATCGCAAGCCCCCACCAGTGCAGCAGCAGGAGGCAGGTGAGCGTCGTTGATCCGTTCGGTTGGCTCGTGCGCTTCCTGATGATCCGACGGGGGAGCAAGTTGAGCAGCGCGTACAGAGGGACCAGTAGGGGCGAGGCGAGCAGCAGTATCAATTGCTCCCAGCCGCCCGCCTCGCCGGCCCAGAGCAGCATGAAGAGAAACGCGGGGAAGAGCCAGGCCATCCACACCCACGCGCACCAGATGAACCCGTTGAACGGCGCGGGATCCGGCTGGGGCTCTGACTCGTAGCCGGGCACCGCACCCTCGGCAGGCGCGGATCCCGGCGGCTGCGTCCCGTGCTCGAGTTCTGGCATGGTTTCCCCTTCGACCGAGGTCTTCAGTGCACCCTATCCTCTCGCAACCCGG
>JBEBSS010000014.1:0-54596 GCA_040394175.1 Leucobacter soli | reverse complement strand
AACCGCGCAGCGCCAGGCAACGCCTCTAGCGAGTGAGGTCCCATTCGATCGGGTCGGCTCCCTGCGCCTCGAGCGCCGCATTCGCGCGACTGAAGGGCCGGGACCCGAAGAAGCCGCGCGACGCGGAAAGCGGTGAAGGGTGCGGGCTCTCGATTCTCGGCACCTCACCCAGCATCGATGCGAGCTGACGCGCGTCATTGCCCCAGAGAATCGCGACGAGCGGGCCGCCCCGCGCGACGAGCGCGCGGATCGCGCACTCGGTGATGGCTTCCCAGCCTTTCCGGCGGTGGGAGGCCGGGGCACCCGCTCGCACGGTGAGCACTCGATTGAGCAGCATGACCCCATGATCGGCCCATCCGCTGAGATCGCCGTGCGGTGCAGGCGAGATGCCGAGATCGTCGTCTAGCTCCCGGTACATATTCTGCAAGCTGCGCGGGATCGGCCTGACGTCTGGCGCGGTGGCGAAGGACATGCCGATCGGGTGACCGGGAGTCGGATACGGATCCTGACCGACGATCAGCACGCGCACATCGGCGAGGGGCCGCTGAAAGGCCGCGAGTATGCGGTCGCCCGCCGGCAGCACCTGATGGCCGTTCGAGCGTTCCTCGTTCAGGAATTGCCCGAGTGCTGCCAGCTGCCCCTCGACGGGGGCGAGCGCCACCGCCCAATCCTCAGCGATGAACCCCGCATCGGCGAGTTGCCGCAAGTTCATGCCCAACGTCTATGCCCTCGTTTCGAGCGGGCCGCGATGCGTGTGGAACACGCTCGATTGCGCGACGGGGCGCAGCACGATCAGATCCTGGTTCACATGCGGCGGCAGCTGGAATGCGCCGACGAGCACCTCCGCGACATCTTCCGGGGTGAGCGGGGTCACATTCTCGTAAGGCTTCCGCGCCCCCACCGCGTCGCCGCGCAACCGGTTCAGCGTGAATTCCTCGGTGTGAACGAGCCCGGGGGCGAGTTCCATGACACGAATCGGCTCCCCCGCGAGTTCGAGCCGCAGCACCTGCGTCACCGCGTGCGCGGCGAACTTCGCTGCGTTGTATCCGCCGCCCCCGGGGTAGGCGTCGTGACCTGCGGTGGAGGTCAGGTTCAGGATCGACGCCGTCGAACCGCCAGTCGAGGAACGCACCGTCTCGCGCAGCACCGGCAGCAGCGCCGCAGTCACCGTGCGCAAGCCGATCACGTTCACCTCGAACATCTGCCGCCAATCCTCGTTCGAGGAGTGCTCGACGGATTCAGTCCCCAGGGCACCGCCGGCATTGTTGACCAGTCCGTGCGCCCCGCCGGTACGGGCCACTTCGCGCGCCATTGCGGCGACCTGATGCTCGTCCGTCACATCGCAGACGATCGGGTGAGCGCCGGTCTCGGTGGCCAGCTCCTGGAGCCTGTCCGCGCGACGAGCCACGGCCACGGTCTCCCAGCCGAGTGCCGCGAACCGGCGAACGGTTGCCGCACCGATGCCGGAGCTGGCACCGGTGACGACAACACGGTTCCGCATGATCAGGCCATCGCCTTTGCCTTGAGCGTCTCGAACTCCTCAGGGGTGATCGCCCCCGAGTCGAGCAGCTTCTTGGCCTCGGCGATCTCTGCAGCCGGGCCGCCGGCCACCTGACGAATGTAGTCGTCCTGAGCAGCCTTCACCTCGCGCAGCTGTTCGGCCTGGCGCTCGCCCATGCCGCGCCCCCGGGCGATGAGGTAGACGAGGGCGGTGAGGAACGGCAGGAAGATGAGGAAGATGAACCAGATCGCCTTCACCCAACCGTTGAGCTTTCGATCGCGGAACAGGTCCGTGATGATCGAGAACAGCGCGATCAAGTAAGCGATGAACACGAAGGCCGTGATGAACCACCAGATCACGTCCCAGATAGACGTCCAGAATGACATGTGCGTTCTCCTGCACCCCGCAACCACCATGGTCGCTCCTTTGTGCACCTCGATTCTATTGATACTCGTCGCCGCCGCGGTGAAGGAACTGCGCACCGATAAGATCCATCCTGGCGGCGGTCTCAGCAATGTGACGCTCCATGTCACAGGTGCTTGCCCGAGGCGGAGGCCGCTCCGTACTCTCGAAGCACGCAGTCACTGCGATCCTTCGACTCTTCAGATCTTCACCTCAACCCTCACCCCAGCAGGAGCACCCCATGAGCGACCAGACCGTTTGGAACTTCGAAACCAAGCAGATTCACGCAGGCCAGCAGCCCGACCCGGTCACCGGCTCGCGCGCGCTTCCCATTCACCAGACGACCGCGTTCGTGTTCGCCAGCACCGAGCAGGCGGCGAACCGCTTCGCGCTCGCAGAGCTCGGCCCCATCTACACCCGCATCACGAACCCGACGCAGGACGTCGCAGAGCAGCGCGTCGCCGCGCTCGAAGGCGGCACCGCCGCGCTGCTGCTCTCGAGCGGCCAGGCCGCGTCGACCTATGCCGTGCTGAACATCGCCCAGGCCGGCGACCATATCGTCTCCTCCTCGTCGATCTACGGCGGCACCTACAATCTCTTCAAGTTCACGCTCGCGAAGCTCGGCATCGAGGTCACCTTCGTCGAGGATCAGGACGACCCTGCAGCGTGGCAGCGCGCCGTACGTCCGAACACCAAGCTGTTCTTCGCCGAGTCGATCGCGAACCCCCGCTCGAACGTGCTCGACATCCGGGCCGTGGCAGATGTCGCTCACGAGAACGGCCTGCCGCTCATCATCGACAACACCGTCGCAAGCCCGTATCTGGTGCGCCCGCTGGAGCACGGCGCCGACATCGTGCTGCATTCGGCGACGAAGTTCCTCGGTGGACACGGCACCACGCTCGGCGGCGTCATCGTCGACGGCGGCAAGTTCCCGTGGTCGCAGCACGCAGAGCGCTTCCCCGGTTTGAACACGCCCGACGAGTCGTACAACGGCGTGGTCTACACGCAGGCGGTCGGCGACCCGATCGCGTTCATCATCAAGGCGCGTGTACAGCTCCTCCGCGATCTCGGCTCGGCGATCTCGCCGCAGAGCGCATGGCAGCTGCTGCAGGGCATTGAGACGCTGTCGCTGCGCGTCGAGCGCCATGTGCAGAATGCGCAGGATGTCGCGGAATGGCTCGACGAGAACAACGACGTGGCAACCGTCTGGTACTCCGGCCTGCCGACCTCTCCCTGGTACGCCACCGCGAACAAGTACGCACCCAAGGGTGTCGGCGCCGTGCTCTCCTTCGAGCTCAAGGGCGGCGTCGAAGCGGGCAAGGCGTTCGTGAACAATCTCGAGCTCTTCAGCCACGTCGCCAACATCGGCGATGTCCGCTCGCTCGTGATCCACCCGGCATCGACCACGCACTCGCAGCTCACCCCCGAGCAGCAGCTCACCGCTGGCGTCACCCCCGGCCTGATCCGTCTCTCCGTCGGACTGGAGCACATCGATGACATCAAGGCAGACCTCGAGGCCGGGTTCGCGGCTGCACGCGAGGTCGTCGCAGCCGCACGCCTCGCATAGCCGGGAACGCGGGACTCTGCGCGAGCATCGGAACCACCGCCTCGTCAGCGGACCATCCCGTGCACGCTGACCGCATGCGAAGCCGCCCCCTCCCCGATTCGATCGGTGGAGGGGGCGGCTTCGTATTTGCGAGCCCGTCGCGCCCGCAGCCCGGTCCGTAACATTCGCACGGGCGGCAGCCGACTCCGACACAATAGACAGTTATGGACTGGCAGACTCCCGAGGATTCGTTCCCGACTGACTTCATCACCGATGCTCAGCTGCGCGCAATCATCGGCCGGCCGCCGATCAGCGGTGCGTGGCGGGACGGGGACCCGGTCGGAGAGCGCAAGTTCGTTCGCATCGGCACCGTCGCGACAGAGGCGGGCGAGAGCATTCCGCATGCCAGGATCTCGTACGAAAGCTTCGGCGAGCTCAACGAGAAGCGCGACAACGCGATCCTCGTTTTCCACGCGCTGACCGGCGACAGTCATCTCGTCGGACGCGCGGCACCCGGACACCCCACTGACGGCTGGTGGGCCGAGATCGTCGGTCCGGGCAAGGTGCTCGACACGGATGCCTACTTCGTCGTCGCACCGAACGTGCTCGGCGGCTGCCAGGGATCGACGGGGCCAGCGAGTCTCGACCCCGATGGTCAGGAATGGGGATCGCGGTTCCCGTACCTGACCATTCGCGATCAGGCCGCGGCGACAGCGGCGTTCGCGGACGCGATAGGCATCGATCGGTTCGCCGCGGTGGTGGGCGGTTCAATGGGCGGCATGCACGCGCTCGAGTGGGAACTCATGTTTCCCGGCCGCACCGAGCGGCTCGCGGTCATCGCCGCGCCCCCGGTGACCACGGCCGATCAGATCGGCCTGAACCTCGTGCAACTCGAAGCGATCCGCTCCGATCCCGCGTGGCGCGGAGGCAACTATTACGACGCGCCTGACGGCATCGGGCCGCATCACGGCCTCGCCACGGCTCGGCGTCTCGCCCTGCTCAACTACCGGAGCAACACCGAGCTCGACGAACGCTTCGGGCGCGCCTGGCAGTCGGCGGTCAGCCCGCTGGGAAGCGGCGGGCGCTTCGCGGTCGAAAGCTACCTCGATTTCCACGGCAACAAGTTCACACGCCGCTTCGACGCGAACAGCTACCTGACGCTCGTCCAGGCGATGAATTCGCACGACGTGGGCCGCGGTCGCGGCGGAGTGGAGACCGCGCTTTCGAGGATCGAACTCCCCACTCTCGTCCTCGGTATTCCGAGCGATCGCCTCTTCACTCTCGACGGACAGGACATGATCGCCAGGCACTCGCCCGGCAGTCTGGACGGCGACCTCGCGACGCGGCTGGACAGCCCGTTCGGACACGACGCCTTTCTCATCGAGTTCGAACGCGTCGGCGCTGAACTGACGAGGCTGCTGCGCAGCTGAGGCCGACCGCGCCGCCCCCTACATCGTGACCGCTGAGCCGGGAGGCAGCTGTCGACAGCACGCGACAGCGACCGTCTGCCCGGCCTTGAGGTCACTCGTAGCGCTGTCGCTTCGTAGCGTCATGCACTTCGCCGACCAGTTCTTCGATGACGTCCTCCAGGAAGAGCACGCCGCTCTCCCGACCCGAGGCATCGACGGCGCGGGCCAGGTGCACGCCCCTCCCCTGCATGCGCGCCAGCACGTCTTCGAGGTCGGTGTCGTCCCGCAGGGTGAG
Organism: Leucobacter soli; assembly: GCA_040394175.1. Classification (GTDB taxonomy): domain Bacteria; phylum Actinomycetota; class Actinomycetes; order Actinomycetales; family Microbacteriaceae; genus Leucobacter; species Leucobacter soli_A. The sequence goes on along the minus strand of JBEBSS010000014.1, from coordinate 49,443 downwards.
CATCTCTCGAATGCGCTTCGCAGGGATCGGTTCCGAGATGCGGTCCTCACCCAGTCGCAGCAGATCCTTGATGTGGACGTAGCCGACGAGCTCGCCGCCCTCCCCCCGCATGGGATAGCGCGAGAACCCGTGCTTCGTCACTGCCATCTCGACGTCGCCGGGAGTCGACCCCGCCGGCATCGTAACGAGCCGCTCGGAGGGCACGAGGATGTCCAGCGCACGCTTCGCGGTGAATTCGAATGCCGCGCTCAGCGCACCGCTGCGATCCTCGAGCAGGCCCTCCCGGGTCGAGTGGCTGACGATGCCCGCCACCTCTTCGAGCGTGTACGTGCTGTTCGCCTCGTTCTTCGGCTCGATACCGAACAGGCGGAGGATCCCGTTCGCGATCGCGTTCAGTCCCGCGATGATGTGTCGCAGCGCGCGGGAGATCCAGACGAGCGGGGGCGCCAGCAGCAGCACGGCCTGGTCCGGCATCGAGAAGGCCGCGTTCTTCGGCACCATCTCTCCGAAGACGACGTGCAGGTACGAGACCAGCAGAAGCGTGATGATGAACGCCGCCACGGAGACGACCTCGGCCGACAATCCGGTCCAGGCGAGCGGGCCTTCGAGCAGGTGGTGGATCGCCGGTTCCGAGACGTTCAGAATCAACAGGGAGCAGACCGTGATGCCGAGCTGACTCGTCGCGAGCATGAGCGTCGCGTGCTCCATGGCCCAGAGGGCGGTCTTGGCCCGCTTCGATCCGGCGTCTGCGAGCGGTTCGATCTGCGATCGCCTCGCGGAGATGACTGCGAACTCCGCTCCGACGAAGAACGCATTCACGATGAGCAGCACCACGAGCCACACGATTCCAGCCCAGTCGCTCATGCCGAGCCCTCGTTTCCACGGTCGCTTCGATGCTCCGGGCGAGGATCGCCAGCCGGTTCTCCGAGGCCTTCCGGAATGGGCGGGCCGAAGTACTTGAGCCTGGAGATGCGTCGTCCGTCCATGCGCTCGACCCGCAATCGCGCTCCTTCTTCGAGCGGAAGCTCATCTCCGGGCTCGGGGATGCGACCGAGCTCGCGCAGCACGAAACCGGCGATGGTGTCGTAGTCGTCGCTCTCTGGGATCTCGATGCCCGTCTGGGCGAGCACCTCGTCCGGGCGCAGATCCGCGGGAATCGTCATCTCCGAAGCATCGCCGATGACCCCGGCGTGCGCGCGGTCATGCTCGTCGGCGACCTCGCCCACGAGCTCCTCGACGAGATCTTCGAGCGTCACGAGGCCCGCGGTTCCGCCGTACTCGTCCACCACGATCGCGAGCTGGAAGCCGGTCGTGCGCAGCTCCTCGAGCAGCTGATCGAGCCGCATCGTCTCCGGAACGCGCACCGCGTCCTCGGCGATCGCGGCGACGGGCACTTCGGCGCGTTTGGCGCGCGGCACGGCGACCGCTTGTTTGACGTGCACGACCCCGACGACGTCGTCACGATCCTCGTCGATGACCGGAAAACGCGAGAAGCCGGTGCGCCCCGCGAGTTCGAGGACGGACTGCGAGGGATCGAGACGGTGAATGCTCTCGATCCGGGTGCGTGGCGTCATCACGTCGGCTGCGGTGTGCTCGGAGAAGCGCAGCGTGCGATCGAGCAGCGTCGCGGTATCGGCCTCGAGAAGTCCCGCGCTTGCGGAGTGGCGCACGAGCGAACTCAGCTCTTCGGCGGTTCGCGCACCGGAGAGCTCCTCCTTGGGCTCGATGCCGATCGCCCGAAGCAGCCCGTTCGCGCTGCCGTTCAGCACGAGGATCGCCGGCTTGAACACCGTGGTGAACGCGGCTTGCAACGGCATCACGGTGCGTGCTGCCTGCAGCGGTCTCGCGAGCGCGAAGTTCTTCGGCACGAGTTCACCGATCACCATCGAGATGATGGTGGCGATCACGACCGCGAGCGGCGCGCTGATCGCACGGCGCATGCTCTCCGGGACTCCCACCGCAGCGAGCAGTGGATCAAGCATGCTGCTGAATGCCGGTTCGAGGGTGTAGCCCGCGAGGAGTGTCGTCAAGGTGATGCCGAGCTGAGCGCTCGAGAGATGCGTGGACGTGATGCGGAGCCCGCGGATCACTCCGTCGAGGCCGCGCTCGCCCTGGTCGCGGCGTCGCTCGAGATCCTGCCGGTCAAGTGCGACAAGCGAGAACTCGGACGCAACGAATACGCCCGTACCTATGGTCAGAATCACGCCGAAGGCGAGCAGCCACCACTCGCTCATTGGCGTCCCCCTCCGAGATGCCGCGAGAATGCGCGGCCCGTACTCGGGGGGTCACTGGGTCTTCGACTGGGTCCATCCATGATCAACGCCACTTTATCAGCCGCCGCGGGGGATTCGAGAAAAATGTCGATGAACTCCACCCGTGTGCGCTGTCGGGAGAATTCCCTGGAACGTGCCACACGAGGCATCTGATAGGCGTAGGCTAGTGGGCAGTGTGCGCGACGGCTGCGCAAGTGCTCGCGGGGGCAGCCCGTGGGTTCGTCACGATGAGAGGACTCGCCTTGACTGAGCGGAAGAACGTCACCGGCAACGGAGACTCCGCAGAAGATTTCGGTGCAAACGCCTGGTTGGTCGACGAGATGTACAAACAGTACCTCGCCGACAAGAACTCGGTGGATCAGGCGTGGTGGCCTGTGCTTGAACGGTACGCCACCTCGGGCGATGCGAAAGCGCCGCGGTCGGCTTCCCCGTCCGCCGCCTCCACGGCCGCACCCGCCCAGGCGGCGACCGCGGGCATCAGCAATGCTCCTGCCGCAAGCACCATCGCCCCGACCTCGACCGCACCGGAGTCAGCTGCCGCGCAGCCCTCGTCGAAGACGACGAACGTCGCACCGCGCACCGCGCCGATTCCCGCCGATGCGCCCCGTACCTCTCCGATCAGCGTCGCTGAGGCGCCCGATGAAGACGTGGTCACCCCGCTCCGCGGCATGCCGAAGACGCTCGCGAAGAACATGGACGAGAGCCTCACCGTGCCGACGGCGACCAGCGTGCGCACGGTGCCCGCGAAGCTCCTCATCGACAACCGTCTGGTGATCAACAGCAATCTGCGCCGAAACCGCGGCGGCAAGGTGTCTTTCACACACCTCATCGGCTGGGCGCTCATCCAGGCCCTCAAGGAATTCCCGAGCCAGAACGTCTCGTACGCGGAGGTCGACGGAAAGCCTTCGATCGTGGTACCCGCCCACATCGGTCTCGGCATCGCGATCGACGTGCCGAAGCCCGACGGGAGCCGTTCGCTGCTCGTACCCGCGATCAAGCGGGCCGATACGCTCGACTTCAACGAGTTCCTCGCCGCCTACGAGGATCTGGTGAAGCGCGCCCGCGACGGCAAGCTCACCCCTTCCGATTTCCAGGGCGCGACGATCTCGCTCACCAACCCGGGCGGCATCGGAACGGTGCATTCCGTGCCGCGTCTCATGCGAGGTCAGGGATCGATCATCGGCGCGGGAGCGCTCGAGTACCCGGCCGAGTTCCAGGGCGCCGCCCCCGAGACGCTGAACAAGCTCGGCATCTCGAAGACCATCACCCTCACGAGCACCTATGACCACCGGGTTATTCAGGGAGCCGGTTCGGGCGAGTTCTTGAAGAAGGTGCACGAGCGGCTCACGGGTGGCCACAACTTCTACGAAGAGGTCTTCGCTGCGCTGCGTATTCCCTACAAGCCGATCCAGTGGGCGAGCGATATCCATGTCGATGTCACCGGACAGGTCGACAAGTCCGCCCGGGTGCAGGAGCTCATCAACTCGTTCCGCGTGCGCGGGCATCTCATGGCGGACATCGATCCGCTCGAGTACGTGCAGCGCACCCATCCTGACCTCGAGATCGAGAACCACGGCCTGACCTTCTGGGATCTCGACCGCGAGTTCGTCACCGGCGGCATGGGTGGTCAGCGGGCCATGAAGCTGCGCGACATCCTCGGCGTCCTGCGTGACTCCTACTGCCGCAAGATCGGCATCGAGTACATGCACATTCAGGATCCAGAGCAGCGTTCGTGGTTGCGCGCGCAGCTCGAGGTTCCCTACGCGAAGCCCGGTCACGATGCGCAGATGCGCATTCTCGAGAAGCTCAACGAGGCCGAGGCCTTCGAGACCTTCCTGCAGACGAAGTACGTCGGGCAGAAGCGCTTCAGTCTCGAGGGCGGGGAGACCGTCATCCCGCTGCTCGACGCAATGCTCATCGATGCCGCAGAAGACGGTGTCGACAGCGTCGACATCGGCATGGCCCACCGAGGTCGCCTCAACGTGCTCTCGAACATCGCGGGCAAGACCTACGGACAGATCTTCCGGGAGTTCGAAGGAACCGCGGCCAAGACCGGATCGGGCGACGTCAAGTACCATCTCGGCACGACCGGCGTCTTCACCGCTCCCAACGGCACGCAGGTACCGATCCATCTGGCCGCGAACCCCTCGCACCTCGAGACCGTCGACGGTGTGCTCGAGGGGATCGTTCGCGCGAAGCAGGATCTGAAGCCCATCGGCTCGTTCACGACGCTGCCGATCCTGATCCACGGAGACGCCGCGATGGCTGGCCAGGGCGTGGTCTATGAGACGCTCCAGATGTCTCAGCTGCGCGGATACCGTACCGGCGGCACGATCCACATCGTCATCAACAATCAAGTCGGCTTCACCACTCTCCCGCAGGATTCGCGCACCGCCGTGTACTCGACCGATGTGGGCAAGGTCGTGCAGGCACCGATCTTCCACGTGAACGGCGACGATCCCGAGTCGGTCGTCCGGGTGGCCCAGCTGGCGTACGAGTTCCGTCAGAAGTTCCACCGCGACGTGATCATCGACCTGGTCTGCTACCGGCGCCGCGGCCACAACGAGGGCGATGAGCCTTCGATGACCCAGCCGCTCATGTACGACCTCATCGAGGCGAAGCGCTCGACGCGCAGCCTGTACACGGAAGCCCTCGTCGGCAGGGGTGACATCACCGAGGAGGAGTACGACAAGGCGAAGCAGGACTTCCAGAACCGCCTGGAACAGGCCTTCCTCGAAACCCATGCCGCGCAGACCGGTTCGATCCCGATAATCGATCAGAGCGGCATCGGCGAGGCGCATACCGCCCCGATTCCCTCGGTCACGACGGTGGATACGGCGGTCGATCGTTCGGTCATCGAGCGCATCGGGGAGGCTCACGGCAATGTGCCCGAGGGTTTCACCGTGCACCCGAAGCTCCAGCAGTTGCTGAACAAGCGCGTCGAGATGAGCAAGAACGGCGAGATCGACTGGGGCTTCGGCGAGTTGCTCGCGCTCGGTTCGCTGCTCATCGAGGGCACCGCGGTTCGCTTCGCGGGTCAGGACGCCCGTCGCGGAACCTTCGCGCAACGCCACGCGGTCTTCCACGACCGCAAGAACGGCCAGGAGTGGCTGCCGCTGCTCAATCTCTCCGAGGATCAGGCTCGCTTCTGGATCTACGACTCCTTCCTCTCGGAGTACGCTGCGGTCGCATTCGAGTACGGCTACTCGCTGCAGCGCGAGGACGCGCTGGTCGTGTGGGAGGCTCAGTTCGGCGACTTCGCGAACGGGGCGCAGAGCGTGGTCGACGAGTACATCGCGGCAGCCGAGCAGAAGTGGGGTCAGCAGTCCTCCGTCGTGATGCTGCTGCCGCACGGCTACGAAGGCCAGGGCCCCGATCATTCCTCGGCCCGAATCGAGCGCTACCTGCAGTTGTGCGCCGAGAACAACATGATCGTGGCGCGCCCGTCGACTCCGGCGAACTACTTCCACCTGCTGCGCCGGCAGGCGTACCAGCGCCCGCGCAAACCGCTCATCGTCTTCACTCCGAAGTCGATGCTGCGACTGCGCGGCGCCGCTTCGTCGGTCGAGGACTTCACGAACGGCACGTTCCAGCCGGTGATCGACGATGCGAAGGCAGAGGCCGACAAGGTCACCCGTGTGCTCCTCACCTCGGGAAAGGTCTACTACGACCTGCGCGGGGCGCTTGAGAAGCAGCCGGATCCTCGAGTGGCAATCGTCCGCGTCGAGCAGTACTACCCGATGCCTGCGATGGAACTGGGGCGCGTACTCGCGAACTATCCGAACGCTGAGCTGGTGTGGGTGCAGGACGAGCCTGAGAATCAGGGCGCATGGCCCTTCATCTCGCTGGCTCTGGCGAAGCACCTCGCGAACGACAAGATCCGAGCGGTCACCAGGAAGGCCTCGGCCGCTCCATCGACCGGTTCGGCAAAGGTCCACGCCGTGGAGCAGGAGCACCTGATCCGCAAGGCACTGAGCTTCGACTCCTAGCGGCGCGCTCGTGGGCCCCCGATGCCGGGAGCCCACGAGCGTTTCCGCTTTCTCCGTACGAACAGAAAGCGAGCACGACGTGACTACCTGGCGCATGCCCATCGAGGGCCATCAGCAGGATCGGCTCTGGCTTGCGTGGCCGACGACGGGCTACACACTCGGCGATACCGAGGGAGAAGCGGAGGAGGCGCGCACGACCTGGGCGGCCGTGGCCAACGCGGCGAGCGAGTTCCAGCCGGTCACGGTTGTCGTGCATCCGGGCGACGAGCTGATCGCAAAACGGTATCTGTCCGCTTCGATCGCGCTGCTCACCGCCCCGCTGAACGATGCGTGGATGCGCGACATCGGTCCGAGTTTCGTGATCGGAGATGACGGGCGACTTGGCGCCGTTGACTTCGTGTTCAACGGCTGGGGCGGCCAGAGTTGGGCCGAGTGGGACAAGGATCAGCACATCGGCCGTATCGTCGCGGAAGCGGCTGGAGCCGAGCGCATCGCCACCGAGATGGTCGGCGAAGGCGGAGGGATCCAGGTCGATGGCACCGGTCGCGTGGTGCTCACCGAGACGGTGCAGCTGGATCCGGGTCGTAATCCCGGTCTCTCGAAAGCGCAGGTCGAGGCCGAGCTCGAGCGTACGATCGGCACGACTTCGGCACTCTGGCTTCCGCGCGGCCTCACCCGAGATCACGATCTCTACGGCACTCGCGGCCACGCTGACATTCTGGCGGTCTTCCCGACGCCGGATACGCTCCTGATGCATCGCCAGGATTCGGCCTCGCACCCGGATCACCGCATCGCGCAGGTGAACCGCGAGACGGCAGAGCGCTATGTGACCGACACCTCGGCGAACTTCGAAATCGTGGACCTGCCTGCGCCGGAGGCGCTGCGGGACGACGAAGGCTTCGTGGACTACAGCTACATCAATCACGTGGTGATCAACGGTGCGGTGCTGGCATGCGCGTTCGGCGATCCCGCGGACGATCGTGCGCTGGGAGTGCTCCGCGAGTTCTATCCGGGACGAGAGGTGATCGGCATCGATGCGAGGCCGCTGTTCGCGCGTGGCGGCGGCATCCACTGCATCACCCAGCAGCAGCCGTCGGTGTAACACAACCTCATATTCAGCGCCTTCTCTCGCGGATTTCCGCGCCCGCATCACGGCACTATGTCACATGCGAGCGCCCGGAATGACACAATAGAAGCGCGCATTCAGGGCACAGCCAGAAGACAACCAAGGATACAGTGATGACCGAGACCACCCTCTCCCCCGAACTCGAAACTATTGTGGCGGCCGCGAGTGCCGCCGCGCCGCTTGTCGCGGCGACCTCGCCCAAGGATCGCGCTCGCGCACTTGTGGCTCTCGCTGATGCCCTCGACGCGGCGAAGCCCCGCCTGGTCGAAATCGCGATGCGCGAGACCGGCCTCACCGAGGCCCGCCTGAACGGCGAGGTGACCCGCACGGCCGTGCAGCTGCGTCTCTTCGCCGAGACCATCGTTGCCGGAGGCTATCTCGATGCCCGCATCGATCACGCAGATCCGGGCTTCGTGCTGGGCCCGCGCCCCGATGTGCGTCGGACGCACATTCCGCTCGGTCCCGTGATCAACTTCTCGGCATCGAACTTCCCCTTCGCCTTCTCGGTGCTCGGGGGCGACTCGGCGGCAGTGCTCGCTGCAGGATGCCCGCTGATCGTGAAAGCACACTCCGGCCACCCCGAACTCTCCGACGCGACCGCCGCCGTCGCCGTCGAAGCACTCCGTGCCGCGGGCATGCCCGAGGGAACCTTCCACCTCATTCACGGCCGCGAGGCGGGAGTCGAGGTGCTCAAGGATCCGCGGATCAAGGCGGGCTCGTTCACCGGTTCCATCAGCGTGGGTCGTCTGCTCGCCGATATTGCGGCCAACCGCCCAGCGCCCATCCCCTTCTTCGGAGAACTCGGCAGTGTGAACCCGGTGTTCATCACCGCTGACGCGGTCGCGGAGCGCGCTGACGAGATTGCGAGCGGCTTCCTGACGAGCGTGTCCGGCTCGGCAGGTCAGCTCTGCACCAAGCCGGGCTTCGTGTTCGTACCGCAGGGCACCGACCTGGAGGCTGCGATTCTGCGCAGCGAGACGGCGCTCCCCGAACACCGTCTGCTCGATCCTCGTATCGCGAAGAGCTACAACGAACGACGCGACGCGATCCTCGCTACCGAGGGCGTGCGCGCGATCGTTCCGGGCGGCGTGCGCTTCGACGAGGCGGGCCATGGCTGGGCCTCACCCACGATCGTCGCGGTCTCCCTCGATGCGTTCCGTTCGGGCCACGAGGCACTCGTGCACGAGGCCTTCGGCCCGCTCTCGATTCTCGTGGAAACCCCCGCGGGCACCGACCTCGCGGCCCTCATGCCCGAGTTCTACGAGGGAAACCTGACCGGCACCCTGCACCTCAGCGCCGCCGAGGCGACCGGAACAACCGAGAACTTCGGCGAATTGCACGCACTCGTCGCCGCGCTCGCACAGCAGGTCGGGCGCGTGCTGTTCAACGGCTGGTCGACCGGCGTCGCCGTCACTCCGGCGCAGCAGCACGGCGGCCCGTGGCCCGCGACCAGCAATGATTCGAGCACCTCGGTCGGCAGCGCCGCGATCTCGCGGTTCCTCCGCCCCGTAGCGTTCCAGAACGCTCCAGACGTCTTCCTGCCCGAAGCGCTCCGCGATGACAACCCGCTCGGAGTGCCGCAGTCGGTCTCTCCCGCAGGCGAGTCCCAGAAGTGGGGCAGCTCGCTGTAGCGCGCACGGCGGGCAGCCATCGGGGGTGCGCCGGCTTCAGTGCCGGTGCACCCCCGATGTGTGGAGGCGGAGGGGTGTCGAGTCGAGCCGCGTCTCGCGCCGCGGGCCCACCGCACTGACGGCCCTCCCCCGGCCCCGCTCTGATGACGACGCGCTACCAGATTTTCGGGCAGTTCTCGGAAAACGACCCTAGGCTGACACCATGCACCGTCTGCTCCGCGCCTCGATCGCGACCATTGCCCTGAGCATCAGCGTCTTCGGACTCGTATCCTGCACGAGCGGTGACACCGAAAGCGCGTCCGGCTCCGACACGTCCTCGGAGACGCCCCCTACCGCCCCCATCGAAGAATCCATCATCGGAGTCTGGGGCGATCCGAGCGCGCAGGGCAAGACCTCGCTGGAGTTCACTGAGGACGGCCGCTACTCGGGCACCGACGGCTGCAATCGAGTGGGTGGCAGTTGGGAAGCCGAGAGCGAGAGGGCGCTCCTCGGCCCCATGGTCTCGACGATGATGGCCTGCGAAGGAGTCGACACCTGGCTGATCGATCCTGACACGGCGACCGTCTCGGGCGACACGCTGGTCATTGCCGACAAAGCAGGCAATGAACTCGGCACGCTCGATCGCGTCTGAAATCGCTGCTTCCTCGCGCAGGACGTCCGCAAACACGCCCGGGATCTACCCCGACCACACAAAAGCTGCCACTATGGAGCAATGGGATATCTCATCTACGGCGGGACCCAGGAGTATGACTTCGAGGACCGCACACTCGCACACCTGAAGGTCGCGATCACCATGAAGCTCCGGCGGCAGGAGAGCTTTCTGATGAGTTGGGTGAACCCCGCGGAGAAGGGCGGTGGGCGCGTCTCGATCTGGCTGACTCCCAACATCCCGATCGCGTTCCGCTTCTCCGGCAGCCGTTCCCCCGAACTCAACCGGGACTGGCTCGAAGTGATGAACGATCTCTCGAATACTCCACGCGGCCTCATCGTCATCTCCGAACAGGACGCAGAGAAGCGTCGAGCGAACAGGACCTAAGCACGCAATGGGATATCTGCACTACGGCGAGACCCGCAGTTTCGCATTCACCGACCGACAACTCACGCATCTGCGGACCGTGATCCTCGGCAAGCTGAATCTCCAGGAAAGCCTCGTGTTCACCTGGCTGGACGAAGGATCTCAGCACAGCATCTGGCTGCACCCCACGATCCCACTGCATTTCGAGTTCGATGGCGAGGTCTCGCCTGAGCTCAATCCGCTCTGGATCGAGCACCTGCTGACGCTTGCCAACTCTCCCAGCGGACTGCGCCTCATCGAGGAGCCGGAGCAGAACTAGTCCTCCCGACCGGCTGCGCCGACTCCGGTCGCGAAGGACCAGGGCCCGAAAGCGACGATCTGCCCCACTCCGAGGGCGATCGGCACGCTGGAACGGTGTCTCGTCCCGCGGATCGTCCGATTCCGATTCGATGTCGCCGCTCGTGCCGACCATGACTGCTCCCCTCCGCACGCGGTGACGGTTCCTCCTGCCTGCGTGCCTGACGCGAAGCTACGACAGCTCCGCGCCGTTGTCGACCCCCTGCCGTTCGCAGCTCGTGAGTGCTAGCTTCGAGTTACCGGCACAGCTTCCAGCTTGCGCCCGCGTCGAAGGGAGCCGACGATGCATACGAACGAGCCCCGCCCAGACCTTCCGGTGGTACCCGAACCCGAGACAGACGAGTTCGCGCCGAACGGCATAGAACCACGCATCAATTCCGACAGCCATCAGCGGATGCGCCAGGAGAAGCGCGATCCCTCGCACGCCGGGAGCCGCTTCGATGCGGGTACCGGACAGGGAACGGTGTCCGGGCCACCGCACGATGGTCCATTGCAGGAACGACCCGTTCTCGACGGCTCGACGCAGAGCTACGCCGTCGAGTCGACGGTGCCCAACCCCAATCGGGGCGAGGACGACCCCGGTCGGATCGCGCACCAACCGGCGCTGAATACGAGCAACACGAACCGCTGGCTCTTCGCCGCCGTGATCGCCGCGACCATCATGACCGGTGTCCTGCTGCTGCTCCTTCCGTGGAGCCCTTTCTGGTGCGGAATCGGCATCACGGTAGCGCTCGTCGGCGTGCTCGCGATGCTCGCCATCCGCGCAAGCGGCGTGAGCCTCAGGAGACGACTCCGGATCGATGCGATACTCATGGCCGTCGTCTGGCTCGTGCCGCTGACGATCTTCATCGTCGTCCTGCTCACCTCGGCCGAAGCGATCTGGAATCGTGTGAGCTGAGCGGCGTGCGCGCGAGCAGAACGCCGGTCACGGGTGTCGTCCACCCGTGACCGGCAGCACCGCGCCGGAGACGTAGGAGGCTTCCTCCGAGGCGAGATAGACATACGCCCCGGCAAGTTCTGCGGGTTGACCTGGCCTCCCCATCGGCGTGTTCTCGCCGAAGTGCTCCTGCTTCTCCGACCAGCCCGTCGCTGGGATCAGCGGAGTCCAGATCGGCCCGGGAGCGACCGCGTTCACGCGGACTCCGCGCTCCAGTTGTTCCTCCGCAAGCGCTCGGGTGAAGGCGACGAGCGCGGCCTTCGTCATCGCATAGTCCAGCAGGTCGGCGCCGGGATCGAAGGACTGAATGGATGCGGTGACGATCACCGAAGCGCCAGGAGCGAGGTGTGGTGCGGCCTCTCGCATGAGGATCAGCGGCGCGACAAGGTTGGTCTCGAACACTTCGAGGATCTCCGCCCGCTGAATTCCGGCGTTGGGTGCTCTCAGGTGCTGCACCCCTGCGTTCAGCACCAGAATGTCGAGACCACCGAGCTCTCGGACGGTACGACGGACGAGGTCGACGCAGGTCGTCTCCTCTCGCAGGTCTCCGGGAAGCAGGAGGCAGCGTCGACCGTCTTCATTCACCACGCGCTCGGTCTCTGCCGCGTCGCGCTGTTCCGACGGAAGATAGGAGATCGCGACATCGGCACCCTCCCGCGCATAGGCGATCGCGACGGCGCGACCGATGCCCGAATCGCCTCCGGTGATCAGCGCACGCTGGCCCTCCAGCCTGCCACTCCCACGATAGCTCTGCTCTCCGTGGTCCGGCTGCGGCTGCATCGGGCCCGTCAGACCGGGCTGTTCGCTCTGCTGCTGGGCGGCGAAGGGCGGACGCGGATGCTTCGTCCTCGGGTCCGCATTCGATGGCATGTCGCTCTCCCTAGTGATTTCGAATCTTGTCGATGAGCGCGTCCTTGCGCAGCTTGGAGTACCCCGTGAGGCCGAGCTCTCTTGCTCGTCGCCGGAGTTCCACGACAGTTCGATCCTCGTAGTCTTCGGCTTCGCCACCGCGTCTGCCTACGCGGGAGCGGCCTTCCTTGGCCGCCGCGTTAGAGATGCGAGCGGCCTTTTCCTTCGACGCACCCTCGTCACGCAACTTCTCATAGAGTTCCTCGTCCTTCAGCTGCGGGTTTGGCATGATGCTTCCTCTCTTCTGGTGCGGCGATGAATCACGTCGACGTTTCGAGCGCGGCGAGATCGTGCACTGCTGGCCCTTCCAGCACCGTCCCGTCCGCCGCGAATCGCGAGCCGTGCAACGGGCAGTCCCAGGACGACTCCACGGCGTTCCAGCGCAGCACGCCACCGAGGTGTGTACACACCCCGGAGACTCGGCAGATTCCGCCGTTGACACGTGATGTCGCGACGGGCTCCACTCCGTCGCGGGCGACGATCCCCTCGCCCTCTTCGGGGTCGTCCAGGCTCTCCAGGGCACGCAGTTCGGCGGACGCCCAGCCTGAGATGAGGCGTCCTGCCGTCACCGCGTTGGATCGCAGCGTCTCTCCGCCCTGGGTCAGACTGATGCAGTGCTCGCGCAGTACCCGAGCCCACTCCATACTTCCTCCGAGGGCGTCGGAGGCGATCGCGAGCGCCGAGGCGACCGCGTTCGTCATGCCCCATTTGTTATAGCCGGTGGCCGCGAAGATCCGTCCGCTTCCCCTCGGCATGACCCCGGCGAAGGGCACCCGGGAATGGGTTCGATAGTCCTGCGCGGCCCACCAGCTGAGACGGCGCGGATCGGCGAAGTTCGCTGCGACCCAGCGCTCGATTTCATCGAGCGCTTCTCTGGCATCACCGGATCGACCAGTCCGCACCGTGCCGCCGCCCACGACCAGGACTTCGGCTCCGTCCGTTCCGTATGCGGTTCTCAGCGATCGGTACGGAGATCCTGCTGCCACGTACATTCCCTCGGGCGGCGCCTCGTCCCTCAACTGGAACACCGACACGAACGAGCGCGAGGGCGTGACCTTCGCGAAGAACATGCCGCGGTCGAGGATCGGCACGCCGGTGGCGAGCACGCAGATTCCGGCGTTGATCGCTCCGCGCGAGGTGATGACTCTGAGTTCGTCCGTGTCCTCCTCGACGTCCTGCACTCGGCACCTCTCGACGACGTTTCCGCCCCGTTCCCTCAACTCTTCGATCAGGCGAGCGAGCACCTCCATCGGATGCAACTGCACTTGATCGTCGAGGCGAAGCGCTCCACGCACCGCGAAGGGAAGACCCGGCTCGGCCGTTTCCTCGAGGGTGATCCCGACCTGCGCGGCTGCGTTTCGTTCCTCCTGCAACGCAGCCAGCTGCGTCTCGTCCATCGCGTACGTGTAGGCGGTCCGGCGTTCGACGCGCTCTCCGCGAGACTCGAGTTCGCGGATCAGCCAGGCCTGTCCCTCACGATTCGCCTCAGCGTAGGCGTGCAGCACCTCGTCGTTCGCATGCGCCCTCACTTGGCTGAACACCGTGCCCTGCAGGAGGCTGAGCTTGCCTGTCGTATGACCCGTGGTGACGGCACCCACCTCGCGAGCCTCAAGTACCGTCACCCGGAGGCCCGCTCGCGCGAGCAGCACCGCCGTCACGACGCCGGTGAGACCGGCTCCCACCACCACGGCATCTCGTGCGGCCGCGTCGAAACGATCGGATTCGATCACCGGGGCGGTCAGTTGCCAGAGAGAGGTCATGGCAGCGACTCTAGGGATCGCCCTGGCTTTCCACGACCCCGTTGACAGTCAGACGGGGTGATGACCTAAGATCGTGTGTGCTCCGGCAGGTCGCATCGGTCCGCGTACTCCGGAAGCGGATTCGTCGGCACCACGACGACGTCCTGGATCTTCCAGTCGATTGCTGCGATTCCCGTGCTCGCCGCCCCGAGCTGTTCCAACGTGACCTCCGGAGCCAGCGGCACCACGAAGGCCTCGACATGGAAGACTTGTCCCTGGTCTCGCACTCGCACCCCGGCCTCCGCGACCCAGTCCTGCGCACGCAGATAGCCGACGATTTCTCTTCCCAGCGGATGGGGGCGGCTCCCGTCGTACAGACGTGCCCGACGGTCCATCAGGTCATTCACCGCGGCTCCGCAGTTGCGCATGCCGTCCCAGAGAATCCCGAGCGAGATGAACAGGGCCGCCGACCCGTCGAGCCACCACCACCCGATCCCGATTCCGAGCACCCCCACGATGGAGGCGGCATTCGTCTGCCAGTCGGCCTTCGCCATATCCGCGTCCGCGTACAGCAGCTTGCTATGCAGTACCGGCGCCAGCTTGGCTTTGGCGGGTCCGTAGATCAGCGGGCCGATCGCGATCACCACCATGACTCCGACCATGATCCAGCCGAGCCACATCGTCTGTCCGAGAATCTTTACGTCGTCGATCTCCGGTTTTTGCTGGGAAATCAATCCGCTCGCCGCGTCATAGGCCAGTTTGCCGCCCACTGCGAGCAGCGCGGCGCCGGCGAGCAGATGCCCGATGCTCATCGCACGGTGCCATCCGTAGGGATGATCGCTCTCGGGCTTCCGGCGCATGACAGACAGCGCGATGAGAAACGCGAGCTGCGGAAGCAAGGAGAGCATATCTTCGATCCATGCGGTTTTCATCGCCTGCGAACCGCCGAGGACGAACGCCACCACTGTGATCGTTCCCATCGTGTAGCAGATGGTGAAGACTTGCCATCGCACCGCTTTGGAGAGGGCGCGACGCTGTTCCTCAGGAAGCTGCTCGCGAGCGGCTTGACTGAATCCCGTTCGATCTGTCATCTCCGGTTTCCCCTCGCCTCCGCATCACCCAGCCTCCCCAGTGTGCTGGGCGCATCACCTCCTCACCAGGCCTTGACAAGCGTGAGCCTCGCCCGAATCGGTCGGCCCGAAGTCGCTACCGCATGGCGCCCGGTGCGCGCAAGCCCCTGGCATCGTCGTACAGCTGTGTCTTATCGTGGGGTCATGCCGGGCGAAACTCGTCGGCTGGAAGGAGCGGGAACCATGGGTTTTCTAGCATTTCTTTTGCTTGGTCTGATCGCAGGAGCGATCGCCAAGGCGATCCTGCCGGGGCGCCAGGGCGGCGGATGGATCGCGACCCTTCTTCTCGGTGTCGTCGGAGCGATGCTCGGCGGATGGCTGGGATCGGTCATCTTCGGGGCTGACATGAACGAGTTCTGGTCGCTGTCGTCGTGGCTGCTCGCGATCGGCGGTTCGATCGTCGTACTGCTCATCTACGGACTGATCGTTGGCGGTCGGAAGCGCGAGGTCTAGCATCATGCGAACCTCCGGAGAAGGCGAATCGACCGGCGTCGGAGCGCGTGACGAGGAGCAGGCGGAGACGGTGCCCGCTCGACACCGCACGGATGGCGACGGATCGCATGAGGATGTCGTCACTGACCCAGCGCTGGACGACCGGGTCGGAAGCGACTGGGCAGACGAGGGAGGGGCGACGTCCTCCGGCCCGGCGACTGCCACAGCGGCGGACGAGGAAGGCGCCGACGCAGACGGACCTCGCTGAGGCGCACGAACGGCTGTGACCGCGACGAGGGAGGTCGGCGTCGGGTCGTACGCGGGGACGCGATGAGCGGGGACGGAACGTCGAGTTCCGTCCCCGCTCATCGCGCAGCGTGCAGCGCAGATCGTTCCGCAGCCTCAGCCTCCTGCGCGATGCGAAGCGCTTTCGCGGCCACCTGCAGCCTGTCTTCCGCGCGCCGACGCCGGAACTGCGCAAGTGTCGACGCCCCGTACCGTTCACGTACGCGATCATGCGCTTCGGCGGTTCCGACGATGATCAGCGAGGAGGAGAGCAGGATCACCTGCACCGAGAGGTTCACCCAGAGCAGCAGGGCGACGAGCGCAGCGAAGGACGCGAGCAGCGGGTTCGCCGCCGCTCCGCGAACGAACAGCCCAGAGAGTTCCTGCAGGACCACCAGGGCGACCCCTCCCGCCGCAGCGCCGGTCCACAGCGCGCGGGCCGGTGCTCGCACCCCCGAGAGGAGCCAGAACATCAGCGCGATCGCCGCCGTATCGATCGCGAAGACCGTCACGATCCCCGCCGCTCGGACGATCCATTCGAGCGCTGTGCTGTGCAGCGGGAGGCCGACGACTTCGGCGGCACCGCGAAGCCCAGCCGAGCTGGCGACGCTCAGCACCGCAGCGACGAGGAGGAGACCTCCGAATGCGACAGCGACGAGGATCTGCCTCAGCAGCACGAAGACGGGTCCAGCGTCCTCGCCCGCGGTATCCGCAAGCTCGCGGATCGCTTGACGAAGACTGCCGATCGCTCCGATAGCTGCGGCGATCAGCCCGACGAGGGAGACGATTCCGGCGAGAGCGAACCCACCAGGGGCTTTCACGGAACGCAGGTCGATCGCATCGGTGAGACCGGGGATGACTGAATCGAGCGCGGCGATCAGCGCATTCATGGCGTCCGGATTTCCCCCGAGCCAGAGCGCAGCCAGCGAGAAGCCGAGCAGCGCAGCGGCGAAGAGACTGAACAGCGCCCGATATGTCACGCTGTCCGCAAGAGCGGGGCCGCGATGCTCCGCGTACCGGAGGTAGGCGCGCACCCCTCGGACTCGCAAGGAGCGAGCGATCACCCGCCTGAGCAATTCCTTGATTCCGGACCGACGAGGAGCACGTGCGTGCGGCTGGGGTGTGTGTGGGTCACTCATGCGCTCCAGTCTGGCGCGTGCACCGCGGTCAAATCCAGCGCTTGACTCCTGAGCTCGGTTCAGTAGGGGCGCGGATCCTCGGCAGTCCTTTCGCTCCCGCCGTAGACTCTGGTCATTCGCACGAACACGATGAGCCAGGCGAAGAGCAGCCCGGCTGCGATGAACTCCATGCCGGTCAAGTTGTAATAGCCGAGCGGGATCCAGAGCAGGATCGAGACGACGATGCCGATCACCACGACGAGCGTGAACGCGACGAAGTCCCTCGGCACCCCGGGAAGCCTGCGGAGCGCAATGCACGCGAACACGACGAACAGGACCACCATTCCGGACGCCGCGCCCACGTGCACGACGAAGTTGACGGCATCGGGCACCAGACCCGCGATCCCGAGCAGGACCCCAATTCCAGCGAACAGCCAGCAGAGCAGCCTCACGAGTCCCGCTGGTTCGCCTCCCCGCCTGCGCATTCCGAGTTCGAGATCGCGCCCGATATAGTTCGCGAGCACAGTGATGACGAGCCCGGTGATCATGAGCGCAAGATTGAAGCGGCTGCCGGTGATCCCTTCGGTGTTGCCCAGCTGCGAGAAGTGCAACTGCCACCACGACTCGTCCGGGGCGCTCAGCATCGATGCCATGGTGCCCATGAAGAGCACCAGTGTCGCGAGCATTGCAAGTCCCTCGGAGGTGACCCGTGCGCCGGCCAGCACCGCAGCGTAGACCAGCGCAGCCGCGGCCGCTCCTGCGAGCACGCCGCCTCCGTACGGGTCGACGAGCATCCCTCGGAAGCCGAGCTGGAAGAGCTGCGCTACAGCGGTCACGACGAGGTAGGCCAGGATTCCCATGGCCACCGACATGCCGAAGAGATCGACGCTGCGTTTCACGAGCGGCAGACTGGCGCGCCAAGCGGCATGTCCCCGACCCACCTCGATGCTGAACGACGCGGCGAAGGCGAGCGCGGCGAGCGCCCCTGCGAACCAGGCGGCGAGGCCGCCGACGGAGTCCGCTCCCGCAAGCGGCACGTATCGCCCGTGAAACACGAGCACGGTCGCGAGACCCGTGAGCACGAACGCGAGGATCGCCAGACGCGTGGCGCGCGCTTCGAGCTTCACGCTGCTGCTCCCGGCGGCACCGGCGGTGACTGCACTCATCGCTCATCCCTTCTGCGAAGATTCCAGGTCAACGATAATGGATTTCGGCCAACGAACCTCGAAATTCTGTACGGTTGCGGTCCTCGCCAGTCGACCTCGAAAAAAATCCTCCATCCTTGCCGAACTCGTCGTATTCTGAACGCATGCCGTGGATTCTTCCGCATCTCGGACGAACGGCGAGCAACATGTTCGGGGGCCCGATGTTCGAAGCTGACGTGCTCGATGTCACGCAACGCTCCTCCACGGGGACGCTGCCTCCCGCAGTCGCGGTTTCCGATCTCCTGGTCGATGCCCATCGACGGTACGCGAACGTGCACGAGGGCAGCGTCGCCGACTACATCCCGGTACTCGCGGAGGCCGATCCGGACCGCTTCGGTCTCTCGCTCGTCGGGGTGGACGGCCGGGTGCACGAGACTGGCGATACGGACCACGAATTCTCCATCCAATCGATCGCGAAGGCATTCGTCTTCGCACTGGTCTGCGAAGACCTCGGTCATGAGCAGGTGCACCAGATCGTCGGGGTGAACAACACCGGCCTGCCGTTCAATTCCGTCATGGCGATCGAGCTCAACGACGGCAGCCCGATGAACCCGATGGTCAACGCCGGCGCGATCGCGACCACTGGGCTGCTGCCGGCGGGTTCGGGCGAGGAACGCTGGCAGCGTGTGCGCGAAGGGCTCTCGCGTTTCGCCGGACGCGAACTGCACCTCGACGAGGCCGTCTACCGCTCCGAGGCTGAAACCAATTTCCGCAACCGCGCCATCGGCAAGCTGCTGCAGAGCTACCGCAGGCTCGCTGCAGATCCGCTCGAAACCGTGGACATCTACACGAAGCAGTGCTCGCTCTCCGTGTCCGCGCACGACCTCGCCGTCATGGGGGCCACCCTTGCGGATGGCGGAGTGAACCCTCTCACCGGTGAGCAGGTCGTCTCGGCGGAGGTCAGCAGGGACACGCTCTCAGTGCTCGCCTCGTGCGGCATGTACGAGCGCTCAGGAGAGTGGCTCTTCGAGATCGGTCTTCCCGCAAAATCCGGCGTCTCCGGGGGAATCGTGGCAGTCTCTCCTGGCAAGGGCGCGGTCGGCGCGTACTCCCCCAGACTCGATACGGCTGGCAACAGCGTGCGGGGGCAGCGCGCTTGCGCATATCTCTCGCGGGCGCTGGGACTCAACCTGTTCGCATCATCGCAATCACCGGACGCATCAGGGAGGCGCGCATGACCCCCACAAGTGGCACCCCGGACACCCGCGTCGCCGCCTCCGTCACCGACGGAGACCGGCGATCCTGGGTTCCGATGATCGGCCTCTTCCTGGCCCAGGTGCTCATGTCGTTCAATGTGGCGGCCCTTCCCATCTCCCTCGGCGGAATGGTGGAAGACTTCGGCGTGCCACCCACGATGGCGAGTTCGACGATCGTGGTCTACGGCCTGTCCGTCGCGGCGCTGGTCATGACCGGGGCGAAGCTCGGTCAGCGCATCGGGTGGGTCGTGATCTTCCGATGCGTCATCGTCGTCTTCGGGGGCTCGTCGCTGATGATGATCCTGGCTCCATCCATCGCCTGGGCGATCGGCGGGCAGGTGCTGGCCGGCGCTTCCGCAGCGATCATCGTTCCCGCCCTCGTGGCGCTCATTGCCGAGAACTACCGCGGCGCCCAACAGGCGACGGCAGTGGGCTCGCTCGGCTCGGCGCGCGCATTCTCGGGCGTGAGCGCATTCTTGATCGGCGGCACGCTCGGCACCTTCGTCGGCTGGCGACCGGTCTTCATGGTGACGCTCGGACTCGCCGTCGTGGTGTTCCTGCTGAGCTTCCGCCTCCGCTCGGATCGCGGCGATCGAACGGTGAAGATCGACCTCATCGCCTCCGTACTGATCGGCGCGGCGATCATGCTGCTGACCCTCGGATTCAACAACCTCAACGGCTGGGGCATCGTGCTCGCACGACCGACTGCGCCGTTCTCGATTCTCGGTCTTTCCCCGGCACCGGTGTTCGCCGTCCTCGGGGTGGTCCTCGGTCAGCTCTTCTTCCTCTGGACCGCCCGTCGAAGCAGAGTCGGAAAAGTGCCGCTGGTGGATCTCAGCGTCCTGAAACGACCCCGTGAGCGCGCGGCCGTGTATGCGATGTTCATCATCGTCGCCATGGAGGCTGCGGTCAACTTCACCGTTCCGACCTATATCCAGGTCGTGCAGGGCCGCACGCCGTTCGACACGTCACTCGCCATGATGCCGTTCAACCTGACCGTGTTCGTCACCGCCACCCTCATCGTCCGCTTCTACACCCGCTACGCTCCGCGCACGATCGCACTCTTCTCCTTCGTGCTCACGACCGCGGCGCTGCTCTGGCTCGCATTCGTCGTGAACAACGACTGGGAGACGCTTCCGACGATCCTCGGCCTCATCGTATTCGGCATCGGACAGGGCGCCCTCGTGACGCTCGTCTTCAACGTCCTCATCACGGCTGCGCCGAAGCGGCTCGCAGGTGATGTCGGGTCGATCCGAGGCACCACGCAGAACCTTGCTTCGGCGGTCGGCACCGCAGTCATGGGAGCGGTGCTCGTGACCACGCTGGGGCTGGGAATCGGCAACGCGGTGGCGGAGCATCCCGAGCTGCCACCCGAGCTGGTCGCGCAGGTCGATCTCGACAGTGTGAATTTCATGAGCAACGAGGATCTGCGCAGCGCACTGGAAGGCACGAGCGCCGACGCGGCGCAGGTCGATGCCGCGGTGGCCCTCAACGAGGAGCAGCGTCTGAGGACGTTGAAACTCGGCTTTCTCATGCTCGCCGGCGTCAGCGCACTTGCAGCGCTCCCCGCCTCGCGTCTGCCGCGGTACCGGCCGGAGGAGATCCCCGACCCGTCACCGTCGGAATGAGCGGCTCGGCTCACCATTCGCCCCGCCCGCATCGCATACCCCTTCGGAAAGGATCACTTCGTGCGCTCCCCCCTCAGACGAACCACGCTCGTCAGCACCGCCGCCCTCGTCGGAACCGGACTGATACTGGCAACCAGCTCCTGCTCCGTCAGCACCGCACACTCCGGTTTCGTCGGGGCCTGGGGGCAGGAAGCACCGGAACAGCCCTCGCTCGTCATCACGGAGGACAAGTCGTTCTCGGGCACGGACGGGTGCAATCGACTCGTCGGCGGTTATTCGGTCGATGGGGACACGCTGACATTCGAGCAGACGGCAAGCACAAGAATGGCGTGCACCGGCGTCGACACCTGGCTCGAGCATCTGGCGACCGCCAAGATCGTGGGCGACTCGCTCGAAGTGAGTGATGCGGCCGGGTCGGTGATCGGGACTCTGCCGAAGCAGTGATCGATACCGACGCGGCCGCAGCGAGCCGAACCGCTAGGCGAACGCTCGGTCCGTCGCACGCACGGGCGAGGGCAGCACCGAGGGGGCGCCGCTCAGGTACTCGTCGACGGCCGCCGCGGCCGCGCGACCTTCGGCGATTGCCCAGACGATGAGCGATTGTCCTCGCCCGGCGTCACCCGCGACGAACACCCCGGGTCGAGCGGTCGCATAGCCGTCGGTGCGGTCGAAGGCTCCCCTGGCGCCGACCTCCAGGCCGAAGGCCGGGTCGACGATCTCCTCAGGCCCGGTGAAGCCCATGGCGATGAGCACCAGATCTGCTTCGATCAGTCGTTCGGTGCCGGGAACCGGTGCTCGGCCTGCCTGGGTGAACCCGGTCTCCGCGACCATGAGTCCGCGCACGTGCCCCGTCTCGTCGCCGACGAACTCGACTGTCGAGGCGAGATAGCTGCGCTCGCCCCCCTCTTCATGCGAGCTCGAGACCTCGAACACGGTCGGGTGCACCGGCCACGGTTGCGCATCGGAGCGCTGGATCGGTGGCTTCTTGCCGATGGCGAGATTCGTCACCGACCGCGCTCCCTGCCGATGGGCGGTACCGATGCAGTCCGCACCCGTGTCGCCGCCGCCGATCACGACCACATGCTTGTCGAGCGCGGATATCTCGGAAGAGAGTGCGTCGTGCGGCCCTGAGCCCCACGGTGCGCCCGCGGGCTCGCTCCGGTTCTGCGCGGTCAGATACTCCATTGCATAGTGAATTCCGGAGAGCTCTCTGCCGGGCAGGTCGAGCGAACGCGGCAGGGTCGCCCCCGTAGCGACGATGACGGCGTCGTAGCGTCGACGCAGCTCCGTCCAGCTCATATCCCGTCCCACTTCGACGCCGGTCCGAAATCGTGTGCCCTCCTGCTTCATCTGCGCGATTCGGCGTTCGACGAGCGGCTTTTCGAGCTTGAACGAAGGGATGCCGAAGGTCAACAGGCCACCTGGCTGCTCGTCGCGCTCGTAGACGGCGACCGTGTGTCCGGCCCTCGTGAGCTGCTGCGCGGCCGCCAGGCCTGCCGGGCCCGAGCCCACCACGGCGACGGTCTTTCCGCTCAAACGCTCGGGAGGCTGGGGCACGACCCAGCCGTGCTCGAAGCCCTGATCGATGAGGGAGTTCTCGATCTGCTTGATCGTGACCGCCGGCTGGTTGATGCCGAGCACGCAGGCGGACTCGCACGGTGCTGGGCACGCGCGTCCGGTGAACTCCGGGAAGTTGTTCGTCGCGTGCAGGCGATCGAGCGCCTCTCGCTCTCGGCCGCGCCAGGTCAGATCGTTCCACTCGGGAATGAGGTTTCCGAGCGGGCAGCCCTGATGGCAGAAGGCCACACCGCAGTCCATGCAGCGAGAGGCCTGACGTGCCACGACCGTCGGGTCGGCGGGATCGACGACCTCGCGCCAGTCCATCAGTCGCAGCGCCACTGGGCGCTTTGGCGCGAGCTCGCGCTCTCGGATCTTCAGAAAACCGCGCGGATCAGCCACGGGTCACCTCCAGAATCTGGGACCATGCCTGGTCATCGTCGGGATCCCTGCCCTCGGAACGCGCCTTCGTGTGGATCTCCAGCACGCGTGCGTAGTCCCGCGGGATCAGATGTGTGAATCGGGACCACGCGCCTTCCGCATCGGCTTCGAGCGCACCGAGCAGTGTGCGGGCGACCTCGGAACCGGTCTGCTCGCGATGCCGCTTCAGCAGGCCGAGCACGCGCTCGCGGCGCAGCTCGTCGAGCGGTTGCAGCGTGAGTGCTCCGGAGGTCAACTCGGCGGAGTTCACATCGAGCGGATCGAGATCGAGCAGCACTGCTTCTCCGCCCGACATGCCCGCCCCGATATTTCTGCCGGTAGGTCCGAGGATCAGGGCGAAGCCCCCCGTGAAGTACTCCAGCGCGTGATCGCCGGTGCCCTCCACGACCGCGGTGGCACCGGAACCTCGCACCAGGAAACGCTCGCCGACCACTCCGGCGATCCAGAGCGAACCGCTGGTCGCGCCGTATCCGATGACGTTGCCCGCGATCACGTTGCCCGCCGCAGCGTGTCCCGAGGAAGGATGCGGTCGCACGGTGATTTCCCCACCCGACAGACCCTTGCCCACGTAGTCGTTCGCATCGCCGATCAGCCGCAGCGTGATCCCCGAGGGGAGGAACGCACCGAGCGACTGGCCTGCGGATCCCGTGAGGGTCACATCGATGGTCTCCGGGGCAAGCCCGGCCGCGCCGAAGCGCTTCGTGACCTGGTGCCCCAGCATCGTGCCGACCGCACGATCGATGTTGCGGATGGGCAGGTCGATCACCACCGGGTCCCGCCGTTCGAGCGCGTCGAACGAGTCCGCGATGAGCACGTGATCGAAGTGCGCCTCGATCTCGTGCTGCTGCGCGACGCCGTGACGTCGCGGTTCACCGGGTGCAAAGTCCGGTCCGCGCAGGATCGGCGTGAGATCGAGCCCCTCGGCCTTCCAATGCCGAACGGCGTCATCGAGATCGAGAGCCGCAGTGTCGCCCACCGCTTCGTCGAGAGTGCGGTACCCGAGCGAGGCGAGGATCTCCCGCACCTCCTCGGCGATGAAGGTGAAGAAGTTCACCACGTGCTCGGCCTGCCCGGTGAATCGGCTCCGCAGTTCCGGGTTCTGGGTCGCAACGCCTACCGGGCAGGTGTCGAGATGGCACACCCGCATCATGATGCATCCCGATACCACGAGCGCCGACGTGGCGAAGCCGAACTCTTCGGCGCCGAGCAGCGCAGCGATGACGACGTCTCTGCCGGTCTTCAGCTGACCGTCGACCTGCACGATCACGCGGTCGCGCAGGCCGTTCAGCATCAGCGTCTGCTGCACCTCTGCGAGACCGAGCTCCCAGGGCGCACCCGCATGCTTCAACGAGTTCATCGGACTCGCACCGGTTCCGCCGTCATGGCCGGACACGAGCACCACGTCGCTGAGCGCTTTCGCCACGCCTGCGGCGACCGGCCCGATACCCGACTGCGAGACGAGCTTGGTCGAGATCCTCGCAGCAGGGTTCGCCCGCTTCAGATCGAAGATCAGCTGCTTCAGATCCTCGATCGAATAGATGTCGTGGTGCGGGGGCGGCGAGATGAGTCCGACGCCCGGGGTCGCGTGGCGGGTGCGTGCGATCCAGGGGTACATCTTCTGCGGCGGCAGCTGGCCGCCCTCGCCCGGTTTCGCTCCCTGCGCAAGCTTGATCTGAATCTCGTCGGCGTTCGTGAGGTACATGCTCGTCACCCCGAAGCGACCGGACGCCACCTGCTTGATCGCGCTTCTCCGTTCGGGGTCGGTCAGCCGTTCCTCGCTCTCGCCACCTTCGCCCGTGTTGGAGCGCCCGCCGATGCGGTTCATCGCGATTGCGAGCGTCTCATGGGCCTCGGGTGAAATCGAACCGTAGCTCATCGCACCGGTGGCGAAGCGACGCAGGATGCCCTCGATCGGTTCGACGTCATCGAGTGACACCGGGGGTCGCTGCGGTGCGAACCGGAAGAGCCCCCGCAGCGTCATGAGCCGCTCCTGCTGCTCGTTGACCCTGGCCGTGTATTCCGCGAAGATCTCACGCTTCGCCGTGCGCGTCGCATGCTGCAGCTTGTAGATGGTCTGAGGGTCGAAGAGATGCGGTTCTTCTCCGCGACGCCAGCGGTATTCTCCGCCCGTCTCGAGGCGACGGTGCGCGAAGGCCGCTTGGTTATCGGGGTATGCCCTGCGGTGCCTCGCGGCGACCTCTGCGGCGAGGACATCGAGTCCGACGCCGCCGAGCTTCGAAGACGTGCCGGTGAAATAGCGGTCCACGAGATCTTGGGAGAGTCCGATCGCTTCGAACGTCTGCGCGCCGCAGTAGCTTGCCACGGTCGAGATGCCCATCTTGCTCATGACCTTGAGCAGCCCCTTGCCGAGGGCTTTGATGAGGTGGTGCACCGCAGCTTCCTCGTCCACACCGACCAGCTCGCCGGAGCGCACCAGCCCCTCGACGCTCTCCATGGCGAGATACGGATTCACCGCGGCCGCACCGTAACCGATCAACGCAGCGACGTGGTGGACCTCGCGCACGTCTCCCGCTTCCGCGATGAGCGCCACCTTCATCCGGGCGCCCTGCCTGATGAGATGGTGGTGTACTGCTGAGATCGCGAGCAGCGAGGGCACCGGTGCCAGATCCTTGTCGCTGTCGCGATCGGAGATGATCAGGAACTCAGCGCCCGCCTCGATCGCCGCGCTGGCCTCCCAGCACATCGCCTCGAGACGATCGGCGAGTCCCTTCGCGTGGTAGTCGACCGGGTAGAGCCCTCGAATGGTCACGGTCCGCTCGCGTTCGGGATCGTTTCCGAAGTGCTGGATGCGAGCCAGGTCGTCGTTGTCGATCACCGGGAAGTCGAGCAGCACCTGTCTGGCGTGCTCGGGTCCCTGCGAAAGAAGATTCGCGACCGGCCCGATGCTGGTGGCAAGGCTTGTGACGAGCTCCTCGCGGAGGGCATCGAGCGGCGGGTTCGTCACCTGGGCGAACTGCTGCACGAAGTAGTCGAAGAGCAGGCGGGGACGGTCGCTGAGGATCGCGATCGGAGTATCGGTTCCCATCGCGGCAAGCGGTTCCGCGCCCTCCTGCGCCATCGGAGTGAGCAGCACGCGAAGCTCCTCCTCGGTGTATCCGAAGGTGCGCTGTCGGCGCACGATCGACGCCGGCGGGTGCACGAGGTGTTCGCGCTCCGGCACATCGACGAGACGGATCAGGCCGCGATCGAGCCATTCCCCCCAAGGCGCGGCGCTCGCGAGTTCGCCCTTCACCTCGTCGTCTTCGCGAATGGTCCCGCGCGCGAGATCCACCGCGATCATGCGGCCCGGCTGCAAGCGGCCACGGCGCACGACCTGATCGGGAGCGAACTCCAGCACCCCGGTCTCGCTGGCGATCACGAGAAGTCCTTCGGCGGTGATCTGATAGCGACCGGGTCGAAGCCCGTTGCGGTCGAGCAGCGCGACGAGTTCGTGTCCGTCGGTCGCGATCATGGCCGCCGGACCGTCCCACGGCTCCATCACGAGCGAGTGGTATTCGAGGAAATCGCGCAACTCCGGGCTCAGCCCGTGTTCGAGCTCCCAGGCCTCGGGCACCATCATCGCAAGCGCGTGAGGCAGGCTCCGCCCCGACAGCACGAGCAGTTCGAGCACCTCGTCGAAGCTCGCCGAGTCACTGCCGCCGGGCGAGCAGATCGGCAGCAGCGGAGCGAGATCGCCGAGCGCAGGACTCTCCAGTTGCGCCTCCCGGGCACGCATCCAGTTGCGGTTGCCGCGCACCGTGTTGATCTCGCCATTGTGCGCCACCATCCGGAGCGGCTGCGCAAGGTGCCAGGACGGAAAGGTGTTGGTCGAGTAGCGGGAGTGCACGATGGCGTATCGTGCCTCGAATCGCTCGTCGAGCAGCTCGGGATAGAACTCGGACAGCTGAAGCGTCGTGACCATGCCCTTGTACACGATCGTGTGGCTGCTGAGGGAAGGCGCATAGGCACCGGTCTCGTGCTGCATGCGCTTGCGAGTGCGGAACGCGGCTCGCTCGAGCTGATCCCTGCTCCAGGCCGCGCCCGCGGATGCGACGAGCACCAGCTGTTCGATCCTCGGCGCGGCCTCGCGTGCGGAGTCCCCCAGCACCTCGGGGCGCACCTCGACGCTCCTCCAGGTCAGTACTTCAAGTCCTTCCTCTGCCGCAATCGCAGCGATCCGGTATTTGACTGCCCGGCGTTCCGTGCTTCGCTGCGGCAAAAAAATAAGGCCGGTCGCATAGCGGCCGGCCTGTGGGAGATGCACCTCGGGAGTGCGCTCCAGCAAGCTGGAGCGCAGGAAGCGATCGGGCAGTTCGCAGAGCACGCCTGCGCCATCGCCGGTACCGGCGTCGCTGCCGACTGCCCCTCGGTGTTCGAGGTTCTCGAGGGCCTCGAGCGCGAGTTCGACAATGCGGTGGCTCGCCTCGCCCGTGAGCGAGACCACGCTCGCGAGTCCGCAGGCGTCGTGTTCCTCGGCCGGGTCGTAAAGACCGGCGCGGGCAGGGCGGTGAAGCGAGGTTGCGGTTATCGACACCTTCAACATCCTCTCGGGCACAGAAAACTGACTTCGCAGGGCGCCACGGCTGCATCCCTTGCAGTTTCGGAGTTTTTGAGAGTAGCACATGGTGGTGGCACCAACTGCGCACGCAGCCTTCTGGGAGCCCTCCAGCGCGCAACAGTTACGGCATCGTAACCGGAGATGTCGATCGGCGAGACAATCGGTAACATTCGCCCCCGGACTCACGACACACGATTGCAGCGGAACGGTTACTCGGCCGTAACAGAGAGGCAAACGCCTTGAAACGGGCGTCGCGCAGACTGAGCATGTCGGCACAGGAGCCGGCTCAAAACTGAAAGGCGGAGACTATGGAACTCACTGCGTCAGAAGTGTGGACGCTCGCGAGCACCGCGCTCGTGCTCATCATGACCCCCGGCCTCGCGCTCTTCTACGGCGGCCTCGTCAGGGTGCGATCCGTCGTGAACATGATGCTCTTCAGCGTCAGCGCCATGGGTGTGGTCGGCGTGCTCTGGATCCTCTTCGGCTACAGCATGAACTACTTCGCTGACGGCGAGTCCGGTTTTGCGGGCAGTCCGTTCAAGGACTTCGGACTCATCGACACTCCCCCCGCCGACTTCATCGGGGTCGGATTCGGCGCCGTGTTCGCGATGATCACGACCGCACTGATCTCGGGTGCGATCGCCGACCGCGTCGGGCTCGGCTCTTGGGTCCTGTTCGCCGGCGTCTGGGCGACCGTCGTCTACTTCCCAGTGGCAGCCTGGGTCTGGGGCGGCGGATGGATCCAGAATCTCGGCGCCACCCTCGGCACGCCGGACGTCATCGACCTCGCCGGCGGGACGGTAATCCACATCAACGCGGGCGCTGCCGCGCTCGCTCTCGCGCTGGTCGCCGGAAAGCGGCTCGGCTTCGCTCCGGGTTCGCATCGCCCGCACAGCGTGCCGCTCGTCACCATCGGCGCAGCACTGCTGTGGTTCGGCTGGATCGGCTTCAACTCCGGACTCGCGACCGAGACCGGCGAGGCCGGGCTCATCCTCGTGAACACCCTCGCCGCCCCCGCTGCAGGAATCATCGGCTGGATCGTCGTCGATGTGCTCCGAGGAAAGAAGCCGGGTGTGATCGGGGCGGCATCGGGCGCCGTCGCAGGGCTCGTCGCGATCACACCTTCAGCCGCGAACCTCGCACCGCTCTGGGCGCTCCTCCTCGGCCTCATCGCCGGTGTGGCCTGCGCCTTCGCGATCGACTGGAAGTACCGGCTCGGGTACGACGACTCGCTCGACGTGGTCGGTCTGCACCTCGTGGCCGGTGTGATCGGCTCGCTCTATCTCGGCTTCTTCGCCTTCGAGGACGGACTGCTGGTGGGCGGCGGCGCCGGACTGCTGCTGGTGCAGTCGATCTCTGTGGTCGCCGTCCTGGCCTACTCGTTCGTGGTCTCGTTGCTGATCGCGCTCGGCGTCAAGGTCGTCACGGGATTGCGGGTTCCCGCAGAGGTCGAGGAAGCCGGGATCGACGAGATCGCGCACGGCGAGACGGCCTACGCGATGGAGGAACCGCTCGCGGCGGCTTCCATCAGGTAGGGACCCCTCACTCCCGTGCCGCCCGGATCGCCTCTGCCGGAGTCGCGTGCTGAAATTCGAAGCCGCTCCCCAGCAGGGCCTCCGGGCGCACGGCTGCGTCCGCGGTCAGCAAGGACTCGGTGGCATCCCGGCTCAGCGCAAGATCGAGTGCGAACTTGGGCGCGGGGATGAGGAACGGTCGGTGCATCTGCGCGGCGAGTTCCCGGCCGATGTCGTTCGCGGAGGCGGGCGTCGGCCCGGTGAGGTTGACGGGTCCGACGAGTCCCCGGTCGAGCGAGTGCAGAATGCCGCGGACCTCATCGATCAGTGAGATCCACGGCCACATCTGCGTGCCATGCCCGAGCGGCCCCGCGAGACCGAGCTTGGTGAGCGCGATCATGGGCCTCAATACGCCTTCCGGATGAATCACCGGTGCAGTGCGCAGCAGTACGACGCGCACCGCGTCGGACACCGCGCGCGCTTCGGCCTCCCACTCGACGCAGAGTCTCGCAAGGAAGGTGTCTCCGGCGCTCGACTCCTCGTCGAGCGCCTCCCCCGGTCGGTTCCCGTAGAAGCCGACCGCCGAACCGGAGAGCCAGGTGCCAGGTGCCCGCTCGCCGAGATCGCGCAGGGCATTCGCCAGGGTTCGCGTCGACTGGAGTCGCGAACTACGCAGGCGCTCGCGGTACGACTTCGTCCACGGGAGATGGCCGACATTCGCGCCGTTCAGCGAGATCACGGCGTCGGCTCGGGCCAGCACCTCGGCGTCCAGCTGGGCGAGTTCAGGGTTCCACCGGTGCTCGAACGCGTTCCGTGGATCGCGCCGTACGAGGCGATGCACCTCAGTTCCGCGCTCGCGCAGCGAGCGGTCGAGGGCATCCCCGATCAGACCGGATGCTCCAGAAAGGACGATGCGCTGAGTCATGACTTCGAGTCTGTCAAGTTTCGCGAGGGATCGCGAGACGAGTGCAGAGGAGTCTTCGTCTGCTCGTAGGCATCGAGGGCCCTTCTCCTGGACTCGCCGAGGTCGAGGATCGGCGGCGTGAGCAGACTGTCCGGTGCCCAGCGATCCGCGTAGACGTGCTCGGGATCGAACTTCTGCTGCTGGGTGATGGGGTTGAACACCCGGAAGTACGGCGCCGCATCGTATCCGCACCCGGCGACCCACTGCCAGTTGAATGGGTTGCTCGCACGATCCGCGTCGACCAGCGTGTCCCAGAACCATGCTTCGCCCACGCGCCAGTCGACGAGCAGGTTCTTCGTCAGGAAGGACGCGGTGACCATTCGCACTCGATTGTGCATCGTTCCGGTGCGCCAGAGCTCCCTCATTCCCGCATCGACGAGGGAGAACCCGGTTTCTCCCGCACGCCATGCCCCAAGTTCCGCGAGGCTTACATTCCTCCACGGGAATGCATCGAATCTGCGGTCCATGCTCTGCGATTCGAGCGCGCCTCGATGAAATACCGTGTGCCACGCGAACTCTCGCCACCCGAGTTCCGAGAGGAACTCTCCGACGCTGATCTCGGCGTGAAGTGCAGAGCCGAGTGCCCGCCACCACACCGTCCGCGGGCTGATCTCCCCCCACCGCAGATGCGGTGACAAGCCCGACGTGGCCGGGAGGCTCGGGACGTCGCGGTCCGCCGAGTATCGGGCGGACCGTTCGTCGAGGAAGTCGCGAAGCCGAATCGTTGCGCCGGCTTCTCCCGGCCTCCAGTACGAGCCGAATTCTGCGGCCCAGTCGAGACGGGGCAGGAGGGACCAGTCGTCGAGGCGCTCGCTGGGCGGCTGTCTCTCTGCCGCGAGCAGCGACTCGGGAGCGGACACGGGCCTCGCCGGATCGGGTCCGCGCAGACATGCGCGCCAGAATGCCGAGTAGACGCGATAGGGGGCGCCGTCTCCGTTGGAGATCGTCCAGGGTTCGAAGAGCAGTCCCCCGATGCAGGAGCGTGCATCGACACCCGACTCGCGGAGGGAGGCCTTCACTCTCGCATCGATCGCGCGTTCCGGGCCGTAACGACGATTCCAGAGGACACGAGTGGCTCCGCACTCGGCTACCGCAGCCGGGACGACCGTTTCCGCGGCCCCACGGCGCAGGATCACGGGAACGCCGTGACCCGCAAGCGCCTCTCGGAGCGCACGGAGCGAGTGATGCAGCCACCACTTCGATGCTCCGCCGAGCGGACGCGTCTCAGCCGATTGCTCGTCGAGTACGTAGAGCGCCACCAGGCCCTCTGGGTCGTGGGCGGCTTCGAGCAGCGCAGCGTGATCCGACAGGCGCAGATCGTCGCGAAACCAGATGATCGAGGTCACGGACTCATCGTAGACCGGAAGAGCGGCGGGCGCCGCTGCATCAGACGCGACTCACGAGCCCGTGGTCGAGTGTGGCGAGTCGATCGGCAACCTCTCGGATGAGTCCCTGCATCGCCGCTGCAGCATGCGTCGGTGCCATGTCCGACCTTCGTGCAATGCTCACCGTGCGAGTGAGTTCGGCTGCCGCGAACGGGGTCGCCCTGAGCGCCGGTCGGTTCACTGCCACCATCGCAGGGACGACGGCCACGCCGATCCCTCGCTCTGCGAACCGCAGGGCCGCGTCCATCTCGGCCCCCTCGACCGCGATGGTCGGCACGATTCCCTCTGCGCCGAATGCGGCGTCCATTGCGACGCGCAGATCGTAGCTCTCGGGGAAGGACACCTGGGGCACCTGTGCCAGATCGGCGAGCGAAATGGGAGCGCCCTCAGCTCGTGCGCCGGTCTCGAACGGGTCGGCCGCATCCGCGGACGAGACGACGACAAGACGCTCACTCAGAATCGGCTCTCGCTCCAGCACGGCCCGAGCGCGCTCGGAGGAGACGCTCGTGACGATCAGCGCAAGGTCAAGCGCCCCCTCAACGAGCGCGGAGAGGAGGCTCCGGGATCCTCGTTCGAGAATCTCGATGTCGATTCCCGGATATCTCCCACGGAACTCGGCGATCACTTCGACGACGAGACTCGTGCACAACGTCGGCGTCGCACCGAGTCGGATACGTCCCCGGCGCAGACCGGCGAGCTCGGCCATTTCGCCGCGAGCGGTATCCGCGTCGGCGAGCATGCGCCGGGCAATCGGCAGGAGACGCTCCCCCGCAGCCGTCAACGCGACGTTGCCGCGCACGCGATGGAAGAGTTCGACGCCGAGTTCACGTTCGAGCGTGGAGATCTGCCTGCTCAGCGATGGCTGTGCAAGATGCAGTCGTTCGGCCGCCTGCGTGAAGTGACCGGTGCGCGAGACCTCGACGAAACTCGTCAGCTGTTCCAGGTTCATGTCCATAGCATATTGCTATTGAAATGATCCATAGTATTCATTGGAGTTATTGTCGTTGCCTCCATAGCGTGGAAGCCGTGAACACATCAGCAACTCCTTCCCCCGCACCAGCCGAGCGACTGCTCTCCACCTCCGTCCTCGTGATCGGCACAGGAGGTGCCGGCCTGCGCGCATCGATCGAACTCGCAGAGCGCGGCGTGCAGGTCCTCGCCGTCGGCAAGCGACGCAAACACGACGCGCACACCACGCTCGCGGCAGGCGGCATCAACGCCGCGCTCGGCACGATCGATCCCCAGGACAGCTGGCAGCAGCACGCGGCAGATACGCTCCGCGAATCGTACTTCCTCGCAGATCCGGAGATCATCGAGGTGGTCACCAAGAACGCGAAACAGGGAATCGACGATCTCGAACGCTGGGGCATGCCGTTCGCACGCGAGGATGACGGGCGAATCAGTCAGCGGTTCTTCGGCGCACATACCTACCGACGCACCTGCTATGCGGGCGACTACACGGGCCTCGAGATCCAGCGCACCCTCCTGCGGCGCGCCAGGGAGCTCGAGGTGCCGATCGTCGACACCATCTACATCACACGTCTGCTGGAAAGCGACGGCCGAATCTTCGGAGCATACGGCTTCGACATCGTCGACGGCACGCCCATCATCATTCACGCAGATGCGGTGATCCTCGCAGCAGGCGGCCACACCCGGATCTGGCGCAACACGTCCTCGAGGCGCGACGAGAACACCGGAGACTCATTCCGGCTCGCAGCGCTCGCGGGTGCCAAGATTCGAGACGCAGAACTCGTGCAGTTCCACCCCTCCGGCATTCTCGAACCCGCGGACGCCGCAGGCACGCTCGTCTCCGAGGCGGCGCGCGGCGAAGGCGGGATCCTTCGAAACGCATTGGGCGAGCGGTACATGGCGAAGTACGATCCCGAACGCATGGAACTCTCGACCCGCGACCGGGTCGCGCTCGCGAGCTACACCGAGATCGTCGAGGGGCGCGGCACCACGAACGGCGGCGTGTTCCTCGACGTGTCCCATCTGCCGCGTGAGCAGATCCTCGAGAAGCTGCCGCGGGTCTATCGGACCATGATCGACCTGCAGATGCTCGACATCACCGAGGAACCGATCGAGATCGCGCCTACGGCTCACTACTCGATGGGCGGGGTCTGGGTCCGGCCCGAGGACCACGGCACCGGAGTCGACGGGCTCTACGCGATCGGTGAGGCCTCCTCCGGGCTGCACGGCGCAAATCGACTCGGCGGGAATTCGCTCATCGAACTGCTCGTCTACGGACGCATTACGGGAGCGGACGCAGCATCGTATGTCTCGGGACTCAGCTCGGTGCATCGTTCCGCAGCGGCGGTGGCCGAAGCGCGGGCCGAGATGCAGGCCCTCCTCACCCGCAACGACGGCAACGGCGGCAGCCATGAGAGCCCCCGCCTGTTGCAGCGGGCGCTGCGGGACCTGATGACGGAGCATGCCGGAGTCGTGCGCAGCGAGTCCGGACTTCAAGCGGGCCTGGCAAAGCTCGACGCGCTCGACGAGCGGGTCGCCAGAGTGACGGCGCATCCGGATATCGCGGGCTTCGACGACCTCGCGCACGCCTTCGATCTGTACGGCTCGATGCTCGCGGCCCGGGCGACGCTCGAGTGCGCGCTCGAACGCCGTGAGACCCGAGGCTGCCACAACCGATCCGACTTCCCCGAGCAGAGCGACGCGCTGCGAGGCAACTTCGTATGGACCCCCGCTGCGGGCGTTGCGTTCGAGCCGTCGCGCGAGGCACCGGACTCATTCCGCGAACTCGCGCACGCGACCCTCGACGACTCGGTCGACGGGAAGCTGGTGGAATAGCGTCGCCTCGCCGCCGCTTCAGCCTGCCGCAGAGCGGGGTCTCGACACGTTCGGGGCCCCGCTCTGCGCTCTCCTCCACGTCTATTCCAGGACGAACGTGGCCTCGGGGTCCTCGATCAGCCGGAGCGTTACCCTCGCGTGCGCGGCCGCGGTCGCGCTGTCGCCGATCGTTGCTGCGTGGAGCGTCGGCAACGCGGCCTCACCCAATTCGACGAACGCTCGACTCAGACTGCGCATCACCGGCAGATCTCCCCTGCCGAGCTCGCGCCCGAGCTCCCGTGCCAGCGCAGCCGCCGCGTCGTGCGGCGCCAGGCCCGCGGCAGTGCGCCATGCGGTACGGGCGACTTCGTCATCCGGGTCATGCAGGTGGGCACTTGTGATCGCATCGAAGCCGCGCGGATCGGCAAGCTTCGAAAGCGTGTGCAGCGCCTGGCTGCGAGCCTGAGGTATCTTCGAACGCGTCTCTTCGACCACGCGCGGCAGCACGAGTTCGAGCGGCAGTCGGGTGAGGGCCCAGGTGAGCATGTCGCGAACGTAGAAATCAGGCTCGACTGCGCATCGCTCCAGCAGCGGATCGAGAGCGCGCTCCTCGGGATGCGTGCCCGCCGTCAACGCGGCCTGCAACCGGTCAGACGGGATTTCTGCGGCGAGCGCCTCGGCAAGCGCGAGCACGGGTTCTGTCATGCGTTCCATCCTGCCGCAGCATGCACCGAAACGCAGAAGTATGACGACACGGCGGCAGCCGCGCGACGTCCGGACCCGGCTCTCCTAGCCGATCAGCAAGGCAAGGAGCAGCGCGACGATGCTCAGTGCAGGGAGTGCACCCTGAGTGATCGCCGGACGCCGTTTGTCGGGGCTGGACAGCAGCAGGACCAGTGCGGCCGCGAGCATGGAGCCTGCGCCCACGAACACAAGGGCAGTGCCCACGACCGCATACCCGAGAGGCAGAAGCAGGATCCCGAGCAGCACGACGATCGCGAGAAAGAGATTGTAGAAGCCTTGGTTGAAGGCGAGCTGCTTGGTCGCGAGCGCTTCTTCCTCGCTCGTGCCGAAGACCGCTCGTACCCGGGGAGTCGTCCACGCGACGGATTCCATGTAGAAAATGTAGATGTGTAGCAGCGCGGCGAGGCCTGCGAGCACGAGTCCCAAGATTGTCATGCACTCATTCTGCACCGAAACTCGCGAATCCGCCTCACTCTCCCCTTCCGCGTACGCGCGCCAGAAGCGCGCGCAGAGCCGATTCGATGGTCTGCCTCATCACCTCAACCGGGGCGCCCTCGAAGAGATGCTGCTCGACGATGGGGTGTCCCCCCGATTCGCTCGTCGCGAGGAACACGGTCCCCGGAGGCTGTCCTTCCTCCGCATCCGGGCCACCGACTCCGGTGACCGCCACTGCGTAGTCTGCTCGGCAGAGCTCCGCGGCGGAGCAGGCCATCGCCGCTGCGGTCGGCGCCGTCACGACCGGCCCGATCGGCGCCTGCAGCAGCGAGTACTTTACTTCGGGCTGGTAGGCGACGATGCCTCCTCGGTACCAGGCCGAAGCCTCGGGCGCTGCCGCGATCGCGGCAGCGAGCTGACCACCGGTCAGCGACTCCGCGGTCGCTACGAGGCATGAAGCGGCACGAGCGGCCTGCGCCAGCTCCTGGACGAGACGGTCGACGTCGCCACCGAGCGCTTCCTCGACCACGATGCCTCCTTCTCCCGCCTCAGCTCCGCGCGGCCTTCGATGTGCTGCCCGCGCGGGCCTCTCGGCCTGTGCCCTTCCGTGATGCCGGTCGCTTCCTGGCAGCCCGGGAGCGTTGCACGCTCTGCCTGAGCGCGTCCACGAGGTCGATGACTTCTGCTCCCGTTTCCCGCGCCCCGAAGGTCTCCTCGATATCGAACGCGTCGCCCTGGCGTCGCTTGGCTTCGATCAGCTTTCGAAGCTGCTCCCGATACTCGTCGCGGAAGCGCTCGGGCTCGAAGTCGTCCGAGAGGCTCTTCACGAGCGCGGCGGAGAGCTGCATTTCCTTCGCGCTGATCCGGACCGGCCTATCGAGAGCGGGAAACTGTGCGTCGCGAATCTCATCTGGCCACAGGAGCGTCTGGAGCAGCAGCATGTCGCCGCGAACGCGCAGGGCCCCGAGCCGGGTCTTCTGCCGCAGTGCGAACTGCACGATTGCGGTGCGTTCCGTCTTCTCGATCGCGCGCCGAAGCAGCACATATGCGTTCACCGATGTTCCCGTCGGCTCCACGTAGTAGCTTCGTTCGAACAGCATGGAATCGATCTGCTCCGCGGGAACGAATTCGACCACGGAAATATCTCGATCGCGTTCCTGGGGAATCTCGGAGAGGTCCTGCTCGGTCAGGACGATCGTGTCTTGATCGTCGGCGTAGGCTACATTGATGCGATCGTAGGGGACGGCCCTTGCGCACATCTCGCACGTTCGCTCGTATCGAATGCGCCCGCCATCCGCAGCGTGTACCTGATGCAGCTGCAGGTCGTGGTCCTCGGTCGCGCTGCACAGCTTGACGGGCACATTCACGAGCCCAAAGGTGATCGCTCCACTCCAGATTGCTCTCATGCCTACAGTAGAGCTCATCGCGATGTCAAAGGTCTACCGCTTGCGCAGGGCACGGGTCATCGTATAGAGATGGCGAACCAAGACCGGATCCTCGAAGTGAACGGGCACCGCCTCCGAGTGTCGAACTGGGAGAAGGTGCTGTACCCGCGCACCGGCACGACCAAGGGCGACGTCATCGCCTACTCCAGCGCGATTTCGGAGACGATGCTCCCCCACTGCCGCGATCGCCCCGCTACGCGAAAGCGTTGGCCGGACGGTGTGGGCGAGGACGGACGCGGGGCATTCTTCTTCCAGAAGGATCTCGGCGAGTCGGCTCCCGAGTGGCTGCGGACTGGCCGTATCCAGCACAAGGATCACGTGAACACGTATCCGCTCGTCAACGATGCGGCAACGCTCGTCTGGCTCGCCCAGCTCGCCTCGCTGGAGGTGCACGTGCCGCAGTGGCGCTTCGATGCCGCAGGCGCACCGAGCGCGCCGGACCGGATGGTGTTCGATCTCGACCCCGGTGACGGCGTCGCGCTGCCGCAGTGCGCCGAAGTCGCGTTCCTGGTCCGGGACCTCCTCCGCGACATGGGTCTCGAGTCGGTCCCGGTGACGAGCGGGAGTACGGGCATTCACGTCTACGCCGCACTCGACGGCACGCAATCCTCGGAACAGACCTCCGCGGTGGCGAAGGAGCTCGCGCGGTCGCTGGAGGCGGTTCACCCGCACGACATCACCAGCTCGATGAGGCGCGATGCGCGCCCGGGGAAGGTCTTCATCGATTGGAGCCAGAACAATGCCGCGAAGACCACCGTCGCCCCCTATTCGCTGCGCGGCCGGGCCTTCCCGACGGTGGCGGCCCCGCGCAGCTGGCGGGAACTGGCGTCACCGCATGTGCGTCAACTCGAATTCGGGGAGGTGCTGGATCGGGTGACAAGGCGAGGCGACTCGCTGGCGGCGCTGTTGCGCGAAGGGCGTGCCCGATGATCCGCGTCGAAACGAACTCGCCGTTCCCTCCGGAGAGTCATCCGCTCTCGTGCGGCGACGAGGGCCGATAGAGTTCGAGCAGTCCCGGGACCCCCCTCTTCTCAAAGGCTGCGAGCTGCCGAGCTGCCGGACCCCCGTTGGCGGCGAGGCGCGCCACATATCGATCGACCCGCGAACGGTCGCCGAAACGATCGAGCTCCTCCTCGACGGTGCCGAGCATCCGGTCGATGAGTTCGAAGGCGGGGAGCGCCTGGGCCGTCGCGGGGTCGACCAGTTCGGATGCGAGCCCGTTTCTGGCCGCCATCCAGTCCGCCCCGTTGACGAGCCCCGGTGTGATCCTCGGCCGCTCGGTCCCCGCTTCCGCTTCGCTCAGCGCACGGTCGACGAGCGCTCTGACGATCGTCGCGAAGGCAACGGCATCATCCGCCCGGAGCTGCGAGTCCGCGATGCGAAGCTCCACGGTCGGATAATTGCTCGAGAGACGGATCACCCACGCGACGAGGCCGGTGTCGAGGATGACTCCCGAGTCGATCAGATTCGCCACCGCACGATCGTATTCGGCTCCGTCCGCGAAGTTTTGCGGGTAGCCGGGAACGGGCCACGTCAATCCCATGATGTGGCGCCAACTTGCGAACCCGGTCACCTCCCCGCACCAGATCGGGGAGTTCGCGGTCATCGCGAGGAGGGTGGGAGCCCAACGCCCCATGCGGGCGAGCACCTCGACGCCGGCGTCCGAGGAGGGCACTTCCACGTGGACGTGGGTGCCGGTCGCGTATTGGTGCTCCGCGACCCCGCGCATCTCGGTCTCGATACGGCGATAGCGCGCTCGTGGCGTGACGGTGCCCACGGTCTCACCGCCGACCGGCGGAAGGCCGGTGCCTGCGAGCACCACCCCGGACTCCGAAGCGGCGTTCGCCACGGCGATACGGAATCGCTTCAGCACGAGCTCGGCCTCTTCGGCATCGCTGCAGATAGGCGTCGCCGTCTCGAGTTGGCTCGAGAAGTACTCGCGCTCGGCTTGTTCGCCGAGTTCGGGCGTCGCGAGGATCAGCTCCGCCGCACTGTCGGTGGGTTCGCCGCTCGTCGCGTCAAGCAGCAGGTACTCTTCCTCGACGCCGAAGGTACGCGTATGACTCGCGGCTCGCATGTTGGCCTCCCTCTTCTCAGCTCGGTGCAGGCCAGGCTCTGCCTGGTCGTTCGAGCATAGGGTCGGGAAGCCGCGGTGCGACAGGGCTTGACTTCGTATCCGCGCGGACGCTAGCAGGCGCTCCTCGGGCGACGACGCACCATGGACGAGGACTGGCCCGCGTCAGCGGCGATTCATGCGGGATCGGAGAGAGTCCGAAATGCGCGGTCGAGGTAGACGAGCGGCAGACCCGACTCTCCTTCGACCACATCGAGCACCTCCGCGATCACGGCGGAGGATGCGCCGACGGGTGTGACCTGGATCGACCGGCAGCGCAGCGCAGCGCGCACTCCCGGAAGGTGCGGCTCGCCGGTGTCGAGCGTCTCCCAGCCCTGTGCGGTGGTGAACCGCTCCCCTCCCGAGAATGCGAACTGCTCGGCGATCGCAACGTGGCGTGCGTCGAGCAGATGCACGAGGAAGGTCTCGGCCGAGAGCAGCGCCCCGGCGCTTCCCGTGGCACGCGTCACGGAGAAGGTGAGAGCGACCGGATCGAGCCCCACCGAGGCGACGCTCGACGCCGTGAGCCCGACCGGACCCTCGGGCGTGCGCGCCGTGATCAAGGCGATACCGGCGGGGTGCTCCCGAAACGCGGCTTTGAATTGCTCGGCAGTGCGCTCGTTCGTCGGCCGGTCCGTCACTGTTCCACCCCCGGGTGCGTCTCACGAAGCCGATAGGACGAGTCCGGCGCGCGGCCGACCAGAATGAATCGCATACTACGACGTTACAACCTCAAGTGAGGTTGAGGTCAATCCGATGCATGTCCGCCTCGCATTCACTGTTCGACCGGCACCAGGGGCAGGGAGACCCGGAACGCCGTCCCCTCTCCCTCGTCGCTCGTCAACGACACGCTGCCGCCGTGCGCGAGCACGATCGCTCGAATGATCGCGAGTCCCAGTCCGATCCCGGGCACGGCATTGCGCGTCGCGGTGGATGCTCGGAAGAAACGGGTGAACAGCTGCTCCTGCTCGTCCTTCGGAATGCCCATTCCCGTATCTCGAACCCAGAGTTCGACGCAGTCGTCGAGTTCGCGTGCGCCGACCGTCACCCGCCCACCCGGCGGCGTGAACTTGATCGCATTGGAGAGCAGATTGTCGAGCGCCTGACCGACACGCATCGGATCGGCCGTGATCACCAGCGGCTCATCTGGCAGCTCGAGCGACAGCGCCACGTCCCCGCGCTGTGCGTTCGGTCGCGCCGACTGCGCAGACGCCGCCACGCTCTCGCTCAGATCGAATGCGCTCAGCACGAGCGGGAACGAACCGGACTCGACCTGCGCGGTGAAGAGCAGATCGCCCACCAACGCAAGCAACCGGTTCGCATTGCGCTCGATGATGGTGACGAAGTCCTGCTGATCCTCGCTGAGCGGCTGCTCGGGATCGTTCTGGAGCAGATCGAGGAAGCCCAGGATCGAGCTGAGCGGCGTGCGCAACTCGTGCGAGACCATTCCGACGAACTCGTCCTTCATGCGCGCCACCTCGGCAGCCCTCGACTCGTCGGTCACGACGAAGAGATACCCGAGACGGTGGCCGTCGGCGTCACGCCGCTGCGTGATCGTCACACGGGCAGGCACGATCGCGCCACCGGCGGCGACCACTTCCAGCTCCGTCTCGAGGGCGGATGTCTCGTCCGCGGCGGCGAACAGTGCCCGGATGCCCTCGGGCAGCCCCGGCCGGGCGTGCGCCTCGGAGTGGAAGGCGTGCGTCTCCGCGAACGTCTCGACCGACGCACTCGGGAAGAAGCGATCGATCGTCACAAGGTCGAGCGCCTCCTGAACCGTCAGCCCGAACAGGCGCTCGGCACCCGGAGTCCACGCCTGCACCTTGCCGCGCGTGTCCGTCGCGAAGATCGCCTGAGCGGTGATCGAGGACCAGAGGCTCTCGAACGATTCGAGCAGCGCCTGATACTCCTTCTTGGTCTGCTTCAGGCGCTCGATCATCCGTTCGTTGAGGTCGAGCGCGCGGGTGCGATCCTCGACCAGTTGCTCCGCTTCCTCGATCTTCTTCCGCTGCTGCCGAGAGAGCTCGTTGATGACCGCAGCGACGACGGCGAACACGAGCGGGGAGATCACGCCCCGAATCCACTCGACGGAGGTGCCGGGCGGTTCCGCGATGAACTGCGTCAGATAGTTGAACGACGAGAGAAACAGCACGAAGACCACGTAGCGCAGACCCGGAGCCGTCGCGAGCCACACCACTGGAATCAGGATGAGCGACCCGAAGAGCGAATGCACGCCACCGGTTCCCGTCCGGAACAGTCCGAGGCCGATGATGTCGATCATCGGGACGAGCATGACGATGAAGCCTTCGTATCGCCTGCGCGAGCTCAAGACGGCGGCGTAGACGGACGCGACGAGGATCAGCCCCGCACCCACGTTCATCGACACCGGACCGGTCACCTTCATCTCGGGCACCATCACGGTGAGCCCGTAGCCGATCAGAAGCGCCAGCAGCGTCGGTATCTGCTTCAGGAGCGGGCTCGGGCGATCGAACACCCGATGCCAGAGTTCTGTGCGGCTCACGAGGCGATCCTCGCGATCACCTCGTGCAGCGATGCCCCCGTCACCGGTTTCGGAAGCGCCGCGTGGGCCTCAGGGTAGTCCCGCGCATCGAGCACCGAACTGACGACGAGCGCGCAGTCCGGAAAACGTGCTCTGATGAGCTCGGTCACCTCGGGACCCGTCACTCCGGGGAGCAGCAGGTCGATCACCGCGAGCGACGGCGTGATCGTGTCGAATGCCGCAATCGCGCTCTCCGCATCGAGCGCGCCGAAGACCGCGTAGCCCTCGCGTTCGAGCATTCGCCTGAGCAGAGCGAGCTGATCCTGGCTGTCCTCGACCACCAGAGCGAGCTTCGCACCGCTCATCGAAGGAACAGCTCTCGCACGAGCACGACCGCGGCGACGACGACAAGAGAAATCGCCGCTTTGTAGAGCAGCCGCCGTTCCCACCGTGCGTCGCGGGCGATCTCCTCCCTGTCCCGAGATCCAGTCACGAGACCACCCTTCCGACCTTCTCGGTCTTCACCCACGATGCGTCGGCTCGACGCCACTCTTTGAAATATGAATCAACAGTAATGGCACACAGGAGCGACCCGTAGCCACACACGTAAATGAACAGGCCGGCGAAAAAGTGGCCACCGGGCAGTCGTTCGAGCCACCGTGCGGCCCACGCCCCCAGCATCGAAATGGGACCCCAGAGGTAGAGCACCGCGGTGAGGAGGAATCGCTCACCCCGCGAGATCGGGCCGAACAGATCGGTCAGGAGCGATTCCGACAGCGACGGGAACAGCGCGATCAGCATCATGACGATCGCACCGACACCCGGGAACAGCAGGGCCTCGCGCCATGAGTTGAGTCCGGTACGTGCGTCGAGCTGCACGGCGAACAGCATCGAGTAGATGTACGTGCACGCGGCGATGATCCACATGAAGCGGAACACGCTCTCGGCGATCTCGCTGTGCAGGATCAGCAACGCGAAGAGCGCCGCTGCCGCGAGCAGCATGCACGCCGGAAGCAGTAGGATGCTGAACCAGGAGAGCCCGAATGAGAGGCTTCCCAGTCGGTGGGCTCGGCTGGGCCGGAACCAGACCTTCCGATAGTGCGAGGTCACCTGGACGTTGCCCCTCGCCCAACGCAGGCGCTGCTTCCAGAGCGCATCCACCGTCCGCGGCTCCTCGGCGAGGACCACGGCGTGCGGTTCGAACACCATCTTGCGTCCGCGAAGCTGCCCCTCGAACGTCGTCATCGTGTCCTCGGCAAGGGTGCCGGTCGGGATTCGCCCGCCGATCGCTTCCAGGTTGGCGCGCGAGTGCAGTTGCGCACCGCCGGCGAGGCAGGCCACCGCGCCGAGGACGTTCTGCGTGCGGCGGGAGGCGAGCTGAGCGATCACGTACTCGACTCCGATGAATCGAGTGAGATAATTGCGGTCCTGGCTGCCCTCAGCGATGTACGCCGTCACCGCACCGACCTGTTCGTCCGCAAGATGCCTGCTCAGTTTTCGCATCGAATTGCGCTCGAAGATCACATCGGCGTCCATGATCAGGATCGCCTCCGCCCACGTGTCCGCCAGCACCCTGGTGATGCCGTGGTTCAGCGTGTGCGCCTTCCCCTCCCCGCCGACCTCGCGCCGCAGATGCACCACTCGACCGGGGTGCTCAGCCGCCTTCTGCAGGATGACATCGGGTGTCGAGTCCGTCGAAGCATCGTCCACGACGAAGACCCGCAGCTTCTCGGGCGGGTAGCGCAGACTCAGCATTCGATCGATCGATGCGCCGATCACCAGGCCTTCGTTCCATGCGGGGATGACCACCGCGATGTTCGGCGTGTACGGCGCTGCCCTGCGGTAGTGGTTCTTGAACGCGTGGAGCGGCAACACGAGGAACTGATAGGCGGTGTTCAGAACAGGCGTCGTGCCGATCAGCACGCACACGAGCAGGAAGACGACGAGTGCGATCTCCCACCCGTTCATGAGGCGGCCTCAGCGGCTTCGAGCAGCGCGCGCACCCTCGAGTATCGTCCGACCGTATCGGCGCGGTGGCTGTCGGTCGACGCGACGATGGTGGCTCCGGCGCGACGGAGGGCATCGATGCTCCCTGGCGAGGGGCACCCCCATTTCTCGTTGACCTCGACGTGGGTGTCCGTCGCCGCAGCGGTGCCCGCCCACAGCCGGAGCCGGTCCGCGCCGAGCCGATCCTCGCTCAATCCGACCTTCTCGAGGATCGAGAAGCAGTGCGCGAGCTGATTGCCGGGATACCGCTCCATCGTCCTGACGAGCGCAGTGACGAGATCATCGAGCGCGTCTGACTCGGACCACCCAGCCGCCAAGCGCACACGCACCTCGGTGGGGCCGAGCGGTCCGTCCGCGCTCGGAAACTGGTGATCCGCGATCAGCACTCTGCCGATGCCCGAAGGCAGCCGCGGAAGATCGAGGTCGCCGGAGGTATCGAGCATCTTCGCTTCGACACCGCTCAGCACGGTCAGCCCCTCAGGCACCCGCAGCGCGCGCACCGCCGCGAGGTACTCAGGGACCCAGTCGGTGCTGCGTCGCACATGGTCGACGAGGCGCAGCGTCGTCAGACCGGCCGCGTGCGCTGCAGCCACATTCTCCTCGAGCGTCGACACTGCATCGTCGGAGAACGTGGAGTGCACGTGATGGTCGCCGAGCAGGAGATCCGCGTTCATCGCGCATCACGCTGGGCGGCGTGCTCCGACTGCAGCACCTCGTCGGTCTCGAGGAAGATGTCCTCGAGGAAGCGTGCGGTCGCAAGCTCCCGGAACTCGATCTTCTCGGGCAGGTCGCGCCCGAGAAAGAGATCTACGACGAGCGCGGGGATGTCGACTCCCGCCGCGATCGTGAGCGGGAGCGCTCCGGGAAACCGGGGGTTCACTTCGAGCAGCATTGCACGCCCATCACGGCCTCTGCGCAGCTGCACATTCG
Organism: Leucobacter soli; assembly: GCA_040394175.1. Taxonomy (GTDB): domain Bacteria; phylum Actinomycetota; class Actinomycetes; order Actinomycetales; family Microbacteriaceae; genus Leucobacter; species Leucobacter soli_A. The sequence goes on along the minus strand of JBEBSS010000014.1, from coordinate 5,096 downwards.
CCACTCCCACGAGCCCGATGGCAGTCGCCACTGCGGCAGCGGTTTCTTCGAGTTCGCAGTCTCGCAGGGTGCGCCCCGCGATGGCGACGCCGGAATCCACTCGGGTGCGAGTGCGAGGCACCGCCGCGATGACGCGACCCTGCGCGTCCGCGATGACATCAACCGAGTACTCCTCTCCTGGAAGCAGATCCTGCACGATGAGGTGTTCGTCGAGAGGCAGCTGCTCCAGCGCGGCACGGTCCGGCACCAGGCGAATGCCGCGGCTCCCAGCGCCTGCCCGGGGATTCGCGAAGACCGGAAACTCCCAATCGATCGCGAGCGCATCCGAACCGGCGAGCACCGTGCGCGGCACGCGCCCGGTCGACTCGCATCGCTCGGCGAGCGCAAGCTTGTCGAGCGCCACCCGGAGCGTTTCGGAGGGCGGCGCCGCGAGCACCGCGGGCGCGAGCGCATCGCGACGGTCTGCGAGCGCGAGGAGTTCGACATCGACTGTGGAGATCACGAGGTCGAGTCGATCCGCAGCCACGAGTCGCTGCAGGGCAGCCACGAACTGCGCATCGGCCCCCGGCGGCACGAGTCGGCGCTGGGACGCGGGCACGAGATAGAGCCCGCTCGCCCAGCCGTCCATGTCCGCGGCGAATACGACGATATCCTCGCGGTTCAGCAGCGAGCGGATCACAGCGACCCCGGCAGGGCCTCCCGCGCCGGTGACCAGCACTCGAATCTCCGGAATCATCCCTGCACCTGCGATTGCTCCAGTGTGCGCGCGAGCTCCTTGCTCTCCCGAATGACCTCGAGCGGCTCCACCGCCCTGCCTCCGCCGAACCGGGTCCAGTAGCGAGCGGTCGCGACGATGAACTCCGGTTCGAGGTACTCGCGATTCGCGGTCTGCGAAGCGAAGCAACCGAGCACTTCGAGCTTGCGGTCGAGGAACTGCTCGATGCGCATGAATCGCGTGGGACGAAAATCGATCGTCGCCGACGGGCTCTGGTAGCAGGCGACCGTTCCCACGTTGCGCGTCGCGACGATCGTTGCCTCGGCCGTGGCACGGTGATCCTGGTGACGATCGTTGACGGAGTGCGTGTAGACCACCGTCGGCTGAATCTCTCGCACGACTTCCTCGATCAGGCGCACGGTGGGTCCACCGCTCGGGATCTCAGTGTCCACCAGATCCTTCAGAAACAACCTGGCTCCCAGCAGTTCCGCTGCGGCAAGCGACTCGTGCTGTCTGCTGTCCGCATCTCCCCCGCGTGCTCCTCTCGAAAGCGTGAGAATCGTCACGTCGTCTCCCGCCTGCGTATGAGCGGCGAGGATCCCACCGACGCCGATCTCGACGTCGTCGGGATGCGCTCCGATCGCGAGCACCACCTGCGCCCGGCGCGCCCGACGACGTTCCTCCTGCTCCGCGATCAAGCGGGCGACGACCTCCAGCAGGCGAGTCCGATCGATCGGCTTCGTCAGGAACTCGTCGGCGTGCACTCGCAATGCCGAGACCGCATAGTCGACCGAGACGTGCGCTGTCATCACCACGACAGGCACACCGGGTGCTTGTTTGCGCAGCTCGGCCACCATGTCGAGCCCGTTGATCCCGGGCATTTCGATGTCCGTCACGATCAGGTCGGGACGTTGCGCGAGGGCCGCGACCAAGGCGCTCGCCCCATCGGGGGCAACCGACACCCGGTAGCCTCCGCGCTCCAGGAACGCCTGGAGCAGCCGAGCGACGTCTGGGTCATCGTCGACGACCAATACGCGGGCAGCACCCTGCAGCATCTCTTCCCCCTTTTTCCGGCTTCTGCCGCCAGCACGTCGGTCTCGATTCCTCCATCTCGTCGCCCGGCAGGCGAGGGGATGGACTCCGAGGACTTCGACAGGGGCGAATCCGTATCCTCGTAGCCTATAGAGCGCGACAACCCCGGTTCAACACTTACGGCCAGGTGCGTGGAAGTCTTTTACGCGGATTTACGCGATCGCGTGACTTCCGGAGGTCGCTTCTCTAGGCTCCTGAGCTATGAGCACTCTCTTCCCAGATCTTCCTGCGTCCGTCTCCTCAGAACTCGTCACCGTGGCCGAAGGCGTCGATCTGCGCGTGCTCCGCGCGGGTACCGGCCGCACGGTGCTGTTCGTCCCCGGCTGGAACTACTCCGCCGAAGTCTTCGTGCACCAGCTGACGGAGCTCGCCGAGCAGTATGAAGTAATCGCGATCGATCCTCGCGGGCACGGCAAGTCGAGCAAGCCGCTCACTGGCAACAACTACCCGCAGCGCGCCCGAGATCTCGCGGCGCTCATCGAGGCGCTCGAGCTCGACCATCTCACCCTCGCGGGCTGGTCGTTCGGTGTGCTGGACGTGCTCTCCTACATCCGCGACCACGGGCACGATCGCGTCGCGAGGCTGATTCTCATCGATGAGCCGCCGAAGGTGCCCTTCGACCCGGCGAACCCCGATGAGTGGGGTGAGGCCGCCCTCAGCCATGACGGACTTCCGGCGTACGTGCAGTTCCTGTCGACTGACCGCGAGGGCTTCCTCGCGTTCATCTCGGCGGATGCGCTCGGCGTCGATCCGGAGCTCGCCGCGGAGGACGAGGCGACGCTCAAGCTCATCGAGGACGGACGTCAGACCCCCGAGCACATCGCGATCATCGCAGGCGTCGAGGGTCTCGCGACTGATGTTTCGGAGACCGCGATCGAGTTCGACCGCTCGGGCAAGCCGTTGCTCTTCTTCGCGAAGCAGGAATGGGCCGAAGACGCGCGGAAGTGGGTCAGCACCCAGCTGCCCTCCGCCGAGTTCGCCACGATTCCGGTGCATGCGGGCTTCCTGACAGAGCCGGGTCCGTTCAACGCGCGCCTCCGGGAGTTCATCGGCTAGGCGCCGCCCCGACGCACAGGGTTCTCCGCAGCGGCGCAGGCGCGCTCAGATGGCCTGCGCCGGTCGCCGCACCTCGACCCGCGCGGGCGGAGGCGGGGGCGGTGCGTTCGGTCAGATCATCCCGAGCTGCCGCTTGCGACGCCGCGCATGCGCTCCGATCCACTCGACCGCGAGCCACAGATATCCGCCGATCCATGCGGATCCTCCGACCCAGGCGAGCACGGTGGTCAGGGCATCTGTCGCCGAATGCACGGCGTCCCCGTTCGGTCCGTAGGCCCCGAGCCACACCTGCAGCGTCGAACCCCAGCCGGTGTCGCCGCCATCAGGCATGGTCAGTCCCAGCAGCAGGAAGCCGCCGAGCGACACCCACGCAGCGATCGTGGCCCGTCGTCTCGACGCCCCGAGGAGATCCTGTCGAACGAGGAATCCCTGCACCGCGATGACGATCTGCAGTGCATAGCCGATCGCCATGACGAAGATCGGGCCGAAGATGACGAACACCATCATCCATCCGAAGGAGCACATCTTCAGCCCCAGTGCTGCGAGCGGCAGCAGGATGAGCGCGACACCGGTCACGCGTGCGAACGAGGAAGGAGAAGCGGTCATGCGCACCATTCTCTCAGTGCGAGCCCGCCGCCCCGCGACCCGGTCCGGCTCAGGGCCGGGTCACGCCAGCGCGATCGCACGGGCGACGAGTTCGTCGAGCAGCGCTCCCAGTTCCTTCGCGTGACGCTCGTTCGGCTCGAATCGTCCCTCCCGGTCGAACTCGGTGAATGAGGACATCGCGACCTGGGGTGCGACGTCGACCATACCGAACGTGGCAACGATCTGGCGCCACTGCTCCACTGCGCGCGAGCCGCTGACGGATCCGTAGGAGACGAAGCCGACCGCCTTGCTCGCCCACTCAGGGCCGATGGAATCATAGGCGTTCTTGAAGGCGCCGGGCACGCCGTGATTGTACTCAGGCGTGATGAACACGAAGGCGTCGCACAGATCGATGTCGCGGCCCCAGCGCGTTCGCGCCTCGGAATCGTACTGCCGGTTGGCTCCGCCCGGGACCGTTGCATCCGTGAGCAACGGAAGCTCGTACTCCGCGAGCTCGAGCAGCGTGAAACTCGCGTCGCCCCGCTTGCCCGCCTGATCTGCCACCCATCGACCCACCTGGCTGCCCTTGCGCCCGGTGCGGATCGACCCGACGATGATTCCGATCTGCAGTTCGTTGCGTGCGTCTTTCGGCATGTGCGACCCCCTTCTCAGCTGCACCGCGTGGTGCAGAGACCCGTGTCCCACCAGCCTTGCACTCACCTGGCTCCCTGCCAAGTGCCAGATGCCCTGCCGGGCGGCACTCGGCTCGTCGCTCTCGCTCAGCCGCGCTTTGGCACCATTGCTTCGGTCTGTTGAGGATCGTCTTCGCCCCAGGGTGAGATTCCGAGTCGACGGGCGCGCTCCGAAGGGCTGCCGTGCGTGCGCTCATACGCTGCGAGGGTCTCGGGGCTGTCGTGAGTGACCCGCAGATACTTGCCCGACCAGGAGTCGAGTTCTCCCCGATGAATGGCGAGCACGAGGTTCTCGGTCAGTTCGACCGGAGTGAACTCGGTACGGCCGGCATGCAATTCCATTGCGGCGGTCATGTCGGTGCGAACGGTACCGGGAGCGACCGCGAACGACCGAAGACCGAGCGCGTGACCGGCCTCGTGCAGATGGCCTACGACACGGATCAACCCCGCTTTGCTCGAGGTGTAGGCGGAGGCCTTACCCCAGTCCTTGGCCCCGGCTCCCGATGCGAGCTCGACGACTCGGCAGCAGATCCCCTCGTCAAGGCGCACCGCGTCGAGCATGCGCGGGATCACTGCGTTCGAGACGTTGAACGAACCGATCAGATTGGTCTCGATGATCTCGCGCCACTCCGCCGGATCGGCCTCCCACAGGGCTACCTCGCGATCAATTCGTCCCGCAGCATTCACCAGCAGGCCGACCGGTGTGCCGAGAGCAGCCAACTCGCGTGCCACTTCCTCGGCGGCGATCCCCGTCGCCTCAGTATCGGTGATGTCGACGGCGCGGAAGACCGCTCGTCCACCGGCTGCGGTGATCTCCCCGGCGACCTCTGCCAACAGTCCGGCGTCTCGGGCGATCAACCCGACCGGGGTTCCGACCGCGGCGAGCGCGAGCGCGATGGCCCGCCCGATGCCGCGTGATGCTCCGGTGACGACTGCTGCCCTGATCTCGCTCATGC
>JBEBSS010000013.1:0-60190 GCA_040394175.1 Leucobacter soli | reverse complement strand
CGGTGATGGCGAGCAGCGCCTGCGCGGTGCAGATGTTGCTCGTGGCCTTCTCGCGCCGAATGTGCTGCTCGCGGGTCTGGAGTGCGAGTCGATAGGCGGGCTGGCCCTGCTGATCCTTCGAGACGCCGACCAGGCGGCCAGGCATCGAACGCTCCAGCCCCTCGCGCACGGCGAGGTATGCGGCGTGCGGACCGCCGAAGAACAGCGGCACGCCGAAGCGCTGGGTGTTGCCGACGGCGACATCGGCGCCCTGTTCCCCAGGAGGGGTGATCAGCGTGAGCGCGAGCAGATCGGCGACGACCGTGACCATCGCCCCGCGGTCCTTGGCTGCCGCGATGATGGCGGAGTGGTCGACGACCGAACCGTCATTGCCGGGCTGCTGCAGCACGATACCGTTGATGTCGCCCTCGGGGAGGCGCTCGCCGAGATCGGCGACCTCGACGTCGAAGCCGAGCGCCTCGGCACGACCCTGGATCACCGCGATGGTCTGCGGGAACAAGTGAGAGTCGAGTACCGTGCGCCCGGTCGCCGCCGCACGGTTGGCGCGACGCATGAGCAGCACGGCCTCGGCTGCTGCCGAGCTCTCATCGAGCATCGACGCATTCGCTACCGGAAGGCCGGTGAGATCGCTGATCATCGTCTGGAAGTTGAGCAGGGCTTCGAGACGACCCTGCGAGATCTCGGGTTGGTATGGCGTGTATGCCGTGTACCAGGAGGGACTTTCGAGAACGTTTCGGCGGATCACGGGAGGCGTGTGCGTGCCGTAGAAGCCCTGACCGATCATCTGGGTCTTGACCGTGTTCTTCGAGGCGAGCACGCGCAGGTCGGCGAGGATCTCCTGCTCGCTGCGGGCTGCGGGAAGGTCGAGGGCCCGCTCGCTGCGGATGTCGGCCGGCACTGCGGTGTCGACCAGGACATCGAGGCTCGCATAGCCGAGCTCTGCCAGCATTCGCTGACGGTCGTCGTGCGAAGCGATGCCGATGTGGCGGTCTTCGAAAGAGGGGGAAACGGCACTGATGCTCAAGAGGATCTCCGGGGTGATGTCACGCGCGTAACAGGAACTGGGATCCTCCCCGCTCTGTACCGTGACCTGAGAGATTCAGACGCGAAGGGCGTCCTTGCACCGTCGGTGAGCGGAGTTCTGCGAACCCGCGCTGCTTTCCAGAGTTGCCTCGCCACTGCGGTACGTGAGCCTGAGAGATTCCCGGGGAGGGATTGCTCCTACGGCGCCGAGCACATGGCTCGGACTCTCCCGCAGCGGTTTAAGCGGCCGATATTCGAATGTCTGCTCAGCCTAGCAGGTGGGCTGCGCAGTCTCGGTGGGCGGGGTGCGGGCCTCTGCGCCGAATGGGAGGGACGCGGTCGGCGGGGTGCACCCGGGCGATGTTCCCGACGCGCACCGCCGCTGACCGCGTAGGCCCTCGACCGAGCCCCGCGTCTCACCTGCGGTGCGGACTACTCGTTCGCAGGCTCCCGCAGGGTCTCGCCCTCCGGCTCGTCGATTCCGTCCATCGCGAGAAGCTCCTCTTCCACGCTCCCGCCGTATCCTTCGGCAGCGGGATCGCGGTGCAGACCGCCTGAGATGGCGTACTCCTCCTCTGGCGAGAGCACGAGGTGATGCCTGCCGTAGAGCCCGAAGACCAGCAGCGCGATGACGTACACGATCACGATCGCAACGATCGCCGGGCGGAACGCCTCGTTGAGCAGGAACCCGAGGAAGATGAGCGCGGAGATCACCGCCGCCGCGACCGCCCCGAATCTTCCCCAAGGGCTCAGGTACGGGCGATCCGCGTTCGGGAACTTCCGGCGCAGGATGAGGTACGAGATCATCTGCATGAAGTAGGCGAGCACGGCACCCCACACCGCGATATTCAGCACGACGGCGCCCGCGACACCGTCCGAGCCGCCCATCGCGTCGACGAGCACGAGCGCGGCGAACCCGATGAGCGCACCCGCGAGCAGAGCGACCCAGGGGGTCTGCCGCTTTCCGGTGAGCGACAGGAACTTCGGGTAGTAGCCCGCACGCGAGAGCGAGTACATGTTGCGTCCGTAGGCGAACATGATGCCCTGCAGCGAGGCCAGCAGCCCGAAGAGCGCGAAGAGCGCGAGCACGCCTGCGACCCAGGCGAGCTCGTCGCCGACGATCGCACGGAAGCCGTCGAGCAGCGGCTCGCCCGCCACCCCGGTCGCCTGAGCGCCGAGCACCGCGGTGTTGAGGAAGAGCACCAGCAGGCCCGTGACGATGAGCGTGCCGCGAGCCCAGATACCCGCGCGGGGAATGTCGCGCACTGGATCGTTCGATTCCTCTGCCGCGAGCGGCAGCTCCTCGATCCCGAGGAAGAGCCACATCGCGAAGGGCAGCGCGAAGAGGATCGGCAGCACTCCGTGCGGAAGGAAGGCGGTCTGGCCGGGATCCGGTTCGATGTTGAAGAGGCTGCCCCAATCGGCCGATCCGCTCGCGAGCGCCATGATCCCGAACAGCACCAGCACCCCGATCGAGATGAAGGAGACGATGATCGCGAACTTCAGCGAGATCGCCGCGCCCGCGGTGTTGAGGCCGACGAACGCCGCGTAGAGGATGATCCACCAGACCCAGGTCGGCAGTGTGAAGCCCATGAGCGCATCCGTCACCCCGTTTGCGTAGGCCGCGGAGAAGTAGACGATGACCGCAGTGGTCGCGACGTACTCAATGGTCTCCGCGAGACCCGTGACGAAGCCGCCCCACGGCCCCATCGCCGCTCTGCCGAAGCTGTATGCTCCGCCGGTGTGCGGCATCGCGGCGGCCATCTCTCCGATGGAGAAGACCAGGCCGTAGTACATGACGACGAGGATCGCGAATGCGATGAGCATGCCACCGAACCCGGCGGCCTCGATGCCGAAGTTCCATCCCGAGAAGTTGCCGGAGATCACGGCGCCGACTGCGAGACCCCACAGCCCCCAGATACCTGCAGCCCGCTTCAGCTTCCGTTTCTCGAAATACCCCGACTCCGCGGTGGTATAGGTCACTCCCGAGACCTTTAGGGTGTCTTTGGCCATCTGCGGCCCCTTTCACTTCGTTGTGAATTTCGGCAAGACCACCCGTCGTTCACGGGCGCACCTTCGAGAATACTGAAATTAAAGGTAGATGTAACTACCTTTTGAGAATTTTTTCACGCAGACCCATCCGCGCGACCCCAGGGGACGCCTGCCACTGCGCGCCGGCCAGGTTCTGCCGCGCACCGCAGACGCCGCACCCTGCGCTCCTCAATCCTTGACGAAGGCCCGCAGCAGGGCCTCGGTACCCGCGATGTGCTCGAGCATCGCGCGGGCAGCGATCTCCGGCCTCCCGGAGAGCACTGCCCCGACGATCTGCGCGTGCTGCTCGTTGGAATGGCTGAGATTGGGCGGCATCATCGGCATCGCGTCGAGCGCCTCGTTCAGCCGGGTCCGGAGGTCGGCACTGAGCTGCACCAGCCCGGGCGATCCCGTGAGCTCCGCGAACAGCAGGTGCAGCCGCGAATCATGCCGCCGGAAGGAATCCACATCGGAGTCGAGGCACTCGTCGAGCGCGGCCGCGATCTCAGCGCGTTCGGCAGCGGTGAGTTCCCGCGCCGCGAGCTCGCTGATCACTCCCACCTCGAGCACGCGACGGAGCATTGCAATCTCGTCGACTTGCGTGGACTCGAGCTCCAGCGCTCCCGCTCGACCATTCGAAGCCGGGAGCTCCTCCACGACGAACGTGCCCCCGTACCGACCGCGTTTGGAGATCAGGTAGTCCGTATCCGAGAGGGTGGCGATCGCCTCCCGCAGAGTGTCGCGGCTGACTCCGAGCATCGTCGCCAGCTCGCGCTCCGCGGGAAGCCGCTCTCCCGGCCCGATGATGCCCAGCCGAATCGACTGCAGCAGCCGCTGCACGGTCTCCTCATAGGGATTGCCCGGCCGCACCGCACGACTCAAGAACTCGATCCCATGCCGTTTCTGGTTCAAGGTGCCTCCGCTCTCGTCGTGCGCCACGCCGATTCCCGCTGCGATCCTCGACTCTATTACAGCGGCGTGGTGTACGCGCTGGTCAGACCGCCGTCGACGAGGAAGGTCGACGCAGTGATGAACGAGGCGTCGTCACTCGCGAGGAAGGCGACCGCCGCTGCCAGCTCTTCGGGGCGGGCGAAGCGCCCGACTGGAACGTGGACGAGCCGCCGCGCGGCCCGTTCGGGATCCTTCGCGAAGAGCTCCTGCAGCAGCGGCGTGTTGACCGGCCCCGGGCACAGCGCGTTGACGCGGATGCCCTGGCGCGCGAACTGCACACCGAGTTCGCGGCTCATCGCGAGCACACCGCCTTTCGACGCAGTGTACGAGATCTGCGAGGTGGCCGAACCCATGACCGCGACGAACGAGGCCGTATTGATGATCGAGCCGCTGCACTGCTTGGTCATGTGGCGCAGCGCAGCGCGTGAGCAGAGATAGACGCTCTTCAGGTTGACGTCCTGCACCTTCTGCCACGCAGGCAGCTCGGTGGTCTCGATCGAGTCGTCGTCGTCGGGCGAGATGCCGGCGTTGTTGAAGGCGATATCGACCGAACCGTACTCGCTCGCCGCAGTGTCGAAGAGGTGGTTCACCTGATCCTCATCAGCCACGTTGACACGCACGAAGAGTCCGTCGACCGCAGCGGCAGCGGCTTCTCCGGTCGCGGGATCCAGGTCGCCGATCACGATTCGTGCGCCCTCCGCGCGCAGTCGTTTCGCAGTCGCGAGGCCGATTCCGCTCGCGCCGCCGGTGATCACGGCAACCTTGCCTGCGAGACGCTGGGTCAGATCGATGGGGGTGATGTCGCTCATGTGTCTTCCTTTTTGTGTGTTGCTGGTGCGGGGCGCTCCGATTCCGCGCCTCGCAGCGTGACAGGTGAGGTGAGAGGAGGCGTCTGCGTCATTCGCTCGCGAAGAAGACGTTCTTCGTCTCGGTGAAGTGCTCCGCCGCGTCGGGGCCGAGCTCGCGGCCGAGCCCCGACTGCTTGAACCCGCCGAACGGGGTCGAGTACCGCACCGACGAGTGCGAGTTGACGGAGAGATTCCCGCCCTCGACCGCTCTCGCGACACGGATGCCCCGGCCGAGATCCCTCGTCCAGATGGAGCCGCTGAGTCCATACTCGGTGTCATTCGCCAGCGCGATCGCATCGGCTTCGTCCTCGAACGCGAGCACCGAGACGACCGGGCCGAAAATCTCCTCGGTCGCGAGGCGGCTTCCACGTTCCGGGGTGACCACCGTTGGCGCGAACCAGGCGCCGGGACCCTCGGGAGCCGATCCCCGGAATGCAACCGGGGCATCGTCGCCGATGAACGAAGCGACGGATTCGCGGTGGGCCAGCGTCACCAGTGGGCCGACCTCGGTGTCCTCGCGGCGAGGATCGCCGACCTTGACCTGTTTCACCGCCTGCTCGAAGCCCTCCATGAACCGGTCGTAGACGCTGCGCTGCACGAGCAGTCGGCTGCGGGCGCAGCAGTCCTGACCCGCGTTGTCGAACACGGAGTACGGCGCGGTCGCGGCAGCCCGTTCGATGTCGGAGTCGGCGAACACGATGTTGGCGCTCTTCCCGCCGAGTTCGAGCGTGACGCGCTTCACCTGTTCGGCACAGCCGGACATGATCCGCTTGCCCACCTCGGTCGAGCCGGTGAACACGACCTTGCGAACGGACGGGTTCGTGACGAAGCGCTCGCCCACGACCGATCCTCGACCGGCCAGCACTTGGAACAGACCCTCCGGCAGCCCCGCCTCGAGCGCGAGTTCGCCGAGTCGCAGACTCGTGAGCGGGGTCCACTCGGCCGGCTTCAGGACAACGGCGTTGCCTGCGGCGAGCGCGGGGGCGAAGCCCCACGAGGCGATCGTCATCGGGAAGTTCCACGGCGTGATCACCCCCACCACTCCGAGTGGCTCGTGGAACGTCACGTCGAGACCGCCTGCCACCGGAATCTGTTTCCCGATGAGGCGTTCTGGCGACGCCGAGTAGTACTCGAGCACGTCGCGCACGTGCCCCGCCTCCCAGCGAGACTGCGTGATGGGGTGCCCCGAGTTTCGGGTTTCGAGCACGGCGAGATGCTCGACGTCGGCATCGACTGCGTCGGCGAAGCGGCGCAGCGCGCGCGCGCGATCGGCGGGGGCGACGCGCGCCCACTCGCGCTGCGCAGTGACCGCGCGGGCGATCGCCGCATCAGTAGCCGCCTCGTCGAGGTGCTCGACTTCGGTGACGACGCTCTCGTCTGCTGGATTGATGACGGTGTAGCTCATGCGTGTTCCTCCGGGAGCGAGAAGGGGCCGCTTCGGCCCATCGAATCATCTGTGCGCTGATCGCGAGCATCCGAGACGGCTCTGGTACCCATACGAGTTCTCGCCGCAGCGACCAGCCCTGCGAAGAGTCTGCGATCTGCTTCATGCTCTTCCGGATGCCATTGCACCGCGAGGCAGAACATCGAATCAGGCTTTTCGAGCGCCTCGATGACTCCGTCTTCGGTACGGCTCGTCACGACCAGACCCGCAGCGACCTCCCCGATGGCCTGATGATGGTAGAGCGGGGCCTGGGCGCTGAGCTCTTCACCGTAGACCTCGGCGATACGCGTACCGGGGTCGACCTCGACCTCGATCGTGCGGAACTGTGCGGCTCCAAGCTGGTACCTGTCATCGCCGACCTCGTCCGGCAGATGCTGGATCAGGTCTCCGCCGAGTGTCACATTGAGCATCTGCGCGCCACGGCAGATACCGAGGAACGGAAGGTCGAGGTCGAGCGCAGCACGGATGAGTGCGTCCTCGAAGGCATCGCGATCCTCGCGCGGTGCACCGGTTCGCTCGTGCGCCGGCTGCCCGTAGCGTCTCGGATCGATATCGGCGCCTCCGGCGACGATGAGTCCGTCAAGGGCGCCGAGGATCCTCTGCGCTGCGTTCGCATCGACCGATTGCGGGGGCAGCACCACAACGCTGCCACCGGCATCGGTCACGGCGCGAATGTAGACCTCGGGCAGAAAGGAGGCACGGACATCCCATACTCCGGTCTGCGCCTGTTCGAGATAGCTCGTGATGCCGATGACCGGACGCACGGCAGCGCCGTCACGCGATTCAGAGTCGTTCAAAGCCGCGCACCCTTTCCCAGTCGGTGATGGCCGCGTCGAACGCGCGCACCTCGACGCGAGCGGCATGCGTGTAGTGCTCGACCACTTCGTCCCCCAGCATCTCGCGTGCGAGCGACGACTGCTCGAAGAGGTCTGCGGCTTCGCGAAGCGTAGTCGGCACGCGGGAGATATCGCTCGTGTAGGCGTTTCCGGTCAGCGGTTCTCCCGGCTCGAGCTCGTGTTCGATGCCGTAGAGTCCCGACGCGAGCATGCCCGCGACGGCGAGGTACTGGTTCACGTCGCCGCCGGGCACCCGATTCTCGACGCGCATGCCGTGCCCCTTGCCCACGACGCGGAGCGCGCAGGTCCGGTTGTCGTGGCCCCACGCGACTGCGGTCGGAGCGAAACTCCCGTCGACGAAGCGCTTGTAGGAGTTGATGTTCGGCGCGTAGAGCAGGGTGAATTCCCGCATCGCCGCAAGCTGACCGGCGATGAAATGACGGAACGTCTTGGACATGCCGTCTGGTGCACCGGCGTCGGCGAACACCGGGTCGCCGGCACGATTTCGCAGGCTCGTGTGCACGTGGCAGCTGTTTCCCTCCCGCTCGTTGAACTTCGCCATGAACGTGATGCTCTTGCCGTGCGCGTCGGCGATCTCCTTCGCGCCGCTCTTGTAGATGGAATGGTTGTCGCACGTGTCGAGCGCCGTGGCGTAGCGGAATGCGATCTCCTGCTGGCCGAGGTTGCACTCGCCTTTCACCCCCTCGCAGTACATCCCGGCGCCGTCCATGCTGTTGCGGATGTCTCGCAGCAGCGGTTCCATTCGAGTGGAGGCATGCAGGGCGTAGTCGATGTTGTAGTCGCTCGCGGGTGTGAGGTCGCGATATCCCTGGCGCCACGCAGCGCGGTAGTCGTCGTCGAAGACGATGAATTCGAGCTCGGTGCCGACGTAGGGAACGAAATCGTGCGCTGCCAGGCGCTCGATTTGGCGACGGAGCACACGTCGGGGCGACACTTCGATGGACGCGTGGTCCTTCGCCTGTTCCAAGTCGCCGATGACGAGCGCGGTCCCCGGCTGCCAGGGAAGTCGACGCATCGTTCCCAGGTCGGGCACGATCGCCATGTCTCCGTAGCCGCTCTCCCAACTGGTCAGGGCGTACCCGTCGATCGTGTTGAGCTCGACATCCACTGCCAGCAGATAGTTGCAGCACTCGGCACCGTGGTCCATGATGTCCTCGAGGAAGAGCCTCGCCGAGACGCGCTTGCCGACAAGCCTGCCCTGCATGTCGGTGAAGGCCACGATGACGGTGTCGATTTCGCCGTCGGCGACGGCTCTCCGGAGTTCGTCCGTGGTGAGGTTTCCGCTCGTCAGGGTCATGGGTGGTGTGCTCCTTGCTCGCCGTTGAGGAGTGGCGCCGAGACCGGCGACACCAAAAGGTAGAACTTCCAACCATTAAAGCATAGGGAGCCCGCTCCCGACACACAAGCCCGCTCGATGCTCCGGCGCATCAGTCGATACGGGCCGTCCTGGTTCTCCGCGATACCTCCCGCCGCTCCGCACCCGAACTTCGTATCCCCACGGAAACGACGGAGCCGCCGAGAATGCACTCGGCGGCTCCGTCCGGGAGAGGTCCCTCAGCCGCTACTCGGCGTGGACCGTCCCGAGAATATCGAGCACGAACACCATGACGTCATCCGGCTGGTGCCCCATCCCTTCGAGCTGCTGGGCGCCGTAGCCGCCGTCCTCAGCCGGAACGATCGAGATCACCTGCGACCCGACGGTCTGACCGACCAACGCCTTCGAGAAGCCGCCGATCACACCGGTGGTGAGGAACGAGGTGGGCTCTCCGCGGCTCCAGCTCGAATCGAACTCTTCTCCCGTTCGCCAGATCACTCCGCGATAGTGCACGTAGACACGATCGCCTTCCTTGACCTCTTCGCCCTCGCCCTTGATCAGCGTCTCCACGGTGAGCTTGTCGGGAGCGGCGACGCCTTCGGGCATCGTGATGGTGGGCGAACCGTCCTCCGCGATGACCACGCTCGGCAGACCCTCCGGCAGTTCCTGCGCCTTGCCCTCGGCCTTCTTCAGCAGATCGCCCGGCTCGAGCGTGCCGGGCTCCACGGTGCCCTTCTCGGCCGACATCAGGTCGAAGACGAGGACGATGCTGTCGCTCTCTTCCAGCCCGAAGTTCGAAGCGTTCTCTCCGAGAATGTCGGCGACGGGAGCTGCGGCGACCACGCGGTCGCCGACGGACGAGCACCCGACGATCTCCAGCGCCCACGGCTGCAGCTTCTGCTCGTTCAGTTCGAGCATCGAGGTCTCGCTCGATACCGATTCGCCCGTGGTGCCGTTGAAGATGGTGAGCTGCGCCGAGAGCAGGTCGTTCTCCTTGAGCTTCTCACCGTCGCCCTTGATCTTGGTCGATACCTGGAGCTCCTCGGGCTTGACCGGCGTCTTGCTCTCCAGCTTGAGATCGTTCGCTCCGAAGTCGCCTGCGAACTCCAGCGACTTGCTGACGCTGCCTTCGGGTGCGCACTCGACCCCCTCGATGGCGCTGGTAGTGGATGCCGTGCATGCGGTGAGCAGGGTTGCCACCACGGCAACGGGCATCAGTGCGAGAAGAGCGCGAGTGCGTGTCACGTGTGCCTCATTCGTCAGTTCGAAGTGTCTGCGCACAGGATTGCGCACATCGGACAATTCTGCCTCATCTTTCCGAGCGGTCCCTGTACGAACGGCTCGCCCTCGATGCTGCGCGAGTAGAGTTTTCCCATGCCAGATCAGCACTTCCGAGCGAAGCCGGGGATCGTGTTCACGATCGGCCGGGCCGTGCTGCGGCCGCTCCTGTGGCTGCGGTTCCGCCCGAAGATCGACGGTCGGGAGCACGTCCCCGCCAGCGGACCGGTCCTGCTCGCGAGCAATCATCTCTCTGCGGTCGATACGATCCTGATCCCCTCGTTTTCTCCGCGGAAGGTGCAGTTCCTCGCCAAGGCCTCGCTGTTCGCCACTCCACTGGGCGGTTGGTTCTTCACCCACATCGGGGCGATCCCTGTGCATCGCGAGGCGGGCTCTGCCGCCCAAGCCGCACTCAAGGCGGGAACGGAGGTGCTCGCCGCCGGCCAGGTGTTCGCCGTGTTCCCAGAGGGCAGCCGGTCGCGCGATGGGCTGCTGTATCGGGGCCGCGGCGGGGCCGCGTTCATGGCTCTGGAGACGAACGCCACCGTAGTGCCCGTCGGCCTGATCGGCACCAACCGCTCGATCGTCGACCCGGCGACGGGAAGGCCCGCCCGGACGGAGATCCGGTTCGGCCCACCACTCGACTTCGGCGACCTCGCCGACCTTCCCGGCGGGCGGGCACGCAAGGAGGCGACGGACCGGATCATGGACGCGATCCAGCACCTCACCGGCCAACGGCTCGCGGAGGGATACTCGGGGAGCAGCCGCGACGACTAGTCCGCGGTCGGTCGTATCGCGACGAGGATCGCCCTGCCCGCCTGCACCGCGATCACGGCGAGCAGGAGCATCGTGAGCAGGTCCGCGGCGATATAGATGTAGTGCCACGGCGATTGGCCCGCATCCGCCCCGGCGAGCACCTGGTCGGTGCGCGCATTGAGCGGAGGACGGATCAGCACGA
This sequence comes from Leucobacter soli, assembly GCA_040394175.1. GTDB lineage: Bacteria > Actinomycetota > Actinomycetes > Actinomycetales > Microbacteriaceae > Leucobacter > Leucobacter soli_A. The sequence goes on along the minus strand of JBEBSS010000013.1, from coordinate 49,485 downwards.
TCTTGACGACGAATACGACGGCGAGCGCGAGGATCCAGCGCAGCCTCGTCGTGGCGACCCGCCGCGCGCTCGGCACGAGGGAGAGCAAGAGCATCGTCGCGAGCAGCAGACCCTCGGCGACGTTGAGCGCGAAGAACACGAGCCTGCCGATTCCGAGCCCGAGCGGAATGGTGATGCCCGGCGCCTGGAACTTCAACGGCGCCTCGATGAAGCTGATCGCGGCGACCATGCCGAACCAGAGCACCGGCACCGCGATCCGCCACAACTCTCGCTTCACGAGTCCGTCGAGCGTCGCTTCCATCTGCTTCTCCAATCGCCTGCTGTAAATCCTGCAGGAAGCGGATGCCACCCCGATTCCCTCGAACCCCGTCGGCCCGCCCGGCGGATTCCGCCCGGAACGACCTACTCGGCCCTGCTCCTCGCTGCGAGGGCGGCCGCGTAGAGTTCCTTCGCCGAGAGACCGGTCGCCTCGGCGACCGCCCGAGTCGCATCCTTCATGCGTTCTCCGCCTTCGATTCTGGCCAGCACTTCGGCGAGCGCCGCCGCTGGCGAGGCCGCGGTCTCCGGGGCTCCGGCCACGACCAGCACGATCTCGCCGCGCACCCCATCGCGCGCCCAGTCCGCGAGTTCGCGGAGAGATCCTCGTTTCACTTCCTCATGCAGCTTCGTGAGTTCGCGACAGACCGCGGCCGGACGCGCGTCGCCGAACTCCTGAGCCAGCGCCCCCAGGCTCTCGGCAATCCTCGACGGCGCCTCGAAGAAGACCAGCGTGCGTCTCTCGGCCGCGAGATCCCGGAGCATTCGGGTCCGCTCCCCCGTCTTCCTCGGCAGGAACCCTTCGAACGCGAACCGATCGGTGGGCAACCCTGCGACGGCGAGCGCGGTGATGACCGCGCTCGGTCCCGGAATCGCGCTGACCACGACCCCGCGCTCGGCGGCGAGCTGCACGACTCGGAATCCGGGATCAGAGACCGTGGGCATCCCGGCGTCGCTCACGAGCAGGATCTCCTCGTGCTCGGCGCGCTCGACGATCGCTGCGGCACGGTCGCGCTCGTTGTGATCGTGCAGTGCAATGAGCTCGGGTCGCTGCTCGATGCCGAGCAGTCGGAGGAGTTGCGCGGTGTGACGCGTGTCTTCGGCTGCAATCGCGTCGGCATTCGCGAGTGCTTCCCGGAGTCGAGGCGAGGCATCACCGAGGTTTCCGATGGGGGTTGCGGCGAGCCAGAGCATGCCTCCATGCTATGCCCGACGCGCGCAAGGTGATGCCCCGGTCTCCCGCGGCGCGCTTCCCCAGCCACCGTTTGACACAATAGACATCATGAGCGATGAGCAGCAGCACCAGAAGCCGACCGAGCCAACGGAACCGCCGCAGCATCAGGAGCCGTTCAACCCCGTCCACCCGGACCCCGCAGCGGCAACCGGGCTTCCGACCGATCAGGCCCCTCAACCGCAGTGGGTGCCTGCGGCGCCCCCGCATCCGTATGGTTCAGGTCAGCCCGGGGACCCGGCGCCGCGACCTGGGGGCGGGAAGGCGATCGCCGTCGCCTCGATGTCCGTGGGGCTTGTGGCGCTGCTGACGATCTGCGTGTCCGTCGCCTACTTCAATTCCGCAAGCGCGGTCGCAAGCGGCGTGCTGGGCATCGTGGCGGTCTCGCTCGGGGTCGTCGCCCTGGTCAAGAAATTCCGCCCCACCGGTGCCGGGATCACCGGCGTCGCAACCGGCGCCCTGTCCATGGTCGCCGTGACGGCACTCCTGGGCGCTGGCGCCCTCGCCGCACCCCAGAAGGATTCGGACGAGGCTCAGCAGGGCGAGGCGTGGCAGCCCGGGACCGAGCAGGAGTCGCTGCTCGAATGGCCTGCCAACATGATCTCGGGCGGTATCGTCTTTGAAGGGCCGGGCGATCCTCGCCCCAAGCCCTCTGACCCGCTTCAAGCCGGGACCGCACCGCAGTCGAATCACATCGATCGCGAATCGGGGAATGACATTCTGGTCTACGTCGACTACCGATGCCCCCACTGCATGGAGTTCGAGCAGCAGAACGGCGACTACCTGACGGAACTCATCGACGCCGGCGAGACCACCGTCGAGTTCGTTCCCCTGAGCTTCATGGACCGGATGAGCGACGGCAGCTACTACTCCTCGCGCGCGGCCGGCGCAGTGGCATGCTTCGTGAATTCACAGCCCGAGTCGACCTGGGACGCGCATCAAGCCCTTCTCAGCCCCGAAGTCCAGCCCGGAGCCGGGAAAGGGCTCGATAACGAGCATCTCCTCTCGGCCTTCGAACGGCACGTCGGAGACATCGATCCCGCTGTCCGCGAGTGCATCCTCGGCGAGCGGTTCGTGCCCTTCGCGCAGGGCCTGAACGAATGGGTCTTCCAGAATCCGGTGCCCAACACCTCCGCGAGCAATGTCCGCGTCGAAGGCACGCCGATGATCCTCGTCAACGGTCTCGTGTACCCGGGCGACCCGAGCGATCCGGCAGCCTTCAAGGCATTCTTTGAGGAGCAGGCGAACTGAAACCGCTCCTTCCCCACACCGGATTCGGGTACTTCCCGCTCGCGCTCCTCGCTCGAGCGCCCTACGCGATGATGGTGGTCGGCGTGCTGACGCTGGCTGTCGCGGCACGCGGGTCCGTCGAGATCGGCGGGCTCACCTCCGCCATGGTCGGGCTCGGCGTGGCCTGCGTCGGCCCTCTGATCGGCGCGGCCGCGGATCGCTTCGGTCAGCGCTCGACCCTGCTGATCAGCGGTGCGGCGAACAGCGTTGCCCTCGGCGCGCTGGCCTGGGTCGCCTTCAGTCCCTTACCCGTGTGGGCGATGCTGGCGGGCTCGTTCGTCGTGGGAGCGACAGCGCCTCAGATTTCGCCGATGTCCCGCTCGCGACTGGTGAGCATCGCGCAGACGAAGCTGCCGCGCGAACAGCGTCCCCGCACGATCAACGCGACCCTCGCCTACGAGTCGGCGGCAGACGAGGTGGTCTTCGTCTTCGGCCCCGTGATCGTGGGCGTCCTCGCCACGGTGCTCGGGGCTTGGGCACCGATCGTCGGCGCAGCCGTGCTCACACTCGTGTTCGTGACCGCATTCGCGGTGCACCGCACGAGTCCACCAGCCCGGACCGCGGAGCAGCAGCGGTCAGAGCTCTCACCCGTGTCGGAACTCTGGCGCGCACCTCTGCTGGTGACCGTCTTCGGCATCTTCACCGTCGGACTGTTCTTCGGCTCGATGCTCACCTCGCTCACCGCGTTCATGCAGGATCGAGGCGTTCCAGAGCAAGCCGGTCTGCTCTACGGGGTGATGGGCGTGGGATCGGCGATCTTCGCGATCGGAATGACGTGGTTCTCGCCGCGATTCACCCTCCGCTACCGCTGGCTCGCGTTCTCGGCGCTGCTCGTCGTCGGTGGAGTGCTGCTGCAGACCGTTCACGACGTTCCGAGCATGGTGCTCTCCCTGGTCGTGCTCGGCACAGGGATCGGCCCACTGCTCGTCACACTGTACGGATTCGGCGCGGCACGCACCCCGCAGGGCAGGTCTGCGACGGTGATGACGATGCTCGGATCCGGAGTCATCGTCGGCCAGTCCCTCGCCGCTGCGGTCACGGGAATTGTGGCAGAGTCGGTGGGCACGCACGCGTCGTTCGTGATCCCGTTGCTCTCGGTGCTCCTCGGCCTGCTCGCCGGCGCAGTGAACTGGAAGCTCACCCCGAGCGGGCCGCTCCCCTCCGCCACGGGCTCAGTGCATCTTCCGTAGACCGTGCCAGCGGTGAGGCTTCGCTGAGGGCGCAACACCCGCAAGCGGAGGGCCTGATCCGAAGTGGGAGAATAGAACCATGTCCGTCGCTCCTCTGACTACCGCCGACGTGTTCTCCCTTCGTGCGGAGTTCCCCTATTTCGCGAATCCTCCGCTGAACGAGGGGGTCCCCGTCGCATACCTCGACTCCGCAGCGACCTCGCAGCGACCGCTCCGGGTCCTGGACGCAGAACGCACATTCCTGGAGCGCGACTACGCCGCCGTGCATCGCGGCACCAGCCAGGCCGTCGGATCGGCGACCGAACGCTTCGAAGCCGCGCGGAACGCCGTCGCCGCGTTCGTCGGCTCGGCAACTGCCGAGCAGATCGTCTGGGCGGCAGGCGCCACTGACGCGGTGAACATGGTGGCGCTCGGCATCGGCGAGGCGAACGCAGGCCTCGGGGTGCGCGGCTCGGAGCGCTTCGCGCTGGCCCCCGGAGACGAGATCCTCGTCACCGAAGCTGAGCACCACGCGAACCTCATCCCCTGGCAACGGCTCGCGGCGAAGACCGGAGCGACCCTCACCTACATTCCCGTCGACGAACACGGCGTCTGGTCGATCGACGCCGCGCGGGAAGCCATTAATTCGCACACGCGCATCTTCGCGTTCACGCACGTCTCAAACGTGACGGGCTTTGTCGCACCGGTTGCAGAGATCGTCGCACTGGCCCGCGAGGTCGATGCGATCACCGTGCTCGATGCCTGCCAGTCCGTGCCTCACATCCCGGTGAACTTCGATCAGCTCGGAGTCGATTTCGCGGTGTTCTCGGGCCACAAGGCGGTCGGACCGAACGGAATCGGCGTGCTGTACGGTCGCGCCGAGATGCTCGAGGCGCTGCCTCCGGCGCGAACCGGAGGCAGCGCGATCACCAAGGTCACGATGCAGGAAGCGGAGTTCATGCCGCCGCCCCTGCGTTTCGAGGCGGGCACTCAGCCGGTGTCTCAGGTCGTCGGCCTCGGCGAAGCCGTCGCCTTTCTCTCGGAGGTTGGCATGGCTCGCGCCGCCGCACGCGAGCACGAACTCGTAGAGCGCATGGTCGAGGGAGTGCTCGACACTCCCGGCCTTCGCCTCCTGGGCCCGCAGGGGGCGCAGGACCGCGTCGCGCTCGCGGCGGTCGCCGTCGAGGGGCTGCACGCACACGACGTCGGGCAGTTCCTCGACGAGCAGGGAGTGCTGGTGCGCGTGGGACATCACTGCGCGCAGCCGCTGCATCGCGCACTGGGCATGGCCTCGAGCACGCGCGCCAGCGTGCATCTGACGACCACGGAAGACGAGGTCGACCGATTCCTCGATGCGCTTCGCGGCGCTCAACAGTACTTCAAGGTGGAGGTTGCACGATGAGCGCACTCGATTCGCTGTATCAGGAAGTCATCCTCGACCACTCGAAGCGCCCGGTCGGCAAAGGCGAGTTCGAGGCTCCAGATGGCACGCTCTCGGCATCGCATCACGAGTTCAACCCGAGTTGCGGCGATGAGATCACCCTCAGCGTGGCGGTCTCCCCTGAGAGCGGCAAGATCGAAGTGCTGTCGTGGGAGGGCCAGGGCTGCTCGATCTCTATGGCCTCTGCGTCGGTGCTCTCCCAGCTGGTCCGCGACGACGAACTCACGCTGGAGCAGGCCCGAGTGCGCATCGCCGCGTTCCGGGAGATGATTCAGTCCCGGGGAACCATCGAGCCCGACGAAGATCTTCTCGGCGACGCGGTGGCGCTGCAGGGCGTCTCCAAGTTCGTCATGCGCGTGAAATGCGCCATGCTGGCCTGGGTGGCGCTCGAGGCTGACTTCGCCCAGATCGAGGCCGACCTCAACGCCGACTGAGAGGCGGCCCGGCGACGAGGTCCGCGATCCGCCGAGACCATTTGTCGTTCACATCGAAAGTCGTCGTGCGCACGCACCGGCCTTTGTGAGTAACTCCTGTCAGCATTCGGTGTCCACGCACGCTGGAGACATGACCACTCACGCTCACCCTCTCCCTTCCCCCAGTGCTCAGTACAGCGGCAAGTCCCCTGTCACCCTCCAGTGCACGAGCACCGCAGACCTGCTCGCTGCGCTTCCGCTGCTGACCGGGTTCACCGACCAGCGCAGTCTCTTCGTCGTCCTCTTCCAAGGGCGACGAGGCGGCAATGTCCTCCGCTTGGAGCTGCCCGCAACCCAATCGCGTCACGCGGTGCAGACACTGGTCAATGGACTCGTCTCGCTACTCCGTGACACGGGAGCCGGATCCGCCGGCCCGGCCATCGTGATCGCCACCGATCAGCGATTCGACGAGTCCGTCGGGCCTCCCTGGGGCCGGTTGGCTCACCAGCTGAAGCGCGGCTTCCATAGAGAGGGGTGGCGGTTGCGCGAACTGGCGGTCATCGCTGCAGACGGCTGGAGCAGCCTGATCGCCGAGCAGCCAGGGGTTCGCCGCCCACTCAGCGAGGTCACCCAGAGCAAGTTCGCGGACGCGTCACGGCGTCCCCAGCCTCGGCGGCTCTCGTCGCTCGGGCTGCTCGCCTCGCCAGACCCCCGCTACCGAGCAGCCATCGTCCAGTGCCTGGCTGATCTGCGACGGCAGCGCCTCGCGACCGGGACGACGCACGCTCCGGAGAATTCGATCTCTCGGGTCTGCGACACCGCGAGGCTTGCCGAATCGTGCTTCTCGCAGGCTCGCTCGTCGGTCGCAGCGGGAGTCGCCAGTCCGTCACCACTGGGGATTCCCGCACCGCAGATGGCGGCACTGATCGAATCCGCCCAATCTCAGGCGTCATGGGTGATCGTCGCGCTCACCGCCCTCACCCGCGCGGAGTTCGTGCGACACCTCGCCGAGGAGTCCGGCGCCGCGCGCCTCGCCGACATTCGCCTCGGCGCCGATCCCGACGCTGCTCTCGGAACCCACCCGGACTGGAGCATTCGTCACCTGTTGTGCTCACTCGCGCAAGACCTCCCCGAACCCGAGCAACTCCGTGCCGCGGTGGCCGTCCTCGAAGGCGCGACCGCGCATGCGCCACGCGACTTCCGGCCGGCGCTGTTCGCGATGCTCGCCTGGGCGTGGTGGATGCTGGGCATGCAGTCGATCGCCACCCGAATGGTCACGCAGTCCTTCGAGATCGACGAGGGGCACGCCCTCACACAGATGGTGCAGGGACTCATTTCGCGACCACCCGCGGGGCAGCTCAACCGGCTCCGTGCGGAGTTCGGCGCAGACTCCGGATCCGGTTCCCGATGAATCCGAGCAGCACGCCCGAGGATCGAAACGTCTTCCTGCTCGCGACGACCACGAATGCCGAAGCGCTCAGGCGAGACCACCGTCTAGAGGTGTCTCTGCTTCGACCTGGCCGTCCGTACCTCGGACCCCACCGTGGCGACCACCCGATCGATCAGCTCGTGCCTCAGCGGGGCGGGAAGCGTGAATCGCAATGCGGTACCCGCGACTTCCTCGGACACCCCGATCGCCAGCAGCGCCGGCGACGGCTCCTCCTTGCCCGCCGCGCACGCAGAACCCGACGAAGCGGCGATTCCCACTGCATCGAGGGCGACGAGCAACGACTCCCCGCTGACCCCTTCGAAGACAAAGGACGCATGGCCCGGCAGCCGCTCAGTCGGATGACCAGTCAGGCTGCTGCCCGGCACCTCACGCAGCATGCGGGCGATCAGTGTGTCTCGACTCGAGCTCAGGCCGAGAGCGCGCGTACCGATGAGTCCCGCTGCGGCGGCAACGGCGGCCGCGAACCCGGCAATCGCAGGTATATTCTCGGTGCCAGAGCGCCGACCCTGCTCCTGGCCTCCGCCGTGCAGCAGCGGCTCGACCGCAACCCCGCGTCGGAGGAGCAGCGCACCCGCCCCCTGCGGCCCACCGAACTTATGGCTGGCAAGAGACATCGCGTCGACCGGGCCCGGCCAGCCGTCGGCCGAGAACGAGACCGGGAGGCTTGCCGCAGCCTGCACCGCATCGGTGTGCATCAGTGCGCCGATCCGGTGCGCGAGGTTCGTGATCTCGCCGACCGCCTGCACACTCCCGATCTCGCCGTTCGCGAGTCCGATGGTGACTAGCGTGGTGTCGCTCCGAAGCAACGAGGCGATCTTCACGGGATCGATCATGCCCCGAGAGTCAACCTCGACGTGATCAATCTCGAAACCGAACACCCGTTCCAGGAACCTGCAGCTCTCCAGAACCGACGGATGCTCGAGCATCGAGGTCACGATATGTCTGCCTCGCGGCTGCGCGAGGGCCAATCCGATGACCGCGAGGTTGTTGGCCTCGGTCCCGCCCGAGGTGAAGACGACCTCATCTTGATTCGCACGGAACGCCTGCGCGATGACGTGCCGGGCTTCGCTCAGCAAGACCGCAGATCGATGCCCGGCGGAATGCACGCTCGACGGGTTGCCCGGACCCGCGTCGAGCGCGTGCAACATCGCTGTCCGCGCCGCCGCGGCGAGGGGGGCCGTCGCGGCAGCATCGAGGTATCGATCCGGCTCCGCGCTCAACTCGTTCTCCTCCGCCGCACTCGACTCACTCGACCGCATCGAGCCCGAGATCCAGCGCCACCGCTCCGTGCGTGATTCTCCCGACCGAGATGACATCCACACCGGTGCGAGCGATCTCGGCGACAGTCTCGAGGTTCACGCCTCCGCTGGCTTCGGACACCGCCCGACCATCGACCAGGCGCACTCCGGCTTCGAGCTCGCTGATCGAGAAGTTGTCGAGCAGCACCCCGGTGACGCCCGCTGCGAGCACATGCTCCAGCTGCGAGAGCCGGTCGACTTCGACGATGATCGAGGTGGTGTGCCCGGCTCGTGCACGCAGCCCCCGCAACGCGTCGGTGATCGCGGGACCCTCAGTGGCGCCGAGCGCGGCAAGATGGTTGTCCTTCACCATGATCGCATCGCTCAGCCCGAACCGGTGGTTCCTGCCGCCGCCCGCCCGAACCGCATGCTTCTCGAGCGCGCGGAGCCCCGGCGTCGTCTTCCGGGTATCGGCGATCACGGCATCCGTCCCCCGGATCGCCTCCACGTATCGGGCGGTCAACGTCGCCACACCGCTCAGACGCTGCGCAAAGTTCAGCGCGACGCGCTCTGCCGTCAAGATACCGCGGGCCGGGCCATCGATGCGAGCCAGCACGTCCCCGGGCAGGAAGCGCTGCCCTTCGGGCACCAGCGAAGTGACCCGGATCCGAGAATTGACCTGCCCGAAGGCCTCCCCCACCAGAGGCCCCCCGGCGAACACCCCGATCTCTCGCGCGGTCAGGACCGTGCTGAGCGCCGCATCTTCCGGGATCGTGAGTTCGGCAGTGAGGTCTCCCCACGGAGCATCCTCCTGCAGTGCCATCCGCACCGCATCGGCGACGATTCGATTGGTCAGCATACGAGTGCCCTCCCTTGGGGTGTAATCATGCCGACGGCGACAGAGGGCGAGCCGACACCCGTCGACGCGTCCTGGGGTTCCGGCCGCCAGGCGCGTCGATGCGCCCCCCGAGGGTCGGTCGAGGGAAAGTCCGACCGCTGATGAGACCCCCTCGATTCCGTTCGAGCCAGCGCGGCGACGGCTATCATACCTGCGAGCTCAGCTGAGGCTCCGTCATGAGCTGCAGCCGCCTCTGACACTGCGCGAAGCCCGTCTGCGTCCCGTTCGATCCCCAGGCCGGCGGCAACTGCCGCGGTCACCGTGCGGTCGCGGCCGTCCGCGATCGCGGATCCTGGCGCGGCTACCTGCGGCGCAGCCGTCCGGCCACGGGCGGGGAGACCCTCCGCGCGCTCCAGAAGGCTCCGCATCGATGCGCCGCGAAGCTCCCATCCCATTCCAGCGGCTTGCGCGTAGCGCGCCGCAGCCGCTGCCGCGCGCGGACCGAACACCAGGCCCTCGAGAAGCGAATTCGAGGCGAGCCGGTTCGCCCCGTGCACACCCGTGCACGCAACCTCCCCTGCCGCGAAGAGCCCCGGCAAGCTCGTACGTCCATCGAGATCGGTCGCGATGCCGCCCATCGTGTAGTGGGCGGCAGGGGCGACGGGGACCGGCTCCCGCGCCCAGTCGATTCCGCGCGAGCGTATGGCTTGCGTCAGCGTCGGAAAGCGTTGCGCCAGCGTTCCGGGTCCACCGTCCCGTTCGATCGAGGTCGCATCGAGCCAGATCTGGGCCGCGCCGCTTGCCCGCATGGACCGGTGCGCCTCGCGTGCCACCACGTCTCGAGGTGCGAGCTCCCCTGCCTCGTGAGCCGAGCGCATGAATCGTTCACCCGCTTCGTCGCGCAGCACCGCCCCGGCTCCGCGAACCGCTTCCGAGATGAGAAACCCCGTGCCTGCGAGCACCGTCGGGTGGAACTGCACGAACTCGAGGTCCGCGACAACCGCTCCCAGCCTCGCGCCGAGAACGATGCCCTCGCCGCGTGCGCCATCGTGGTTCGAGGTTTCCGGGAAGAGGGCCGCATACCCTCCAGTCGCAAGCACCACTGCTCCCGCTGTGACCGCGCTCAGCGCTCCGTCTTGGTCGCGAAGCACCGCGCCGGTCACCGCTCCGGCATCGCTCAGCAGCGAGACCGCGCTCGAACGCTCGGTGAGATGCACGCGCCCCTGGAGGATGAGTGCCGCCAGGCGCTCGCGCAGAAAGGCGTGCAGTGCGGCACCCGTGCGATCCTCGCCCGCGTGCACGATCCTCGCCCTCCGATGCGCCGCTTCGAGCCCGAACGACACCGACCCCGTTGCATCTCGGTCCACGGGGAATCCCTGCTCGATCAGCTCGCGCACCTCGGCGGCGCCGCGCCACGTCAGCTGATCGGCAGCACTCGGGTCGACGAGCCCTCCGCCTGCTGCCACCGTGTCCTCGGCGTGCAGGCCCGGAGCATCCCCGCGCCCGATCGCCGCCGCGATGCCGCCCTGGGCGAGCGCCGTGTTTCCTCCTGCAAGGGCCAGAGCGGCCGGGTTCGACGGTTGACGCAGAGCGGAATGATCCGTCAGTTCGAGGCTTCCCGGAGTGACCAGCATCACTTCTGCACCGACTGACGCCGCCTCGATCGCACACGAGATTCCGGCGACTCCCGCCCCGATGACAAGGATCATGGCTTCGCCGCCAGCATGCGCTCCAGCGCGATTCGCGACTCCTCGGCGACGGAGCCGTCGACAGTGATCCGGTTCGGCACCTCGCCATGCACCAGGGATTCGAGGGTCCACGCAAGATACGCCGGGTGGATGCGGTACATGGTGCTGCACGGACACACGACGGGATCGAGACAGAAGATGGTCAGGTCAGGACGCTGCTGCTGCAATCGGTTCACGAGGTTGATCTCAGTACCGATCGCGAGCACGTCGCCCGGGCTCGCCGCCTCGACCTGCAGTCGAATGTACTCGGTCGACCCGGCTCCGTCGGCCGCCTCGACCACGGCTGCCGGGCATTCGGGATGCACGATGACTCGCACCCCGGGATATTCGGCACGGGCCCGCTCGATCTGCGCCACGGTGAATCGCTTGTGCACCGAGCAGAAGCCGTTCCAGAGGATCACGCGCGCGTCGCGAAGCTGCTCGGGCGTGTTGCCGCCCAGCGGCAGGTGCGGCCGCCAGAGCGGCATCTGCTCCTCTCCGATGCCCATCTGCTTGGCAGTATTTCGGCCGAGGTGCTGGTCGGGGAAGAACACGACTCGCTGCCCGCGGGCGAAGGCCCATTCGAGCACGGTGCGCGCATTGGAGGAGGTGCAGACGATACCGCCGTTGCGCCCGCAGAACGCCTTGATCGCAGCGGAGGAATTCATGTAGGTCACCGGAATGACCGGCTGCAGTCCGTGCGCTTGCGCGTCTCCGGCGAGCACCGCCGTGAGTTCGCGCCAGCACTGCTCGACCTGTTCGATGGTGGCCATGTCGGCCATGGAGCAACCGGCGGCGAGGTTCGGCAGGATCACGGCTTGATCCGGACCGGAGAGTATATCTGCCGTCTCCGCCATGAAGTGCACCCCGCAGAAGACGAAGGCTTCGGCTTCCGGATGCTGCTTGGCCGCCTGCGCGAGCATGAACGAGTCGCCCACGAAATCGGCGTACTTGACGATCTCGTCTCGCTGGTAGAAGTGGCCGAGGATGCTCACCCGGTCGCCGAGCGCGTGTTTCGCGTCGAGGATCCACTGATCGAGTTGCGCCTCGCTCGCGCAGGTGTATCGCTCGGGCAGGGATCCCTGCCGGGGCGCGGTGCTTGGCGCGGCGTCGGCGACCGAGGCCCCGGGACCGTAGCCGGGATCCCGGTCTATCGCCCAGGGGTCGCGCACCAGATCCGAGTCGCAGCTCGATCCGCCGGTGGATCGTAGGGCGATCACGCGGCGATGACGCGGAGCGGATTCGATGGTCGTCTGCGCGGAAGCCTCTTCTTCGGCGGTACGGCGGATGAGTTCTGCGATGCTGCTCATGGGGTGCTCCTGGGTGCGCGGGCCGAGTGATGCTGCTCGGTGCCCTTGAATCGATAGAGTCGTGCGGGCCGGTGCCGCTCGCCGCTCGTGCGCTCGCCAGTATCGACGAGATGGCCCTGTGCGAGTGCTTGACGGCGAAAGTTGGCGGGGTCGACGGGCTCGCCGAGGATCGCCTCGCGTACTTCCCGGAGCTGTGCGAGGGTGAAGCGGTCTCCGAGGAATCGGTACGCAACGGTCGAGTACTCGGTCTTGCTGCGCAGGCGGTCGAGCGCGTACGCGACGATCTCCCCGTGGTCGAATGCCAACTCCGGCAGCGCGTCCGCCGAGAACCAGGCGACGTTGGGGTCCGGTTCGCTCCGCAGGTCTCGGTCGCCCTCGCCCTCAGCACTCGCGAGATCCTGCTCGCCGTACAGCGCCCAGTATGCGATCGTGACGAGCCGCTGAGCGTCGGCGGATCGCTCCACTGCGCCGAAGCTGTAGAGCTGCTCGAGGTAGCCCGGGTCCCTGAGGACCGCAGCACGGAGGGTGCGCAGCGCCGTATCTACGAGGGTTTCGTCCCACGGGATCGGCCCGCCGGGCAGAGCCCAGCGCCCCGAGAACGGCGGGCGCATGCGTCGGACGAGCGGCAACCAGAGGGTCGCCTCTGCACCTGCCGCCACCGGGGTGCCCGGGCCGAGCAGGGCGTGCTCCGGCGGGCGCAGCGCGAACGCAACGCTGGACACTGCCACGGCGGGTGGCAGCATGCGCCGCTCGCTCACGCTCATCGTTCCGTAGCTCATGCCGATCCTCGAAATACTCAACTTATGGTCATGTTGACCATAAGTGCCTAGACGCAAGTGTACACCCCGTTCGCCGAGAGTCAGAACGCGAGCAACGATCCGAGCAGAAAGCCGAGCGAAGCGGCTGCCACCGCGAGCAGCAGCTGGCCGACCCCATTCGCGAGGGCGGCCAACGGTCTCCCCCGCCGCAAAAGAGTCACCGTATCGAAGCTCGCCGCACTGAACGTGGTGTACCCGCCCAGCGCACCGACACCGAGCACCACCGCCATCGGGTGCGCACTCCCGATCGCCCCGCCGAGCACTCCGATCAGCAGCGAACCGCTGAGGTTCACCACCAGAATTCCCCAGGGGAAAGAGGCCCTTCCGGCGCTGCGAGCAAGTCGGTGCGTGATCGCGCCATCGATCACGAACCGCGCGACCGCCCCACCACCGCCCGCAAGCGCGGCGAGGAGCACGACGCCCGCATGCGCAGTCACGACGCCGACTCCCCAGGCATCCGCACGAGTACCCCGCCGACCAGGACTCCGGCCCACGTCGCCGCGGCGCCGAGCACCAGCGTTCCGACTCCGTATCCGAGCGCGAGCCACACCTCGCCGCCCGACCACAGCAGCAGAACCGCCTCTGCCAGCGCGCTGTACGTCGTGAATCCCCCGAGCACCCCGGTGCCGAGCAGCAGTCGAAGCGATCTCCGACCAGAGCTCTCCGGCCCACGGCGGGCGACAGCCTCGAGCAGGATCCCCAGAAGGAGAGCACCGAGCAGATTCGCGATCAACACCGCGAGCGGCAGCTGCATCGCATCGGGTACCGCGATCATCAGCAACTCTCGAGCGAGCACGCCGAGCACCCCGCCCGCGAACACCAGCGCCAGAGAGACTGGTCGCAGATGCATCGGCGCCACCTCGTCAGAATTACCCGCCACGCACTCATTCTCGCGCATGCGGGAACCACCCAATGCGCGACTCGAGCACTGCGCGCGCATCAAATTGTAGATGCTTGACAACGAAACTCCCAGAATCGCTGTCCTATTTAACCAATCTCGAAATCCCCTTTCACGTTTCACGCGGGCTCCCAGAAAATCGCAGCTACGACCGTGTCCAGGTGCGTCGCAGGCAATGGTGCCGTGCACGCGGGCACACAACCACGGAGTCCTCAATGTCGAGAACGAATACCCATGAGCACGGCCTCGGAATCAAGATCGCCCTCGGCGTGCTGGCACTACTGCTCGCCACCATCATCGCGCTCTTCTACATCACGCACTCAGGGGTCGCAGCAGGCGCAGGAAAACTCGCGGCGGGCACCGGTCAGGCCAGCAGCGGGGCGGCAAGCCTGGCGGGTGGCGCACAGAAGCTCGAGAGCGGGGCAACCACACTCGCCGCTGGGACCAAGAAGCTGAGCACGGGGACCACAAGCGCCGACGCGGGTGCGCAGCGCCTCGCGTCGGGCTCCGACACGCTCAACGCAGGCGTTACGACGCTTGCAGCGGGCACAGACTCGCTCGCTTCCGGGAGCTATGAACTTGCAGAGGGCGCCGCACAGCTCGTCGGAGGCGCCGGGGACGCGGCGAGCGGTTCAGCTCGGCTCTCCGCGGGCGCTGCTGAGCTGAGCGTCGGGACCGCCCAACTCACGAACGGCTTGACTTCGGCATTCGGCGGAAATCAACGGATCGCGTCCGGCATCCTGACACAGGGCACCACCCCGCTCAACGCCAGCATCAACGGCCCCGGCGGCCTGGCGACACAGGTCCAGGCGGTGCAGGCGATCAATGACACCACCGGGCTCGTCGCCTCGCTCGGCGCAGTGTATGCGCTCGGCTCGGGCCAGGCCTTCGACCAGTTCTTCGAGGCCGGCTCGAGTCCGAACGCGCAGTCGCCGAGCTGCGGCGCGGCAGGCGCCCCCACGAGTTTCATCCCGCCCGGGACCCGCGCCTGCGCGCTGCTCATCACCTCAGGTGCGGTCGCGGAGCTGAACGCGAAGATCCAGATTCGAAGCACTCCGGACCCCGCAGCCCCGACGCTCGGCGAGGCGGTCGCCGGCCTCGACTCCCAGGTCGGCAAGTTCGTGAACGGTGGTCAATTCGGAGGCGAGACCTGGCCCGGCACCTCGACGCTCGCAATTGCCACCCCGACCGGCAACGCGGAACTCGACAAGACCTTGCCGCTGCTGGGTGCGGCGAAGCTCGCAAGTGGCGCACAGACACTCTCCTCGGGCGCTGCGGCACTGGCCTCCGGAAACTCGCGACTCGCCACCGGAGCCGACACACTCAACGCCGGCGTACAGCGCCTCAGCTCGGGTGCCACCACCCTCAACACCGGCGCGCAGACGCTCGCGACGGGTGCGCAGTCGCTCAAGGAGGGCGCAGCATCGCTCTCGACCGGCGTCACGACACTGAAGAACGGCGCACCAGAACTGCATGAGGGTGCCGCGAAGCTCTCCTCTGGCGCGACGGAGCTGTCCGACGGCGCCGACACGCTCGCCTCCGGCAGCGACGAGATCAGCACCGGCGCGGGCACTCTCGCGACAGCGAGCGCGGGAATCACTCCCATGACACTCCCGTGGCTAGCAGGCCTGGTACTCGCCGGACTCATCGGAATCGCTCTCTGGATCGTGCATCGCGTGCGCCACGCGAGGCTCGCCGAGGCGATGGAGCACGCAGAGTAGCCCGGCCACGAGAGGCCCGGAGACGGAACGGGCGGGAGCAGGTGATCCTGCTCCCGCCCGTTCCGCAAGGCTCCCGCCAGAGATCACACTCCGAGTTCGATACTGCGTCCGGGAATCGCGTCCAGGAGATTCCGCGTGTACTGCTGCTGCGGATTGTCGAAGACCTCGTCGGTCGTCGCCTGCTCCACGATGCGGCCCTGCTGCATGACGCAGACCCGGTCGGCGATCAGTCGAACCACCGCAAGGTCGTGCGTGATGAACAGGTAGGTGAGCCCCAGTTCTCGCTGCAGTTCGGCGAGCAGATCGAGGATCTGCGCCTGCACCAGCACGTCGAGCGCCGAGACCGCCTCATCAAGCACCAGGATCTCGGGCTTGAGTGCGAGCCCTCGTGCAACCGCAACGCGCTGACGCTGACCTCCGGAGAGCTCATTCGGGTAGCGAGTCGCAAGCTCACGAGGCAGAGCCACCTGATCGAGCAGTTCGAGCATGCGCTCACGCCGGCTCGCCCGATCTCCGATGTCATGGATGTTGAGCGGCTCCATGATGGTGTTGCCGATATTGCGGAGCGGATCGAGTGAGCCGTAGGGATCCTGGAACACCGGCTGCAACTTCCGCCGAAGATCGAAGAGGCCCCTCGAGTTCAAGGTGGCGGTGTCTTTGCCGTCGATCCGAATCGTCCCGCCGGAAGACTCTTCGAGCTGCAGCACCATCTTCGCGATCGTCGACTTGCCCGAACCGGACTCCCCGACGAGCGCCATCGTCTCGCCGCGATTGATCGTGAAGGTCGCCCCTTCGACGGCCACGAAGTCCTCGTGGCCGAAGTTGCCCTTGCGCAACTGGTAGACCTTACGCAGGTTCTCCACCTCGATGAGCGGTTTCCCGATGACACGGTTCTCATCGTCTACGAGCGAGGCGACATCGAACGACTCCGTAGGTGCCGGCGGCAAGTCCGCGGTGCTTCCGATACGCCGCGAGGCGAGGCTGGGAGCCGCGGACACAAGGCGCTTCGTGTAGGGGTGCTTCGGATCCTGAAGGATCTCTCGACTCGGCCCCGACTCGACGATGTTGCCGCGATACATCACGATGAGCTTCTCCGCGCGCTCAGCCGCCAGGCCGAGATCATGCGTGATGAAGACCACCGCGGTTCCGAGTTCCCGCGTACGCGCTGCGAGGTGGTCGAGAACCACTCTCTGCACCGTCACGTCAAGAGCCGAAGTCGGCTCGTCGGCGATGAGGAGCTGTGGATCGGCCGACAACCCGATACCGATGAGGGCACGCTGCTTCATGCCTCCGGAGAACTGGTGCGGATACTGGCGCATGCGCTTCTCAGCATCCTTCAATCCGGCCTGTTCCAACACCTCGATCGCACGGCGCTTGACTTCCTTGCGCCCGCGAGCGAGCCCGTTCGCGCGAATAGCCTCTTCGACTTGAAACCCAACGGACCAGACGGGATTCAGATTCGACATCGGGTCCTGCGGGACCAGCCCAATCTCACGACCACGAATGGACTCCATGTCCCGCCGGTGAATCCCTACGAGCTCACGACCATTCCAGTCGATCGACCCACCAGAGATGTGGCCTGTCCCGGGAAGGAGATTCATGACGGCGTGCATGGCCGTGGACTTGCCCGAGCCCGATTCGCCCACGATGGCGACCGTTTCGCCGGGGTAGACCTCGAAGCTGACGCCGTGCAGGACCTCGTTGATGCTCTTATCGACTTTGAACGCGACCTTGAGGTCACGCACGCTCAGAATCGGCTTCATGAAGTCATCTCTGGTTTCGTTCTGTCCTGGGGTGCTCATCGTCGTGCCCTCGCTTTCGGATCGAGCGCGTCGCGAACGACTTCTCCAAGCAGGATGAAGCCGAGCACGGTGACCGTCAGAGCGATCGACGGCCAGATCAACGGCATCGGGGCGGTCCGCAGCGAGAGTTGCGCGGCGCTGATGTCATTGCCCCAGCTGATGAACTGCCCGGGAGGCAGACCGACGCCGAGGAATGAGAGCGTGGCCTCGGCCACGATCGCCGAAGACAGCGAGATCGTCGTGACGACGATAGCGGGTGCCATTGCGTTCGGCAGGACGTGACGCACGAGTGTGGCGAAGCGCGAGAGGCCGAGGGAGCCGGCCGCCATCACGAAATCGGCATTCTTCACACGCAAGATCTCGCTGCGCACGATTCTCGCCGTGATCGGCCAAGAGAAGCCGCCGATGGCGAACGCGATGACGAAGGGATTGCGGTGATCGGCAAGCACGCTCATCACGACCACTGCTGCGAGGATGTAAGGGATCGAGAAGAACACGTCGCCGACGCGGGACAGCACCGTATCCATGAACCCGCCGAAGAAACCGGCAAGGGCCCCCATCACGGTACCGACGACGAAAGTGATCGTGATGACGAGCAGACCCACCGACACCGAAGTATTGGTGCCGTAGAGGATACGCGAATACACATCGCAGCCCTGCTTGTTGAAACCGAGCGGATGTCCCGGAGCGGGCGCCCCATTCGAGTTCGAAAGCGCGCACGCTCTCGGATCGACCTGTGTGAACAGTCCGGGGAAGAGCGCTACTAGCGCAACCACCAGAATGATGAAGGCCGAGATCCAGAACATCGGACGCTTGCGCATATCGCGCCACGCGTCGAGCCACAGATTGGACTTCTTCTCTTTGATCTTGACGGCATCGACGGCCACAATGGGCGTCTCGTCGATCGGCGCCACAAAATGCGTGATCGGCGGACGGACGACTGCAGATGAATTGACGTTCTGCTCAGGCATAGCGGATCCTCGGATCGAGCGCGGCGTACAGAAGATCGACGACCAGATTGACGCCGAGATAGATGAGCACCATCAGGGTGACGAACGAGACGACTGTCGCGTTCTCGCCCTTCAGGATCGCATTGAACAACACGTTGCCGACGCCGGGAACGTTGAAGATGCCCTCGGTCACGGTCGCACCGACCATGAGCGTGCCGAAGTCGGTCGCCGTGTTGGTGATGGTCGGAATGAGTGAGTTGCGCAGCACGTGTACCGGAACCACTCGCCCCCGGCTCAGGCCCTTGGCGTATGCGGTGCGCACGAAATCCTGATTGAGCGTATCGATCACCGAAGATCGCGTGAGTCGCATGCTCGTCGCGTAAATACTCACACCGAGCACGATTGCCGGTAGCACCAGGTCTTTGAGCGGTGCCCCCGAGCCCACTGTTGGGCTGAACCAGCCGAGTTTGAGGCCGAGCCCGAACTGCGCGATAAAGGCGATGACGAAGATCGGGATGCTCATGAAGATGAGGCCGATGATCAGGTTGATGTTGTCGAACAGCTTGCCCTTGCGGAGCCCCGAGAACAGCCCGATGGTCACCGCGAGAACGAGCGAGATGAGAATCGCCATGATCGCCAGATTCATGGTCACTGGAAAGGTGCGCGCGAGAATCTGCGAAACCGGCTCGCCCGAGAAGCTCGTACCGAAGTCGCCGACGAGCACCCCCTTCAGAAAGAGCAGGTACTGCACGATGAAGGGCTTGTCGAGGTTGTACTGCTCACGCACTCGCTCCAGCACCGCTGGGCTCGGCTGCTTGTCGCCGAACATCGCGGCGATCGGGTCGCCAGGCATGGCGAAGACCATCCAGTAGATGAGGAATGTCGTGCCCAGTAGCACTGGGATCACCTGGAGAAGGCGAAGCAAGATGTATCTCAGCACGATGTGCCCGCCCCCCGCTCTGAGTATGAGTACATGATGGGTATTCTCTCGCGTTTCTGGTGCGAATCGAAAATCTGCGGCAGCATCGCCGCGAAACCAGGCGCTTCATCGGGTTCGCCGAGAAAGCGCCAAAGGGAAGAGGTCCCGGGTGCCTCTGGGCGCCCGGGACCTCAGAACTAGTGCTACTAGCCCTTGGTGATCTCGTTGAAGATCGGAACCGAGTTCCAGCCGAACTTGACGTTGCCGACATTCTCGCTGAAGCCACCGGTGGTGCCCTGGTACCAGAGCGGGATCGAGGGCATGTCCTCGAGCAGGATCTCCTGAGCCTGGCTCAAGAGCGCGTTTCGCTCATCGCGCTCGCTCGATGCGACCGCATCGGTGAGCAGCTTGTCGACCTCGGGGTTCGAGTAGAAGCCGTGGTTCGAGCTTGCGCCCGTGAAGTACAGCGGCTGCAGATAGTTGAACGCACCCGGGTAGTCGCCCTGCCAACCGGCACGGAACGGACCGCCGACGACGTCATTCTCACGATCGTCGAGGAATGCGGCGAAAGTCGGGTACAGCTTCGGGGCTGCGGAGACACCGAGGGTGTTCGCCCACTGGTTTGCCACGGCCTCGATCCACACCTGATGCGGACCATCGCTGTTGGTCGCAACCTCGATCGTGCCCTCGAACGGCGCGATCGCGTCGGCCTGCGCCCACAGTTCCTTTGCACGCTCAGGATCGAACTCGAGCGCGTCGGCTCCAGCCAGGCTGTCGTCAAAGCCGTCGACCACCGGGGAGGTGAAATCGACAGCGGCAACGTTGGTCCCGGCAGAAACCACGTCGATGATCTCCTGACGGTCGGTTGCGAGCGAGAGCGCGTGACGGCGCAGCTTGCCCTCTTCGTCCATGCCGAAGTGCGGCAGGCTCGTCGAGATCGCGAGCGTCGTCGTGAGAGCACCCGCCTGGCTGATGGCACGGTCGCCCAGCTCGTCCTTGAATACCTCGAAGGAAGTATCGGGAATCTGATCGAGCACATCGAGATTGTTCGCGAGCAGATCGACGTAGGCCGCGTCGAGCGATGCGTAGATCTTGAACTCGATGCCCTCGTTCGCGACCTCGCGCGGACCGACGTAGCTGTCGTTCTTCACGAGGCTGATCGACTCATCGTGCTTCCAAGCGCCCTCGCCGTCGAGCATGTAGAGGCCGTTGCCGATGGGGTTCTGGCCGAATGCTTCCATGTCCTCGAATGCGACATCGGGAAGCGGGTAGTACGCCGAGTAGCCGAGGCGATCCGGGAAGTCGGGGGTCGCGGCGATGGTGAAGGTGTGGTCATCGACAACGTTCAGACCCGAGAGCGCCTCAACCGGCTGATCCGCGCTGAAGCCCTCGATATCTCCGAAGAAGTACTGGTTGCCCAGCGCGTTTTCCACGTTCGCCGCATAGTTCCATGCGTCGACGAAGTTGTGCGCGAGAACCGGGGTACCATCGCTGAAGACTGCGTCGTCGCGCAGCTTGACCGTCCAGTTGACGTTGTCGTCGGACTCGATCGACTCCGCGACGCCCATCTGCACCACACCGTCTGCGTCGTAGTAGACGAGGCCTTCCCAGAGAGCGTCGACGACCTTGCCGCCGCCGACCTCGGTAGTGTCAGCCGGGATCAGACCCTTCTGCGGTTCGGTGTTGTTGACGGTGATGATGCCGTTGGCCGAGCCCGACGAGCCTTCGCTCGTGCCGCCCGAGGCGCAGCCGGCGAGAGCCAGGGAGCCAGCGGCGGTGAGGGCGATGAGCCCCAGACCGATCCGTGATCGCTTCACTGATCTTCCTCCTTGTTTTTCCGCACCGGTCGTTCGGTATGAACTTCCCGGCGACGGAGATGGATTGTAACTTGTTTAGCCTAACGACGGGAACTGAAACACGCCGGGTCGGCTGTGCAGACGCAACAGAATCGTGATCCTTGGCAGCCGGACAATATGTGGGGTTCAGCCACTCGTCAGAGTGGTACGCCACGCATGTCGCCGCTCGGCCTGCTCCACTGGGTCGGGCACGGGCAGTGAGGCCAGCAGCCGTTGGGTGTAGGGATGCTCAGGAGCACCCAGCACCTGCTCCCCCGTGCCGGTCTCCACGAGTTCGCCGCGCAGTAGCACGCCGATCCTGTCGGCAAGGGCGTCGACCACTGCGAGGTCGTGCGTGATGAAGAGTGAGGCGAAGCCCAGTTCTCGCTGCAGATCCACGAACAGTTCGAGCACCCTCGCCTGCACCGACACGTCGAGCGCGCTGGTCGGTTCGTCCGCGATGAGCAGCTTCGGGTCGAGTGCGAGCGCACGGGCCAGCGAGGCGCGCTGACGCTGACCGCCCGAGAGCTCGTGCGGATAGCGGTCGCCGTAAGCCGCGGGCAACTGCACGGCCTCGAGCAGTTCGTTCACCCGGGGTCGCGCGCGATCGGCGTCACGGGCGAGGCCGTGCACGATCATGGGCTCGGCCACGCACTCTGCGATGGTGAAACGCGGGTTGAAGCTCGTCGCCGGATCCTGGAAGACGAACCCGATGTCTCGACGCGCGGCACGGAATTGCCGTTCCTTGTAGTCGCGCATCTCCACCCCGAGCACGCGCAAGGAGCCGCCGGTCACCGGGGTGAGCCCGGCGATCGCGCGGCCAATCGTCGACTTGCCCGATCCGGACTCGCCGACGAGACCGAGCACCTCTCCTGACCGGATCTCGAAGTCGACTCCGGCGACCGCTGTGAATCCGGGCTTGCCGAGGCGGCCCGGATACTCGATTTCGAGCCCCACAGCGTTGACGAGTGGCTCGCTCTCGGGCTGCTGCGCCCGCTCGATCGCGCGTTCGGCCGCGCGTACGCGTCCCTGCCCACCGAGTCTCGGCACCGCGGCAAGCAGGTCCTTGGTGTACTGCTCTTTGGGGGCCGAGAAGAGCTCGGAAACCGGCGCGCGCTCGACGACCTCGCCCTGATACATGACGGCGACCTCGTCGGCGAGATCCGCGACGACACCCATATTGTGGGTGATCAGCATGATCGAAGCTCCGAACTCGTCTCGGCATTGCCGGAGCAGCTCGAGAATCTCGGCCTGCACCGTCACGTCGAGCGCGGTCGTCGGTTCGTCCGCCACGATCAGGCCGGGATTCAGCGCGAGTGCCATGGCGATGACCACTCGCTGCTTCTGTCCGCCGGAGAGCTGATGCGGGTAGGAGTCGATACGGCGTTCGGGTTCCGGGATACCCACCTTCCTCAGCATGTCGATCGCTGTGGCGCGCGCCTCCTTCTTCGAGACCTTGCCATGCGCGCGAAGCCCCTCGGCGATCTGCCAGCCCACCGGATAGACCGGGTTGAGCGCGGTCGATGCCTCTTGGAAGACCATCGCGACGTCGCGACCGCGCACGGCCCGCAGTTGTTCCGGGCTCAGGCTCAGGACATTGCTGGGTTCGCCGCCGGTCGTATTCGCCAGAAGGACCACGCCACGGGAGACCGCCGTCTCGGGAAGCAGCCCGAGCACGGTCTTCGCGGTGACCGTCTTGCCCGACCCGGACTCGCCCACGACGGCCAGCACGCTGCGCGGAGCGACCTCGAGAGAGACTCCGTCGACGGCTTTCACGGGGCCGCGGTCGGTTGCGAACGTGACTTCGAGATTGCGGATGTCGAGTATCTTGCTCATGCTCAGATTCCCTCCGTCTTCACTTGTGCGATGTCGCCATCTGCCTGCGGACGAGTGTCGTTCATCGAGGTCGATGCGACCGCGCCGCTTCCCGCTTTTGCTCGTCGCCGAAGTCGGAGACGCGGATCGGCGAGATCGTTGAGGCTCTCACCCGTCAGGGTGAGTCCCATCACGACCAGCACGATGGCGAGACCCGGCCACAGGCTGGTCCACCAGATTCCGTTCGTGACGTCGGCCACGGCCTTATTCAGGTCGTAGCCCCACTCCGCTGCCGAGTTCGGCTCGATGCCGAAGCCCAAGAAGCCGAGGCCCGCGAGCGTCAGAATGGCTTCCGAGGCGTTGAGGGTGAACACGAGCGGAAGCGAACGAGTCGAATTGCGGAAGACATGCTGGAACATGATCCGGCGGTGCGAGGCGCCGATCACGCGCGCGGACTCCACGAACGCCTCTGCCTTGACGCGGATCACCTCGCTCCGCACCACTCGGAAGTACTGCGGAATGAAGACCACCGTGATCGAGAGCGAAGCCGACCAGATGCCTCCCCAGAGACTCGATTGACCCCCCGAGATCATGATCGACATGACAATGGCGAGCAGCAGCGAGGGGAAGGCGTAGATGGCATCGGCGATCATGACGAGCACCCGATCGAGGGCTCCGCCCACGTATGCCGATACGAGACCGAGCAGTGATCCGAGGAAGATCGATGCGAGCACCGCGATCACGATCACCAGGAAGGCGGTGCGCGATCCCCAGATCACGCGTGAGAGCACATCGTACCCAGCGATCGTCGTGCCGAACGGGTGCGCGGCAGAGGGGGCCTGACGGGAGCCGAAGTCTCCGTCTGGCCCTGAGATCGCGTTGTAACTGTAGGGGGCGATCCACGGCGCGAAGGCCGCCATGAGCACGAATACCACCACGAGCACCAGGCCTGCGATGAGCATGCCCCGCTGCAGACCGACGCTGTTGCGCACGTCTCGCACGATCGGCCAATTGCGCCAGTTGCGAGACGAGGGGGCAGTCCCTGAGCGAGTCATGTCAATACCTCACTCTCGGGTCGATGAGCGCCGCGAGAATGTCGACGATGAAGTTGGAGAGCGCCACGATGACTGCGAGCAGGGCGACGATGCCCTGCACCGCCACGAAATCGCGGGCGCTCAGGTAGTAGGCGAGCTGGAAGCCCAGCCCCTTCCACTCGAACGTGCTCTCCGTGAGCACGGCTCCGCCGAGGAGCAGCGCGATCTGCAGTCCGATCACCGTGATGATCGGGATGAGCGCCGGACGATACGCGTGCTTCGTCACCAGGCAATACTCGCTCACCCCCCGAGAACGGCCGGAATCGACGTACTCCTGTCCCAGCGTGCCGATCATGTTCATGCGCACCAGGCGCAGAAAGATGCCTGCCGTCATGAGTCCGAGGGTCAATGCGGGCAGAATGGCGTGCACCAGCACGTCACCGATTGCTTCGAGACTGCCCAGGCGAATGGCGTCGATCAAGTAGAAGCCGGACGGTTTGGGAAGCAGTTGGATCTTGAGCTCTGTCGCGATCGAAGCTCGCCCGGAGACCGGCAGCCAGCCGAGCCAGATACCGAAGATGAGCTTGAGCAGCAGACCGGAGAAGAACACCGGCGTGGCGTAGGTGAAGATCGCGAAGACGCGAAGCGTCGCGTCCGGGCCGCGATCGCGGTAATACGCTGCCAGCATTCCCAGGGGAATGCCGACGACGAACGCGACGATCAGCGTGAAGAACGCGAGTTCGAGCGTCGCCGCACCGAAGGTGGTGAGGACTTCGAGCACGGGTCGGTTGTCGCTGAGCGTGGTGCCGAAGTTCCCAGTGAAGACCTGTCCGAGGTATTCGAAGTACTGCACCAGGATCGGCCGGTCGTAGCCCGCTGCGTGAATCCGCTCGGCGAGCTGTGCCGGGGGAAGTCGATCGCCGACCGACGCGGTGATGGGGTCGCCGATGGTGCGCATGAGCACAAACACCATCGTGACCAGGATGAACACGGTCGGGATGATGAGCAGAGCGCGCCAGAGTATGTAGCGCCCGAGGCCACCGCCTGACCGGGATTTCGAAACTGTCGCGGGAATAGCCGCCGCTATGTCAAGAGTCATGGTAGGAGAAGCGTGCAGGGAGGGAAGCCGTGACGGCTCCCCTCCCTGCAGCGATTTGAACTACTTGGTCAGCGTTCCGAAGCGGAACTTGAACGAGGGATCGAGGGTGACGCCGTCGACGCCGTCGACAGCGACCGCGACCTGCGCACCCTGCAGCATCGGCAGGGTCGAGAGATCCTGCGCCACGAGATCCTGGATCTGCCCGATCAGCGCAGCGCGCTCATCGGCGTCGGGAGTCACGAGCTGCTGACGGATCAGCGAGTTCACCTCTTCGTTGTTGTAGTGATTCACCAGGAAGCCGCCTTCGAGGAAGAACGGAGTCAGGTAGTTGTCGGCATCCGAGTAGTCGGGGAACCAGCCGAGCTGGTGAGCCGGGTACATGTCTGCGACACGATCCTTGGTGAACTGGCCCCACTCGGTGGACTGGAGGTTGACGGTGAACAGGCCGTCAGCTTCGAGCTGCGCCTTGATCTGCGCGTATTCCTCGGAGGACGCGGCACCGTAGCGTTCGCCTGCGTACTGCAGGTTCAGCACGACCGGGGTCTGCACTCCGGCATCTGCGAGACGCTTGGCAGCGCGCTCCGAGTCGGGTCCGCCGTCGCCATTGCCGTAGAGGCCCTTGAGCGACTCGTTCGCTCCGGTCAGACCGTCGGGAACGTAGCTGTACAGCGGGGTGTAGGTGCCCTTGAACACCTGCTCCGAGATCTTGTCGCGGTCGATGAGGTCCGCCGCGGCCTGGCGGACGGCAAGCGCCTTCGCAGGGTCTGCCTCGGCGGTCGAAGCGCCATAGGGCTGCACGTTGAAGTTGAATACGATGTAGCGGATCTCGCCACCCGGGCCCTTGACGACGTTGAGGCCGTCCATGCCCTCGAACTTCTCGATGTCCGTGGCCGAGAGGCTGCGGAATGCCACATCGACGGCCTTCGTCTCGATTGCCTGACTCAGGTTCGACTCATCGGCGAAGTACTTCACATTCACCTCGGGAGTCTTCGCAGCTCCCCAGAGCCCCTGGTACCCGTCGAACGCTTTGTATGCGGCAAGGTTGCCCTTGTCGAAGCTCTCCAGCGAGTACTGACCCGCAAACGGTTTGCCGGCAACGATGTCGGCATCGCTGGCAAGCGCGTCAGCGGGGAATACCTCTTCGTCGACGATCGGTCCGACGGGGCTCGAGAGTACCTGCGGGAAGGTCTGATCGTTGCCTTCCTTGAGGGTGAACACCACAGTGGTGTCGTCGACGGCCTCGACGCTGTCGAGGTTCGCGAGGAGGCTCGACGGGCCGTTCTCATCCGCGATGGCGATCTGACGATCGAAGGTGAACTTCACGTCGGACGAGGTGAGCTCGTTGCCGTTCGCGAAGGTCAGGCCTTCTTTCAACTTCACCGTGTACTTCGTGGGCTCCGTGAATTCCGCGGACTCGGCGATATCGGGCTCGACGTCGCTTGAACCGACCGGGTTGTTCAACAGGAACGGATAGATGTTCGTCATGACACCGAACGAGCCGTTGTCGTACGCGCCCGCGGGATCGAGCGAGGTGACGACCTCGGTGGTGCCGACGGTGATCGCACCCCCGGTCGATCCGCCGCCATCGCCGCCTCCTGATGCGCAACCCGCGAGCAGCAGAGCGCTCGAGGTAGCCAGCGCGAGAACGCCGTAACCAGTGCGTGAGAGTTTCACTTGGTCTCCTAATGTACTGAGACAACGGAGCCATACGAGCACCGTTGCTATGTTGGGAACCCGATCAGCCTAACCAAACTTCCTCGTTTGTGGCCCCCGAAGGATCCCGGCGGCAGGAATCGTAAGCGGATCGCAATACTCCGCCGCCGCGCTCTCCTGCATCCGCAGCAAATGGATGGGATCGACACGCTACGCTGGGCGCGTGATCGCCCACTCATCGAAGAACCAGCTGCGCTGGGAACTTGCCATCGTGCTCGCGCTGTCGTTCGGAGCCGCAGGCGTGCGGGCGATCGTGACAATCGCAGAACGCCTCACGAGCGAAGTCGCACTTTCGTCGCAGACCGCGACGATCAACCGGCCGCTCGCCGACCGAGCGACGTTCGATCTGATCTATCAGCTCTTGAGCTTCACGTTCGGGCTGGCTCCGGTAGCGCTCGTCGTCTACCTGCTCTGGCGCAGGCGAGCGCCCCACCTCGGCAACCTCGGATTGGGTCGCCTGCCGAGAATGGGTCGTGGCTGGTGGGGAGCCGAAACGGGCTATGGAGTGCTGCTTGCTGCGGCGATCGGCATTCCCGGTCTGGTCTTCTACGTGTGTGCGCGTGAGATCGGGATCAATACGACCGTCGTCCCCGCTGCGCTCGATACCTACTGGTGGACGGTTCCCGTCCTCGTACTGATGGCGCTCAGGGCTGCCCTCGGCGAAGAGCTCATCGTCGTCGCCTACTTCTTCGACCGGATGAAGCGCCTCGGAGTGGGACCTGTCGCGACGATCGTCTCGAGCGCGCTGCTCCGCGGAAGCTATCACCTCTACCAGGGGTTCGGCGGGTTCATCGGAAACGTCATCATGGGCGTAGTGTTCGGCTGGGCGTATCAGCGGTGGGGACGTGCGCTGCCGCTCATCGTCGCGCACTGGGTGCTCGACATCGTCAGCTTCGTGGGCTACCCGCTGGCGCTGAGCCTGTGGCCGCAGTTCTTCGGCACGACCGCCTGAGTTCGGGCATTCCCGAAACTACGACGCCTTCGCGTTCTTGGCCATGTAATCCATGAGCCCCCAGATCTTGTCGTACACCGCGGCGTCCCCCGGGTCGGTGCAACGCGGTTCCGGCCGAATCACTTCGAGCTTGCCGTCATCCTTCTTGAGCAGTCCCCACACTTCGGGCTTACTGGCCTGATCGCACGTTCCGGACAGCGATTCCGCGAGCGGCAGGGTGAACATCGCGCGACTGTCGTTGTCGAAGAGCGTGTAAGGAGTGCTGCCTCCGAACGCGTCGGAGCGCGGAACGGTGAGCCCCCATTGGGAGATCGAGAGGTCATAGGTCGATCCAGGATCGACTACCGGCGCGACGTCGGGCTTCGGATCGGGCTTCTCGCTCGGCTCCGGGCTTGCGGTGGTCGAGGGCTCCGTCGGGCTGGGCTCCGAGGTCACCGCCGGTGTGTCGGTGGGCGGCGGCATCTCCGTGCCGCGCACGCCGTTGATCACGAAGATCGAGGCGATGATCGCAACGACTGCTCCTCCTCCGACGATCAGCCAGGGCAGCGCCTTGCGACCGCGAGCCTCGCTGCCGGTCACGGAGATGCGCTCGTACTCATCGTCCACGGGGTCGGGATCGACGAGATCGGGGGCGAGCATGGCGAACGGATCCTCGGACCCTGCGCTGACACTCGCGACGGGGGCAGTCGCGGGAATCGGTGCCGTCGCCGCGGCCGGTGACGGTGCCGTGACCTGCGCGGGCTCGGGCGAGAGCACGTCGAACGGTTGAGTCGGGGCCGGCTCGACATGCGGGACTGCTGAATCGGGCGTCTGCTGCGACTGAGCAGGCTCTGCCTGGAACACTGGCGGGAGGTCGTTGCGCGGACGCGGTTCGGGCGAGAACCCGGGAAGGATGAGCGGAACGAGCTGTTCCTCCTCCTGCGCAAACGCCTGCGACCACTGCTGCCCCGCTTGCGGGCGCTGGTCCGGAGACGCATCCGTCTCCGGGGAGATGGGCGCGGTCGCTGCAGTGCGCTGGACCGACGCCGTCTCGGCATCGGGAGTCGACAGATGCATCAATTCGTCGAAGCTCGGCACCGCACGTCGGGGCGCCTGCCCCTCCCCGGCTGCCGCAGGCGCGGGGCGCTGCGCCGCCTCCTCGGGGCCGGCTGATTCTGGCTCCCGGCTACGCTCCCCCTCGTCGTCGCCGACGGTCGCCGAATCGAGAAATGCGCGCAATTCTTCGTCATTCACCCTGACAGACTACAGAATCACATCTGAACTCACCCCGCAGAAGCGACGAACTGCTCGATTCGGTCAGCTCTCCAGCTGCTGCTTCAGCCACCGATTGCGCTGGAGAATCAGCTTTTCCAAGTACCTCTCGAGCACCAGACGCTCGACAATTCTGCCCAGGATCCCAAACGGAGCCTCGAACTCGATGCGATCTCGCATCAGCGTCCGCTCCCCGACCCGCTCGAAGAGGTGCTCATGCCACCATCGCTCGAACGGACCCTTGGTTTGCTCATCGACGAACCGCCGCGG
Organism: Leucobacter soli; assembly: GCA_040394175.1. Lineage (GTDB taxonomy): Bacteria > Actinomycetota > Actinomycetes > Actinomycetales > Microbacteriaceae > Leucobacter > Leucobacter soli_A. The sequence goes on along the minus strand of JBEBSS010000013.1, from coordinate 20,265 downwards.
AGCCTCGTATTCGCTGATCACCGAGGTCATTCGCAGTGGTACTCCGAAGTGGCGTGCCCGCCAGGTGACGGACTCCCCCGGTCCGATCTGCCCGCTCGTGACCCCGCCGACGGCGCGCTCCCCCGAGGCGCTCATGGAGTCGGTATGGGCGTCGATCGAGAGGCTCAACGAGAAGCAGCGCTCCACCGGAGCTTCGATGAGGGTCTCGAGAAGAATGGTCGGCATCGCTCAGCCCAGGTTCGTGATCAGGTTGATGACGGTCGCGATGATGCCCGCGCCGAAGAGATAGCCGAGCAAGGTCTGTGCGATCACGATCCGTCGCACCGCGTTGCTCGTGACGCTCGTGTCCGCCACCTGATAGGTCATCCCCAGGCCGACTGAGAAGTAGGCGAAATCGGTGTATTCCGGCGGCTCGGACTGATTGAAATCGATACCGGCGCCTTCGGCCTGATAGTAGACGCGAGCGTAGTGCAGCATGTAGTTGGCCTGGATCAGGAGCCAGGAGGATGCGACACTGAGCACGGCGATGCCCGCGAGCGCATAGGCCTCGACACCCTGTGCCCGCTGCGCCTGCACCGCGACTACCAGCACGGCGGCAAGACTCGCGACGCTGCCCGCCGTCGCGACGAGTCGGGCGACCCGGCGACGGGGATCCTCGACTGTCGCATGCGCGCGCGTGGCCTCGGCATCCATGCCCCACACCTCGAGCAGCAACCAGAGCGATCCGACGATCGCAAGCATCGCCCAACCGGCGAGCAGTGCGGCGGCGAAGCCGAGCAGGGGCACGACGATCGCGCCGACGAGCACCCCGCAGCACAGAGAGACGGTCCATCTGAGCCGAATGTCGGCTCGAGAACCGGACCCGCGACGGTCCGGGCTCATGGCTCTGCCCGCTTTCGCTCGTTGCCACGCTTGTAGTTCCCGGTCGCCTTGGCAAGCAGTAGCTGATCGTTCTCGTCGCTCGCTCCGAGTCTCGGGACGAGCCTCCTCGCCGCGGCTCCCCGGATGATGCCGACGCCGCGCCCGTCGCGTTCCACCCGCACTTCTCCGGACTGCGTGATGCGATACGAGAACGGGTGCTCGCTGAGGCCGACGGGGATCTCCATCCTCACCCCTTGTCCGCCTCGCGGGCCGCGAGCTCAAGCGTCTCGACGTAGTCGATCCACCAGGATTCGTCTTGCGACGGAAGGTTCGTCGCCGCTTCACGAATACCTGCCGAACGGTCGATGAGTTCTCGCAGGATGTCCGCATGTCCGGCGTGCCGGTTCGTCTCAGCGATCATGTGCACGAGCAGACGTCGAACAGTGACGCCACGGCCGCTCTCGCCCCACCACGGCACGTCGCCCGTCGCGTCGAGTCCGAGCACGCGCACCGATGCGTCGTCTGCCACCCACACATCCCGGTAGAGCCCCACGATGAACTCGCGCGATTCTTCCGGAGTGGCCCACATATCCGCATTGTCCGGAGAATCGTCGGACATCCAGGGTGTGGCGATCCCCGCATCGCGTCCGAAGCACTCCGTCAGATAGCCGTACTCGACGCTCGCGACGTGCTTGACCAGACCGAGCAGATTGGTGCCGGTGGGAGTCATCGGGCGTCGCGCCTCGTACTCGCTCAGCCCCTGCAGCTTCCACAGCAATGCATCACGGGCGGCTTGCAGGTAGTGCAGCAGCAGCTCGGCCTCGTCCAGATGAGTCACGCGCCGTCGTGCTCCGCGCGGAAGACGTGCACGAGGGCGTTCGCGTGCCCGTGGCCCATGCCCAGATCCTTGAGGAACTGCACCTGGTCCATGTGCTTCTGCCCGGCGACCGGACGCAGCTCCACGATCCACTCGTCGATCGATTTGCCGTACTTTTCCTCGATCGAGGGAAAGTACGATTTCGGACCCTTCGCCTGTTCCGTCATCTCTGCCTCCTCTGGCGTCGCCTCTTCAGACTAGGGCGATCCTCGTCGCACGACCAGACCGCAGACGCGCGACCAGACGCTGGCCGCACGCATCGACACCCCGTGCGACGTGCACAGCTGACTCAGGACGCCTTCTTCACAACGCTCGACTTCAACTGCATCTTGCCGAACCCCGGCACCCTCGCATCGATGTCGTGATCGCCGATGCCCGCGTCGAGGAGACGGATCCCAGGCACCTTCGTGCCGATCTTGATGGTGCCGCCACCCCCGCCAGAGACTTTCACGGTCTTCACCAGCGTCACCGTGTCCCCGTCCGCGAGCACGTTTCCCACGGCATCGCGGATGACACGATCGCCCTCGGTCTGCTCGCCTTCAGAGACGTCCCCCTGTGCCCACTCGTGTCCGCACATGGGGCACACCAGGAGCACACCCATCTCGTACGCGTATTCGCTCGCGCATTCCGGGCAGGGCGGAAGCTCGTGCGTCGATGCCTCTCCATCGGTCATGAGGATCCTTTCACGCTGCGGCCGTTCCGCAACCCGGAACGTATCACATTCCACACTACCCATCGGCTCCGGAATGCCCGCACGCGGCCCACGCCAGCGTGCGGCTACTCCGACAGCAGAAACCCTCGCAGCGCCGAGATGACGTCCTCCGGTCGCTCCGAGTGGACCCAGTGCCCGGCCCCGCGAATCGTCATTCGTCTGGTCTTCGGGAAGAGCGCCCGCATCGCAGGCGCGTCCTCGTCAGTGACGTACTCGGAACGCTCACCTCGAATCCACAGCACCGGACCCGTGAAACGGTGGCCCGCCAGATCGGGAAACGCCATGACCGCCTCCAGTTCCCCATGGAGCAGACGCAGATTCGGCTCCCAGGCGAAGCCCCCGTCGCGGTGCTTCAGATTCTGCAGCAGGAAACTGCGCACTCCGTTCTGCGGCACGGCGGCGGCGAGCGCATCATCGGCGTCGGAACGCCGTTCGAGAGCCGACAGATCGAGCGCGGCAAGCGAGCCGAGCAGATGCTGGAACTCCCCTCTCGAGGAGCCGGACGCGACCGGGGAGATATCGATGACGACGAGCCTGCGCACGAGCTCGGGGTGCCGCAGGGCGAGCACCATCGCCACCTTTCCGCCCATGGAGTGACCCACCACGTCGACCGGACCCGCCGCAGCGAAACCGGAACGGAGCTGCTCCGCCACGATATCGGCCATCTCGGCATAGTCGAAGTGCGCCGTCCAGTCCGAACGTCCGTGGTTCGGAAGGTCGACCATGAGAGATTGGGCCTCTGGCTGCAAGCCCGAAGTAATCCTCGTGAAGTTCCTGCCCCGCCCGAAGAGGCCGTGCAGAAAGACGACGCGGGTCTGGGCGGTCTCGTCTCCAACGAGAGAGGTGTGCAGCTGGATCTGTCGGGCGTGAGTCACCCCTCCACGCTACCGCTACTCCGCGTTCCAGAGGTCGCGGTAGAAGGCGATGCGCGTGCGGTCGGGCTCGACGCCGTACGCCTCCCAGAATTCCTCTTCGTCGTATCCCTCATAGTTCCACTCGAGCGAGAGCGTCATGACCGCAAGGTCGGCCCAGCGATCCGCCGTGCCGAGCCTCGCGAGGTCGACATGCGCGAGAAACGTCCCGTCTGCGCCGATCAGAGTGTTGGGTGCACAAGGATCGCCCTGGCAGATGACGAGGCGATCGATCGGAGGCGCCTTCCCGACCGCGCCGTCGGGAATCCGTTCCGCCCGTTTCCGATGCTCCACTCCCCAGTCGAACGGGCAGTGGCCGACCGGGAGATCATGGAGCCGTCGCAATCCCGTGCCGAGCGCGCGCAGGGCGATGCCCGGGTGCCCCAGCCATCGCTCGCTCACTGCGGATTCGCCCGGCAGAGCCTCGGTCAGCAGCACCTCGGTGTCGTCGATGGACTCCAATGCGACCACCCTCGGGGCCGGGTGACGGCCCTCGATCCATCTCAACCGCTCGGCCTCGGCCATCAGCGATTCGCCGGAGCTCATCGGGTTCCACTTCGCGAAGAAGTCGACGGGGCTGCCGGGGCCTCCGCCCGCGACCGAGAAGGTGAGTCCTCCTACGGAGTTCTCCCACGCGGGCACGAGTTCAGCCTCCCTGAGACCATGATTCGCGAGCGCCGCATGCAGCGAGGGCGGAACCGGCACGGGCCCGTCTGGGACGCTCGCAAGATCACGCATGCTCGCAGCGTACCGCGAACCGCGAACCGTGCCGAAGTTCGTCGCCCGGGAAGTGGGGCGGCCGAGGCACTCAGGGCCTCCTGGATTCATCCGGCGAGAGCTATGCTGACGCCATGACCGTGCGCATGGACAACATCGGTATCGTCGTCGAGGATCTCCCGTCCGCGATCGACTTCTTCCTCGAACTCGGGCTCGAGCTGGAGGGGCGGACCGAGGTTGCGGGCGCGTGGGCGGGGCGCGTCACCGGCCTCGGCGAACAACGCGTCGAGATTGCGATGATGCGCACCCCGGACGGGCACGGCCGCATCGAGCTCTCCCGCTTTCTCGAGCCCTCGGTACGCTCCGACCACCGGAATGCGCCCGTGAACTCCTTCGGCTATCTCCGCGCGATGTTCGCGGTCGACGACCTCGACGAGACGCTGGAGCGGCTCACCGCCCGCGGAGCTGAACTCGTGAGCAGCGAGGTGGTCCGCTACGAGGACGCCTACCGGCTCTGCTATCTACGCGGCCCGGAAGGAATCCTCATCGGGCTGGCCGAAGAGCTCGGGGACGACTAGACGTTGAAGCGCCACTCGCAGACATCGCCGTCCTGCATGATGTACTCCTTGCCCTCCATGCGAGCCTTGCCCTTCGCGCGAGCCTCTGCGACGGAGCCCGTCTCGACCAGGTCGTCGAACGAGATGATCTCGCCCTTGATGAACCCCTTCTCGAAGTCGGTGTGGATCACGCCTGCCGCCTGAGGCGCGGTGGCACCCTTGCGAATCGTCCAGGCGCGGGCCTCCTTCGGACCGGCCGTGAGGTAGGTCTGCAGCCCGAGGGTGTCGAAGCCCACACGGGCGAGCTGGTCGAGGCCGCTCTCGTCCTGGCCGATCGAGGCGAGGAGTTCGGCTGCCTCGTCCGCGTCGAGCGCAATGAGTTCGCTTTCGAGCTTCGCGTCCAGGAAGATCGCCTTCGCTGGGGCGACGAGAGCTGCCAGCGCGTCCAGCCGTCCCTGATCTCCGAGCACGCCCTCATCGACGTTGAAGACGTAGAGGAAGGGCTTCGCGGTGAGCAGGCCGAGCTCGCGGATGGGTTCGAGATCGATCTCGGTGTGCGAGAGCAGCTTGCCGTCGTTGAGTGCGGCGAGCGCGTCCTTCGCTGTGGCGACGACCGACGAATCGATCTTCTTCCCCTTCAGCTCTTTCTCGTAGCGCACGAGCGCCTTGTCGAGGGTCTGCAGATCGGCGAGGATCAGTTCGGTGTTGATCGTCTCCATGTCGCTGGCCGGGTTGACCGCACCGTCGACGTGGATCACGTCGGGGTCGTCGAAGCCGCGCACGACCTGCGCGATGGCGTCGGCCTCGCGGATATTCGCGAGGAATTGGTTGCCAAGACCCTCTCCCTCGCTCGCACCGCGAACGATTCCTGCGATGTCGACGAAGCTGACGGGAGCCGGCAGGATCCGCTCGCTGCCGAAGATCTCGGCGAGCTTGTCGAGGCGCGCATCGGGCAGATTCACCACGCCGACGTTGGGTTCGATGGTCGCGAACGGGTAGTTTGCCGCGAGCGCATCGTTCTGGGTGAGCGCGTTGAAGAGGGTCGACTTGCCGACATTCGGCAGACCCACGATTCCGATAGTAAGAGCCACGGGCGTCAAGTCTACCTGTCGCGGACGGAACCCCTCGATCGTCGCTGAGCGAACCTCCGTGTCGGCGGCGTATGGAAAGCTAGACACGTGCCAGTCGATTTCACAGCTCTTGATTTTGAGACCGCGAACAGTCATGCCTCTTCGGCTTGCTCGGTGGGTTTGGTGCGGGTTCGGAACGGCAGGGTCGAGGATCGCGCCCGCTGGTTGATCAAGCCGCCGGAGGGGCATGACGAGTTCTTGCCCTTCAACATCAAGATCCATGGCATCACCCCTGAGATGGTGGTCGATGCGGTGAGCTGGTCCGAGCAGTTGGGCGAGCTGCGCGAGTTCATCGGCGAAGACATCGCCGTTGCCCATAACGCGGGCTTCGACATGGGAGTCATTCGCGCGGCGTGCGCGGAGACGATCACGCCGACCCCGAAGTTGCGGTATCTGTGCAGCGTGCAGGTGTCTCGCAAGACCTACGACATCCCGTCGCATCGGCTGCCTCTCGCCGCGGCCGCTGCGGGCTTCGGGGAGTTCGCGCACCACGAGGCCCTCGCAGATGCTGAGGCCTGCGCGTCTATCATCGTCGATGCTGCGCGACGGCATGCGGCCGATGACCTGCCGGCACTAGCGAAGGCGACGGGGCTGCGCATTCAGCAGTTGAAGGCGATCCCGCTCACACTCTGAGCCACAAGCTCCGAGCCACAAGCTCCGAGCCGACGAACCACGGACGACCGAGGAACGATGCGATGACCCCCACTCAGCACACACGCCCGCACCTCTGGCGGGCACGGGCCGCTGCGTCCGCGGTGTTCGGCATCGGCATCGCACTTGCGCTGACGAGCTGCGCTCCTGCGAGCTTCGCCCAACGGGATTGGGAGCAGCGGGTCGGAGCGGCCTCCGGGGTCGTGGGCGCCTCGTGGAGCTACTACAACGGATGGCCGAGCTCGGGGTCGAAGTACACGGCCGAACTCGAGGTCTCGCCGGAACTCACCGAAGAGGAGGCGAACGAGATCGCACGTCTGAGCTGCGAGGGAGAGCCGCGGTTCGACGACGTGTTCGTCCGCACGGCTCCCGGCGACTCCCATTGGAGCGCGACGAAGTACGGCCTCGTTGGCAGTTGCTTCGACCCCGAAGAACTCGTGCGATTCGCCCGCGTCCTTGATGCGCTTCGATCCAGCGGGCCGGAACTGACGGGTGAGGTGGTGGTGCACAGCTTCGATCCCGACGGGTACCAGGAGGAACCTGACGACGGATCGCTCGACCTCGTCGCTGAGACGACGACCGCCGAGAGTCTCTTCACGCTGCTGCGCGAGATCCGTCTCCGGGCCGAGGATATCCCGCTCGAGTTTCGCGGATGGGTGGATGAGGACGGCAGCACGATCACGAACTTCGGGCCGCCGCTCGATCTGCACGTCCCCGCCGGTTTCCCACTCGACACGGCGCTTCCGCTCCTCGAACGCGCGTACGACCTGCCTCACCGAGCCATCCGGTTCTCCCCCGATGGAATCTCCGTCTCTCCCGCGAACGTCGGGATGATCTCGGACCCGGCGACGCTCGCCCTGCAAGCGGACTCGCAGCAGGCGGGTGTCCCGTTCTCGGTGCTTCCACCGCAGGGTCCGAGCAGCGACGAACGGAAGCGCGAGGCGTACGGCCCGCTCATTCTCGCGATCGCCTCGCTGCCCGGGATCGCCGAGGTGCAACTCCCCGCCCCCGCTGGTGGCGCTGAGACGAAGGTTCGTGCGACCGAGTGGAGCGCGCTCGGATCCGCGCTGGAGTTGATCGCTGCAAGCGCCCCTGTCGGCGCGGAAATCTATCTCGAAGGCCCGCAGGACACGATGTTCGTCCGGGTGTTGAACGGCGGCGAGCAGCATCCCGGCATGGTCGAGGCGTATGCCCAGATGATGCAGGCGCAAGCGACGATCCCGCAGGCGGAGTTCGTCGCGCTCGTGGTGTACGACGACCGCATCACGATGCGCTTCGATCTCGCGGATACCGCGACTGCGGCAGATCTGAGCGTCGCACGAGCGGCGCTTCTCCAGCTGATCGAAGCTTCACCGATCGATGAGATCTCGCTGAACGCGCCTTCGGAGCTGCCGTCAGAACAGCTCGGAGCGCGCAGCCCATCCTGAGCCGAGGGACCGCCGATTTCCCGGGACTGCGTGCGGGTCTCGACCGCTCCGCAGCGACCGGCGCAGGCTAGTCCCAGCGATCGGGCCGCTGATCCGTGATCACGCGACGAATCGTTCCCGAGAACGAGCGCATGACCACACTCTCCGAGCGGAGGAACGGACCACGGCGCTGCACGCCATCGAGAAAGTCTGCCGAGGTGATGCCTGTCGCGACGAAGTAGCAGTTGTCGCTCGCGACGAGGTCGTTCGCGTGCAGTACACGGTCGAGGTCGTGACCTGCGGCGAGCGCCTGCTCCCGCTCCACGTCGTCCTTCGGCCAGAGCTTGCCCTGGATGACGCCGCCGAGTGCTTTCACCGCGCACGCGGTGATGATGCCCTCCGGGGTGCCGCCGATGCCCACGGCGAGATCGATGCTGGAGTTCCACTGTGCGGCGTTGACTCCGGCGGCGACGTCGCCGTCCATGATCAGCCGGGTGCCTGCACCTGCCTCGCGAATGTCGGCGATCAGCTGATCGTGGCGAGGACGGTCGAGCACTGCGACGCGAATATCGCTCACGTCGACGCTCTTCGCACGCGCGAGGGCGCGGATGTTCTCGCCGATCGGCCGTTCGATGTCGACGATGCCGACGCCTTCCGGTCCGCACACGAGCTTGTCCATGTAGAACACGGCCGACGGGTCGTACATGCTGCCGCGATCTGCGACGGCGATGACCGAGAGCGCACCGGGTCGTCCCTCCGCGGTCAGCCGAGTACCGTCGATGGGGTCGACGGCGACATCGCACTCTGCGCCCTCGCCGTTGCCGACCTGCTCGCCGTTGTAGAGCCAGGGCGCATCGTCTTTCTCGCCCTCGCCGATCACGACGGTGCCGTTCATGTTGACCGTCGACAGGAATCGGCGCATGGCGTCGACGGCGGCACCGTCAGCGGCGTTCTTGTCGCCTCGGCCGATCCACGGGGTGGCTCGGATCGCCGCGGCCTCGGTGGCGCGCACCAGCTCCATGGCGAGGTTGCGGTCGGGTTGCCAGGTGCCGAGCGAGTCGTGTTCAGTCATGCCGATAAGCGTATCGCGGGTGACTGGCCGTGCGATCCAAGCGCACCTGCGATCTTCGGCATGTCCCCCCGCAGAAATGTTAAGCAAACTTGACATTCATGTAAAGGTCGCTGTACATTTTCCACATGACCGTCCCTCCACCCCTCGCTGAGACCACCGTCCAGACCCACACACCCGTGCTCCGCGTCCTCGGGGTGCTCGCCGTCAGGCCCGTCCTGATCCTTGCCCTCGGACTCATCCTGCTCTCGGCGAACCTCTCGCTGATCTACGCGAACGCCCTCGTGGTCGTCGTCGACCTGGCGGCGCTCGCCGTCGTCGCGCTGGCAATGCGCGCCGAAGGCGGCAGCCTGATCGAGCTCTTCCGCCCGATTCGGTGGATCGACCTGGCCTGGGGCGCACTGATGCTGATCATCCTGCTCATCGGCTTCCTCATCTCGAACTTCGCCGCGAACCTCATCGTCTACGGCGGTGCACCCCCGCTCCCCAGCGGACTACCGAGCGTCCCCCTCTGGGTCGGCCTCGTGGCCGTCCTCATCGCCCCGCTCACGATCGCGGTCTCCGAGGAGGCGCTGTACCGCGGTTACGCGCAACCCCGCCTGGCGCGAACACTCGGCACCGCAGTGGCTCTGATCCTCGTCGCGGGAATCTTCGGAATCCAGCACAGCGGCTTCGCGCTCACCTCGCCGGCAGACCTCGCGGCAAAGGTGCTCACCACCTGCTTCGCAGGCCTCATCCTCGGCGCGCTGATGCTCTGGATGAAGCGCCTCGCTCCGCTGGTCCTCGCCCACTGGGGACTCGACCTCCTCTTCCTCGGCCTGCCCACGCTCTTCCTCGCCCTCGCCTAGACTTCACTCCCAGTACCGAAAGGTGATCGCCATGAGCCACACGAACGACGAAACCCGCCCGAGCAGCAGGCGCTCTCCCGCGACTCGCTACGCCATCCGAATGGGGATCGGCATCGCACTCTACGTCGTCACGCTCTTCGCGGCTCTCTCCCTGCAATCGGCGGGAATCGGCACCTGGCAACCCATGCTGCTCACGCTCCCCAGCGTCGCCGTTCTCGCGTGGTCGATCATCGCCTTCTACCGCGAGTCCGACGAGTTCGCCCAGCGACAGCTCGGCGAATCGTTCATCATCGGATTCGCTGTCGGCGTGCCGCTCCTCCTAGTAGCCGGGCTGCTCGAGATGTTCGGCGGCCCCCATCTGAACTGGATGATCGCGTTCGGGGTGATGATGACCGGGTGGCTGATCGGATCCATCGTCTCGAGTATCCGATATCGGTGAGACGAGCATGCGCAACGATGTAAAAGCGCGTCGTGCAGAGCGGCGCTGGTCTCAAGCCGAGCTGGGCGAGCGGCTCGGAGTCTCGCGCCAGACGATCATCGCGATCGAGAGCGGCAAGTACGACCCGTCCCTGCCGCTCGCATTCAAACTGGCAGCCGTGTTCGAAGTCCGGATCGAGGATCTGTTCACCCCCACCCCGACCGAGTAGGCGCATCGAACGGGCATTCCCCGCCAGCCCGAGCACCTCGCAGGCCGCATCCTTGCGGAGTTTTGGCAGAAGCGCCCGGCGTCTTCCCCGGGCCGATCGCCTAGACTTGTGCGGAGGATCCGCAAGCCCCAGGAAAGGCCGTATTCATGCCCGTCGCAACTCCGCAACAGTACGCCGCAATGCTCGACGCCGCGAAGAACGGCGGCTTCGCCTTCCCCGCGATCAACGTCTCGAGCTCGCAGACACTGAACGCGGCATTGCAGGGCTTTTCCGAGGCCGGCAGCGACGGCATCCTGCAGGTCAGCTTCGGTGGTGCCGACTATCTGGCGGGACACACGGTGAAGAACCGCGCAGGCGGTGCGATCGCGTTCGCCAAGTACGCCGAAGAAGTGGCGAAGGCCTATGACGTGACCGTCGCACTGCACACGGACCACTGCCCCAAAGACCATCTCGAGTCGTTCGTGCTGCCGCTCGTCGAGGCGAGCGAGGCGCGCGTCGCAAACGGCGGACACCCGTACTTCCAGTCGCACATGTGGGACGGCTCGGCCGTGCCGCTCACGGAGAACCTGGAGATCGCGAAGCAGTTGCTGCCTCGCCTGGCGGCGATCGATGTGATCCTCGAAGTCGAGATCGGCGTCGTCGGCGGCGAAGAGGACGGCATCGCCCACGAGATCAACGACCAGCTCTACACCACACTCGAAGACGCGGTGGCCACTGTCGAGGCGCTCGGACTGGGCGAACACGGCCGGTACCTCACCGCCCTCACATTCGGCAATGTTCACGGCGTATACAAGCCCGGCGGCGTGAAGCTGCGCCCCGAACTGCTCGCGGAGATCCAGCAGGGGCTTGCATCGAAGTACGGCACCGCCGCAAAGCCGCTCGACCTCGTGTTCCACGGCGGCTCGGGATCCTCGGCCGAGGAGATCGCCGAAGCAGTCTCGAACGGTGTCATCAAGATGAACATCGACACCGACACCCAGTACGCGTTCACCCGCCCGGTCGCCGACTACATGTTCAAGCACTACGACGGCGTGCTCAAGATCGACGGTGAAGTCGGCAACAAGAAGCAGTACGATCCCCGCGCCTACGGCAGAGTCGCCGAAACCGCCATGGCCGCGCGCATCGTCGAGGCGGCGCAGCAGCTCGGCAGTGCCGGAAAGTCGGTGAGCGCCGCGTGACCTCTGCACACGACCCACGGCCGCGACCGCAGTACGGCGAATACGCCGAGCCGGAAGACCAGGATTCCGCGGCTCCATCGGCTGAGGAACCGCAGACGACAGGCGCAGGAGCAGCGGATTCCGATACCGCCGCAACCGCCCTCGATTCCTCGGTGCGGGAGTGGGCGAAAAGCGAAGGACTCGCTCGTCCGGATACGGCGCCGGTGAACCCTGCGGCACCGAAGACGACTCCGGCGCGCGCCTCGAGCGGCGGTACCGGTCCGCTTCCCGGCGTACCGCACAACCTCGGCGTCAAGGGCGGCTCGGTTCCGGCCGCACCGGCACAGCCGGGGCACAGCGGATCCGCGCGACCGGAAGAGCCCGCCCCGCGGGAGCCGCACGCGGCATACGGCCCGAGCGCAACCGAGCCGAACGCTTCCGCCTCGACCCCGGGACAGCCTGGCGTCGCGCCCAAGCCGCGAAGCGCGGACCGCATCGTCACGATCGCCCTGCTCGCAGTCGGCGCCTACTTCGCGCTGAGCATGGCGCTGACGCTCTCCCAGTTCTCGCTCGAGTTCGGTCGCGTTGCCGAGGACCTCGGCGTGAGCGACTTCACCGCACCACCCGCACTGAAAGTCATCGGAACCGTTGGCGCGATCCTCGTGCTGGCCATCTACGCGCTCGTGCTGATCTTCTCGATCCGCCGCCTGCGCGCGCGCAAACTCACCTTCTGGGCTCCGCTCGCCGCAGGAGCGCTCGCCTGGGTGGTGTTCTTCGTGCTGTTCTTGATCGGCCTCAACCAGTCCCCCGACCTGATGCAGGGATTGCTGGAGGTAGCCTCCGACCCGGCCGCCGCACAACAGCTGCTCGAACGTCTGGGCACCACGTCCTGACCGCTGAGCGCGAGGCTCCCGCTACGCTGAGTGCATGACCTCAGCGATGACTTCTCCCGGCACCGGCCGCCTCTCACGCGGAACCGTCACCCGGTACGCGATGGGTTCGCTCGGCACCGGCGGGTTCGCCACCTTGCCTGGTCTGGTGCTGGTCTACTACCTGACCGACACGCTCGGCGTCGCTGCGATCATCGCCGGCCTCATCGTCACCGGCGCGAAGGTCTGGGACGTACTGATCGACCCGATTATCGGCGGGCTCAGCGACCGGGCACTCGCACGAAGCGGGTCGCGTCGCGGACCGATGCTGCTCGGCGCGATCGGCCTTCCCTTCGCGTTCGTCCTGACGTTCGCGGTTCCCCCGGGGCTCGTTCCCGCCGGGAGTGCGGTGTGGGTGTTCGTCGCCTTCGTCGCTGCCGCCACGTTCTTCAGCCTGTTCCAGGTGCCCTACATCGCGCTTCCTGCCGAACTCACCGACGGCTACCGCGAGCGCACCCGCCTGCTCACGTGGCGAGTCGTCATGCTCACGGTCGCGATCCTGCTCTTCGGGGCAGGCGGCCCCGAGATCCGCGGGCTCTTCCCGGACAATCCCACGCTCGGATACCTGATGATGGCGGTCGTCGCGGCCGTGCTGCTCGGAATCGGTCTGGGAATCGCCTCGACCGTCGCCCCCCGATCCGTCGTGACGTCTCCCCGCGCCGGCGCCCCGCTCTTCTCGCTCACGTACTATCGAGAGAGCCTCGCCGTGCTGCGCGAGAGCCAACCCTTCCGGGCGCTGCTCGCGACGTTCATGTGCCAGGCACTCGCAACGGGCCTCATGCTGGCCGGCGCCCAGTTCGTCGCGACCTGGGTCCTGCGCGACGAGGGCGCGGTGACGATCCTGTTCGCCTCGCTCATCGCGCCAGCCCTCCTCGTCGCGCCGGTGTGGCAGAAGATTGCCGACCGCATCGGCAAGGAGCGCGGGTTCCGTATCGCCAGCGTGCTCTTCCTGGTCGCCGCACTCGTCCTGGTCGGCATGGTGTGGGCGCCGGGCTGGTGGATCGTGGTGCCCGTCGGAGTCGCGGGTGCGGCCTACGCCGGAATGCAGACGCTGCCCATGGCGATGCTGCCGGACGTTATCGCACACGACAACCGGGCGCGCGAACGGCAGCCTCGGTCAGGAGTCTTCGGGGGCGTGTGGACCGCCGGAGAGACCGCGGGCATGGCTCTCGGTTCGACCGTGCTCACCATCGTGCTCGCCCTCACCGGCTACATCGAGTCCACCGCGAACGTCACAGTGGAGCAACCGGCTCTCGCCGTGACCGGTATCGCGCTCTCGTTCAGCCTGCTTCCGGCAGCGCTCATGCTGCTCAGCCTGTTCGCTCTTCGGCGCTATCGTCTGCGGGAGAACGACCTTGCGCCTGCCGGCGCTTCCCCGAACCCCCACCCTTCGAAGGAATCATGACCGACGATTCGCTCACTCACGGTTCGGACTCCGCCCGCGTGCTCGCACGGCTGCGCGAGCTTCGCGAGCTCGACGCGCCCACCCACGGAGGGCGCGTCCTCTCCTACGTCTACGACTCGGGCATGGCAGAACTCGACCGACTGTCAGGCGAGGCTGCAGAGCTGGCGAGACCGCTCAACGCGCTCGACCCGACCACGTTCCCCTCAATCGCCGCGATGGAGCGGGACCTCATCGCGTTCACGCGGCGGGCGTTGAACGGAGCCTCGAGGCGCCCCGGCGGGACCATCGTCGGCAGCGTGACCAGCGGCGGCACGGAGAGCTGCCTGCTCGCGGTCAAGACCGCGCGCGATATCTGGCGCTCGGAGCACGCGCCGCTCGCGATGAGGCTGGCGGCACAGGGTCAGAAGCCTCGACTCGTCGTGCCGATGACCGTGCACGCCGCCTTTCACAAAGCTGCGCGCCTCTTCGACCTCGAACTCGACCTCGTCCCCTGCGAGGCTGACGGCTCCGTGCGCGCAAGCGCTATCACGGCCAGGCTCGAAGAGGACGTCGCACTGGTGGTCGTGTCCGCCCCCGCCTACCCCAGCGGGTCGATCGACCCGATCGGGGAGGTCTCCCGCGCGGCGCTCGCGCGCGGGATTCCGTGCCATGTGGACTCGTGCTTCGGCGGCCTCGCCCTGCCCTGGTGGCCCGACACCCCGGTGTGGGATTTCCGTCACCCGGGTGTGACCAGCATCTCAGCCGATCTGCACAAGTTCGGCTATGCGCCGAAGGGGGTATCCGTGCTCCTGCACCGCGGCCGCGCACGGCATCGCGCGCAGTTCTTCGGGCTCACCCGATGGCCGGGATACCCCGTCGTGAATCCCACGCTGCTGGGCTCACGCTCCGCATCTGCGCTCGCCGCCGCATGGGCGATCGTGCATCGTCTCGGCGCTGCCGGCTATCAGGAGCTCGTCGCGTCGTGCGCCCGGTCCGCGAACGAGATCGTCGGGGTCGTCGGCAGCGTTCCGGGGCTGCAGGTGTGGGGCCGGCCTCACGGTCCCGCCATCGCACTCATCGCAGACCCGACCGCGCCGACGTCCGAGCGCGTCGATCCGCATCTTCTTGCCGATGAGATGGCCCGCCGAGGCATCAAGATTCAGCATCAACCCGGTGTCGACCAGGCGAACGGAGTGCGTCTCCCCCACAGCGCGCACTTGACCATCACGCCCGTGACCGAGCGGCTGCTCCCGGAGCTCAGCGCGTCGCTGCGGGTGTCCGCCGACGCCGTGCGAGGCAAGCCGCGGCCCTCGGTCGGTGCGGCAATCGGGGCGCTGCGATTGCTCGGGTATGGCGAGGATCGAGTGCCGGGTCCAGGCGCAGCCTGGACCATCTTGCGCATCGCAGGCGCGGCTCCGAAGCCGGCCGGGGCTGCCGGCGGCGCCTCGCTGCCTCCCCGGATGGCCCCGCTCATGGCGCTGGTGGAGGCGCTGCCCGCGTCTGTCGGGGAGGCACTGCTCACGGAGCTGCTCGCGCGCGTGAGCGAGCCTCAGGGCTGAGACGAGATCGACGCGCCTCCCGGCGCGCGATCCGCGTCCGCACGCCGCTCCTGACCGACTCTGGATTCGGATACGCAGATCGTTTTGGCACGCCGTGCTCCGAGCGCGCCGGACCGCTCACGCCTGACAGAGGCAGAATGGGTGCCCGACCGGGTCGACGAACACGACGAAGCTTCCGTTCTCGCTCGGCTGCACTTCGTGCCGCCGGGCGCCCGCGGTCTCGGCGGCTGCCCCTGCCTGCTCGAGGGAGTCGACGTAGAGATCGAAGTGCAGCTGCTGCGGAACCTCCCCTACCGGCCATTCCGGGGCGCGGTAGTGATCTATCTGCTGACACGAGATCGAGAAGTGCTGCGGTTCGTTCTCGGGAGGCAGCACGTCCACCCATTCTGGCGACTGTTCGTCGAAGTCGACCCGCCAGCCGAGCATCTTCGCGTAGAACTCCGCGAGCGCGAGCGCGTCGGGGCAGTCGAAGGTCACCACGTATGTCTTCACTTGAACTGAGCTACTCATACTCCGCAGTGTACGACTGTGCCCGTTGCTTGAACAGCCCCTGGACCCCGGCGTCCTGGGCGCGAGCCCAGTGCGCTACGCGTGTGAAAGATAGGGGTCGAGGTAGCGCTCGATCATCAGCATGAGTTCCTTCTGAACCCTGGGAGATTGGTCGGGTGCGTCGTTCGTCAGATCGAGCAGGCTGGTGACGGTGCTCACCACGACCAGGGCGATGTCTCGCGCCTGCTGGTCGCCGAGGGCGGGGTTCACCTCCTGCAGAAAGGGGCCGATCGCCTCAGCGGTTCGCACCACGACCTCGTGGTCGAGGTCCCAGAGCGCGGGCGAGGATTGCAGCGCGCGCCGGATCGCGCGCGCCCCGGGGCGCTCCACGCGCAGCTGCGCAACCGCTTCGATCGCGGCCCGTACGGGGGTGCGCCAGTCGTTCTCCTGCCCGAGCGTGCTCAGTGCCCTGACTGATGCTCCAGCTCGCTCGTCTTCCAGTCCCTCCGCGAGTTCGCGGACGATGGCGAACTTGTTCGGATAGTAGCGGTAGAGCGTGGCGATGTTCACTCCGGCTCGCTCTGCGATGGCGATCGTCGTGAGGCTATCGAATCCGGCTTCTTCGAGCAGCTCGCTGGTGGCGGCGAGGATCGAGGAAACCGCTGCCCGGCCTCGAGCCTGCTGAGGCTCGCGCCGGGGTGCGTCTTGCTTCTTCGCCAGGGTGTTCACCCTTGCACTTTACGACATGCTGCGGGTGCGCCGGCTGTCGCCGGTGATTTGCAGGCGGCCCCTCGGTGCTTGACAGGGTGGAGCGGGGTTCCCATAATAAAAGCAAGTATTTATTTAGTTTTTGGAGATCCCATGTCGCACCGCCGCGCCATCGCCCTGCCCCAGCTCGCAGATCATGTCGGGGAGCTGTTCTTCGAGTCCCCCTGGATGGCGATCGACCCCGAGCACCTCGGCCAGTTCGCCTACTCGACCTACCTCGACCCCGACTACACCGACCTCACCGCGAGCAGGAACAACCCCCTCGGCGCAGAACTGGTCGACGGATTCCTGCTGCTCAGCATGCTCACCGCCTTCCACTTCAACAACAGCCCCATCGAAGGAGAGGGCATCTACGGATTCAACTACGGCATGGACCGCGTGCGATTCACTCACCCGGTATTCGTAGGGCAGCGCATCCGCTGCGTCGCGAGCATCGCCGCCGTCGATCCTCGCGAAGACGGCACCTACCTCGTCACCACCGACAACACGATCGAGATCGAAGGCAACGACAAGCCCGCGATGGTCGCACGCTGGGTCTCGCTCTTCGCCACCCGCCAGACGAACGAGCAGGCTGACGAGGCCGGAGCCTAGGGCCCGTGTCCCTCACGCTTCCGCGACTCACGACACTCGCGGACTACCTCGATCACTACACGACCCAGACTCCCCAGGCAGATGCCGTGTGGCATGAGGGCGCACTGCTCTCGTATGCCGCGCTCTCGGAGCGCGTCACGCGCATGGCAGGTGCGCTCTCAGCCGCAGGCCTCACCCACGGCGACCGAGTCGCCGTGCTCAGCACCCCCCGACCGGAATTCCTCATCACCCTGCTCGCAGCGTTCAAGCTCGGCGCCGTATGGGTCGGACTCAACCCCAGATACACGTACCGAGAACTCGCCCACGTCGTTTCGGAATCGACCCCCCGGCTGATCCTCTCGCTTCCGAATATCGACGGACGCGACCTCACCGAAGAGATCGGAACGCTCGTCAGCGAATTCGGGATCGAACGGGCCTTCCGCCTCGACGGGGGCGAACCGATCGGCCCTCTCGGCCGCCTTCCCGAGCCCCAGCCGTTCGACACGTACCCAGCGGATCCGTACGACCCCGCGACCATCGTCTTCACCTCGGGCAGCAGTGGATCGCCGAAGGGCGCAGTGCTCAGCCACCGAGGCCTCGTCTACGCCTCCTGCGTCGAGTCCGAAGCGATCGGGATCCCGTCACCCCGAGTGCCGTGCAACCTTCCCGTCAACCATGTCGCCTGCATCGCCGACCTCACCGGCACCACACTGGTCGCCGGCGGCATGCTCGCTCTCCTCGAACGCTTCGACCCAGCTGAGATCGTCGACTGCATCGAACGGTTGCGGCTCACCAACCTCATGAACGTCCCCACGGTGCTGCAAGCCATCTCGATGAGCCCCGACTTCGCAGCGCGCGATCTCTCGAGCCTGAGAGTCGTCAGCTGGGGCGGAGCCCCGCTCCCGATCGAAACCATTCGCGCCTACCGGGCGCGCGGCATCAGACTGCTGACGGTCTACGGAATGACAGAGACCATCGCCTCCATCACCTTCACCGACGAGCACGCGGACGACGACGTCCTGTCGCACACCGTCGGCAAGTTCGACCCGGGTATGCGAGTCCGCCTCGCGGACGACGAGGACCGCCCCGTCGGCATCGGCGAACAGGGCGAGGTGCAGGTGCAACACGACGGACTGTTCCTGGAGTACTTCGGCAGGCCCGAGGCCACCGCGGCCGCGTACACCGCAGATGGGTGGTTCAAGACCGGCGACGTCGGCCTGCTCCGCGCAGACGGCAACCTGCGACTCGTCGGCCGGCGGAGCGAAATGATCAAGTCGGGCGGCTACAACGTATACCCGCGCGAGATCGAACTCTGCATCGAAGGTCTCGACGAAGTCGCACTCGCCGCGGTCATCGGCAGGCCAGACGACACCTTCGGCGAGGTCGGCGTCGCCTATGTGATGCCGGAGCCAGGAGCCACCCCCGACCCGGAACGCCTCCGGATGCTCTGCCGGGAGCACCTGGCCAACTACAAGGTGCCGAAGGAGTTCATCATCGTCGACCATCTACCGCTGCTGCCCATCGGCAAAGTGGACAAGCAACAGCTCAAGCGGCGCGCGATGGGCGCGGCGTGACCCAGGCTCAACGATGAGCCGCAATCATGGAGAAAGTTCAATGAGTACAGTTTCAGGCGCCGTCACAGCGCACATCACCGAGGGAATGCGGCGAGCACGCGTCGCCCTGTTCATCGTGTTCTTCGCCCAGGGACTCGGATTCGGGTCACTCTTCGCGCGCCTCCCGACGATCAAGGCCAGATTCGACTTCAGCGACACCACGCTAGCGCTCATGACCCTCGCGCTGCCGCTCATGGCCGGCGCGGCCACCCTCATCACGGGCAGCATCGTGCAGCGGATGCACAGCGACAAAGTGCTGCGCATCGCGATCATCGCCAACTTCGCGGCACTGCTCATCATCGGCTTCGCCAGCACGCTGCCGCTGCTCATCCTCGCGTGGATCGTGATGGGCGTGGCGTTCGGCATGGTGGACGCGACGATGAACATGAAGGCGGTGTCGCTCCAGACCAAATACAAGCGAAGCATCGTCGTCGCGTTCTACGCCGTCTACAGCGTTGCCGGCATCGTCGCCTCGACTGCGGCCGCCACCACTGCCGCGCTGGGATGGCCGCTCTGGGTATTCTTCGGAATCGAGTTTCTCGTGCTCGTCCCGGCACTGCTGCTCACCGGGCCCTCGCTCATCCACGCTCGCGTCGGTGCGGCGCATCAGCAGCGGCCCGAGAAGGGCGCGCTCAAGGTGAAAGTGCCGTGGGCACCCGTGCTCGGCATCGGACTCGTCCTCACCTCGGCCTACTTCATCGAGTCTTCAGCATCGAGCTGGGGCTCCGTCTACGTGCACGACACCCTCACGGCCCCCGAAAGCATCGCAGCCCTCGCCTACGGCGGCTACAGCGCCGCCATGCTCGTCGGCCGGTTGAGTGCGGACTGGCTGATCCGCAGCTTCGGCGCGAAGCGCGTGATCCAGGTATGCGCCCTGATCGCTCTCGTCGGCATGCTGGCCGTCGTCTTCGCACCCGCCGCGTGGGTGGCCCTCGTCGGATTCGCGCTCGCAGGCGGCGGACTCTGCGTGATCGCACCGCTCGCATTCGCCGCGGCCGGCACCCTCGACCAGAGCGGCGTCGCCGTCGCGCGAGCCAACACCTTCACCTACGTCGGATTCCTCCTCGGAGCAGCCCTCATCGGCCCCATCGCCGACCTGAGCTCCATGCGGATCGCCTACCTGATCTCCGTCGTCCTCGCGCTGGTGATCGTCCTGATGGCGGGAAGCCTGTCGAAGCGTCTCGAACAAGCGCCGGTCGAAGCGGCGCAACCCGCCTGACCCCAGGTGGTGCCGGGGTGCCCTCGCAGCACCCCGGCACCACCGCCCGCACCCGGGCGCCTCACCTGAGCGCCCTCGGAGCGCTACGCGATCCTACGGGCCGCCGAACCCTGCGGAGAGTCGCCCTCCCCGACCACCGGGATCGGTGTCGTCGTCGCGGCCGAACGCTGCGCGTTCTGCTCTGAGCGTTC